>NZ_JBIUCB010000005.1:248356-475237 GCF_044593455.1 Kitasatospora sp. NPDC051984
CCGGTGGCCGGGTCGGCAGTTGACGCCGTCCTTGACGCGAAGCGGTCGTCCGAGCCCGCAGTCGGCGTCTTGGCCGGCGCCGCGCTGGACGCGAAGCCGGTGGCCGACGCCGCGCTCGACGCGAAGCCCGCAGCCGGTGCCGCATTGGACGCGAAGCCGGTGGCCGGGTCGGCAGTTGACGCCGTCCTTGACGCGAAGCGGTCGTCCGAGCCCGCAGTCGGCGTCTTGGCCGGCGCCGCGCTGGACGCGAAGCCCGCAGCCGACGCCTCGGCCGACGCCGCCCTCGACGCCAAACTGGCCGCCCTGGCGGCCGCCATCGCCGACCAGTCCGGCCTGCCCGAGCACCGCGGCCGGCTCGCCGAGCTGCTTGCCGCGCTCCGCGCACCCGCGCCGGGAGCACAGGACGCCACGGGTGTGCTCGCCGGTTTCGTGCAGGCCCTGGCCACCCGCCCCGGCGGCGCCCGCCGAGCCCCCACCCGCCGCAGCGCTCCCGGGAACGGCACCCCGGAAGCGCTGGTCCGCCGCCTCGCCGTCGCCTCCGTCGCCTACCTCTCCGACGAGCCCGACGACTGTCTGGAACACTTCCGCGCCGCCGACAGTCACCTGCGCGGCCGCCGGGCCTTCGGACTCCGGGCCTGGCACCTGCCAGCCCTGCTGGACAGCCTGCTGGGCACCGGCCAGTGGACGGAGGCGGCCGCGCTGCTGGACGAGGTGAAGGACCGGGCGGCCGTGCTGCGCCTCACCCGGATCCGAGCCGACCTGGACGCCTTTGACCTGTCGCTGCGCGCCCTGCGCGGCACCGCACCCACGGGCACGCCCGTCCCACCGCCCGTCCCGCTCGACGTGCACGAGAACCTCGCCACCCAGGTCCGGAGGGTGCGGGCGCTCGCCCAGGCCGCGATGGCCCATGGCGAATGGGCCGACGCCTACCGCAGGCTGCGCACGCTGTTCGCCGAGGACGGCACCCCCCGCCACCCCTTCCTCTCCTCGCGCTGCCTCGCCGACCTCGCCGTGGCCGCCCACCGCGCAGGCCTCGGCGACCGGGCGGCGCAGGTCCTGCACCGGGTGCAGGCCGCCCACGAGGAACGGCCGACCACCCGGATGACACTCCTGCTGCACCACGCCACCGCGTTGCTCGACCCCGGCCCCGACCCCGAACACCACTTCCGGCTCGCCCTGGTGAACGCCGACGGCGAACGCTGGCCGCTCGAACGGGCCCAGGCCCGGCTCAGCTACGCGATCTGGCTGCGCCGCGTCCGGCGCCCCTCCGAGGCCCGGCAGCAACTCGTCGCGGCCCTCGACACCGCCGAGGCGCTCGGAGCCCGCCCGCTCGCCGACGCCGTCCGCCACGAGCTGCGCGCCACCGGCGTCGCGACGGCCACCGACATCGGCCCGGCGCTGGGGCAGCTCACCGCCCAGCAGCAGCAGATCGTGCGGATGGCCGCCCAGGGCCTCTCCAACCGCGAGATCGGTGAACGGCTCTTCCTCTCACCGCGCACCGTGGGCACCCATCTGTACAACGTCTATCCCAAACTCGGTGTCAGCAGCCGCCACCAACTGCGCGACCTGCTACCCACCACGTAACCCGAAAGCCCCTGGTCGTCCACCGTGGGTACGGTTACGGTGGCCCCCGGGAGACGCCGGAGCGGACGCCGACCGCGGTGGCACAGCAGAACGAGAGATGAGGCGGCGTGGAGCCCGACGAGGACCTTCTGCCCCCGATCGTGCTGGACCCGGCGGTGGCGCGGCTGATCGCCGCCTCCGCCACCCCGCCCGGGCTCGACGAACTCGGGCCGGTGACCGGCCGGCAGGCCCTGCTGGAGTCCCAGGGCGATCTGATCGAGGACTGCGAGGTCGAAGCCGTCTTCCGGGTCGCCCCGGTCGGGCCCTGCGGACTGGTCGGCTTCTGGACCTTCCGCCCGGTCGGCGCCGAGGGCCCGCTGCCCGCGGTGTTCTACGTCCACGGCGGACGCTGGATGCTCGGCGACGCCCGGACCCACGCCCGCCTGATCAGCGACCTGGTCAACGGCACCGGCGCGGTCGCCGTCGTCCCCGAGTACAGCCGCACCCCCGAGGCCCGCTACCCCGTCGCACTCGAGGAGTGCTACGCCCTGCTCGAGTGGATCGCCGCGAGCCCCGAGCCGCTCGGCATCACCGCCGACCGCATCGCCGTCGCCGGTGACTGCGCCGGCGCCACCCTGGCCACCGCCGTCGCGATGCTCGCCGCCACCCGCGGCGGCCCCGCCCTGCGCGCCCAGGTCCTCTACTACCCGCTGGTGGACCCGGCCTGCGGAAGCGCGGCGCAGCGCCGCTTCAGCGCCGGCTACCTGCTCAGCCGCCAGGGCATGCGGCGCTACTGGCAGGAGTACCTCGGCTCGCCCGAGGACGGTTTCCACCCGACGGCCAGCCCGCTGCGGGCCGGCCCCGAACTGCTCGCCGGACTGCCCCCGGCCCTGGTCGTCACCGCCGAGGCCGACGTCGTCCGGGACGAGGGCGAGCAGTACGCCGACCTGCTGCGCGCCGCCGGCGTGCCGACCACCGCCATGCGGTTCCTCGGCACCGTCCACGACTTCGTCTCGCTGAGCGCGCTGCGCGACAGCCCGCCGACGCTGGCGGCCGTCCGGCAGGGCTGCACCTTCCTGCGCACGCACCTCGCCTGAGCTGTACCGCGCCTGGGCGGCACTGCGTCTAGGCGGCACTCACTGCGCCTAGGCCGCACCTCGCCTGAGCCGCACCTCGCCTGGGCCGCACCGCGTCTGAGCCGCACCGCGTCTGGGTGGCACTGCGCCTGGGCCGCACCGCGTCTGGGTGGCACTGCGTCTGGGTGGCACTGCGTCTGGGCGGTACTGCGCTTGGGCGGTACTGCGCTTGGGCCGCAGCGCGCTTGGGCCGCAGCGCGTCTGGGCGGCACTGCGTCTGGGCGGCACTGCGTCTGGGCGGCACCGCGCCTGGGCCGCACTGCGCCTGGGCCGCACTGCGCCTGGGCCGCACTGCGCCTGGGCCGCACTGCGCCTGGGCCGCACCGCGTCTGGGTGGCACTGCGTCTGGGCGGCACTGCGTCTGGGCGGTACTGCGCTTGGGCCGCAGCGCGCTTGGGCCGCAGCGCGCCTGGGCCGCACTGCGTCTGGGCGGCACCGCGCCTGGGCGGCACCTCGCCTGAGCCGCACCGCGTCTGAGCTGCACCGTGTCGGCAAGACCAGTCGTCCGACTCATGCGCCGGAGCCCACCGCTCAGGCATGCTGGCCGCATGCCCGCTCTCAACTCCCTGACCGCGCCCGGCCACCTGCTGACGACCCGTTCGGTCCCGGCGGCCGAGAGCCTGGAGTACTGGCACGACGCGGTGTTCGCCAACCTGGTCGGCATGGACATCCGGACCGCCGGCGACACCTACGACGCCGCCATGCACAACCGGACGGTCGGCGACCTGCGGATCAGCACCCTGGACTGCGACCCGGCGGAAGTCTCCCGCTCCCCGCGCTCCATCGCCCGCGGCGACGGGCAGTTCGTCTTCGTCGCCCTGCAGAGCACGGGCCTCTGCCAGGTCGAACAGGACGGCCGCATGAGCGAGCTGAGGGCCGGCGACATCGGCTTCTTCGAGACCATCCGGCCGTTCCGCAGCCGCTACCCCGAGCGCTTCCGGCTGAAGCTCTTCACCCTGCCGCGCGCCCTGCTCGGCCAGAGCGAGGGCGACATTCGCCGGCTCACCTCCCGGCCGCTGCACAGCGGCAGCGGACTGGGCCGGATGATCTCCCCGTTCCTGGAACGGCTCGCCGACACCGCCGGCGGCTACGCGGTGCCGCTCGCCGAGAAACTGGCCCGCAGCGCCGTGGACCTGCTCGCCGCCACCGCCGCCGAGCAGCTCGGCCGACCGGTGCAGGAACTGCCCGGCGCGCACAACGCCGTGCTGCTGCGCGTCCAGCAGTTCGTCCGCTGGCACCTGGCCGACCCGGGGCTGACCCCCGCCGTCATCGCCCGCGCGCACGGCATCTCCGTGCGCTACCTGCACCGGCTGTTCGAGGGCGAGGGGCGGACGCTGTGCCAGTGGATCCGGGAACAGCGCCTGGAGGAGTGCCGCCGCGCCCTCGCCACCGCCCCCGCCGACTCGGTGAGCGTGGGGCTCATCGCCCGGCGCTGGGGCTTCACCAGCGGTGCGCAGCTGAGCCGGGCCTTCCGCAGCGCCTACGGCCAGTCGCCGACCGACTGGCTGCTGACGGAACGCCACCGCCGCGCGACCGGGGAGGTCCGGTGACGGCCGCGGATCCGGTGCAGCGGGCCGCCGCCTGGCAACTGGCGCTGTCGCGGGCCTTCGCCCAGGTCGAGGTGGCCGCGCACGACCCGGCCTGGACGGGCTCGCTGGCCACCGTGCGCCTGGGCAGTCTGCAAATATCCGACGAGACCTCCGGGCCGGCCACCGTCCTGCGGGACGCGGCGGCCGTCGCGGCCGACCCGTGCTGGGACATCGCGGCCCGGCTGCAACTCGACGGCACCGCACGGGTGTTCCAGGGCGGCCGGGTGGTCGAGCTGCCGCCGCACTCGCTCACCTTCCTGGACCTGAGCCGCCCCTTCCGGCTCGTCCTCCCCCCGCTCCAGCGGGCCAGGACCCTGCTGGTGCCGAGGTCCGTCCTCGGGCTGGAGGAGAGCGCGCTGCGCCGGCTCACCGCGACCCAGGTCGGCTCCGGCGAGGGGAGCACCGGGGCGCTGGTGCTGCCGCTGCTGGCCAACGTGGGCGCCGCGCTCGGCGGGGCGTCGCCCGCGGTGCAGGAGCAGATCGCGCGCGCCGTGGCCGAGTTGCTGGCCGCGCTGGCCGTCGACCACGTGGCCCGCACCGGCCCGGACGGGCGGTGCGCCGCGCCGTCGCTGTTCGACCGGATCACCGCCTCCGTGGAGGCCTCGCTCGGCGACCCCACGCTGTCCCCGCAGACGATCGCGGACCGGCACGGCGTCTCGCTGCGCTACCTGCACCAGCTGTTCCAGCGCCGGGGCGACACCGTCGGCGGGTGGATCCGCGCCCGCCGACTGGCGGCGGCACGGCAGGAGTTGGCCTGCCCCGACGATCCGGGCCGGACCATTGCCGCCGTCGCCGCGCACTGGGGCTTCGCCAGCGCCTCGCACTTCAGCCGGGCATTCCGGGAGACCTACGGAATGTCCCCGAAGCAGTGGCGGGCGGAGCAGTCGGCCGACGAGGCGTCAGCGTGAATGTCTCAAAGTCGACTTGGCGGTAATGCCACACTTTGACAGCTGCGCAGTCGGGCCGTGATGATCTGCGGTCGTGCACCCGTGCCGCTCCCGGGAATTGGGGACGGGGATTTCCGGCCGTGCGCCCGGCGCTCGCGGAACGGGGGAGGGGCGCGGCCGAGGCGGTGTGCGCCCTGGTCGGAAGTGCAGGACGGTGGGTGCGGTCACCTGGGGGTGGTGGCCGAAAGCGCACGTCGGTGAGGTGCGGGGGGACCGGCCGCAGGGCGTGCGCAGGGGTCACCGGGGCGTGCGGAGCGCACGGCACTGATCGCTCGCGCTTCCTGATGAGACGTCAATTTGCGCGGCCGGTAAGCATGATGTGTCCATTCCGCTTATTATTCGGCCAAACGAGGCGCGCGCAGGACCGAATCGGTGATCTTACTGCGGGGGTTCGGCGTGCCTTCCTGACGACGAGAGCAGGGCATGACCCACACAGAACAGGAATCCCGAGCGCCCGCGCCCCGCGCGGGCCGGCGGACGGCCGAACGGGCCGCCGCCGTGGTGGCGGCCCTCGCCGCCGCCACCGCTGTCGCGGCTCCTTCCGCCTCGCCCCAGACCGCCGAAGGTTCGGTGACGGTCCAGGTGGTGCGGACGGTCGACGAGAGCGGAACGTGGTCGGGCCCGGCGATGGAACCGGGCATGGCCGGAGTGACGGTCACCCTGACCGGCGAGGACGGCACGGTCAGTACCGCCCTCACCGCCGCCGACGGCACGGTGACGCTGAAGCCCGGCAAGTCGACCGCCAGCGGCAAGTACCGTGTCCAGGTGGTCAACCCGAAGCCGGGCGTGCTGTACCCGGCGTTCGCCTCCCGCGAGGGCCTGACCGGCGCGCCGGACAAGCTCAGCAGCAACGAGGAGTTCGTCGACCTCTCGGCCGGCAAGCAGGCCAAGCTCACCACCGGCTTCTGGAACCCGTCCGACTACTGCCAGCAGAACGCCCCGCTGGCCACCGCCTGCCAGCCGGCCTCCCTGGACCCGGAGAGCGGGCGCACCCTGCTGACCTTCCCGTACCGGTCGCGTGGCGTGAACAAGGACGTCACCAACATCGGCACCACCGCCGACACCGGCAACATCTTCGGCATCGCCTGGAACCGGGACGACAAGCGGCTGTTCAGCTCCGCCCAGGCCAAGCGCGCCACCGTGTACGGCTCCGGCGGCCCGGGCGCGATCTACGTCACCGACCCGGAGACGAAGACCACCAAGCTGTTCACCACCGTCCCGAACGCCGGCAGCACCGCGCACGCCGGCAACGCCCAGGACGACGCCTTCGTCGCCCCGGTCGGCAAGGAGAGCCTCGGCGGGCTGAAGCTCAGCGAGGACGGCCGCGACCTGTTCGTGGTCAACCTCAACGACCGCAAGCTGTACCGCTACGACGCCACGGCGAAGTCGGTCGAGAAGCCGAAGGCCAGCTACACCATTCCGACCCCCGACTGCCCGTCGGCCGACGACTGGCGGCCGTTCGGCCTCGGCATGCAGGACGGCGTCGGCTACGTCGGCGGCGTCTGCTCCGGCCAGTCCACCCAGAAGATCAGCGACCTGCGGGCGATCGTGCTGCCCTTCGACCCGGCCACCGGGAAGTTCAGCGCGGCCGTCCTCGACCAGCCGCTCGACTACCACGGCACGCCGGCCGGGTGCAACGGCTACTTCTGGTACCCCTGGCAGGACACCGTGCCGATGACGAACGGGCAGGTCTGCGGGCTCAACCCGGAGCCCGAGCTCGGCGAGATCGGCTTCGAGACCGACGGCTCCATGCTGCTCTCGTTCCGCGACCGGTAC
The DNA here is from genome assembly GCF_044593455.1 of Kitasatospora sp. NPDC051984. Classification (NCBI taxonomy): domain Bacteria; kingdom Bacillati; phylum Actinomycetota; class Actinomycetes; order Kitasatosporales; family Streptomycetaceae; genus Kitasatospora; species Kitasatospora sp. NPDC051984. Next base: position 255,368 of record NZ_JBIUCB010000005.1, read on the forward strand.
GCCGACCAGGCCGCCGCCGCGCCGCCCGAGGGCCCGCTGCCGAACGGCTTCGTCTACGTGCTCGCCTCGGCCGACCTCAACAAGGCCTGCAAGTCCGGCGACAGCTACGTGATGGACGTCAACCTCGGCTGCGGGATCACCACCAAGGGCAAGGGCTTCTTCAACCTGAACCGCCCAGCCCCGGTCGGCCACCCCTACGCGTCGTTCGCCGGCATGGCACTGTCCAAGGTCGAGAACTCCATCGCGACCTCCGGCTACGACGTCTCCAACAACATCCTCACCGCCGGCACCATGTTCACCCTGCGCACCGGCGGCATCGACCCGGGCTTCGGCAACGAACTGTCCGACGGCCGCTCGCGCTTCGGCAAGGGTGCGGCCATGGCCGACCTCGAGGTGCTCTGCGACAAGGCGCCGCTCCAGATCGGCAACCGGGTCTGGTACGACCCGGAGCGCTCCGGCCTCCAACTGCCGCAGCAGAAGCCGGTTCCGGGCGCGACCGTCAATCTGTACGACGCCGAGGGCAAGAAGGTCGGCACCGCCAAGACCACCCCGCGCGGCGAGTACTACTTCGACAACACCAACGTCACCGGCGGGCTGAAGCCGAACACCAAGTACACGATCCGCCTCGACAACCCCGCCGACTACGCCAAGGGCGGCCCGCTGTACCACTGGGTCCCGACCAAGGGCAACGTCGGTGACAGCCGCCTGCTCGACTCCGACGGGACGATCCCGAAGGGCGGCAGCTACGTCGAGCGGGCGCTGACCACCGGTGGCCCCGGCCAGAACGACCACAGCTTCGACTTCGGCTTCATGCAGCAGCAGGGCGCGCTGCGCCTGGTCAAGCACGACCAGGACGGCAAGCCGCTGCCCGGCGCCGTCTTCCAGCTGTGGCACGAGACCAACGGCACCGACGGCCTCCAGGCCGACGGCGACAAGCCGGACACCAAGGTCGGCGACCCGTGCACCACCGGCGAGGACGGCACCTGTGCCAACAACGCCGACAAGGGCACGTACTACTGGCAGGAAGTCGCCCCGCCGAAGGGCTACCAGGCCCCGGAGCAGCCGGTCCTCGGACCGGTCGTGCTGGACGACGAACACCTGGAGGACGGCATCACCACCACCGCCGTCAACCAGCTGATCCCCCCGCCGCCCACCACCCCGGCCCCGACGCCCACGCCCACCCCGACGGCGTCGCAGCCCTCGGGCGGCCTGGCGTTCACCGGCACCAACGAGACGGTCCTGACGTACACCCTGGTCGGCGGAGCGATCCTGCTCGTCGCCGGCGCGGGTCTGCTGATCGCCGTCCGCAAGCGCCGCAGCCACTGACGCCTCGGCAGCAGTGACCAGGGGCCCCGGGATACTCTCCCGGGGCCCCTTCCCGCACCGAAAACCCCCGCACCGAACGCACCGAGGAGCTGGACGACCCGATGGCATCCGACAAGAAGCGCCCGTCCCGGCGCACGCTGATCGTCAGCGCCGTGGCGGCGGCCATGCTCGCGGGCGGCGGCGTGACGGCCTGGCAGCTGGTGGGCGGTCAGGAGGAGAGCCGTCCGCTGTCCACCGAGGAGGCGTCCCGGCTGGCGCTGTCCCGGCTGAACGTCTACCAGGCCAGCCCGCTCAAGGTGGCGCTGAAGGCCCAGGAGGGCGACGGCATGGTGGTCGAGGTGCAGGGCGTCGTCGACTACCGCACCAAGCACGCGGCGGGCAGCTACACCGTCACCAAGAAGGGCAGCACCGTCGACCACGGGCTGGTGGTGTGGGACACCGGCGGGCTGGGCCTGGCCAAGCAGCCCGACGGGGCGAGCGGCCCGGCCTGGGAGCAGGCCGAGCACGTGCCGCGGGCCGGCTGGACCTCGCGCAGCTACGGCACCGACCCGCTGGACGCCGGGCTCCAACTGCTCATCCAACTGGGCGCGGACCGGCCCGACAACCCGCTGCTGCTGGTCCAGGCCGGCCCGCGCTGGCTCGGCCGGGACCGCATCGACGGCCGCGACTACGACCGGATCGCCGGCCCCCGCGCGCGCGACGCCGCCGACAAGGACGCCACCTCGCCGGTCACCTACTGGATCGACGGCGACGGCGGCCTGCGCCGGGTCACCATGCGGATGGCCGGCCTCGGCACCCCGACCACCCTGGACCTCGGTGGCCGGGACGCCGAAGCCAAGCTCCCCGAGGCGCCCTGGGCGACGGCGGGCTGAGATGCCGTCAGACGGCCGCCGGCAGCGGGTAGCTGTCCGGATCGACCTTGCCCGGCAGATCGACGGCCGGGACGGCCGGCGCGTTCGGGTCGGCCATCGACGGCTGCGCGGGCGGTGCCGGTACGGCGTTGAACGCCATCCCCGGCGGGGCCTGCACCCCGGCGGCCCGGCCCGGCGGTACCTTGCCGCCGCCGCCCGCCCCGCACTTGGCCAACTGCTCAAGGTCCGGCGGGCTCTGGGTGCCCGGGCTGTTGTCGGAGAAGCAGTTGCCCGGGTCGGCGGCCGAACTGACCAGGTCCACCCCGTTGCCGGTGGCCTTGTTCCCGGTCACCCGGTTGTTGGAGGCGGGGTGCCCCGGCGGGTCGGTGACCACGACGCCCGCCGCCCGGTTGCCCTGGACGAGGTTGCGCTCGACCCGGTTGTCGGTGCCGCCGCCGATGCCGATCCCGATGCCGAAACCGCCGTCGGCCTGCTGCGGCGAGTCCGCCGAGTTGTTGTTCGCCACCACGTTGCCCGCGATCACCGCGGCGTGCTGCGGGGCCAGCGACTCCAGGTCGTTGGAGTTGATGGTCACCCCGACCCGGTTGTTGACGGCCCGGTTGCCCACCACGGTGAGGTTCTCCGAGGCGTTGGTGATCTCGATGCCGACCGCGTTGCGCTCCACCGTGTTGTTCCGCACCAGCGTGTTGCACGGCCTGCACTGACCGACGTAGATCCCCGAGTCGGCCTGCCCCGACGCGTACGAGTCCTCGATGATCCCGTCCCGCGCGTCGAACGCGTAGATGCCGTACAGGGCGTTCCCGTACGAGGTCACCTTGGTGGCCCGGAAGCCCTGCACAGCCGGGAAGCGGGTGGTGTCCAGCGGGTCGTACGCGGAGCCGCCCGCGCCGTGGCGCTGCAACTTCTCGTCGGTGACGCCGGTGAACAGCACGCCGTTGGCCAGGAAGCCGCGCACGGTGAGGTTCTCGACCACGGTGCCCGCGCCGGTCGCCGTGATGCCGTTGATCAGCTTCAGATCGCCGTCGAAGATCACCGTGTTGCGGTCCGAACCCCGAAGCACGACACGGGGCTTGGTGATCCGCACGCTCTCCTTGTAGACGCCCGGGTGCACCAGCACCAGATCGCCGGGATTGGCGACGTCCACCGCGCGCTGCACCGTCGGAACGTCCTCGGGGACCTGGATCACCGTGCCCGGCGGGTGACGGTCCGCGGACGGCGACGCCGACGAGGAACAGGCGGCCAGCGCCGGAAGCAGCAGACCCAGTGCCATCACGCCGGCCCGGAACCGGCGCGGACCGGTCCCTCGGCGTACCAACAGGTGGAAATCATGGAGGAGTTGCATGAAACGTGTTCTATCGTCTCCAATAGCGCCCATGCACATCGAATCGGGGAACCCGCAGGACACCGCCGCCGCCGGACGGCCCCGGTTCGGACGCCGCGCACTGCTGTCGGCGGGTGCGGTGCTGGCCGCGGGGGCGGGCGCGGCAGCCGCCACCGCCATCGGCCGTGACTCCGGGCACCCGGCCCCGGCCGCCACGCCCCCCGCCGCTGTTCCCCACTACGGCGCCCGGCAGTCCGGCCTGACGTACCGCCAACTCCCCGCCACCAGGCTGCTCGCGCTCGACCTGCCCGCCTCCGCCGACCGCGACGCGCTGCGCGGCCTGCTCGCCGCCCTCGACAAGGTGCTCGCCGCGGCCTCCGACGGCAGCCTCGCCGACCCGCGGCTGTCCGCCGCCCCGGTCTCCTCGCTGGCCGCCATCGGCCCGTCGCTGGCCGCCCGGCTGAAGCTGCCCGTGCCCGCCGAACTCGCCGAACTCCCCGCCTTCCCCGGCGACCGGCTCGACGCGGCGCGCAGCGGCGGCGACCTCCTCCTCCAGGTCTCCGCCGAACACCCGTGGACCACCGGCGTTCTGACGGAACACCTGCTCACCGCCGCCAAGCCGTTCGGTGTTTCGTCCCGCTGGAACCAGGCCGGCTTCCTGCCGTCCGTCCCCGACGGGGAGACCCCGCGCAACCTGTTCGGCTTCAAGGACGGCAGCGCCAACCCCGACCCCGCCGACCCCGGCCTGTGGAACGCCGACGGCACCATCCTGGTCTACCGCCGGATACGCATGGACACCGCCGCCTTCGCCGCTCTCCCGACCGACCGTCAGGAACTGTCCATGGGCCGCCACCTGATGTCCGGCGCCCCCCTCACCGGCACCGGCGAGCACGACGACCCCGACATCTACATCAAGCACCCCGACGGCTCCTACGTCATCCCCGTCGACGCCCACGTCCGCCTCAGCAGCCCCCGCCTCGACGGCGGCGCCCGCATGCTCCGCCGCGGCTACTCCTACGACGACGCCCCCGACGACCGCGGCCTGCTCTTCTGCGCCTTCATGCGCGACCCCGCCCTCTTCACCCGCGTCCAGAACCGCCTCGCCGAGAACGACGCCCTCAACCCCTTCCTCACCCACAACGCCACCGCCGTCGCCTGGGTCCTCCCCGGCTCCCAGCCCGACCGCCCGCTCGGTTCGACGCTCTGATCCCCTCCCGGCCGGACCATCGGTACCCTGGGGCCGCCGATCCCGGAACGTGCTCAACCACCGGGCCGGTGACGGGATCTGACGGATCCGAGGATTTGCCTGGATGGGGATGGACATGTCCGACAACGCACGGCTCGCCGGGGAAGTCCTGCTGGACGTCGGCAGCCCGGAGGAGTACCGGGCGACGGTCCTGCGATTCCTCACCGACGCGCTGGGCCGGATCGAAGTCCCGCTCGAGGCCCGGGTCGAGGAGCTTGCGGGCGGGAAGGCCGGACAGATCCACGGCGACGCGCTCACCGGCCTGATCCAGCTGTCGGCGGCCTCGTCGGAGCTCGGCGGCATGTTCCAGCACCGCCCGTACAGCCCGGAGAACCTCGACTGGCTCGCCGACCGGGCGGCGGAGGGCCGAAGCGTGTCCGCGACGGCGAAGATCGTCGGACAGGGTGGACTGACCGTCGAGGTCGTGGGCGTCCTGAGGGCCTGGCGGGACGACGCCGACGACCGGTGGGCCGTCCTTCGGATGGAGACCCCGACCCCCGGCACCCTGGTGGAGAGCATCCGCAGCGTGGCGGATGGGACGGACCCGGTGTTCGGCTCCATCGGCCACGGCGGAGACATCACGTGCACCGAGCTGGAGCACGCGCTGGGCCTCCGCGACCTGGGCGACACCTACGACGACGCCCGGCGGATCCTCCGCGGCTACGACTGGATCACCGTCGTTCCACGACAGTTGGCCACCGAACACGGCGGCGCCGCCGCCTTCGCCGGATCGAACCTGTCCTCCGTCGACGAGCTCCCGTCCGGCGCCCTGTGGCTGCGCGCCACCGACGACTTCACCGACTACCGCGGCTCGGCAGTGTGGGCGATGTTCCAGGCCGTGGCCCCCATGCTCCCGACCGGCCTGCCGGTCGAACGGGAGTGCCCGGGCGTGCCGCGGCAGGCGAGCCCGGTGGTCCTGGAGGACGCCGCGAAGTACGGCGCGACGCGGGCGTTCGATTCCTGATCACGATGGGCGGCACCCTCCGCGCGGATGTGGAACGCGAGGGCGGGGCTGCGGTCGAGGGCGTCGAGCTCACCGGCGGTTCCGAGGTGACCCGCTGAACCTCACCGATGGGTGGCACCGGGGTCGGGGTCGTGGTGGATCGGCCCCGTCGTCGTGGTGAGCGGGAGGTGGGTGCCGCCGCGGGTGTGGGCGACGATTTCGGCGGCGATGGAGATGGCGGTCTCCTCGGGGGTGCGGGCGCCGAGGTCGAGGCCGATGGGGGAGTGGAGGCGGGACAACTCGGCTTCGGTGAGGCCGGCTTCGCGGAGGTGGGCGAGGCGGTCGTGATGGGTGCGGCGGGAGCCGAGGGCGCCGACGTAGGCGACGGGGAGGCGCAGAGCCCGCTCCAGCAGGGGGAGGTCGAACTTGGCGTCGTGGGTGAGGACGCACAGGACGGTCCGGGCGTCCAATTGCCCGGCCTGGGTGTCGAGGTAGCGGTGCGGCCAGTCGACGACGATCTCGTCCGCGTCGGGGAAGCGGCGGCGGGTGGCGAACACCGGGCGGGCGTCGCAGACCGTCACCTGGTAGCCGAGGAACTTGCCGATCCGGACCAGGGCGGCGGCGAAGTCCATGGCGCCGAAGACCAGCAGGCGCGGGGGCGGGACGTAGGACTCGACGAAGAGGGTGCCGGAGTCGAGCGGGAGGAGGCCGGTGCGGCCGGCGGAGAGCATCGCGCGGGTCTCGGCGACCATCGGGTGTTCGACGGGGAGGAAGCCGTACTCCTCCAAGGGCGTGACGGTGAGGGTGCGGCCGAGGAGGGCTGACGGTCCGTCGACGATCCGGGCCACCGCGACGGGCACCCCGGAGGAGACCAGGGAGATCGCGGCGTCCAGGCCGGGGGAGGAGCCGGGGACGACGGGCTGGACGAAGACGTCGAGGGAGCCGCCGCAGGTCAGGCCGACGGCGAAGGCGTCCTCGTCGCTGTAGCCGAAGTGCTGGAGGACCGGGGTGCCGCTCGAGAGCACCTCCTGGCAGGTCTCGTACACGGCGGCTTCCACGCAGCCCCCGGAGATCGAGCCGACCGCCTCGCCGTACGCGTCGACGGCCAGCGCCGCGCCCGGCCCGCGCGGCGCGCTGCCCGAGGCGCGGACCACGGTGGCCACGGCGAAGGGTCGCCCGGTGGCGTGCCAGGCGTGGAGTTGCGCGGCGATGTCCTGCACGAGAACCGCTCCCTGTTAATGGACGCCCAGCCAGGTCTTGATCGGGGCGAGCGCGAAGTAGGCGACGAACACGAAGGTGAGGATCCACATCAGCACCCCGGGCTCGCGCCACTTGCCGGTGCCGGCCTTGACGACGGTGTAGGAGATGATGCCGGCGCCGACGCCCGCGGTGATGCTGTAGGTGAACGGCATGACCACGCTGGTGAGGAACGCGGGGATGGCGACCTGGCTGTCCGACCAGTCGATGAGCCGGGCCTGGCTCATCATCAGCGAGCCGATCACCACCAGCGCCGCCGAGGCGACCTGCACCGGCACGATGGCGGCGACGGGCGAGAGGAACAGCATCAGCGCGAACACGCCCCCGGTGACGATGGAGGCCAGTCCGGTGCGGGCGCCGTCGCCGACGCCGGTCGCGGACTCCAGGAAGACGGTCTGCCCGGACGCCCCGGCCACGCCGCCGATCGCGCCGCCCGCGCCGTCAATGAACAGCGCCTTCGACAGGCCCGGCATCCGGCCCTTGGAGTCGGTGAGTCCGGCTTCGGTGCCGACGCCGATGATGGTGGCCATCGCGTCGAAGAACCCGGCCAGCACCAGGGTGAACACCGCGACGGAGGCGCTGATCGCGCCCATGCTCTGTGAGCCGAACGCGCCGAACACGTCGACGTGGCCGAACAGCCCGAAGTCGGGCGCGGCGACCGGCGATCCGGGCCACACCGGTGCGGTGCCGCCCCAGTCCGCAGGGGTCAGGTGGGCGGCCTTGTTGACGATCATCGCGGCCGCCGTGCCCACCGCGAGGCCGAGCAGGATCGCGCCGCGCACGCGCCGGGCCAGCAGCACGAAGATCAGCAGCAGGGTGAGGCAGAAGAGCAGCACCGGCCAGCCCTCGAGTTCGCCGAACGGGCCGAGGGAGAGCGGAGTCGGCCCGCCGGTGTGCACGAATCCGGCCTTGACGAAGCCGACGATCGAGATGAACAGGCCGATGCCGATGGTGATCGCGAACTTCAGCGGCAGCGGAATGCCGTGCATGATCTTCTCGCGCAGGCCGGACACCACCAGCAGCACGATCAGCACACCGTAGATCACGCACAGGCCCATCGCCTGCGGCCAGGTGGAGTGCGGCACCACCAGCGCGGAGATCACGCCGGAGACGGACAGGCCGGCGGCGAGCGCGAGCGGAACGTTGCCGACCACGCCCATCACGATGGTGGTGACGGCGGCGGCGAGCGCGGTGGCGGTGGTCACCTGGGCATGGTCGAGCTTGTGGCCGGTGACGTCCGCGCCGCTCAGGATGATCGGGTTGAGCAGGATGATGTAGGCCATCGCCATGAAGGTGGTGAGGCCGCCGCGCAGTTCGGTGCCCACGGTGGAGCCGCGCGCCGAGATCTTGAAGTACGTGTCGAGCGTGCCGCGCGAGGTGGGGCCGGGCTCCACCGGGGTCTGTGCCATGTCGGTTCCCAAGGATCAGAGAGTCAGGTGCTCCGGCCGGACCGGGATGCGGGTGAGGGCCTTCCCCGTGGCTTGTCGGATCGCCGCCACGATCGAGGGGGTGGCCGAGACGGTGGGGGCCTCGCCGACGCCGCGCAGCCCGTACGGGGCGTGCGGGTCGGGGAGTTCGAGGAGTTCCACCGGGATCGGCGGGGTGTCGAGGACGGTCGGGATCAGGTAGTCGGTGAACGAGGCGTTGCGGACCTTGCCGTCGGCGATCACGATCTCCTCCATCACGGCCAGACCCAGTGCCTGCGTGCAGCCGCCCTGGATCTGGCCGACCACGGCGAGCGGGTTGAGCGCCCGTCCGACGTCCTGAACGGCCGTCAACTCGACCACCTTGACCAGTCCGAGCTCCACGTCCACGTCCACCACGGCGCGGTTCGCGCAGAAGGAGTACTGGACGTGGCCGAAACCCTGCCCGGTCTCCGGGTGCAGCGGGACGGTCGGGCGGTGGCGGTGCACCCGGGTCTGTTCGACGGCCTCGTCGCCGAGCAGCTCGGCCAGCGAGGTCAGCACCCCGGCGGACGCGGAGACCACCCGGCCGCCGGCCAGCGTCAGGTCGCGGTGCGTCCAGCCGTGCCGGCGCCGGCCCCGGTCGAGCAGCACCTCGCGGACCGCCTCGGCGGCGAGCTTGACGGCGCCGCCCGTCATGTAGGTCTGCCGGGAGGCGGAGGTGGAGCCGGCCGAGCCGATCTCGGTGTTGGCGGGGTGGATGGTGACGTGCTCGACGCCCAGCTCGGTGCGGGCGATCTGGGCGTGCACGGTGACGCCGCCCTGCCCGACCTCGGCCGCCGCCGTGTGCACCATGGCGACCGGCTCGCCGCCGATCACCTCCAGCCGGACCCGGGCGGTGGAGTAGTCGTCGAAGCCCTCGGAGAAGCCGACGTTCTTGATCCCCACCGAGTAGCCGACGCCGCGCACGATGCCCTCGCCGTGCGAGGTGTTGGACAGCGCCCCCGGCAGGTTGCGCAGGTCGGACGGGTCGAGCGGCGGCGGCAGCGGCCGGTCCTTGGCCCGCCGGAGCAGTTCGGCGACCGGCGCGGGCGCGTCGATCTGCTGTCCGGTCGGCATCAGGTCGCCCTGCGCGACGGCGTTCAGCTGCCGCAGCTCCACCGGGTCCATGCCGAGCGCGGCCGCGAGCTTGTCCATCTGCGACTCGTAGCCGAACGCGGCCTGCACCGCGCCGAAGCCGCGCATCGCCCCGCACGGCGGGTTGTTGGAGTACAGCGCCAGGGCGTGCATCGCCACGTTCGGGATGACGTACGGGCCGTGGCCGAGCGAGGCGGCGTTGCCGGCCACGGCGGGGGAGGTGGAGGCGTACGCGCCGCCGTCCAGCACGATCCGGCAGTCCGCGAACACCAGCTTCCCGTCACGGGTGGCGCCGTGCTCGTAGCGCATCCGGGCCGGGTGGCGGTGCACGTGCCCGAAGAAGGACTCGTCGCGGGAGTACACGATCTTGACGGGCCGCCGGGTGTGCAGCGCCAGCAGGCAGGCGTGGATCTGCATCGACAGGTCCTCACGGCCGCCGAACGCGCCGCCCACCCCGGCCAGGGTGAGGCGGACCTTCTCCTCCGGCAGGGCCAGCACCGGCGCCATCTGCTGCCGGTCCACGTGCAGCCACTGGGTGGCGATGTACAGGTCCACGCCGCCGTCCTCGGCGGGCACGGCGAGGCCCGACTCGGGGCCGAGGAACGCCTGGTCCTGCATGCCGACCTCGTACTCGCCGGACACGATCACGTCCGCCAGCGCCCGTACCCCGTCGGTGACGCCCCGGCCCGCGACCAGGCGCTGCTCGTGGCAGAGGTTGCCGTGCGCGCGGGCCTTGTACTCGTGCGGCTCGTGCACGTAGCCGTGGTGCTGAGGGTCGAGGCACTGCTCCTCGGTGGTGATCGGGGTGAGCACCTCGTACTCGACGACGATCCGTTTCGCCGCCCGGCGGGCCGTCTCCGGGTGGTCGGCGGCGACCAGCGCGATCGGCTCGCCCTGGTAGCGGACCTTGTCGATCGCCAGGGCCGGCTGGTCGGCGATCTCCAGGCCGTAGAACTTGGCGCCCGGGATGTCCTCGTGGGTGAGTACCGCGTGCACCCCGGGGACGGCGAGGGCACCCGAGACGTCCACGGACAGGATGTCGGCGCGCGGGTGCGGGGAGCGCAGCGCGGTGCCCCACAGCATGTCCTCGTGCCACAGGTCGGAGGAGTAGGCGAACTCGCCCTTCACCTTCAGCGTGCCGTCGGGGCGCAGCGGGGACTGCCCGATGCCGTGTTCGGACGCCTGGCTGATCTTCTGCAGGTTCTTCTCGGCCTGGATCGGACGGGTCGTCATTCCCGGCCCCCCGCCCCGTCGATGCGGGCCGAGGCCAGCCGCACCGCGTCCATGATCTTCTCGTAGCCGGTGCAGCGGCACAGGTTGCCCGACAGCGCCTCGCGGATGTCGGCGTCGGACGGCCGCGGGTCCCGGGCCAGCAGCGCGTCGGTCTGCACCAGCAGCCCCGGCGTGCAGAAGCCGCACTGCACGGCGCCCGCGTCCAGGAACGCCTGCTGGACGGGGCCGAGTTCGCCGTCCGGGCCGGTCAGGCCCTCGACGGTGCGCACCTCGCGGCCCTGCACCTGGCCGGCCGCCACCAGGCAGGCGCAGACCGGGACTTCGTCCAGGTAGACGGTGCAGGAGCCGCACTCGCCCTGCTCGCAGGCGTTCTTCGAACCGGGCAGGCCGACCCGCTCGCGCAGCACGTACAGCAACGACTCGCCCTCCCACACGTCGTCGGCCTCCACCGGCCGCCCGTTCGCGGTGAACGTCACCCTCATGCCGCCCTCCCGGGCCGATAGTCGTTCCAACACCACGTCAGCGTGCGCCGGGCCAGCACGGCCAGCGCGTGGCGCCGGTACGCGGCGGTGCCCCGGACGTCGTCGATCGGGTCGGCGGCGGCCGCGACCAGCTCGCCGAAGCGCCGCACCACCCGCGGGGCCGGCGGGTCGCCGGACTCCCACGCCAGTTCGCCCGCCAGGTACGCCTCGGCGTCCGAGGCCCGGCGCGGGGTCGGCGCGGCCGAGCCGATGCCGGTGCCGACCGTGCGGTCCTTCGGGTGCAGGGCGAGACCGAACGCGCAGACCGCGATCACCATCGCGTTGCGGGTACCGACCTTGGAGAACTGCTGCGGGCCGTCGGCGACCGGGATCCGCACCGCGCGGATCAACTCGTCCGGCGCCAGGCAGTGCCGCTTCACCCCGACGTAGAACTCGTCGATCGGGATCAGCCGCACCCCGCGCACCGAGTGCGCCTCCACCCGCACGCCCCGCCCGGCGGCCAGCAGCGCCGGATGCGCGTCACCGGCCGGCGAGGCCGCGCCCAGGTTGCCGCCGACACTGCCCCGGTTGCGGATCTGCGGCGAACCCACCGTCCGCGACGCCAGCGCCAGCCCGGGCAGCGGGCCGGACAGTTCGTCGATGATCCGCGCGTACGGCACCGCCGCGCCGAGGCGCACCGACGCCCCGTCACTGCTCCACCGGCCCAGCTCGGTGATCCGGTTCAGGTCGAGGATCGCGGACGGCCGGCGCAGGTCGAAGTTCAGCTCGACCATGACGTCGGTGCCGCCCGAGATCGGCAGCGCGCCGGGGTGATCGGCCATCGCCGCGAGCGCCTCGTCCCAGGTCGCGGGTCGAAGGAACTCCATGCGGTGTCTCCTCTCTTCGTCGACGCGGCTCGTCGTCGACGCAGCGCCCCCGGCCGGTGCGGCCCGGCGGTGTGCAGGCCAGTGAACCGCCGTCACCGGCATGGTCGGCAGTCACCGATGGCATGAGCGCCGACGGTGACCTGCGGCGCTGTCCTGTACGTTCGTCCAATGTGGACGATCCTCCAGCCCACCCGGGTCACCCTGGGCCGTCCCCGCCCCGGAATCACCCCCACGATTCATTCGCAGCACCCGCAGCACCAGCCGCACCGTCACGAAGGGCCCCGTCCATGCGCGTCCGCGACCTGCTCGCCCCCGGCGCACCCCGGCTGCGCCTGCTCGCCGGCGAGGACGAACTCGACCGGCAGGTCACCGGCGTGATGACCACCGACCTGCAGGACCCCGGCCGGTTCCTGCACGGCGGCGAACTCGTCCTCACCGGCATGCTGTGGCGCACCGCCCCCGCCGACTCCGCGCGCTTCGTGCGCACCCTGGTGGCCGGCGGCGCCGCCGCGCTCGGCGCCGGCGAGGTGGAGGTCGGGCCCGTCCCCGCCGACCTGGTCGAGGCCTGCCGCCGGCACCGGCTGCCGCTGCTCGCCGTCCCCGACGACATCGCCTTCGGCACCGTCACCGAGTACGTCGGCCGGCACGTCTCCGCCGGCCGGGCCGCCGACCTCGCCGCCCTCGTCGACCGGCACCGGCTGCTGGTCTCCGCCGCCGACACGGGCGGCCTCGACGCCGTCCTCGACCTGCTCGGCGGCGACCTCGACCTCGACTGCTGGGTACTCACCCCCACCGGCCACGTCATCGCCGGATCCGCCGACCGCCTCACCCCCGCCGACCGCGACCGCCTCGCCCGCGCCCACCTCGCCGCCCAGCAGCGCGGCCACCACCCCCCGCACCGGGTCCGACTCGCCGACTGCACCTACTCGCTGCTGCCCGCCGCCGAACCCGCCACCGCCACCGCGCTCGCCGACTGGATCCTCGCCGTCGCCGGCGACCTCACCGAATGGCCCGCCAAACGCCGCCAGCTCGCCGAGAACCTGTGCCGCCTGGTCGCCACCGAACGCACCCGCCGCGACGAGAGCCGCCGGCTGCGCCGCCGGCTCGCCGACGAACTCCTCGACCTGCTGAGGCACGGCGCCGCCCCCGCCGAGACCGCCCGCGCCCTGCGCGCCTCCACCACCGACGGCGCGGGCCACCCGCACTGGCTGGTGCTGTCCGCCGACGCCACCGGACTGCCCGACGGCGCGCTGCGCCCGGTCCTCGAAGAGGCACTGCCCGGTACGGCCCTGGTCGCCGCCGTCGGCCGCAGCGGCGCGGTCGCCGTGCTGCCTGCCCCGAACGCCGCCGACGCCGCCGTCCCCGCCGACGCGGTGCGCGCGCTGCTGGCCCCGCTGGAGGCCGGGCTCGACGCCGACGGGCGGATCACCGTCGGCGTGTGCGCCCCCGCCGCCGAGTCCGACGGCCTGCGCGGCGCCCTGGAGGAGTCCCGGCACGCCCGCCGGATCGCCGCCTCCCGCCCCGGCCGGATCCGGGTCGCCGGCGCCGAGGAACTCGCCTCGCACGTCCTGCTGCTGGCCGCCGTCCCCGCCGAGGTCCGGCGCGCCTTCCGGGCCCGGCTGCTCGACCCCGTCACCGCCTACGACCAGGAACACCAGGCCGACCTGCTGCACACCCTGGCCGCGTTCCTGCGCTCCGACGGCTCCTGGACGCGCTGCGCCGCCCAGCTGCACGTGCACGTCAACACGCTGCGCTACCGGATCGGCCGGATCGAGGAACTCACCGGCCGCGACCTGTCCCGGCTGGAGGACCGGGTCGACTTCTACCTGGCGCTGGAACTCGCCTGACCAGGGCCTGTCCGGCCGATCTTGCCGGGCGCGCGACGCCGGACAGGCCCCGTCAGGCGGCGCTCCGGCGCCGGCCGCGCGGGCGGCGCGGGTACGGGAACAGCCGGGGCCTGCGCTTTGCCGCCAGGTCCTCGACCCAGCCGAGGGCCATCACCAGCACGGCGAGCAGCGGGATCGCCACCAGCAGGCTGAACCACTGGCTGGTCAGCAGCCACCTGAGGTGCTCGTAGAAGTAGTCGACGTTCCACAGCGGGTCGATCAGCGGGAAGGCCAGCACCAGTGCCGGCACGTGCCACAGGTAGACGGTGACGGCCCGCGAGTTGAGCAGGCTCACCAGGCCGTTCCAGCGCTCCAGCCGCGCGGGCCACTGCTCCCAGGACGGGCTGATGTGCAGCAGCAGCGCGACGAAGCCGAAGGACCACAGGGCCTGGGCGATCGGCCAGAGCTCGATGTCGGCGGGCTGGCTCGGATCGACCGGCCGGGTCTGCAGGTACCAGAACCCCGCCACCATGATCAGCGGTGCGATCGACGGCAGCACGTACTGCGGGATCCGCCGCAGCAGGCCCTCCTGGTGGGCCATGCCGAGGATCCAGCAGGAGCCGAACATCGCGAAGTCGTTGACGGTCTCCCAGACCCGGCCCCAGACGACGTCCTGGCCGGCGAAGAACGCGTTCATGACGATCACCAGCGCCAGCGGGGCGAACAGCGTCACCACCGGGAAGCGGCGCAGCGCCTTCAGCATCAGCGGCGACAGCAGCACGTACCAGAGGTAGGCCCGCAGGTACCACAGCGGCACCACCAGCTGGGAGGCCCAGCCGGTCTCCAGGTGCCCGCCGAAGCCGTGCAGCTCGGTCGCGTACGGGGGAGTGCTCAGCGGCAGCACCCAGAACGCCAGCTTCGCCCACCACCAGGTGGAGTGGCCGTCGGAGTCCGGGCCGCCGCCGTCGAGGACCTGGAGGGTGACCACGACGGCGCCGAACAGCCACATCGGCGGCAGCAGGCGGCGCAGCCGGCCGCGGATCACGCTCAGCGCGGGGCGGCTCAGCGAACGCGTCATCAGCGAGCCGGCCAGGGCGAACATCACGCCCATCGACGGGAACACCAGCGGCAGCCAGAACCATTCGAAGTGGTGGTAGAGCACCACGCGGACCAGCGCCATCGCGCGCAGCAGGTCGAGGTAGCGGTCGCGGCCGGCCTTGCGCACGGACGCGACGAGCGTGTCCGGGGCGGTGTCGGGGGCCTCGTCCCGGCGCAGCTGCGGGGGGATCCGCAGTCGGATGGTGTCGCTCATGGTCAGGCCTCCACGGGGACAGCGACCTCGCCGGTGCGCCGGAGCTTGTGCCAGCGCAGCCGGCCGCCGGTCAGCGCGGTGATCGTGGACTGCAGCAGGACGATGTACATCAGCTGCCGGTAGACCACCTGCTGCAGCGGCAGGCTGATCAGGTGCCAGGGCTTCTCGTGGTCGAGCCGGAAGGCGTACCAGGACAGCAGGCCCTGGAGCGCGATGAACCCGCCCCAGCTGGCCAGCGTGATCGGCGCGTCCGTGAACAGCACGCCGTACAGCAGGAACAGGTCCACGAGCGGCGCCAGCAGCGGGGCGACCACGCCGAACAGCACCACCATCGGCAGGCCGATCCGGCCGAAGCGGCCGGCCGGGCCGCGGGAGATCACGGCGCGGCGGTGCTTCCACATCGCCTGCATCGAGCCGTAGCTCCAGCGGTAGCGCTGCGACCAGAGCTGCTGGAGGCTCGCGGGCGCCTCGGTCCAGGCGCGGGCGCGCTCGGCGTAGACGACCCGCCAGCCGGCGCAGAGCACCGCGATGGTGATGTCGGTGTCCTCGGCGAGGGTGTCGTCGCTCATCCCGCCGACCTGCCGCAGCGCCTCCTTGCGGAACGCGCCGACCGCGCCGGGAATGGTCGGGATGACGTTCAGCACGTCGTACATCCGGCGGTCCAGGTTGTGGCCGAGGACGTACTCGATGTGCTGCCAGGCACCGATCAGGCTGTCCCGGTTGCCGACCTTCGCGTTGCCCGCGATCGCGCCGACCTTCGGATCGGCGAACGGCTGGACCAGCTCGCGCACCGTGGACGGCTCGAAGACGGTGTCGCCGTCCATCATCACCACGATGTCGTACGAGGCGGCCGCGATACCGGCGTTGAGGGCGCTGGGCTTGCCGCCGTTGACCTTGCGGATCAGCCGGACGAACGGCAGGTTCATCTCCTCGACGATGTCCGCGGTGCCGTCCGTGGAGCCGTCGTCGATCACGATCACTTCGATCGGATAGTCGCTGGCGGCCAGCGAGTTCAGGGTGTTGGCGATGCACTCGAGCTCGTTGTACGCCGGGACGAGCACGGTGACCGGCTCGGTGACGGGCGGCCCCCAGGCGTCCTTGCGCTTGGAGCGGCGGGCGTGCACCGGGGCGAGGACGATCATCAGCGCGAACCGGCCGAAGTTCAGGAAGCCGACCAGCGCCAGCAGCCCGACCAGCACCGGCAGGGTGTACACGGCGACCTGGGTGGCCCAGATGAAGCCCTTGCCCGCCCACAGCTGGAAGCCGTGCACCGGCACCATCGCGTTGGACGCGCCGAGCGCGTCGGAGATGGTGGTGAAGCGGTAGCCCTCGCCCTGGAGCTTGACGATGATCTGCTCCAGCGCGGCGACCGTCTCGGTGCGGTCACCACCCGCGTCGTGCAGCAGGATCAGCTCGCCCGCGCCGGGCGTGGCCGGCATCGCGGCCTTCACGATCTCGTCGACGCCCGGGCGCTTCCAGTCGTCGGTGTCGCGGTCGATGAACGCCGTCAGATAGCCGTGCGCGCCCACGTACTGGATGACCGGGTAGTTCCAGTCGTCCAGCGCGTTCGCCTCCGAGGAGTACGGCGGCCGGAACAGCGAACTGTGCACGCCCGCGACACCGGCCAGCGCCAGCTGGGTCTGCGCCAGCTCCCAGCCGATCCGGGAGTGCGACTGGTACACCAGGTCGGGGTGGGTGAAGGTGTGCAGGCCGATCTCGTGGCCGCCCGCGACGATCTGCCGGATCAGGTCCGGGTTGCGGGTGGTCATCGCGCCGGTCACGAAGAAGTCCGCGCGGACGTCGTGCGCCTTCAGCACGTCCAGGATCTTCGGCGTCCACTCCGGCGAGGGGCCGTCGTCGAAGCTCAGCACCACCGTCTTGTCGGGGATGCGGTAGCTGACCGGGTTCGCCTTCCTGTCGCCGCGCGCGTCGATCACCGGGCCGCCCTTGAGCAGGTTCTCCGGCACGGTGTCCTTGTCCACCGAGGTCGCGATCCGGGTGTCGTGGAACACCTCGTTGGTGGCGAGCCCGCGCAGCACCAGCAGCGCCAGCAGGCACGCCAGCAGGGACAGCGGCATGACGAAGCGCAGCGGCGGCGCGGCCAGTCGGCGCGGCCTCAGCAGGGAATGCCGGCGGCGCTGGTGGCGGGACAAAGGGCGCTCCTGGAGGTGCGGTGGTGCGAACGATCAGGGGTGCTTGGTCGCCCGGCCCGAAGGCGTCCCCCCGGCGGGGGGCTTCGAGGTGCCGGCCGAGTTCCCCGCCTTGGGCGGCGAGGTGGAGCGGGAGGGTGCTCCGGACGCCGGCGCCGAGGCCGACGACGAGGCCGAGGGCGACGGGCCGGCCGACGGCGATGCCGAGGGCGCCGCGGCCGCCGGCGCGGGCTGCGCGGGGATCTCCATCGGCGGGGCGTCCGCCTGCACGCCGATCAGGCTGCCGCCCATCGCGACCGCCAGCACCGCGCCCACCACCGAGACCGGCCAGCCGAGACCGCGCAGCAATCGCCCGCGCAGGCCCGACTCGTCGACGAACACCGGTTCGGGCAGCGCCTCTTCGGGCAGCGGCTCGTCGACATCCGGGCCCGGGGCGCCGGACGGTGCCGGGTACGCCGATCCGGGCTCGGAGGACGTCATGACAGGGCGCACCGTGCGAGGCCTTTCAGGGCAGGGAGGGCGAAGACCGCGGGAGCGTGACTCGAACGCTAGTGCACCGACCTGGGCCGACCTGCGACGAATTGGGCCTGATGTCCACTTTCGACGCGTTCCCGGTCAGGGTTGTGACCGGATCGAGACCCCTACCGACGCGTACATGTTTAACCCGTGCACAGACCGTTCGACCTCGGCGGATGCGGGCCGTCCCGGCGGCGGAGCGGCCTGTGAGCCCCCGTTAGGATGACCGCCTCCGACCGGTCGTCGATTTCCCGCGCAGAGGGGCGTGTCCCAACTACCGCCGCTGCGCCCCAAGGAGCCCGTGTGCGAGCCCGTGTACGCCAGTCCAACCGCCTGCCCCGCCGTCGCGCGTGGAGCGTGATCGCGCTGCCGACCCTGCTGTGCACGCTCGCCGCGTGCAACGGCGACCCGGCCGCCGGTGGGGATTCCGCCGCGAAGGGCCGGTCCGCCAGCGCATCGCCGACGCCGTCCGGGCCGCCGGGAACGATGTTCGACACCTTCCACTACACCGGGCCCGACGACCCCCAGTTCGCCGCGCACGGCTGGCAGGTCCGGGACGGCGGCGGCGGCCCCGGCATCAAGGACACCTGGTCCGCCTCCGGCGCCGCCTTCCCCGAGGACCCGACCGCCAAGGGCGGCCGGGCGCTGCAACTGCGCTCGACCACCGACGGCACCAAGCAGGGCACCAAGCAGGTCGAGGTGCAGAGCACCGCCACCAACCTGTTCCACGGCACTTTCGCGGCCCGGATCAACTTCGGCGAGAAGCCCTCCACCGGCCGCACCGGCGACCACGTCGTCCAGACCTTCTTCCCGATCTCACCCGCCGACGACTCGGCGAACTACAGCGAACTCGACTTCGAGTACCTGCCGAACGGCGGCTGGGGCGCGCCCGGCCCGAAGCTCGACACCACCAGCTGGTTCAAGGCCGACCCGCCGGACCGCGTCACCAAGGCCGCCAAGCAGCGCCTCGAGGGCTGGCACACCATGATGATCACCGCCATGGACGGGAAGGTCACCTACTTCCTGGACGGCAGGGAGATGTTCACCAGCTCCGACAAGTACGTCGCGCGCGAGAAGATGGACATCCACTTCAGCAACTGGTTCATCGACCTGCTGCCCTCGATCAGCGGCCAGCGCAGCTGGGACATGAAGGTCAACTGGTTCTACTACAAGGCCGACCAGGCGCTCTCCGCGGCGGAGGTCGAGCAGACCGTGGACGGCTTCTACGGCGCCGGCACCGAGTACGTCAACACCCTGCCGAAGAACTGACGTTGGGCATGCGAAGGGCCCGGCCGCCGGCCGGGCCCTTCGGTGTGCGGTGGGTCAGTGCTGCGCGGGGATGATCGTGGTCAGCCAGGTGAAGATGCCCGGGACCAGCGGCTTCCAGACGTCGCTGCTGTGCGCGCCCGTGGTCTCCTGGATGGTCACCGTGGTCGGGGCCTTGGCGGCCGCCTTCAGCGCCTCGCCGCCCTCCAGACCGTCGCCCTTGTTGCCGGTGACGTACAGCGCGGTCTTCGGCGGGGTCTTCGCGGACTTCAGGATGTTCAGCGGGTTGGAGATCTCCTTCAGGTGCGGGTCCTTCGCGGTCAGCGACTTGTCCTCCGCGCCCGGGTCGTTGTAGCCGGAGAGGCTGATGCCCGCGCGGTAGCGGTCCGGGTGCTCCAGCGACAGCTTGGTCGCGCAGTGCGCGCCCGCCGAGTAACCGGCCACCGCCCAGCGGTCGGAGGAGGGGTCGGCCCGGAAGTTGTCCAGCACCATCTGCGGGACGTCCTTGGACAGCCAGGTGTCGGCGTTGACCTTGCCCGGGACGTCCGCGCAGCCGGTGTCGGTGCTGTCGCCCAGCAGGTTGGTGCGCGGCGAGATCAGGATGAACGGGGCGACCTGTCCGCTCTGCATCATCGGCTTCAACTGCTCGGAGACCCGCAGGGTGCCGAACCAGGTCTTCGAGGAGCCCGGCCAGCCCGGCAGCAGCTCGACCACGGGGAAGGTCTTGTCCTTGTACGCCGGGTCGTTGTACTGCGGCGGCAGCCAGACCAGCACCTCGCCGTCGACGCCGGAGACCGCGCCCTTCAGGTCGGTGGTCTGCACGTCGTTCGGCACCTTCGGGTCACCGACCGGCTTGAACTGCTGGATCACCTTGGTGTGTTGCTTGTTGTCGCTGCTCCCGCTGCCGCCGCCCTCGTTGGCAGCCACGTTCGGCACCGAGCGCACGTGGCTGCCGGTGCCCAGCAGGTCGTCCCAACTGCCGTAGATCAGGTTGGCGTTGTTGACCATGACGAAGACGGTGAGCACGGCGGTGATCTGGCAGAACAGCAGCATCACGATCCGGGACAGCGCCTGGACCGGCTTCGGTCCGCGCACCCGGCTCCAGAGCAGCAGGGCCGCCGCAAGGGAGATCGGCACCAGGATGATCGTCAGAATAAGAAAAGGGGTGCCTGTTAGCTGCATCAGGTCTCTCGAATCGGGTCGTCCGGCCGTCCGGGGCACGGTCCCCCGGTTCGCACATCACACTTGTCAGACTGCGTCAAACACACGATCAGTTGCTGGCAACACCCGCAGAAACCTGAGAGGAACATCACGTTTTCGTGAGAATCCGCTGTGCGTTCGCGGCCTAGTCTGCCAGCTCGTTCGGACCCCTCCAGCACCAGCCCGCACGTTTTACCGAAACCAGGAGCATTCATTCCGTGACCAGTGCCAACGGCCCCGCCCGCCCCGCCCTGCCCAGCCTGCTGGGCCTCGGCCCGCGCGCCGAACGCCGCCGCCGCACCCTGCCCGCCGGAGTGCTGCGGCTGCCCACCATCGGCGTGGACATCGGCGGCACCAAGGTGGTCGCCGGAGTGGTCGACGGCGAGGGGCGGGTCCTGGAGCGGCTGCGCACCGAGACGCCCGACAAGAGCAAGAGCCCCAAGGTGGTCGAGGACGTCATCGTCGACCTGGTCCTGCAGCTCGCCGACAAGCACGACGTGCACGCCGTCGGCGTCGGCGCGGCCGGCTGGGTCGACTCCGAACGCTCCACCGTGCTGTTCGCCCCCCACCTGAACTGGCGCAACGAACCCCTCCAGCAGGCGCTCAGCTCCCGGCTGCGGTTCCCCGTGGTGGTCGAGAACGACGCCAACGCCGCCGCCTGGGCCGAGTGGCGCTTCGGCGCCGGCCGCGGCGAGGACCACATGGTGATGATCACCCTCGGCACCGGCATCGGCGGCGCACAGGTCCGCGACGGCTTCGTCGACCGGGGCAAGCACGGCATGGCCGGCGAGTTCGGCCACATGCAGGTGGTGCCCGGCGGACACCGCTGCCCCTGCGGCAACCGCGGCTGCTGGGAGCAGTACTCCTCCGGCAACGCGCTGGTCCGCGAGGCCCGCGAACTCGCCGCCGAGGAATCCCCGGTGGTCCAGCCTCTGCTCGCCCGGGCCGGTGGCAGCCCGCTCGGCATCACCGGACCGCTCGTCACCGAGGCCGCACGCGAAGGCGACCCGGTCGCCACCGAACTGCTCTACGAGGTCGGCCGCTGGCTCGGCGTCGGCATCGCCAACCTGGCCGCCGCGCTCGACCCCGGCCGCTTCGTCATCGGCGGCGGCGTCAGCGAAGCCGGCGACCTCCTCCTCGGCCCCGCCCAGGACGCCTTCCGCCGCACCCTCACCGGCCGCGGCTTCCGCCCCGAGGCGGAAATCGTCCACGCCGCCCTCGGCAACGAGGCCGGCCTGGTCGGCGCCGCCGACCTCGCCCGCCAGGTCGCCCGCCGCTTCCGCACCGTCAAGCGCCGCCGGGTGGAACGCGCCACCCGCTGACGCGGGGCCGGCCCGGTGGGGCGTGAGGGGCTGGGGGTGGCCCGGCCCTGCCTGCCCCCGCCGGGCCGGGTCACTCGTTGCTGAGGAGGACGGCGTAGTCGATCGTGCTGCCTTCGATGCTCACCTCGGTGCAGACGTCGCGGCGGTCGAGCAGATAGCCGTTCGGCTCGCACCGCTGCCGGGGCCGGAGCCGGTCGGCGGCCTCCGCGGTCGGCACGCCGGGTGGGCCCGACAACTGGAGCGTGCGCCAGCAGACGGCGCTGTGGCCGTTGCCGCAGCCTTCGTCGGTGTCGAGGACGGTGTAGCCGGGCGGCGGCTCCGGCACGGCCCTCGCGGGCGGGAGCCTCGCCTCGTGGAAGGCCAGCAGCGCCGCCAGCGGGGTCATGGTGAGGACGAGGGCCAGCTGGATCTAGTGCCGCAACAGGCAACCTTTGCCCCGTCGCGGCCCGATGCATCCCGCCTGGACGCACCGCCAAAGCACCCAAGTACACCCAGTACGAGGGCGCTTCGGCGGCACGCCCAGCCGGGCGCCTCGGGCCGCTCCTTGACGGGCAAAAGTTGCCTGCCGCGGCACTAAAAGGCGATGCCCACCGCGCGGGGCCAGCCGGCCGGACGCCCGGTGCGCGGGCCGGCGATCCGCCGGTCCAGCCGCAGGCCGATCAGGACGGCCAGTTCGGCGAGCGGCGTGTAGAGCAGGTAGAGCTCGGCCCCGCTCCGCAGACGCGGCAGGTCGAACGCCACCGCGAGTACCAGCGCCAGCCAGAGCGTCAACGCGGCGGCGACGGGTACCCGGAGCGGCGTGGGACGGGCGCGCAGCAGCCAGTGGACGAGCGGTAGCAGCGCGAACAACACCCCGACGACGGCCCACATCACGATCCCCACGACCCGAAACCCCTCCCAGCGGTGGACGGCGGCAGCCCGGGAAGCGGGACGCCCGGGCAGTGATCGCCGGTTCCAGCGCGAAGGGCCCTGCCGGCCGGTGGCGTGGTGCCGGCGCGGGCTACGACCCGGTGGCGCTGAGGTGGCGACAGCGGGCTTGTGGTGTGCGGCAGTTGGCCGAACGTGCCGTTGTCGGGGGCGTGGTGGGTGTGGGAGAACGGGAGACCGTCGCCGTCCCAGGGAGATCGTATGAGAACCCTCGCCCGTCTCGTCCCCGCACTCGCACTCGTCACCGGACTGCTCTGCACCGCCGCGCCCGCCCAGGCCGACCCGTCCGCCGCCGTCACCGGGAAGCAACCCGAGGCGGTGGGCTGGGGCGGGGCGGTCACCAGTGTGGACGCCGATGCCACCGCCGCCGGGCTGGAGGTGCTGCGGCGCGGGGGGAACGCGGTGGACGCCGCCGTGGCCACCGCGGCCGCGCTCGGGGTGACCGAGCCGTACTCGGCGGGCATCGGCGGGGGCGGGTACTTCGTGTACTACGACGCCCGGACCGGGAAGGTCACCACGCTGGACGGGCGGGAGACCGCGTCCCGGACGGCCGACAGTTCGCTGTTCCTGGAGAACGGGAAGCCGCTGGCCTTCGCCGACGCCGTCACCAGCGGCCTGTCCGTCGGCGTGCCCGGCACCGCCGCCACCTGGGAGCAGGCGCTGCGCCGCTGGGGCAGCCGGGATCTCGCCGAGGTGCTGAAACCGGCCGAGCGGATCGCCGACCGCGGCTTCACCGTCGACCAGACCTTCCAGGACCAGACCGCCCTCAACCAGGCCCGGTTCCAGGACTTCCCGGCCAGCCGCGCGCTGTTCCTGCCGAACGGGAAGCTGCCCGTCGTCGGCTCCACCCTGCGCAACCACGATCTCGCCGCCACCTACCGGGAGTTGGGACGCGGCGGCACCGCCGCCCTGTACCGCGGCCCGATCGGCGCGGACATCGTCCGCACCCTCCAGCACCCGCCCGTCGACCCCGCCTCCGGCCGCAACGCCCGCCCCGGCAAGGTCGACACCGCCGACCTGGCGGCCTACCAGGTCCGCCAGCAGGACCCGACGCACGTCAACTACCGCGGCCTGGACGTGTACGGCATCGCCCCGTCCTCCTCCGGCGGGACCACCGTCGGCGAGGCGCTGAACATCCTCGGCACCAGCAGCGTGCCCACGGCCGACTCCGTCCAGTACGACCACCGCTTCCTGGAGGCCAGCCGGATCGCGTTCGCCGACCGCAACCGCTGGGTCGGCGACCCGAACTTCGTCCAGGTGCCGACCCGTCAGCTGCTCGACCCGGCCTACGCCGCCTCCCGGGCCTGCCTGATCAACCCCCAGCACGCGCTCAGCAGCCCGCTCGCCCCCGGCGACCCGTACCACCCCGCCGCCTGCGCGAGCAGCGGACAACCGGTCGCCGAACCGTACGAGGGCCAGAGCACCACCCACCTGACCGTCGCCGACCGGTGGGGCAACGTCGTCGCCTACACGCTGACCATCGAACAGACCGGCGGCAGCGGGATCACCGTGCCGGGCCGGGGCTTCCTGCTCAACAACGAACTGACCGACTTCAACTTCACCCCGCTCACGCCCGGCGTCCCCGACCCCAACCTGCCCGGCCCCGCCAAGCGCCCGCGCTCCTCGATCTCCCCGACCATCGTGCTCAAGGACGGCAAGCCGTACCTGGCGGTCGGCTCGCCCGGCGGCGCGACCATCATCACCACCGTGCTCCAGGTCCTCACCGGGCGGATCGACCGCGGCCTGACGCTGGAACAGGCCATCGCCGCACCCCGGGCCAGCCAGCGCAACACCGCCGCCACCCAGGCCGAACCGGCCTTCCTCGCCACGCCCGAGGCGGCGAAACTCCAGGCCATGGGCCACGTCTTCAGCGCCACCCCCGAGATCGGCGCCGCCACCGGCATCGAACGCCTCCCCGACGGCCGCTGGCTGGCCGCCGCCGAACCCGTCCGCCGCGGCGGCGGCTCGGCCGCCGTGGTGCACCCCTCGCGGTAGGGCCTGCCCGGCCGGCCGATCCGACGCGGTGTCGGGTCGGGCAGGGCCTGTCCGGCCGGGCGCTGTCGGCGGCGGGCGGTATGTTCGGACGGGGTGCCCGGCCTGTCGTCGGGTGGCCCGTCCGTCCGTACCGCCGAGGGAAGGCCGCCGTGACCGTCCGCATCGCCACCTGGAACATCAACTCCGTCACCGCCCGGCTGCCCAAGCTGCTGGAGTGGCTGGAGTCCGCCAAGCCGGACGTGCTGTGCCTGCAGGAACTCAAGTGCACCATCGAGGCGTTCCCCGCCGAAGCGATCGGCGAGCTCGGCTACGAGAGCGCCGCGCACGGCACCGGCCGGTGGAACGGCGTCGCCGTGCTGTCCCGGATCGGCCTGGAGGACGTCGTCCGTGACCTGCCCGGCCAGCCCGGCTACCTCGCCGAGGACGCCATGCTCCCGGTGGTCGAGCCGCGCGCCGTCGGTGCGACCTGCGGCCCCGTCCGGGTCTGGTCGGTGTACGTGCCCAACGGCCGCGAGGTCGACCACGCGCACTACCGCTACAAGCTGGAGTGGCTGGCCGCGCTGCGCGACGCCGTCCGCGAGGACGCGGCGGGCGAGCGCCCGTTCGCCGTTCTCGGCGATTACAACATCGCCCCCACCGACGCGGACGTCTTCGACATCGCCGCCTTCGAGGGCCTCACCCACGTCACCGCCCCCGAGCGCGCCGCGCTGACGGCCCTCCAGGAGATCGGCCTCCAGGACGTCGTCCCCCGCCCGCTCAAGTACGACCACCCCTACACCTACTGGGACTACCGCCAGCTGGCCTTCCCGAAGAACCGCGGCATGCGGATCGACCTCACCTACGCCAACAAGCCGTTCGCGGACGCGGTTTCGGACAGCTACGTCGACCGCGAGGCCCGCAAGGGCAAGGGGACGTCGGACCACGCGCCGGTGGTCGTCGACCTGGACCTCTGAGCGCCGGTCAGAAGAACGAGGTGACGGCCGACAGGATGACGCTGCCCAGCAGCGGATTGGCGTTGACGTAGTCCAGCTCCGCCCAGGTGTACAGGGCGACGGCGAGCACGTGCAGCCGGTCGGGCTCCGTCGGCGCCCGGCCGTCGGAGCGGGCCACCGTCCGGCCGTCTTCCAGGAGTTCGGCGCGGATCACCCCCCGGCGGACGAAGCGCAGGGTCCGGTCGCCGGTGCGGAACTCCACGAAGCGGCCGGAGCGCAGCAGGTGGCGGCCGCGGGCGCGGATGTGCAGTTCGGCGCCGTCGAAGGTGCCGGCGACGCCGCGGCGCGCCAGTTCGGCGACGTGGAAGCCGGGCTGCCCGAACCCGGGCAGCTCGGCCAGCGGGCGGCCGTCGAGTTCCACCCGCCAGCGCTCGGTCTGGTCGCTGTACAGCCTCGAAGGCGTCCGGTGCAGCGCCAGTTCGCCGAGCCGCGTGGTGGCTGACGCTCCGTCCGGCCGCATCTTCGTGAACTCCACCGCTTCGTCCCTCTGTTCGTGAAACCCCAGGTCAAGGCTAGTGGGTGGAGATTCCTGCGTCAGTATTCTCTGAGTGTATAGACGTGGAGTACACCTCCGGCGTACTCTTTCGATCATGAGCGTTCCACTCACCCTGCTCGGGCTGCTCGAACGCGAGCCCAGCCACGGCTACGACCTCAAACGCGACTACGACGCCTTCTTCGGGCGCGGCAAACCGCTCCCCTTCGGCCAGGTGTACGCGACCCTCGGGCGGCTCGCCCGGGACGGGAAGGTCGTCGTCGGGGAGCCCGAGGCCGGCGACGGGCCCGACCGCAAGCGCTACGTCATCACCGAGACCGGCGCCACCGAGTTCGAGGACTGGCTGCGCGAGCCCGTCGCCGCCGAACCCCACCTGCAGACCGTGCTGTTCAGCAAGGTCGTGCTCGCCCTGATGCTCGGCCGCGACGCCGAGCACTACCTCGACACCCAGCGCGCCGCCCACCTGCGGCGGATGCGCGAACTCACCGAGATCAAGCGCTCCGGCAGCCTGGTCGACGCACTCCTCGCCGACCACGGACTGTTCCACCTGGAGTCCGACCTGCGCTGGATCGACCTGACCGCCGCCCGACTCGACGCCCTTGCCGCAGAGGTGGCCAAGCAATGACCGACCCCCTGATCCACGCCCACGACGTCACCCTCGCCTTCGGCGAGACCCCCGCCCTGCGCGGCGCCGAACTCGCCGTCGAGGAAGGCGAGATCCTCGCCATCATGGGCCCCAGCGGCTCCGGCAAATCCACCCTGCTGCACTGCCTGGCCGGCATCCTCACCCCCGACAGCGGCGAGATCCGGTTCGACGGCCGCCGGATCGACAACCTCGGCGAACAGGAACGCAGCGCCCTGCGCCGCGACAGCTTCGGCTTCGTCTTCCAATTCGGCCAGCTGGTACCGGAGTTGACCGCAGAGGAGAACGTCGCCCTGCCGCTGCTGCTCGGCGGGCAGCGCCGCAACGCCGCGCTTCAGCGGGCCCGCAGCTGGTTCCCGAAGCTCGGCCTGGACGGCCTGGAGGCCCGCCGCTCCGGCGAACTGTCCGGCGGTCAGGCCCAGCGCGTCGCCCTCGCCCGCGGACTGGTCGCCGAACCGCGCGTCCTGTTCGCCGACGAACCCACCGGCGCGCTCGACTCCCTGACCGGCGAGCAGGTGATGGACCTGCTGGTCGGCTGCGCCCGCGAACAGGGCACCACCGTCGTCCTGGTCACCCACGAGGCCCGGATCGCCGCCTACGCCGACCGCGAGGCGATCGTCCGCGACGGCCGTGCCACCTCGCTGAGCGGACGGCTGACCTCATGATCCGGTTCGACATGGTACGGCTCGGACTGCGACTGGCCGTCAGCGGCGGCCGCGAAGCGCTCGTCCGCCTCGCCATCACCGCGGGCGCCGTCGCCATCGGCGTCGGCCTGCTGTTCACCACGCTCGCCGCGATCAACGGCGTGCACTCCCAGAACGCGCGCAACGCCTGGCTCAACACGCCGTTCGTCAAGCAGCTCCCCGCGAATCGGGAGGTTGCGGGGAGTTCCGGCGACGGTGGGGGCGGGACGGCGAATGCCTCCGGCGGTGCGGAGGGGGAGGGGAGTTCCGCCTCCGGCGGGGAGACGGGGGCAGGTTCGGGAACCGCCGGTGCGGCCGCGGGGGCCAACGGGCAGGCGAGCAACTCGGGGGTTGACCCGATGTGGTGGTCGACCCGGCGGGACACCGTGCAGGGCAAGGAGATCGGGCGGATCGACGTCGCGCTCACCGGGCCGCGGGCGGCGCTCTCGCCCGGGGTGCCGCGGATGCCCGGGCCGGGTGAGTACTACCTGTCGCCCGCGCTGGCGCGGATGGTCGACGAGATGCCGCCCGCGCAGCTGGGGGACCGGTTCCCCGGGCACCGGATCGGGATTCTCGGGGACGAGGCGCTGCCCGCGCCCGACAGCCTGCTGGCGGTGGTCGGCCGGGCCCCGCAGGAGATGAAGGGGCTGAGCGAGGCCGCGCTGGTTAACAAGGTGGCCACCACCAGGCCCGACCATTGCGCGGACTGTGTGGTGGGCATCAAGTCCGATGGTGTGGACCTGATCCTCACGGTGGTGAGCGGTGGGCTGGTCTTCCCGGTGCTGATCCTGATCGGCACCTCCACCCGCCTGAACGCCGCCCGCCGCGAGCAGCGCTTCGCCGCGATGCGGCTGGTCGGCGCGACCCCCCGTCAGGTGTCCGTGGTGTCGGCGGTGGAGGCGGCGGTCGCCGCCGCGGCGGGGGTGGTGCTCGGCTTCCTGCCGTTCCTGGCGATCCGCGGACCGGTCGCCAACACGGCGCTGACCGGCTCCAAATTCTTCCCCTCCGACATCTCCCTGACGCCGCTCCAGATCGCCGGCGTCGCCCTGGGCGTCCCGCTGGCCGCCGCCGTCGCCGCGCGGATCGCGCTGCGCCGGGTGCAGATCTCCCCGCTCGGGGTGACCCGCCGGGTGACGCCGAAACCGCCCCGGGCCTGGCGGGTGATCCCGCTGGTGGCCGGACTGGCGGAGCTGGTCGGGTTCCTGATCTGGCACCCCGGGACGGTGCCCGGGCAGATCAAGGGCTATCTGTCCTCGTTCCTGCTGATCGCGATCGGCCTGGTGCTGTCCGGCCCGTGGCTGACCATGAAGGGCGCCGCCCTCATTGCTCGCCGCACCCAGCGGCCGGCCACCCTGATCGCGGTGCGCCGGCTGGCCGACAACCCGGCCGCCGGGTTCCGGGCCGTCAGCGGACTGGTGCTGGCGCTGCTGGTGATGACCGCGACGCTCGGCGTCATTTCGACGATGACCGACGAGCGGGGCCGCCCCGCCGGCGGCCCGCAGTTCAACAACGTGCTGGTGAACGAGCTGAGCCAGGGCTACAGCAGCGACTACAAGCCGGTGTCGATGGGCAAGCCCGCCCCGCCCGAACTGATCGAGCGGCTGCACGCCGTCCCCGGCGTGCGGAACGTGCTGCTCGGGCACCCGGCCGACAAGGCCGTGGAGGTGCAGACCGCCGACGGCCCGGCCACCGCCCGGCAGGTCGTGGTCTGCGCCGACCTGGACCCGTTCAAGATGTACGGCCACTGCGCGCCCGGCGCGCAGACCGCCTACGTCCCGGCTTCCTGGTACGGCTGGAGCGACCAGCGCACCAGCGAGTGGCCCACCGCCCCGTTCACGCCCGAACAGCTCGCCGGGACGGGCGTGCTGAACGTGGTCGTGGAGACCGACGGCTCGACCGCCGCCGTCGAACAGACCCGCACCATGGTGGACGCCGCCTACCCGTCGACCCGGCAGGCGATGACGCTGAGTGAGGCGCGAACCCTCGCCGGGGCCGAACTGCGCGGCTACCAGCAGCTGGCCGACGTGGTGATCCTGGCGACCTTCCCGATCGCCGGCTGCAGCCTGGCCGTCAGCGTGGCCGGCGGCCTGAGCGAGCGCAAGCGCCCGTTCAGCCTGCTGCGCCTGACCGGCGTGTCGCTGGGCACGCTGCGCCGGGTGGTGGCGATGGAGTCGGTGGTGCCGCTGCTGGTGATGGCGGCGGTGGCGATCGGCGTCGGACTGCTCGCCGCCGACCTGTTCCTGCGCTCGCAGCTGCAGTACTCGCTGCACGCGCTCGGCGCCGGCTACTACCTGGCGGTGATCGGCGGCCTGACCGCCGCGCTGGCGATCATCGGGGCGACCATGCCGCTGCTGCGCCGGATCACCGGTCCGGAGACCGCCCGCAACGAGTAGGGCTGATCCCAAGGGGCCGTTCGGGTAAGGACCCGAACGGCCCCCGAGGTGTCGCCGGGCGCGGTGGGCCTGGCCTAGCGTGGTCGGCGACCAGGAGTAGCGGAACGGTTACGCAGCCGCTGCCCCCGCACCGATCCCCCCTGGAGGTACGGCATGCGCCCGACGCGCACCGTCGCCGCCGCCCTGCTCGGCACCACCGCCCTGTTCGGCCTGGCCACCGTCGTCCCCGCCCCCGCGTCCGCCAAGGGCAGCCAACCCGCCTGGGTCAGCCCGGCGCAGGCGCAGCCCGGGCAGTCCGTGTCGGTCAGTGTGAGCTGCGCCAGCAGTTCGACGAAGTCCGTCACCGCGTCCTCGCTGGCCTTCGCCGGCGGCTCGACCACGCTCAGCGTCGGCCCGGACGGCAAGTACTCGGGCACCGCGACCGTCATCTCCGAGCAGGAGATGGCCGGCGCCGCCGCCAAGCGGACCACCGCCAACGACCCGTCCTGGGGCATCGACGGCAAGTGCCCGAACGGGGACAGCTTCGTCGGCGCGGTCGCCATCGCCGTCGCCTCGGCCGGCGGGAGCGGCAGCAGCACCGGCGGCGAGACCGGCACCGGTGGCGAGTGGGAGGGTTCGCAGCTCCCGCACGGCGGGGTGGAGACCGGCGTGGGCGGCTCGGTCGGCATGGACGCCGGGCGGCTGGTGGCCGGGGCCGGGCTGGTGGCCGCCGGGGTGACCGGGTTCTGGCTGCTGCGCCGGCGCGGTACGGCCACCGACCGGGCGCTCTGAGCGGGCCCCGGGTACGGCGAGAGGGCGGCTTCCACCGGCGAGGTGGAAGCCGCCCTCTCGGGTTGCTCAGGCCGTCGCGGGGACGGTCTTCGGGGCGGGAGCGGCGTCGGTGCGCTCCAGGGTGCCGATGGTCAGCAGGTACTGTCCGACGATGTAGGTGAACATGATCAGGAAGCTGTGCGCGGGCAGGTGCTTCCAGCCGGCGATGTCGGTGGCGATCAGCGTGTCGGACAGCAGGAACAGCGCGCCGCCGACGCCCGCCCGCCAGTCGATCCGGGAGGACATCACCGCGGTGGAGGCCAGCAGCAGGCTGTAGCAGGCCATCGGGATCCGCATGCCGGCGTCCAGGTCGGGCAGCAGCATGGTGATCAGCGTCGCCCAGGCCACCGCGTAGCAGGCCGCGGTGATCGCGGTGCGGCGGCGGTCGGCGAGCGCGCCGAGCTTCACGAACATCGTCACGTAGCAGGCGTGGCCGGCCGCGAACGAGCCCATGCCGGCCAGGAACCCGGCGGTGCCGCCGACCTGCAGCAGGATGTCACCGCCCGCGCCGAACAGCAGCGCCGGAATCAGCAGCTTCGGCGTGCCGGGCCGCGCCGACGCCCACACCCAGGCGGCCAGCAGCGGCATCAGCAGCGGCTTGGTGGAGTACCGCAGGACGGGCACGTGAACGGCGATCGCCGTCAGGTGCGCCACCGAGACGACGGCGAAGGCGATCAGCAGGGCCCGCGTGGTACGCGGGTCGCGGGCGGAACTCATGCGGGGGCACTCTCCGGTGGGGCGGCGGGGGACTCGGGACGCGGCGCGGGCTGCCAGCCCGGGCCCTTTGCCAGGTGGCGCAGCCGGTCGCCCCAGGTGGTGGCACGGGCCACGTCGCGGGCGATCGCCGCGTACTCGTGGGTAGCGACCTTCAACGGATTGTAGGTCGTGATGTTCTTGGTCAGTCCGTACACCGGCTGCTCGGCCTCCGCCGCGAAGGAGCCGAACCAGCGGTCGAAGACGATCAGGATGCCGCCGAAGTTGCGGTCCAGGTAGCCGCCCTGCGAGGCGTGGTGCACTCGGTGGTGCGACGGGGTGTTGAAGACGTACTCGATCGGGCGGGGCAGCTTGCCGATCCGCTCGGTGTGGATCCAGAACTGGTACACCAGGTTCACCGAGCCGCAGAACGCCACCGCCGCCGGGTGCACGCCCGCCAGGATCATCGGCAGGTAGAAGATCCAGGTGGTGGCGGACGTCCAGGGCTGGCGCAGCGCCGTCGACAGGTTGTAGTGCTTGCTGGAGTGGTGCACCACGTGGCAGGCCCACAGCACCCGGATCACGTGGTGGCCGCGGTGCGACCAGTAGTAGAAGAAGTCGTAGGCGAGCAGCATCAGCGGCACCGTCCACCACAGCACCGGCACCCGAAGCGGCGTCAACTCGTACAGGAACGAGTAGATCCACACGATCGGGATCTTCCACCCGGCGTCGAACAGCAGTGAGCCCAGGCCCATCGACAGGCTGGTCGCGGTGTCCTTCGCGGCGTACCCCTGCTCGTCCTCGTCCGGGTGGAACCGGTAGGACACGATCTCCAGAACGGTGAG
Organism: Kitasatospora sp. NPDC051984; assembly: GCF_044593455.1. Classification (NCBI taxonomy): domain Bacteria; kingdom Bacillati; phylum Actinomycetota; class Actinomycetes; order Kitasatosporales; family Streptomycetaceae; genus Kitasatospora; species Kitasatospora sp. NPDC051984. The sequence goes on from NZ_JBIUCB010000005.1 coordinate 287,520, forward strand.
CAGCACAAAGGCCGGTATCGACCAGAGCACGACATTGGGTAGGTCAGGCATGCCGGAACCATAAGGGACGGTGGCGGGCGGCGGAAGAGGTAGTTACCGACGCGTAGTGTTCCGAACGGCGTCTAGGCTTGGGGGCGACATGGAGCGGCTTGAAGCAGCCGCCGGCGCCCTCGCGGCCACCGGCGGTACGGGGATCGGACGCGCGGGCGGGGCGAAACGGCCTGCGGCCCCGGCGCAGCCGTACCCGGGATCCGCCCGAAACGGAACCGAACTCGCCGATTCCGCACGGCAGTTGGCCGAACGGTTCGCCGCCGCCACGCCCGCCGGGGCCGAGCTGCTGGCCTCCGCCACCTTCGGCGTCCACGGTGCGCGGCACCTCGGCGGCGCACCCCAGCAGGCCGAACCCGGCCCCGGCACCAGCTGGTGGCACGGCCCGAGCGTCCACCACGCCACCTCGCCGCTGTTCCGGCCGCTCGGCTACCGCCGGATCCGGCGCGAAGCCCCCGCACTGCCCGACCCCCGCCCCACCGGCGGCGGCCGGCACCGCAAACCCGAACGCCCCACCACCGAACTGCGCATCGCCGCCCGGCTGCTGCTCGCCCACCCGCTGGTCACCGCCGACGGCCCGCACGGCGCCGCGCTCCCGCTGATCCGCCGTCACGCCGGCACCCTCGCCGAACGCTTCCACACCCTGCTCGGCTACCGGCTCACCCTCGGCCCCGCCCACGCCCGCCTGCACAAGGCCGCCCTGCCGGGCCGCGGCCTGCCCGGCCTCGACCCCGCCGGATGCGCCGAGTTGGTCCACGCGCTGGCCGCGATCGCCCACGGCGAGCAGCCGATCGCTCCCTCCGGGGCGGTGCGGGCGCTGCTCGACCAGTGGCGGCTGCCCGCCGAACTCGCCGCCGACCTGCTCACCGCACCCGAACTGCCGCCCGTCGGGCCCGAATTGACCGTCCGGCGGCTGCTCGCCGAAACCCCCGTCGTCCTGCTCGACGACCTCGCGCCCGCCGAACGCGCCCACCTGCGCGAGGCCGGCCCCGCAGAGACGGAACGATTCGCCGACGTACTCGGCCTCACCGCCGAGATCCGCGCCGAAGGCATCGCCCTGTTCGACCCCGCCGACGAACTCACCGACCTCGCCCTCCCCGGCACCGGCACCCTCGCCCAGGCCGCGCTGCTCCTCGCCGAACGCCTGGTCGAGGACCTCCGCCCGGTCGACGCCGAAACCGCCCCGCCCGCCGTCCTGATTCCCGACGCCCTCATCGACGGCACCCTCGGCGACATCACCGACGACTACGGCATGAGCGCCGGCTGGGACGCCGGCTACCTCGCCGACCTCGCCGCATTCCGCCGCGACGCACTCGACCTGCTCCACCGCATGGGCCTCGCCGCCCCCGCCGGCCGCAACTGGCTGCTCCGCGCCCCCGCCGCCCGCTACGCCCCCCGCGCCGAACTCCAGCCCGCCGCCGGCTCCGGCCGCCACTCCCGCGACCGGCAGGCGGTGTGAGGGCCACGGCCGGCAGGCGGCTCGCCCATGGGTATCGATAAAAAACGTGGTGGTCGGAGAGGGTCGGGTAGGACTCCGGTGGGTTCTGGTGCACGAGCCCGCACGCGGGGTGAGGTACGAGCGGAGCTGCCCCGCGGCCGGAGCGGCTGGTTCCTCGCGCTTGCCGCGCTGGAGGCGGCGGTCGTGGTCGGGCTGCCGGTGACGCTGCGCCAGGTCGGCCGGGTCGAGGCACGGCGGGCGGGCAAGGGCCGGACCGTCAAGGCGTGAGCGGGCGGACGTGTTCGGCGACCGGGCGGAATTCCTGGACGGTGGTGTCGTACTGGACGCGTTGGCCCTGGTGGAGGAAGCGGTTGTCGTCGGGGGCCAGGACGGAGTCGTAGTAGACGGCGACCTCGGGGCCGCCTCCGTCGGGGGTGATGTAGCCGTAGGCGTGGTGGATGTCGAACCATCGCACGGTGCCGGTCTCCATGGCGGGACTCCCTTCGGGCCGGTCGCCCTCAGTATCGGACGCGGCCGGGGGGGTCCACCACTCGTTCGGCCCAGCGTCAGCGCTGCGCGGCGCTCACGGCGTGGCCCTGGCGGACGGTTTCCACGGTGGCGGCGACGCCGAAGGAACCCAGGGCGACGGAGGCCGCGACGGCGGCGCAGGCGAGCATCCGGCGGTGGCGCTTGGGCAGGGGGAAGCGCGGAACCGAGGCGGACGCGGCAGTGCGGGCGTTCATGGCAGGGAGCCTGGCAGCTTGGCGTTACGCGGTCACGAAACGCGGGTGAAATCCCGACGGGATCTTGGCGTCGGAACCTCCATCACGGCATCGCCGCAGGTCGGACGCGTGATGGTAGGGGTACGCAGCAGGCCGGGAAGGAACGAGGCCAGCACCTGCTGGGCCGCGCCGTAGAAGAAGATCGGCAGCAGAACGGCGGGGTGGCCGCCGAACTGGGTACCGGCCAGGGCGGCCGCCGCGCTGGTGTTGTTCAGGCCGGAGGCGAGGGTCAGCGTGGTGCGGGCGGCCGGTGCGGTGGGGGAGCGGTGGACGGCCAGCCAGCCCGCCAGGAACGGCCCCGCGCAGACCAGCGCCCCGCACCCGGCGGCGACCGCGACCAGCCTGGGCTCGGGCCGCAGTTCGATCTCCCGGGCCACGCCCGCCGCGTTCAGGTAGGTGAGGGCGAGCGCGTTCAGCAGGCCGGCCAGCCGCAGCCGGGGGAGCAGTGCGGCGCGCAGCCGGCCGCGCAGCGGGCGGCGGGTCAGGCGGCGGGCGAGCAGCCCGGCCAGGCAGGGCAGCGCCACCCACAGCGCCATGAACCGGCAGGTGGCGTCGGAGTGGGCGAGCGTGTCGAGGATGCGGCGCGGGCCGCCGCTCTCCGGGCCCTCGGCGAGGGCCAGGCCGAGCGGGGTGGTGAGCGGGCTGAGGAGCGTGGTGGACAGGACCAGTCCGAGGCCCAGCGACGCGTCCCCGCCGACCCTGGCGCCCCAGGTCTGGGCGGCGCCGGCGACCGGCATCGCGGCGGTCAGCGCCAGCCCGACCACCAGCCAGCGTGCCTCCCGGACGTCCGGCCAGCACCCGGCGGCGGCCCGCTCCGCGCCGAGCAGCACCACCGCCCGCAGCACGAGTGCCACCCCCAGCCCGGCCAGCAGCAGCCCCGGCCGCAGCAGCGCCCGGCCGACGTCCGCCGCGCGGGTCTCGAACCCGCCGATGAACATCGCCGCCAGCAGCATCAGCATCGGCACCGTCACCCCGCCGGGACGGCAGTGCCGGATCGCGCCCGCCACGTCCGGCAGCAGGGCGCCCAGCAGGCAGGCGGCGAGGGTGGCGGCGGCGAGACGGCGGCGCAGGGCGCGGTCGAGAGCAGTGCAGAACGGGCGCATGGGGGCGGGGCTTTCGGACGGGGCACAAGGGGTCGCGAAGGGAGGGCAAGTGGGCGCGGGAGGCCGTGGCTTGTCGGACCGGCTCCGGCGGGCGCGGGCGGATGACGGCCGCCCGGCCACCGCTCGGCGTGGAGTCCGACCCGGCCCACCCTGCCACCGTCCCGGGGCGGCCTTGACCATTACGAACTCTTGGTAAAGGCAGACGAGTTGCCGCCCCGCCCAGACGCCGCACGGGGCCCGGGCCGCCCGGGCCGGACGCGGCGGCGCGGCCGTTTCACTCCTGCGGGCGAGACCGCTCGGGGTATTCGTCGCCGACGGCCGTGCCGACCGCCTCGCGCAGCCCGTGCGCGCCGGGCGCCCGCGCGGGCCCGGCGGCCGGGTCGGCGCGCAGCTCCCGCAGCAGCGCCACGCACAGCGCCAGCATCACCACCACGAACGGCAACGCCACCAGGATCGTGGCGTTCTGCAGCGCCGTCAGCCCGCCCGCCAGCAGCAGCGCCGCCGCGACCGCCGCCATCAGCGCGCCCCACACCACGACCAGCCAGGTCCGCGGGTGCAACGCGCCGTGCGAGGACAGCGAACCCAGCACCAGCGACGCCGAGTCGGCGGAGGTGACGAAGTACAGCATCACCAGCAGCACCGCGATCACGGTCGTCACCGAGCCCAGCGGCAGCGCCTTCAGCATCTCGAAGAGCCCGGCGTCCGCGCCGCGCGGAATGGTCGCCACCAGGTCGGCCGCGCCGGTGGACTGCAGGCGGATCGCCGAGGCGCCCATCACCACGAACCACACCGTGGTCGCCCCGCTCGGCACCAGCAGCACCCCGACCAGGAACTGGCGCACCGTGCGGCCGCGCGAGATCCGGGCGATGAACGTGCCGACGAACGGCGCCCAGGACAGCCACCACGCCCAGTAGAAGATCGTCCAGGAACCCAGCCAGTCCTCATCGGTGAACGCCCCCGTCTGGGTGGCCAGCACCGCCAGGTCCGACAGATAGCCGCCGACCGTCGACGGCAGCGCGTCCAGCACGAACACCGTCGGGCCGACCAGGAACACGAACGCCATCAGCGCCGCCGCCAGCACCACGCTGGTGGTGGACAGCCACTTCACGCCCCGGTGCACGCCCGACATCGCCGACAGCACGAACGCCCCGCCGAGCGCCGCGATGATGACCAGCTCCACCCCCTGGGTGGCCCGGACGTCCGTCACGTACCCCAGACCGCCCGCCACCTGGATCGCGCCCAGGCCCAGACTCGTCGCCGAACCGAACACCGTCGCGAACACCGCCAGCAGGTCGATCCCCCGGCCCGCCCAGCCGTGCGCCCGGCGCTCGCCGAGCAGCGGAACGAACGCCTCCGACATCCGGTTGCCCCGCCCCTTGCGGAACGTGGTGTACGCCAGCGCCAGGCCGCCCACCGCATAGATCGCCCACGGGTGCAGCGTCCAGTGGAACAGCGAGAACTCCAGCGCCCGCTGCGCCGCCGCCGGCGTCTGCGGCGCGATGTCCGACCCCGGCTGCGGCTGCGCGTACAGCTGGAGCGGCTCGCCGACGCCGTAGAACAGCAGGCCGATGCCCATGCCGGCGCTGAACATCATCGCCACCCAGGCCAGCGTCGAGAACTCCGGCCGCTCGCCGTCCCGGCCCAGCGGGATCCGGCCGAAACGGCTCACCGCGATCACCACCGCCAGCACCAGGAACACGTCCGCGGCCACCACGAACAGCCAGCCGAAGGAGTGCAGCACCCAGGACAGCGCCGTCCCCGACGTCCGGCCGAGCGAGTCCTGCGCGAACACCCCCCAGGCGACCACCCCCAGCACGGCGGCCGCGCCGACACCGAACACCACCCCGTCCAGCGGGAAGGCGTCGGTGCCCGGCGGCGCGGACCGGCGATCGGGCGCGGGTTGACGGTCCGGAGAAGGCTCTGAAGGCGTGGGCATACGCGGCACTATGTCCACAAACGTCCGACCGTCGAGGGCGGCACGCCGAGAGCCGGTACGGGCGGTCGGACGTCAGGCGGGCGGTGGTTCGTACGGCGCCAGCACCAGCCGGACCATCTCCTCCAGCCGGGTGCGGGCGTCGTCCAGGGTGGTCCGGCCGGTCACCCAGGCCGTCAACTCGCCCTGCCAGGCGTGCCCCACCATGTGCCGCACCAGATCCCCGGACGGCGACGGCACGTCCGGCAGCACCGCCCCCAGCGCGGCCCGGTCCGCCCGCGCCAGCCCCTGCAACGCCTCACTGGCGAACGGATCGGTGGACGTCGCCACCGCCACCCGCAGCCGGGCCAGTTCGGGCTGCCGCTGGTACGCCCGCATCCCCCGCCGCACGAACCGCACCGCCCGCTCGGTCGGCGAGGCACTGCGCCCCGCCCCCACCTCGCCGACCAGGTCGGCGAGCAGCAGCCGATGCCAGTCCGCCATCGCGGCGGCCAACAGGTGGTCCTTGGACGAGAAGTACCGGTAGGCCGTGCCGAGGGCCACTCCCGAACGCTCCGACACCTGTTTCATCTGGAGCCGCTCCACGCCGATCTCGGTCACCAGAGCCAGGGCGGCGGACAGGAGGGAGCCGCGGCGTTCGAGCTGACGGGGGGACATCGCCTCCACCGGACGAGGTGACAGGTCAACCTTGGTCACCCGAACCATGATAGGGGGCGGGCCCGCGCCGCGGTATGACGCGACAGGTCACCGCTCAGTGACGGTTGATCATCGGCCCCGGTGTGCGGCTACCGGGACTTGGCGCGCAGCTCGCGCAGCAGCGTCTCCTGGACGGCCGACGCCACCAGCGCCCCGTCCCGGTCGTAGAACTCGCCCATCGCCAGCCCCCGCCCGTCCGCCGCGGACGGGCTGCGCTGCGCGAACAGCAGCCACTCGTCGGCGCGGAACGGACGGTGGAACCACATCGCGTGGTCCAGCGAGGCCAGCGCCACCCGCGACTCCGTCACCCGGTGCACCGGGTGCGGCTGGAGGTGCAGCGCGGTGGTGGACGCCAACGTCAGGTCGGACAGGTAGGTGAGGGCGCACACCTGCAGCAGCGGATCGTCCGCAGGGAGCCGGGAGGCCGTCCTCAGCCAGACGAACTGCTGCGGCACACCCGGCAGTTCGGGCGGCAGGCCCGGGGCGTCGGCCGGGACGAAGCGCATCTGCAGGGCGTGGAAGATCGCGGACCGTTCGTACTCCTCGGGCGCGTTGTGCTGCCAGGCCGGGTACGGGTCCGGCAGCTCCTCCGGCCCCGGCACCGGCGGCATGGTGCGCTGACGGTCGCCCGAGGACTCCGGCCGCTTGAACGACGCCGACATGGTGAAGATCACCTCGCCGCGCTGCACCGCCGTCACCCGCCGCGTCGCGTACGAATTCCCGTCCCGGGCCCGGTCCACCTGGTAGACGATCGGCCGCCGCGGATCGCCCGGCCGCAGGAAGTACCCGTGCAGGCTGTGCACCCGCCGCGCCGCCTCCACCGTCCGCCCCGCCGCCGTCAGCGCCTGCGCCGCCACCTGACCACCGAACGCCCGCAGCGGCGCACCCGCGTGACAGTGACCCCGGAACAGGTTCTCGTCGAGCTCCTCGATGCCGAGCAGCTCGACGAAGGAAGGCGGGCTGGATACGGAAACTGGCGGCAGAGCGGCGGAAGCGGTCACGCGGCACATGCTAGAACACGTTGCAGTACGGATTGAGTGTGGAACGGGTCACGTCGGGCTGTGCCGATTGTCGGTGGTGATCGTTAGCGTTCGACGCATGACCACGGCCGTACACACCTTCCGGTACCCGCGGCCCTCCGCGCTGCACCCGCACCGCCTGGACCTCGCCACCCAGCACGGCCCGTTCTTCGACGGCGCCCTCCGCCACCCCGGACCGGCCGCCGCCGCACTGCTGGCCGTCGCCGATGTCGCCGCCGCCCGCTACCACCGCCCGCTCGCCGCCGCCTCGCTCGACCCCGTGGTCACCGCCGACGGCGACCGGCTGCGCTTCGAATCCTTCTCCGGCTGCGGCGGCGTTCACGCCCGGCTGGACCTGCTGCCCGAAGGACTCGACGGCGCCGGAACCGGCCACGGCACCACCAACATCGACATCGGCGCCCCGCTGCGCGAAGCCCTGCGCCTGCGCCTTCCGGACGAGCGGCTCACCCTCGCCGTCGGCACGGACGAGGTCGAAGTCGGCCTCGGCACCGACACGTTGATCGAACGGAAGGTGCCGCTGCCGCGGCGCTGGCTCAAGGGCTTCGCCGAAACCCAGGTCCTCACCGCCCGGTTCGACCTGCGCGCCGAACTGCCCGCCGCCGAAGCCGTCCGCTTCCTGCGCACCCTGCCCACCGGCGGCCGCAGCACCGTCCGCTGGATCCTGCCCACCGCCGGTGGACTGCGCGCCACCTCCCGGCCCGCCCCCGGCACCGTCTGCCTCCCCGGCCCCGAACGGCTCGCCGCGCTGCGCCCGTTGCTGCGGCACGCGCTCGGCCTGCGGATCTACGGCCCGCCCGGCACCCCCACCGCCCCCACCGCCTCCGCCTGGGAACTCGCCCTCCCCGGCGGCCGGATCACCCTCACCCTCTCGCCCGACGCCTCCCGCGGCTTCTCCGGCGAAGGCGCCCTGCTCGACCTGCTCGCCGCGTCGTCCGCCGCCGATGCTTTCGAGCTCGACGCGCTGCTCGACGCCGAGCCCCGGACCGACCTCACCGCGGACTGCGGCCTGCCGCCAGAGCGCCTCCGCGCCGCCCTGGCCCACCTCGCCACCGCCGGCCGGATCGGCTACGACCTCGCCGACGCCGCCCACTTCCACCGCCGCCTCCCGTACGCCGCAGGCCGGGTGGAGGACGCCAATCCGCGGCTGCGCGCTGCCCGCGAGCTGCTAGCCGCAGGGGCGGTAGGCCCGGTGGCCGGTGACGTGCGGGTGGTGGCGGTCGGCGACCACGTCCACCACGTCCGGATCGACGCGGACGGCCCGGTGGGCTGTACGTGCCAGTGGTGGGCGCGGCACCGGGGTGACCGGGGGCCGTGCAGCCATGTGCTGGCGGTGCGGATGACGACGGAGGAGACACAGTGAAGCAGCCCGAGACGGACCTGGTGGGGGCGATACGTCGGGCCGAGTTCGACGAAGTCGCGCGGCTGGTCGGTGGCTTGACGGCGCGGGAGCGGCGGGCCGAGGTGGCCGGGTTGAAGGCGTTGCGGCGCGAGTTGCGGGAGAGCACGTACTCCCGGGGCGGGGCATGGACCGCGCTGCTGGTTGCCGGGGCGGTCTGTCACAGCGCGCCGTCCGGGGCGGCCGACTGGATCGGGTCCGGGGACTTCGAAGACGTTGAGCGGTGGTACCGGCCGCCGCTGGGTGGCCTGTTGGAGGGGCAGGACGTCACCTGGCAGCGGGAGGTGGCGCTGCGGTTGGCCCGCCGGCCGGCCGGGCGGGACGGGTGGGGACCGTCCACCGGCTACCGCGTCGCGGAGCATCTGCTGCGGGTGAGCGATACGCCGCCGCCCGCTGAACCCGGCTTCGTCGTCGGGTGGATGACCGACCGCGGTGACCCCCGGCCCCGGTACGGGGCAGGGCAGTTGCCGCCCGGGGGCGATCTGTACGGGCGGCTCGTGTGGGACAGCTTCACGGCCGTCCTCGCCCCGCTGGTCTTCGATGCCGACACTGCCGGGCAGCTGTCCGGACCGTGGGCCGCCAAGGAGGATGCTCAGCGCTGGCCCGCCGTTCTCGCCCGGCTCGCCGATGAACGGGTCATCGACCGGGGCGAGTTGATCGCTCGCGGATTTGCCCGGCTGGTGCGCGGCGGTGGGGCTGGGGAGTTGCGGAGCTACCTCGCGGTGGTTCGGGCGCTGGCCCCGTCCGAGGAGGAACTCGCGGCGAATCTGCGGGCGTTGACGGCACTGCTGGACGGCCCCTCGCCGCTCGCCGGCTACGCGCAGGACTGCCTGATCGCCCTCGACCGGGCCGGGCGGCTCGACGACGCGACCGTGGCCGAAGCCGCCGAGGTGCTGCTGGCCCGGCCGGAGAAGAAGCTCGTCCGCGCTCAACTGGCCTGGCTGGACCGGGTGGCGGCGCGAGCGCCCGAGCTCGCGCTGCGGGCCGTGGCCCGGTGTTACGGGCACCCCGATCGGCAACTCCAGGGCCAGGCACTGAAAGTGACGGAACGTCATGTCGCGGGCGCGCGGGGCCGGTTGCTGGTGGAGCTGCGGGCGGCGGTCCACTTGTTGGACCCCGCGCACGCCGAGACCGCCGCCCAACTGCTCGGTATCTACGTCGAGTCGGTGGAGGAGGCGGAGGACGACCGGCTGCCCGAGCCGCCCCGGCCGGTCGCGATGCCCACGCCGCTCGGCAGCCCCGCCGAGGTCGCCGAGGAGCTCGCCGCCGCGCTGGCCGCCGCCGACAGCGACAGCGTCGCGTTCGAACGGGTCCTCGACGGGCTGGTCCGGCACGCCTGGCAGGACCGGGAGGCGCTCGTCGCCGCGCTCGCTCCCGTGCTCGCCGACGGAGCGTGGCGGTCGCTCGGGGTGCTCGCCGGTGCCGTTACCGGTGCGCTGCCCAAGCAACGGGCCTGGCGGTCACTGACGCTCGCGCACGCCAGCCCGTTCCGGACCTGGGAACTGCGCGGCGGAGTCGGAGAGTTGATCGCCGCCCGGCTGGAGGAGATCGCCTGGCGGCTGGCCGGTGACCCCGTCCCGCTGCTGCTGGCCACCCCCACGTGGCGCAACGGCGCGCTCGACCCCGGGGAGCTGGTGGCGCGGATTCGCCGGTACGAGGAACTCGGTCTCGAACCCGGGCCGGTGGACCTCGCCCAGGCCCTGCTGCGCACCGTCCCCGACGGCACCTCGGACGACAGCCTCGCGTCCCCGGCGGGTGCGGCGCTCGCCGCCTGGCTGCGGGCCGGTGGGCTGCGGCGGCAGGACACCACACTCGTGCCCGCCGGGACGGCGCGGCTCGGGGTACGGATGGCCGAGTACCGCCGTTTCTGCGACCAACCCGGCCTCGGCGAGGAAGAGTTGGCACTGCTCGGGGTGCCCGGGGCCGGCGCGCCCGGGGTGCGGCCGGAGGGCGGGGTGCCGGACGCGGTGCGGACGTTGCTCGGCCCCACCGAACGCTTCCACCGGCACTCCGAGGTGGAGCACAGCATGCCGGACGGGCGCTGGCTCGCCGTCCTGCCGCACCACCGCGAGGAACTCGCCGTCCGCCTGATCGGCCAACTCGCCGACTCCGCCGGTTCGACGCCCGTCCGCGGCTACCCCCAGCTCCTGCCGCTGCTCGCCGAGCAGGGCGGCCCGTCCGGGTTCGCCGTGCACCAGGCCCTCGCGTACGGCCTCGGGGCGGGGTTCCCCGAGGACCGCACCGCTGTGGTCGACGCCCTGCTGTCGCTGGCGGCGCAGGGCGAGTTGGACGCGCAGGCGCTCGGCCGGGAGACCGGCGAGCTGCTGCGGCTCGGCGCGGTCAAGCCGGGCCGGCTCGCCGCGACCTGCACCGAACTGGCCGACGCGGGCGCGCCGAGGCTCGCCTGGACGGTGCTGGCGGGCGTCCTGCCCGCGCTGCTGGACGGGCGGCCGTCGAGCAGCGCGGCGGGGCTGTTGACGGCGGCGGTGGAGTGCGCCCGACGGGCCGGGGCGCGCGGGGCCATTGCGGAAGTGACCCGGGTGGCGGCAAGTGGTGGGCGCAGCAAGTTGGTTGCGGAGGCGAGGGTCCTGGCCGGGCTGCTGGGGGAGTGAGGGGGCACCCGCTCGGTGGGGTGCTTGCCTGCGGTCTCGGCGGGGTTGGTGGAGTGCGCGTGGCGGTCGTGGGGGTGGCCCGGGTGGCGGTAAGTGGTGGGCGGAGCAAGCTGGTTGCGGAGGCGAAGGTGTCGCTGGGGGAGTGAGGGGAGCGACCTCCCGGCCAGGCCCTCGCCGGGGGCTGTACGGCCGTCGGCGGTGCTCGGCGGCTGTGGGGGGCGGCGATCTCGTCGGGTGGAGGGTTCCTGCCGGGCGTCTGTACAATGGGCGGCTGCGAAGGGGAGTAGCCCCGCGAACCGGTCGTCGACATGCTGGAGCCCGTTGCCGGGTTCCCGGTGGCCGGGCTCGTCACCGGTGATGGTGGGGGGCGGGCGAGACCTTCGGCCCGTTTGTCGACGACTGTGCGTGTCGGCGGGGCCGAAGTCGTGCTGCCCCTGTGCCGCCCGCCCTTTGGATTCCCGCCGGCGCGGGAAGGCCTGACGAGTTTCGTGATTCATTTCGTTTTGCTCATCGTGTGCGCGGTGGCGATCTATCTCTCGTGCGAGTGGTTCGTCAACGCGGTGGAGTGGCTGGGTGAGCGCCTCAACGTGGGGAAGATGGCGGTCGGCACGATCCTGGCCGCTTTCGGAACCGCGTTGCCGGAGTCGGTGGTCACCCTGGTCGCGGTGACCACCGGTGGTACCGAGGAGGCGAAGAACATCGGCGTGGGCGCCGCGATGGGCGGGCCCCTCGCGCTGGCGACCGTCGCCTACGGCGTCACCGGAGTCGCCCTGCTCATCAAGCGTCGCCGTGACCGGGTGTCGGCCCTGGCCACCGGCACCGCGATCGTTCCGGCCGGGCAGGCGCTGGGCACCGAGAAGGACATGCGGCGGCTGGCCAAGGACCAGAAGTGGTTCCTGCCGATCTTCTTCGTCAAGGTGTCGCTGGGCCTGGTCGCGTTCGCCTTCAAGCCCGCCCTGGGTGTGCTGTTCTTCGCCGCGTACGCCGCCTACTTCTGGCGGGAGATCCGGGCCAGCCGCGCCGAGGAGGCCGCGGGCGAAGCCGACGAGGACGAGGACGAGGAGGAGCTGGAGGCGCTGAAGCTCCAGCCGAAGAAGGAGTCGCCCGACACCTGGGCGGTGGTCGTCCAGACCCTGGCCACCCTCGTGGTGATCTTCTTCGCCGCGCACTACTTCGTCGCCCAGCTCGACGTCATCGGCCCGATGCTCGGCCTGTCCGCGACGGTGACCGCGCTGCTGCTGTCCCCGATAGCGACCGAGCTGCCCGAGATCATGAACGCGATCATCTGGGTCCGCCAGGGCAAGGTGAAGCTGGCGCTCGCCAACGTCTCCGGCTCGATGATGATCCAGGCCACCGTTCCCAGTGGCATCGGCCTGCTGTTCACCAAGTGGCACTTCGACGGCCCGCTGCTGTGGGCCGGTCTCATCACCATGGCAGCGATCGTCTACCTCCTGCTGACCATGCGCGCCCACAAGCTCACCCCGGCCCGGCTGGCCGTCGCCGCCGGCTTCTACGGCGTCTTCGCGATCGGGCTGGTGCCGATCCTGGCCTGAGCCACGGACCGCCGCGCCCGCGCGGCGGTCCGGATCTCCCGTTCGGGGCTCTGGAGTTTTGGAACGGTCGTTCTTGACTGAACGTTCTCGAATCCCTAGGGTCGTGGGCATGGGAAGACCACGGGCCTTTGACGAGGCCGAGGCGGTTCGGGCGGCGGCGGTGCTGTTCGCCGAGCGCGGGTTCGAGGGCACCTCGGTGGACGACCTGGTGCAGCGGCTCGGTGTGCACCGGGGCAGCTTGTACAAGGCGTTCGGCAGCAAGCGCGGGCTCTACCTGGCCGCGCTGCGGCACCACTTGGCGGACGAGGTGCTGCCGACCGTGGCCGCGCTCACCGTCACCAGCGGGCCGAAGGAGGCGCTGGGTCAGGCGGCGGGCGGGTTCGACGGCGGGGCGGCGGCGGGGTTGCTGCTGTCCGCGGCGGTCGAGCGGGCGCCGGAGGATCCGGACGTCGCGGCGCTGGTCGCGGACGGCCTGCACGCGCTCGAACGGGCGCTCGCGACGGTGCTCGGCGAGCCCGTCGACAGTCCGCTGGTCGAGGCGCTCGGGGCGAGCGTGCTGGGGTTGCGGCTGCGTGACCGGGCGCTCGGTCCGGCGGCGTCCGCGCAGGCGGTACTCGCGCTGGCGGCCCGGCTGGCCGGCTGACCGGCCGTCACATCACTGTTTTCCACCGTACGAGGGAGGGTTCACCGACATGGCTCGAGTGGCTGTCGACAAGGAAACGCTGGTCGTGGAGATCGAGGGCCTGGACAAGCTCTGGGCGATCAAGAGCCGGATCGAGATACCGCTCGCCAACGTGCGCGGCGCGACCGCGGACCCGGGGGTCGCCTCGGAGCCCAAGGGGCTCAAGGTCGGCGGCACCCAGTGGCCGGGGCTGATCACGGCCGGGCGGTTCCGCCGCCACGGTGAGCTGGTGTTCTGGGACGTGAAGAACCCGGCGAAGGCCGTGGTGATCGAACTCGCCGACGAGCACTACGCCCGGGTGATCGTCGAGGTGGACGACCCGCGCGCCGCAGTGGCCCTGATCGAGGGCGCGCTGCGGCACTGAGAGTCAGAACAGCGGGTCCGGGCCGGGGGGCTGCTCGGGCGTGGCGGCGCGGGGCTTGCGGGCGGCCGGCTTCGGCTTCGCGTCTGTGGGCCCCGCGGCGGGCCTCGCGTTCGCCAGCGGCGCGTCCGGGCGCGGGGTGGGCGCGAGGCGTGTCGCGGAGCCGGGGGCGGCGGTGGTGGGCGGGGTGAGGCTCTCGGGGGCGAGGACGTCGGCGCCGGACGGGGTGGCGGCGACGGCGCGCCACCAGAGTTTGACGGGTGGCGGGTCGGCCGGCTCGAAGGACTTGCCGGGGCGGGGGACGGCCAGCGTGACGCCGGCGGCGTTCGCGGCGGCCACCGTCCGTTCGGCGGGTTCTTCCCAGGGGTGCGGGGCGAGGTCGAAGGTGCCCCAGTGCATCGGGAGCATCACCTTGCCGCCCAGGTCGCGGTGCGCCTGCACGGCCTCCTCGGGGGTCAGGTGGACCTCCGGCCAGTGTTCGGAGTACGCGCCGACCTGCATCATGGTGGCGTCGAACGGCCCGAAGCGGTGGCCGATGTCGGCGAAGCCGGGGAACCAGCCGGTGTCGCCGCTGTGGAAGAGCCGGTGGTGCTTGCCCTCCACCACCCAGGACGACCAGAGGAACTTGCCGCTGGGCCGCGGGCCGCGCGAGCAGTAGTGGCGGGCGGGAGTGGCGGTCAGCCGCAGGCCGTCCAGTTCGGCGGACTCCCACCAGTCCAGGTCGACGATCCGGTACGGCTCGACGCCCCAGTGCTCCAGGTGCGCGCCGATGCCCAGCGGCACCGCGAACACCGCGTCGCCCGCGGCGAGCGTGCGGATGGTGGTCATGTCCAGGTGGTCGTAGTGGTCGTGCGAGATCACCACCACGTCCACCGGCCCGAGTTCGGCCAGGGGCAGCGGCACCGGGTGCAGCCGCTTCGGGCCGATCCAGCCGAACGGCGAGACACGTTCGCTCCACACCGGGTCGAACAGCACCCGGACGCCGTCCAGTTCGGCCAGCACGGTGGCGTGGCCGAGCCAGGTCAGGCGCAGCCCGGAGGCGGGCGGGGTGGCCAGTTCGACGGGCAGCAGCCGGTGCACCGGCACCGCGGCGGCGGGGCTGCGGCGGTCGCCGTCCGCGGCCAGCTTGGTGCGCATCAGCGCCAGCGGGGTGTGGGCGTACCGCAGTCGGCGGGTCGGGACCGGGTTGCGGAACGAACCGTCCACGAAATGCTGCGAGTTGCGGACCCGGTGCCAGCGGCCGCCCCGCGGGTCGGCGCCGAACGCCTCGGTGCGCAGCCGGTGCCAGCTGTCCCGCGGCAGTGTCCGGTACGAGCGCTTCGCGTCGCGCAGGGCGAGCCCGGCCTCGGCGGCCAGCTCACCGGCGCGGAACAGCCAGGAGACGGGACGGGACAAGGCACCTCCACGGTCGAGCACCCGAACGGTGGGGCTTGCCGGGACGGCGGGACGAGTTGGCGCCCCGGACGGGTCGACGGCAGGCCGGATGGCGCCGCCCGGGCAGCCGGGACCCCGGCGGGGACGACGCGTTTCAAATCGGGACACTACCGCCGTAAACGGGACTGAACCAGCCGAACGGGTCGGCGGCGCGCCGGTCGCCGCGAACGGGAACGGACCGCCCCGGCAGGCGGGACGGTCCGTCGAGGAAGGGCCGGGGAAGGGCGGAAAGGCGCAGATCAGGCCGCCGGGTAGAAGCGGGTGATGGTCTCCGCCACACAGTGCGGCTTGGCACTGGCCTCACTGGAAATGGTGAACCGGACCACCGCCTGCACGCCGCCCGGCACCTCGTCGGCCGACACCAGTACCGCCGTCGCCCGGACCGCCGTGCCCACCGGCAGCGGGGCCGGGAAACGGACCTTGTCCGAGCCGTAGTTGAGGGCCATCGCGATGTTCTCCACCGCGTAGCACTCCTTGGCCAGCACCGGCAGCAGCGACAGCGTCAGGTAGCCGTGCGCGATCGTCCCGCCGAACGGCGATTCCTTGGCGCGCGCCGGGTCCACGTGGATCCACTGGTGGTCGCCGGTCGCCTCCGCGAACAGGTTCACCCGCTCCTGGTCGACGGTGTGCCACTCGCTGGTGCCGAGTTCGGTACCGACGGCGGCGGTCAGGTCGGTGAGCGAGGCGAAGGTCGTCACGGTGCGCTCCACAGGTGCGACGGGGCAGGGGACGGCCCGTCCGGGCCGCCCCGCAGAGTATGCCTACTCGCCGGTCACCTGTCAGTGGGGTCCCGCGGTGAGGTCAGAGCACGTGGTCAGAGCGCGTGGTCAGGGATCAGCCGGCGGCCGGAGACCAGCTCCGGAGTGATCGCCACGTACTCCGGGCCCGGCTCCGGGATCCACGGGCGCAGACCCTCCGACTCCAGCGCGGCACGCTCCTCCGCGTCCCGCACCACCTCGGCGCGGCCGTGCACCAGCACGCTCCAGCCGCAGCGGCCCGCCGCGTCGAAGTCGTCCACCTGGAACGCCGCCACCGTCCCGTCCAGCGCCCGGGCCACCCGGGTGCCGGTGCGCAGCGCCAGAATCAGCCGGCCGTCCTCG
This sequence comes from Kitasatospora sp. NPDC051984, assembly GCF_044593455.1. Lineage (NCBI taxonomy): Bacteria > Bacillati > Actinomycetota > Actinomycetes > Kitasatosporales > Streptomycetaceae > Kitasatospora > Kitasatospora sp. NPDC051984. The sequence continues at coordinate 303,698 of NZ_JBIUCB010000005.1, forward strand.
GCCAGCCGAAAAGCCACCGGCAGCACGGCCGGCAACGCGTGCTCGGTGTACACCACCCGCCCCAACGGCACGGCGCCGAGCAGGCGCAGGCACTCGGCCTCGCTCAGGGTCTCCACCCGGTCGTCACGGTCCATAAGGACGATGGTGCCCCCCGCGCACCGGCCGCGAACAGGGCCCATGGTCCCTGAGCTGGGGCTCATCGGGCCCATTTGGGCCCGCGCCGACACCGCTCGGCGATACCTTGGCTCAGGCCGCAGCACTCACTGGTGGCCGGAAATGGCGGGCGAGGGGGCGGTACAAGGTGAGCGGTGGCATCGAACTGGTGGTGATCGGCGCGGACGGCGGCCCCGAACGCGGGCACGGCGGCTCCGCCCGCGCCGCCGACGGCGCCCGCACCCTCGCCGCCGCGCTGCCCGGCCGCACCTTCGACGCCGGCACTCGCGGCAGCACCGTCACCCAGCCGCCGGCCGACGCCGACGCCAACACCCTGCTCACCGCGCTGCGCCAGGCCTCCCAGCGCCCGGCCCGCTGGCTGGTGGTGTGCCTACTCGGCCAGCTGGTCGCCGACCCGCGCGGGCGCCGGGTCGCGCTGGTCACCGCGGGCTCCACCCCCGACAACGCCTACCGGCGCGGCCTCGCCTGGGACTGGATCACCAGCGCCATGGTGCACGGCGAACAGGAGGAGACCCTGTTGATCGTCGACGCGGTCGCCGACCGCGACACCTGGGCGGCCCTGCTGCGCGAGGACGGCGCGGGCGAACTGCTCGGCCACTCCCGGGTGCCGCTGTGGGGCCGGATCGGGCGCTGGAACGCCGGGCGGCGGGGGCGCGACGGCGTACTGCCCGGCGCGGAGGGCTCGTTCAGCTGGGCGCTCGGCCGGGTGCTGGAGCACGGCGTGCCCGGCGCGCCCGCCGCCGTCGGCCCGCTCGACCTCCAGCCCGCCGTCGAGGGCCAACTCGGCTGGGGCGAACCGGCCTCCGCCGGCGAGGCCAGACTGCTGGTGCCCCGTGACGGAGGGAGACTCCTGATGCGCAACCGCGCCGCAGTGCGGGGAGCGCTCGCCGGACTGCCGCTTTCCGATGAACTTTTGGCGGTTCTGTGGCGAGAAAGTGCCCCAACGGATCCGCCTTCCGCGTAAGGTCAGGACGCCCCGGGTGTTGCCGTGCCGGGGCGGGTTGGCGAAGAATCGACCTCCGAGCCGCCCGGAATCACCACAGGGGACGGCAGACGAGATCGGCGGCCCGGACCCACCACAGTTCGGCCGCGACAAGGTGGGGCTATGCGGCAGCGCGGAATTCCGGTGCGCCCTCGGGGAGTTGGGATCAGCGGGCTGCTTCTGCCATTCCTGCTGACAGCTCTCACGGCATGCGGCGCCACCGAAAAAGGCTCCGCCGACCGCCTCGGCACCCCCGAATCCGGACTGCCCCGCGCCACCAACTCCGCCACCGGGAAAGCCGACCCCAGCCGCATCCCCGTCCCCGACCAGGGCGACCAAGGGCTGGAGGCGCACAGCGTGGTGACGGCCTATCAAGCCTGGTGGGACGTCCGGGCCGACGTGTTCGAGCGATCGAATTCGGACGGAACCGCGCTCGGCCAGTACGCCACCGGGCCGGCGCTCAGCGAAGCGCTGCTCTCGCTGACCCAGTTGCACGATGCCAAACTCGTGATGACCGGCCGGCCCAGAACCTCACCCGTCGTCAAAAGCATGAATCTGCAGGCGAGTCCGCCCACCGCGACGATCGAGGACTGCCTCGACGTCAGCGGCTGGCACCAGGCGGACGCGGGCACCAAGCAGATCAAGGATCCGCAACAGCGGCTGACCCGCTACCCCGCTACCGCCGTCCTGAAGAGATACGGAAACCGCTGGCTGATCGCCGACTTCACCCGTGAGGTGACCAAGACATGCTGAACTCCGCCTGGCGCGCCGCGCTCTGTGTACTGACCGGAATCGGACTGACGGTCGCGTTCGTCCCGTCGGCGAGCGCCGACGTGACGCCGTGCGCCGACGACATCATTTGCACGGTCGTCCACGAGCCCGGCAGCGGGGGCGGCTCCGGCGGCGGCTCGGGCGGCGGGGGAGGGGACTCCGGGTCCGGCAAGTGCCGCTGGAACGACGAGGATGTGCCGTGCTGGCTCGACGACCTGGGCTGGTTCTCCAGCGGCTGCTACTACCGGCTGTCGAAGCCGCAGCCGCTGGAGAGCGAGGACGTCTGGGACGGCAAGACCAGCAAGGACGGCGCGATCTACGACCGGTCCTGCCTCGGCGTCGAGGCGCCCGGCCAGGTCTTCCTCGCCCAGCCCCCCGGCCCGGTGAAGCCCCCGACGCCCCGCCAACTCGCCTTCGACGCCCTCGACCAGATCAAGGTCGCCCGCCCCGTGCTGCACGCCGCCCCGCAGACGGACGCCGTGGTCGGCTCCCCGGTGGGACTCTGGTTCGACGCCACACCGCAGTCCGCCGGACCGATCAGCCACACCATCCACGGACCCGGCTACGACGTGACCACCACGGTGACCCTCAAGCAGGTCGTCTGGTCCGTCGACGACGGCCCCGACGGCGCCCGCTCCCAGGAGTTCACCTGCGCCGACCCCGGAACCCCGTTCGCCGCCGGGCAGACACCCAGCTGCAGCCACATCTTCGCCCGCGCCTCCGCCGGCATGAAGGACCACGCCTACACCCTGCGGGTCGCGCTGCTGTGGAAGGTCACCGCCAAGACCTCGAACAACGCCGACATCGACATGGCGGACTTCACCTGGCGCAGCGAATTCCCCGGCCTGACGATGCAGATCCCCGTCAACGAGGTCCAGGTGCTGAACTGACCGGGCCGACAACCCCCTTGCCGGACCAGCATTGACGTTCCATCACGAGTGAGAGGCCGCGAAGCGGTGGAGAACCGAAGCATGCCGACCCCGCCGCGCCGCCTCGGCGTCCGCCGCCGCAGGCCCGCCGTACTGGCCATGGCGGCCGCCCTGATCGCCGCCGGCGGCCTGGGCGGCGCCGCGCTGTACAACAGCAGCGGCCAGCGGATCGCCGTCCTGGCCCTCGCCCGCGACGTCCCCATGGGCCAGGTCATCGGCAACGACGACCTGGTCGTCGCCCACATCGCCGGCGACCCCGCGCTGCGCCCGCTGGACGCCCGCGACCTCGAACACACCGTCGGACTGCGCGCCACCACCGACCTCAAGCGCGGCGCCCTGCTGGTCAAGTCCGACCTCACCAGCGACCCCGCCACCCAGCCCGGACAGCAGATCGTCGGCGTCGCCGCCAAACGCTCCCAACTGCCCGCCACCCGGCTGCAACCCGGACTCCAGGTGCTGATCGTCTACACCCCCGACAGCACCAAGACCGACGGCACCACCCGCACCCCCGACACCATGACCGCCACCGTCTCCGCCGTCGGCCGCACCGACCCCGACGGCACCACCGTCATAGACGTCGCCATCGGCCCGTCCGACGGCCCCCGACTCGCCTCCTGGGTGGCCGGCGGCAAGTTCCAGGTGATCCTCGCACCCCGAAACGCCGGGGGCTCCTGATGACCGTGGTGGCCGTCCTCGGCGGGCCGGGGGCGCCCGGGGCCACCAGCAGCGCCCTCGCCCTGCTGCTGTCCTGGCCGCTGCGCCCGGGCCGCCGCGTCCTGCTCGCCGAATGCGACCCCGACGGCGGCGCGGTGCTGGCCGGCGCCCTCGAAGGCCGCGTCGACGCGGTGTACGGACTGCGCAACCTCGCCGTGGCCGACCGGCGCGGACTGCTCGCCCAGACCCTGTGGGAACAACTGCTGGACGTCTCCCCGCAGGGCTCCGGCGAACGCCTCCTGCTGCCCGGACTCACCGACCCCGCCCAGGCCCCCGGCCTCGCCTACACCTGGGAACCCCTGGTCGAAGCGCTGCGCGCGCTCGACCCCGAGGGCTACGACGTGATCCTCGACCTCGGCCGCTCCGGCGCCAACGGCCCGATGGCCGTCCTCGCCCGGCGCTCCGACGTGGTCGCCGTGACCGTCCGCACCACACTGCGCGGACTCTCCGCCGCCCGGCCCCGGCTGGCCGCACTGCGCGAGGACCTCGACACCCACGGCACCGGATCGGACAGCCTCGGACTGCTGCTGGTCGCCGAAGGCCCCTACCCCGACCACGAGGTGTCCCGGCAGTTCCAACTGCCCGTGCTCGGCACCCTCACGCACGCGCCGCGCACCGCCCGGGTGCTGTCCGACGGCGGCGACACCACCGACCGGCGGTTCATCCGCTCCGAGCTGATGCGCACCGCGCGGACCGCCGCCGACCGGATCCAGCACCACGCCGAGGGGCGTCGGCGACGCCTCGGGCCGCAGGGGCCGCAGGCTCAGCAGCAGGTTCCGCCGCAGCAGCTTCCGCGGGCGCAGGCGCAGCCGTTGACGTACCAGGTGCAGGCCCCGCAGCCGCCCGTTTCCCAGCAGGCCGTACCCTCGCAGCAGATGACGCAGCAACAGATGACGCAGCAGCAGATGACGCCCCCACAGGCCCCGCCTCCCGCAGCCCCGTTCGCGCAGCCGCCGTTCGCGGCCGGGCCGGTGGGCGGGCGCCAGGCCCAGCCGTACCCTCCGCAGACCGAGCAGTCCTACGTCCAGCAGCCGTACCCGCCGCAGCCGTACCAGGCCCAGGCCCCGCAGTACCCGACGCAGCCCCAGCCGTTCCTGCCGCCGCCCGTCCAGCCCCAGCCCGTTCAGCCGCAGCGGCCGCAGCCCGGTGGGCAGTTCACGGGGGAGTGGCCGATCCGGGTGGAGAACCAGCCGCAGATCTCGTACACCGCGCCGTACATCGCGCCGCCCGTGGTGCCGCAGCCGCCCGCGCCCGCGCCGTTCCCCGGACAGGACGACGGGCCCGAGGACGGGCGGGGGGAGGTGCACCGTGCGCGCTAACCCCTACCAGGGGCCGCCGCCCCAGCAGGCCGGGCAGTACGTCAACGGGCAGGTGGTGTACGGAGGTTCGCCGGACGCCGCCGGGCTGCCGTGGGCCGCGCCGGCCGTGCCCGCGCCGATGCCCGCCGCGCCCGTCCCGCCGACCGGCCCGGTGTCGGCCATGCCCGCCGCCGTGCCCGCGCTCGGCCCGGCCGGGGCGGTGCCGGCCGTGGACACCCAGGTCGCACGGGAGCTGAAGCGGCAGGTCGCGGCCGAACTGCACCAGCAGCTGTCCCGGCTGAACGAGGCGTCCGGCACCGAGGCCGACCGGGCCACCCGCCGTCAGCGCGGACGGGCGCTGATCGAGGAGGCGGTGGCCCGCTGGTCCGACGCCTACGCGCAGACCCACGGCATCCCGCCCACCCGCGAACAGGACCGGGCGCTCTCCGAGGCCGTCTACGACCTGCTGTTCCGGGCCGGGCGCCTCCAGCCGTACCTCGACGACCCGGAGATCGAGAACATCCTGATCAACGGCTGCGACGACGTCTGGGTCTCCCGGGTGCACCAGCCGCTGCGGCAGGTCCCGCCGGTCGCCGACTCCGACGAGGAACTCATCGAGCTGCTCCAGGACCTGGCCCGCCAGCACGGCGGCGGCGAACGCAGCCTGTCCACCGCCAGCCCGATGCTCGCGCTGCGCCTGGAGGGCGGCATGCGCCTGCAGGCGATGACCGAGGTCACCCCCCGCCCCTACGTGGCGATCCGCCGCCACCGGGTGGCCAGCGCCAACCTCCGCGACCTGGTCCAACTCGGTACCGTGGACACCACCTTGGCCGCGTTCCTGGCCGCCGCCATCCGGGCCCGGAAGAACGTGATGATCACCGGCACCCAGGGCGTCGGCAAGACCAGCCTGCTGCGCGCGATGGCCGCCGAGATCCCGCCCGACGAACGGATCGGCACCCTGGAGTCCGAGTTCGAGCTCTGGCTGCACACCCTCGGCCACCTGCGCCAGGTCGTACCGATGGAGGCCCGCGAGGGCAACGGCGAACGCGTGGACGGACGGCTCGCAGGCGAGCTGACGATCGGTGAACTCATTCCCGCCGCACTGCGGATGACGCTTTCGCGGATCATCGTCGGCGAAGTCCGCTCCGGCGAGGTCGTGCCGATGCTGCGGGTGATGACCAACGGCGAGGGCGGCTCGATGTGCACCCTGCACGCCCGCGGCCCGCACATGGTGGTCGACCGGATCGCCGAACTCTGCCTCGAGTACGGCTCCCACATGACCGACAGCTTGGCCTACCGGCTCACCGCCAACGCCATCGACTTCATCGTGCACGTCACCATGGTCGACGAGACCGCCGTCGGCGGCCGCCGCCACCGGTTCGTCTCGCACGTCCTGGAAGTGGCCGGCCTCGGCGAGTCCGGACGGCCCGCCATGAACACCGTCTTCGGGCCGCGCCCGGAACTCGGCGAGGTACGGGCCGTCCCCGTCACCCCGCCGCACTGCCTGGACGACCTGCGCCGGGCCGGCTTCGACGCGGGACTGCTCGCCTCCCCCTACGGGGCCTGGGGCGCGCCGCTGAACCTGCGGATCGGGGGGATGCGCTGATGCTCCTGTACGTGCTGTGCGGACTGCTCACCGCCGGCGGACTGGTGGCCCTGGCCGCCGGACTGACCGGACGGCGCGCCGACCCCGACGAACGGGCCAACCCGCTGGAAGGACGGCTGCACACCCTCTGGTACGGCGCCCCCGGCACCGCCTCGCCCGGCGTCGCCCGGCTGCGCCGCATCCAGCTCGCGCTGGCCCTGCTCGGCGGCCCGGCCGGCTGGCTGTTCACCGGCATCCCGCTGGTCGCCCTGCTGGTGCCCGCCGGCGTCTTCGGCCTGCCCTGGCTGTTCGACGCCACCCGCTCCGACACCCGCCGGATCGAACGGCTGGAAGCACTCGCCGAGTGGACCCAGCGCCTCGCCGACGTCCTGCTGCTCGGCGTCGGCCTCAACCAGGCCATCGTCACCAGCCGCCGCACCGCACCCGCCGCCCTGGAGACCGAGATCACCGACCTCGCCGCCCGCCTCCAGGCCCGCTGGCGCCCCGAGGACGCACTGCGCGCCTTCGCCGACCAACTCGCCGACGCCACCGCCGACAAGGTGCTCGCCGCCCTCCTGCTGCGGGCCGGCGACAGCGGCCCCGGCCTGGCCCGGGCCCTCGCCGACATGGCCGAATCGGTCCGCGAGGAAGTCCGCCAGCGCCGCACCATCGAGGCCGACCGGGCAAAGCACCGCACCACCATCCGCTGGATGGTGGGCATCATCCTGCTGGTGACAGTCCTCGGCTCGTTCAACTCCACCTACACCCAGCCCTACACCACCGGCATCGGCCAACTCGTGCTCGGCGTCGTCGCGGTGGCGTTCGTGCTGGTGATCGCCTGGATGCGCTCGCTCGCCTCGTACACCCCCCTGCCACGGATCCTGGAACAGGACCGGCGCTCCAAGGCCGGCCGGATGCCCGGACAGCGCACCGGCGACGAAACCGCCGACACCGCGGCCGGCGACGACAACGACCCGCTGGTCAAGGGAGCCCGATGATCTCGCCCTGGGCCGTCCTGGCCGGCGCCGCCGCCGCCGGCGGCCTCGCCCTGCTGCTCGCCGAACTCCGCCCCGCCCCACCGGACCTGGGCCAGGCCCTGGACCGGCTGCACCGCACCCCCGAACCGCGCCGGGACGCCGCCGACGACGCCGCCGACCCCTGGTACGACCGGGTCGGCACCCGCTCGCTCCAACTGCCCGGGGTCCGCATCCCGCAGCAGGAACTCGCCCTGATCGGCCGCAGCCCCGCCCGGTTCATGGCACACAAGGTGCTGTTCGCCGTCATCGGCCTCTCGCTGCCCGGCTACTTCGCCGCACTGGCCGCCCTGTTCGGCGACGGACTGCCCATCGCCGTCCCGCTGCTGGTCGGACCGCTGCTCGGCGCACTGCTCTGGTTCGTCCCCGACGCCATCGTGGCCGGCGAGGCCAAGGAGGCCCGCACCGAGTACCTGCACGGCATCGCCGCCTACCTGGAACTCGTCGCCCTGGAACGCGCCGCCGACTGCGGACCCGCCGAAGCACTCCGCCGCGCCGCCTCCGCCGGCCGCGGCACCGTCTTCCGGCGGATCCGCGACGCCCTCGAACGCGCCGCCACCGACCGGCTCCCGCCCTGGGACGGACTCGACACCCTCGCCCAGGAGCTGGGCCTCACCCCGCTCCAGGACGTCGCCGACATCATGCGGATCTCCGGCGTCGACGGCGCCGCCGTCTACGACACCCTGCGGGCCCGCGCCAAGAGCCTGCGCGGCGAACTGCTCTCCGAAGAACTCGCCAAGGCCAACACCGACAGCGAACGAATGGTCGCACCCGGCTCCGCGCTCACCCTGCTGATGACGGTCCTGATCGTCTTCCCCGCGCTCTACCAGATGCTGACCGTCCAATGACCTCCACGAGTACCCCGCCACCCCGCACCGGAGAGCACACCATGAACCGAATCCGCGCCCTGGCCACGGCAGTTCTGCTGCCGCTGCTGTTCCCCGTCCACCTGCTGCGCCCCGTCCTCGAGTTCCGGCTGGTCAAGCTGCGGGCCGCCCGCGCCTCCGGCGACCGCGGCGCGATCAGCATCGAACTCGCGCTCGCCGTCATCGTGCTGGTCGCCATCGCCGGCGCGGTGGTCTACGCGATCACCCAGCTCGGCACCAACGTGAAGAACAAGATCCCGCAGAACGTGCCGGACGGGGGCCAGGCACCGTGATCCCCCGCCCGCCCCGGCCCGTCGCTTTGACGGTCCGGCAGTTCCGCGGACGCACGCTCGACGCGGGAGCGATGGCGATCAGCCTCGCCATCGTCTTCCCCGCCGTGCTGTTCGTCATCCTCCTGGTCGTTCAGGCCGGACTCTGGTGGTACGCCGACCAGGCCGCGCTGACCGCCGCCCGGGAGGGCGTGGACGCCGGACGCGTCAACGGCGCGCGCGCCGACGACGGGCCGAGGCGGGCCCAGGACTTCACCGACCGGCTCGGCAACCTCGCCCGGCTGGAACACATCGACACCGACAGCGGCGACCCCGACCTGTACCGGCTGTCCGTCACCGTCCACCCCGCGTCCGTGCTGCCGTTCTTCGACCGGCTGACGCTCACCAAGACCGCCAGCGCGCCCCGGGAGAAGTTCGTTCCGCAGGGGCAGCCGTGAGAGATCTTCTTCGGATACGCCGCGACGACCGGGGGTCGTTCGCGATCGAGGCCGCCATCGTGGTGCCCGTGGTGCTCGCCTTCGCGCTGATGGCGGTCGCCGCCGGGCGCGTCCAGAGCACCGGCGCGATCGTCGACGCCGCCGCCCGCTCCGGCGCGCGCGCCGCCTCGCTGGCCCGCACCCCCGAGGGCGCCCGGCAGGCCGCCGCCGACGCGGTCCAACAAGCCCTCGCCGACCGCCGCGTACAGTGCGCGACCGAGCCCGTCGGGGAGCCCGAGTACGGCATCCTGAACACCGACGGAGAACCGCTCACCACCATCACCGTCCGGGTCTCCTGCACCGTCGCGTTCGGCGACCTGATGGAACTCGACGGCCTGCCCGGCCACAAGACGCTCACCGGTACATTCACCTCCGTGGTGGACCGTTACCGGGGAAACTGATCACACCCCAGGGGGAGGGACCGTGAACGAACGAGGCGTGAACTGCCGTGACCGGGGCAGCATTTCGGTCATGGTCGCCGTCACCGCCGTCAGCCTGGTGGCCGTGGTCGGCCTGGTTCTCGACTGCGGCGGACGGCTGCGTGCCGTCGAACGGACCGACGCGCTCGCCCAGGAAGCCGCCCGGGCCGGCGGCCAGCAGCTCGACATCGACGCGCTGCGGGCCGGCCGGGGCTACCGCTTCGACCGGCCCGCCGCCGAACGCGCCGCCACCGCGTACCTGCGCAGCCACGGCATCAAGGGCGCCATCGGCTTCCCGAACCCGAACGACCTGCAAACGTTCAGCGTCACCGTCGAAACGGACTACCCGACCGCGCTGCTCGGCCTGGTCGGCATCACCACACTCCCCGTGCAGGGTCACGGCAAGGCCACCCTGGTACACGGCATCACGGAAGGGACGACCGGCTGATGGCCGCGCGCGGAGCCGACGACCAGCACCGCAAGGGCCGCCCGGGGCGGCGACCGCACCCCGGCGGCACCACGCCCGTTCATCTCGGGCGCCCCGCCCGACGGCGCGGCGCCGGAGGCTCGCTGCTCGCCGCGCTCGGCTCGCTGCTGGCGCTGGCCGTGCTGCTGGTCGGCGTGCCCGCCCTGCTCGGCTACGGCACCGCCACCGTCGCCGCCATGGGCAACCCGTTCGGCCGCGGCCTGGTGGAGGCACTCACCAGCCCCGACGACGGCAGCCTGTTCCTGTGGCTGCTGGTCGGCGTCGGCTGGCTCGGCTGGCTGTGCTTCCTGATCTCCGTACTGATCGAGATCCCCGCCCAGCTGCGCGGCCGGGTCGCCCGCCGGCTCCCCGCCTTCGGCTGGAGCCAGCGGATCGCCGCCGGCCTGGTCGGCTCCGTGCTCGCCCTGCTCCCGGTGGCCGGCTCGGCCTTCGCCGCCACCCCCGAACTCGCCGAACGCCCCGCCGCCGTCGCCCAGTTGACGTCCTCCCCGGCGCTCGCCGCACTGCCCGCCGCCGCCCCCGCCGCAGCACCCGACGCCGACCCCCAGCAGCCCACCTACACGGTGCGCGACTCCCGGCCCGCCGACAGCCTGTGGACCATCGCCGAACGCCAACTCGGCTCCGGCGAACGCTGGACGGAGATCGCCAAGCTCAACGCGGGCCGCGCGATGGACGACTCCGGCACCCGCTTCGACGCCGACCGTCCGATCCAGCCCGGCTGGCGGCTGCTGATGCCCGCCGACGCCAAGCCCGACGCCGCGAGTGGCGGCGGGGGCGCCGGGACAGCGGGTGGCGGCGCGGCCGTCGGTGGGGGTACCCAGAGTGCCGCCGTCACCCCGCCCGGGCTGACCGCGGCCGCCCACGGCACCGTCACCGTGCACTCCGGCGACTCGCTGTCCGGCATCGCCCAGCGGGAGTTGGGCGACGGCGACCGCTGGCCCGAACTGTTCGACGCCAACAAGGGCGTCACCGCGCCCGACGGCGAGAAGCTCACGAACCCGGACGTGCTCGCGCCCGGCATGGTGCTCACCATGCCCGGGGCGCCGGCAGCCGCCCAGCCGCCTGCGGCGGGGGCGCCCGCGCCGCAGGCCCCGGTGGTGCCGCGCAGCCACGCGCCCGAGCGGCCCGAGCACGACGACGTGCCCGCCGCCCAGCCGCCTGCCGCCCAGCCGCCTGCGCCCGCGTCGCCCGCTGCGCAGAGCCCGACGGCGCAGAGTCCGGCCGCGGAGAGTCCGGCCGCGCAGAGCCCCGCTGCGGAGAGCCCCGTGCCCGAGCAGACGCCCGCACCGTCCACCGGCGCCGAGACGCCCGCGCCGCAGGACAGCACGCCCGCCGCCAACCTGCCCGCCGCCCGCGACCAGCAGGCCCGCCACGGCGACGACTACACCGTGCCGCTGGCGGTCTCCACCGTCGGCGTGCTGATGGCCGCCGCGCTGGTCAGCCTGGTCGCCCGCCGCCGCACCGACCAGCAGCGGGCCCGCCGCCCCCGGCACCGGATCGCGCTGCCGTCCGCCCCGGCCGGCCGCTTCGAGGCCGAGCTGAAGGCCCGCCAGAACGACGGCGGACTGGAACTGCTCAACCGCGCGCTGCGCACCCTCGGCCGCAACACCGTCCGCGGCGACAAGCGGCTGCCCGCCCTGGTCGCCGCCCGGATCACCAACGCCGGCACCGTCGAACTGCACCTGGCCGCACCCGCCGTGCCGATCGCCCCGTTCCGGGCCGCGCACGCCCCCAACGTGTGGTGGTGCCCCGACGACTCCAACGAGCTGCTGTCCGCCGGGCAGGCCGCCAAGTACAGCGCCCCCTACCCGGCGCTGGTCACCCTCGGCAACAGCCCCGACGGCTCCACCGTCCTCGCCGACCTGGAGACCGTCCGCCTGGTCCACCTCTCCGGGCACCCCGACGACGCCGACGACGTGCTGCGCACCCTCGCCGTCGAACTCGCCCACAGCCCGCTCGCCGACCGTCTCCACCTGCACCTGGTCGGCATCGCCACCGACCTGCCCGCCGCCGGCCCCGCCACCGACCGGGTCCACCACCACGCCACCCTGGAGGCCGCGCTCGCCGCCCTCGGCCCGCGCACCGCCAAGGCCCGCGCCACCCTGGTCGCCGCCGAGGCCGGCAGCCCCCGCGAGGCCCGCAGCCGGGGCAGCGCCGACGAGGCCTGGGTGCCGGAGATCGTGCTCTCCGCGCAGCCGCCCGCCGGTGGCATCCCCGCCGAACTCGGCCGGCTGCTCGACGGCCGCCCCCGCACCTGCCTGGCCGTCCTCACCCGCGCCCCCGAGCGCGGCGCCGGCCCCGTCGCCCGCTGGACGCTCCCCGCCGTCGGCCAGTCCACCCTGCCCGGCCTGCACCTGAACGTCGAACTCCAGCGCCTGAGCCGCGAACAGTACGACCAGCTCGGCGAACTCGTCCGCGCCTCCGGCGACTTCACCCAACACCCCGCCCCCGACTGGACCCTCGACGGCCCGCACAACGGCCCCGAGGACGAGGCCGAGATCCCGCTCCCCGCCGTCCCCGCACTGGCCACCGTCGGCGCCGCGATCGCCGCCCACCCCGGACCGCTCGGCTTCGAGTCGGACGGCGGCATGCCCGAGCGCTCCGACAGCTCTCTGGACGCCCGGCTGATCGCCCTGCTCGGCGGACCCGGCGGCGCGGAGCAGCACGCCGCCGAGGCATCGGCGCCGCTGTCGCTGGCCAAGCCCGGCGCCGACGGCGGCGCCGACGGCCCGCGCGTGCTGGCCCGGGTCGTGCCCACCGGCAGCAGCCCGTTCGCCGGGCTCGTCCCCACCGCGCCCACCAACCCTTACGCCGTCACCCCGGTCACCCCCGTCCCGCCCGCCGAGCCCCGGCACGCCGCCAACGGCCAGGCCCGCAAGGCCACCACGCCGCCGCACGGCACCGCCGTCGACCCGCGGCTCACTGCCTACCCCGTTCCGGTGGACCCCGTTCCGGTGGACCCCGCGCCGCTCGACCACGACCCGGACGCCGCCGACACCGCCGAACTCCCGCCCGTGGAAACGGCGGTGGAGTCGGTGGCGGAGCCCGTGGCGGAGCCGTTGGTGGAGTCGGTGCCGGAGCCCGTCGTGGCACCGGAGCCGGACCGCACGGAGTACTTCGAGCTGCCGCCGGCGGAGACCGCCCCGGAACCCACGGCCGGCACCCAGTACTTCGAGCTCCCGCCGGTCGAGACCGCCCCCGCCGTCCCGGCCCCGGCCGCCCAGCCGGTGGTGCCCGAGCCCGCGCCGATCCACGACCAGGCGGAGGCACCCGACCCGCACGCCGCGAGCGCCGCCGCCCGGCCGTCCGCCCGGCCCGGGAGCACCGCCGCCCGGACCGACAGTGACGACCTGCTGGCGATCCTGCGCTCCCCGGAGGCGCACCACCTGCGGTCCGCGCCGCGGATCCGGCTGCTCGGCCCGGTGGACGTCCTCGGGGTGGCGGGCAGCATCGACCCGGCCGCCCGCCCCCGGCTGACCGAGCTCGCCGCGTACCTGGCGCTGCGCCCCGGATCCGAGCACTCGGTGGTCGACCGGGACATCCACCCCGGCGCCGCCCACCTCGACCCGAAGGCCACCGCGGAGCGGCTCGCCGAACCGCTGCCGGTCAAACTCGCCGCGCTGGCCGCCTGGTTGGGCGCCTCCCCGGAGGGCCGCGACTACCTGGCCGCCGAGCCCGCAGAGACGTACACGCTGGCCCCGACGGTCGGCTGCGACTGGGACGAGTTCCGCAGCCTGTACCGGCGCGGCATGCGCTCCACCTCCACCACCGCCGACGCCGCACTCGCCCACGCCCTCGCCCTGGTGCGCGGCGCCCCGTTCGCCGAGTCCCCGGCCGGGACGTTCGGCTGGGCGGAGACCGAACGCCAGGACATGCTGGCCGCGATCGTCGACACCGCGCACGAACTCGCCGCCCGCCGCCTCCAGTACGGAGACCACCGCACCGCCGAGGCCGCGATCTTCCGCGCCCTCGCCGTCGCCCCCGACGTCGAACTCCTGCACCGCGACCTGTTCTACGCGTACGCCTCGGCCGGCGCCCGCGACCAACTCGTCCGCGCCGTCAACCGCCTCGACGCACTGAGCCGCCGCACCGGCCGCGACCTCGACCCCGACACCGTCGCCCTGCTCCGCGACCTCCTCACCGGAGGCTGAGAGCTGTGGAGTTGAGGCCCCGGTCCTATTGGACGCTCCAGCGGAACTCGATCTCCGGGTACCGCGGGGACGGCCCGTCGAGGATCGGGGCGGGGAGGTCGCGCAGGAAGCGGTCGGCGAAGGCGCGGACGTACGCGCGGGTGAGTTCGGTGGCGCGGGCCGGGGCGAGGGTGCCGAAGAGGCCGGCGTAGACCTCGGCGGGAAGGCGGTCGGCGAGGTGGCCCGGCCCGGCGGCGTGCGGCAGGTCGGTGAAGCTGAGGTGGCCCGTGCCCCGGGTCCGGAGCTGACGCCCCCAGGCCCGGTGGTGCTCGCGCCAGCGCCGCCAGGTGTCATGGTCCTCGAGCGAGGTGAGCAGCAGGAACGGCCGGTCCAGCCCGAGTTCGGGAACGGACGAACCGAACAGGCCGCCGTCGAGGTCGAGACCGATCCGCAGCCGGGAGTCCTGCCGCAGCGCCTCGGCCGCAGCGGCCCCGCCCATGGAGTGGCCGAGCACCCCGATTCGCCCGCCATCGACCCGGAACGGCAGCCGGCCGCCGGTCAGTTCGTCGACCACGAAGCGCAGATCGCCGACCCGTGCGGCGATCTGCTGCCGGTCCGGGCCGTCGTTGCCCGGCGGATCGTCCGACAACGAGCTGTACACCACCCGGCCGTCCGGGAACTCCACGGCGGTGGCGTCGTAGGTGTGGTCAATGGCCGCGACGAGGTAGCCGTGCGCGGCCAACTCCTCCGCCAACGCGGTGCAGTTGCTGCGCCCACCCTTCCGCCCGTGCCCGAACAGCAGCAGTGGCAGCGGGCCCGGGTGGACGGGGGCGCCGGCGTGGGCGGTGGGCCGGATCCGCGACAACGTGCCCGGGTCCAGCAGCAGAAAACCTTCGAGCGCGGCCGCGACCCGCGGGGTCGTGTACGACGCCCGGGCCAGGCCGGCGGTACCGCGCGCCGGATACCAGAACTGCACCATCAACTCGCGTGCTCCGGAGGCGGGTTCGAACGGATCGGGCCGGCCGTGGTCGACCAGGTGCAGACTGACGGTACCGACCGGCCGGCCGACAGTCGGCGAGGGCAGGTCGATGGGCTGCGGCGAATCCGCCAGGGCGGGCCCGGCCGGCAGCAGGGCGGCGGCCCCGCCCAGACCGGCGAGAGCGAACAGTGAGCGACGCTTGATCATGTGTCATCCTCGGTGACTCGGCCGTCGGGTCCGGCCAGCGTAGGCCGAGGGTGCCGCCAAGTTGTAGAGGGTGCAAAGGAGTTGGCCTGTTACGCCCGCGACCTCCTCACCGGAGGCTGAGCGGGGTCCGGCGCAGGGTCGCTTCGCGCGGGCCGTTGAAGGGCGCCAGGGACAGCACCGGGGTTCCCGGACGCTGCCGCAGCCCGTCGGCGCATACGCGGTACGGGCGGGCGATGTTTCGCACCTTGCGGTGTGGAACGTCGCCCGCCCGTGGATTTCCGCTTCGCGTTCGGGAGTTACCGGCTCAACGTGCGGCCGGCCTGGCTCCGGCGCGGTGCCTCGGGGTCTGGCGGCGAACCGGTGGCCGGCGTTCGTGGGTCTGCTGGGGCGGGCCGGTCGGGTGTGGGGTCGGCCAGGCGGCGACCGGGTTGCCGATCCATCGGGTGCTTGCCGGGAGAGACTCGCCGCGCATGGCCAGGGAGGCCCCGCCGATCGAGGCGCCGGCGCCGATCGTGGCGCCGGGCAGCACGATGGAGTTGGGTCCGAGGGTGGCACCTTCGTCCAGCTTCACGGTGCCGAGCCGCATCACCCGGTCGTGGAACAGGTGGGTCTGCAGCACGGTGCCCCGGTTGACGCTGGCGCCGGGGCCGACGGTGACCAGGTCGGCCTCCGGCAGCCAGTGCGTCTCGCACCAGGCGCCGCGGCCGATCTTGGCGCCGAGGC
This sequence comes from Kitasatospora sp. NPDC051984, assembly GCF_044593455.1. Lineage (NCBI taxonomy): Bacteria > Bacillati > Actinomycetota > Actinomycetes > Kitasatosporales > Streptomycetaceae > Kitasatospora > Kitasatospora sp. NPDC051984. Next base: position 319,762 of record NZ_JBIUCB010000005.1, read on the forward strand.
TGCGCAGCCACAGGTTGAGGTAGGGCGTGCCGAGCAGGGTCCGGCCGCCCCAGGGCATGGCCAGTTCCTCGACGAAGGTGTCGTAGAGCTCGTTGCGCCAGACGAAGCTGGACCAGAGCGGGTGTTCGCCGCTGCGGAAGCGGCCGACCAGCAGCCATTTGGCGAGTGTGGTGACCAGGCAGGCGGCCAGGGTCGCGCCGGCCAGCACGATTCCGCCGACGGCCAGCGCCGCGGCCAGGCCGTCCCGGTCGATGACTTCCTGGAGCGCGCCGAAGACCAGGTCGCCCAGGATTACCGTGAGCACCACCGGCAGCAGCCGGCACAGTTCCACGCCGGCCCGGGCCAGCATCAGCCGGCGCGGCGGGTCGTAGGTGCGTCCCTCGTCGGCCTGGTCGGCCACCCGGGGCAGTTCGATGCCGGGCCGGCCGAGCCAGGAGGAGCCGGGCGCGGCCTTGGCGGGCGCGTCGGAGAGCACCCCGACCAGGGCCCGGTCGGGCAGCTCGCGGTCGGCGCCGACGATGCCGGAGTTGCCGACGAAGGCCCGCCGGCCGACGTGGGACGGGCCGACCCGCAGCCAGCCGCCGCGCACCTCGAACGGGGCGATCAGGGTGTCGTCGGCGAGGAAGGCGCCGTCGTCCACGGACATCTGACCGGGCAGTGCCAGCACCGTGGAGGCCTCCACCCGGCTGCCGATCCTGGCCCCGAGCAGCCGCAGCCAGACCGGGGTGAAGAGGCTGGCGTAGAACGGGAAGAGGGTGCGGCGGGCGGTGTCCATCAGCCGGTTGACGGCCCAGACGCACCAGGCGACCTTGCCGTGTGCCGGGTGGTGGCCGGGCTTGATCGGCACGCTGAGGATCCGGATCAGCAGCACCAGGAGCAGCGCGTAGACCGCCAGCGTCATGACCGTCAACTCGAGGCTGAAGGACACGAGTTGGAGCATCGCGCTGCCGAGCGTGCGGTCGGTGTCGAGCATCGGGTAGAGCACCAGCAGCCCGGGTACGGCGGCGAGCAGCGGCAGCAGGGTGAAGCCGAACAGGCCGAGGCCGTAGGCGAGGTTCCAGAAGCCCCCGCGGCGGCGGGCCCGGCCCGCGGCGGGCCAGGGTTCGCCCGGTTCGCTGCTGGGGCGGGCGGGCGTCCCGTGGTAGCGCTGCCCGGCCGGGACGGCGTCGAGCACGCAGCTGCCGGGGGCGACCTCGGCGGCGGCGCCGATCCGGGCACCGGGCATCAGGGTGGCCCGGGCGCCGATCCGGGCGCCGGCGCCGATCTCGATCGAGCCGATGTGCAGCAGGTCGCCGTCCAGCCACCAGCCGGCCAGGTCCACGCCCGGTTCCACCGAGCAGTCGGCGCCGAAGCGGGCCAGGCCGGTGATCGGTGGCAGGGCGTGCAGGTGGGCGCCCCGGCCGACCTCGCAGCCGAGCAACCGGGCGTAGTGCCGGGCCCACGGGGTGCCGATCAGGTCGCCGGCGCCGAACGCCACGGCGGCCCGCTCGGCGGCCCAGAGCCGCAGGTGGACCAGGCCGCCGCGGGGGTAGCTGCCGGGGCGCAGCCGGGCGGTGAGCAGCCGGGCGCCGAGGGTGGTCAGCAGTAGCCGGCCGATGGAGCTGGAGAACAGCAGCAGGCCGGTGATGATCAGCCACCAGGGGGTGTGCGGGGCCCAGTCGAGCCGGCCGCCCATCAGGTTGTCGACCCCGGCGACGGCGAGTACCCAGCGCACGCTGGTGACGGTGTAGAGGACGGCGAGCACCAGGGTCTGGCCGATCGCGGCCCGGCGCGGGGTGCGGCGGACGTGGCGCTGCCGGTCGGGTCCGCTGTCCTGGCCGTCCAGTACGGCGGCGAGCTCCGGTCCGCTGTCCTGGCCGTCCAGTACGGCGGCGAGGTCGGCGAGCACCGGGTTGGCGTACAGGTCGGCGACCGAGAGGCCGGGGAACCTGGCGCGCAGCACCGAGATCAGCCGGGCCGCGACCAGGCTGGAGCCGCCGAGCGCGAAGAAGTCGCTGTCGGCCCGGACCGGCAGGCCGAGGGTGGCCTCCCACTGTTGGGCGAGCCAGCCGGCGGTGCCGGTGAGTGGGGCCCGGTCGCCGCCGTCGCCCTGGCCGAGGCCGGGCAGCGGCCAGGGCAGGGCGTTGCGGTCGACCTTGCCAGAGGTCTTGGTGGGCAGCTGGTCGACGAGGGCGAGCAGCGGGACGAGGGCGGCCGGCAGACGTTCCTGCAGGAGTTTGCGGGCCAGGGTGAGGTCGGGATCCACCCCGGGGTGCGGCACCAGGTAGCCGACCAGCAGTTGGGTGCCGGCCGGGTTGGTGCGCACGGCCGCGGCGGCGGCCCGGATTCCGGGCAGCGCCTGGAGTGCGGCGTCCACCTCGCCGAGCTCGATCCGCCGGCCGCCGAGCTTGACCTGCTCGTCGGCGCGGCCGACGAAGATCAGGCCGCGCGGGTCGGCGACCACCAGGTCGCCGCTGCGGTAGACCCGCCCGTCGGGCAGCGCGGGGTGGGCGGTGAACTTCTCCGCGTCCTTGGCCGGGTCCAGGTAGCGGGCGGTGCCGATGCCGCCGATCAGCAGTTCGCCGGTCTCGCCCCAGCCGACCGGGTGCCCGGCCTCGTTGACGACGGCGAGCTGCCAGCCGTCCAGCGGGGCGCCGATCCGCACCGGTTCGCCGGGCAGCATCCGGGCGGCGGTGGCGACCACGGTGGTCTCGGTGGGGCCGTAGGTGTTCCAGAACTCGCGGTGCGGGGCGGCGATCCGGTGCACCAGGTCGGGCGGGCAGGCCTCGCCGCCGACGATGATCAGCCGGACCCGGTCCAGGCACTCCTGGGGCCAGAGCGCGAGCAGGGTGGGCACGGTGGAGATCGCCGTGACGGCGCGCTCGACCAGCCAGGGGCCGAGGTCCGTGCCGGCCTTGACCAGCGAGCGCGGGGCCGGGACCAGACAGGCGCCGTGACGCCAGGCCAGCCACATCTCCTCGCAGGAGGCGTCGAAGGCGACCGAGAGGCCGGCCAGCACCCGGTCGCCCGGACCGAGCGGGTGCTGCTGGAGGAAGATCCGCGCCTCGGCGTCCACGAAGGCGGCGGCGGAGCGGTGGGTGACCGCCACGCCCTTGGGGCGGCCGGTGGTGCCGGAGGTGAAGATGATCCAGGCGTCGTCGTCCGGCGACGGCCCGGCGGCCCGGCCGGCGGGCGGGACGGCCCCGTTCAGGGCGACCTGCCGGCCGGCGCCGATCACGGCGCAGACCCGGGCGTCCTGCCAGATCATCTCGGCCCGCTCGTCGGGGTCGTCGGCGTCCACCGGCACGTAGGCGGCGCCGGCGGCGAGCACCGCGAGGATCGAGACGTACAGGTCGGCGGAGCCGGAGGGGACTCGGACGCCGACCCGGTCGCCGGCGCCGATCCCCCGTTGGTTGAGCCAGTTCGCCAGGGTGCTCACCTCGTGGAGCAGCGCCTGGTAGTCGAGCACCGCGCCGCCGGCGTCCAGGGCCGGGGCCCGGGGAAACGCCTGTGCGGTGGCGATCAGGATGTCGAGCAGGGTGCGCGCCTGGGGCACCGGGGTCAGGGGCCAGACGGCGACCTCACGAGCGGACCGGTGCGGATGCGCGGTGGGCACCGGGTCGTGGCTCGCAGCCATGGGGTATCTCCTCGAGTCGCTGAACTGCCGAATACGAACTGACGGGGCCGAGTACCGTAGCGGAACAACGGCACGCGATCTTCCGGGACGGACAGCGCGCTCATTCACATTGCCTGAAGCCGGCGCTCGCCGCGCACGCAAGCGTGGAATCAAAGCAATTTCTCATCCGAGTCGGAAGGCTCGGCGGTGGGGTGGCGGCCGTCACATGTGAATCAGGGCTTAATGGGTGATAAACCCTTAATAAAATACGGCCGGAAACCTTAAAGAAACCGCAAGCGACCTGCGTCACAAGATCCATTCGTGTAGTGAGCATTTTCCGAGCGGCCGCCGGGTTGCTCCTCCCCTAGGGGGAGGGGCCAGAGTGGGCGGCATGACAGGCGACACGCGCTACTCGATCGGTGAACTGGCCCGGCGGGCCGGGCTGACGGTCAAGACCGTTCGGTTCTACGCGGATCGGGGCATCGTGCCGCCGACCGGCCGTACCCCGGCCGGGCACCGCTGGTACGGCGCCGAGGCCGTCGCGCGGCTGGAGTTGGTGCGGACGCTGCGCGAGCTGGGGCTCGGGCTTCCGACGATCCGTCAAGTGGTGGACCGGGAGCTGTCGCTGGGCGACGTCGCGGCGGCGCACGCCGAGGCGCTGGACGTGCAGATCCGGACGCTGCGGTTGCGGCGGGCGGTGCTGACGGCGGTGGCCAGGCGCGGGGCAACCCCTGAGGAGATGGATCTCATGCACAGACTGGCCACGCTCTCCGAGGCCGAACGGCGGAGGCTGGTCGGGGAGTTCCTCGATGCCGTCTTCGGTGACGTCGGCCCCGCCCCGGAGTTCGCCGGGGTCATGCGCTCGCTGACCCCGGAGCTGCCCGAGGAGCCGAACACCGAACAGGTCGAGGCGTGGGTGGAGTTGGCGGAGCTCGTCCAGGACCGGGAATTCCAGGCGGCCGTACGGGAGTTGGCGCGGCACCACGCTGCGGATCGGGGCCCGGCCGCGCCGCGCAGGGACCCGGTCGCGCTGGTCCGCGACCGGGTCGGGCCGGCCCTGGGTCTCGACCCCGCCTCCGCGCAGGCCGATTCGGTGGTCGCGGCCGTCACCGCCCAGTACGCCGAGCTCCGGGGCCGCCCGGACGATGCCGAGCTGCGCCGGCAGTTGCTGGCCAGGCTGGAGGCCGCGAACGATCCGCGCCGCGAGCGGTATCTGCGACTGCTGGCGGTGATCAACGGCTGGACGCCCCCGGAGAGTTCGGCCCCGGCTCTCACCTGGTTCACCCGGGCCCTGGCCGTCCGCATCCCGGCCTGACAGACTGCTTCGCATGCACCTCACCGACAACGGAACCGTCGCGGCCTCGCGGCTCGTTCTGATCAACGAGTTCGAGAACGACAACGCGTACGCCTTCGTCCTGCCCCGCCCGCTGTTCCTGGCCGCCGGGGACCGTGTCGAGCTCACCGGTCCACGGCCGGCCGTGGTGCGGGCGGACGGCACCCGGTACCCGCTGGAGGGGTACTGGGAGCCCAGGTGCCGGCCGCGCTTCAGGAGAGGTTGAGGGCCAGGTCGTCGAGGACGAACGAGGTCTGCTTCTGGTAGTCCTCGACACCGGTGAAGGTCAGCGTGACGCTCTGGCCCGCGTAGGCGGAGAGGTCGACGGTGTGCTGGGTGTAGCCGGTGTTGTGGTCGAGGTTGGAGTGGGTGGCGACGGTGGTGCCGCTGGCGGTGACGGTGAGCTTGTCGTAGGCGGTGGTGGTGCTGGTCTCGGCGGTGTCGACGTGCAGCCAGTAGCTGAGCGTCGCGGTGCACCCGGCGGGGACGGTGACGGTCTGGGTGAGCGTCTCGGTGTGAGCGGTGCCGTAGCCGTCCAGCCAGACGTCCCAACTGCCGGTGTGGGCGGGCTCGGTGCCGGTGTTGTTGAGGGTGCCGGCGGTGCCCGTCCAGGGAGCCAGGGCCCCGGTCTCGAAGCCGGGGTTGCCGAGCAGTTGGGCGGCCGTGCAGCCGCCGGTGGGCGGCGGGGTGGTGCCGCCGGTGCTCGGGACGCGGTTGAAGTCGGCGGTGAAGGTGGACTCGATGCCGGAGATCACCGCCGGGTCGGCGATGATCAGGCCGAGTTCGCGGTTGTGGTTGAGCGAGTTGTCGGAGAAGTTCTCCGACCCGGCGAACACCTTCGCGCTCGAGGTGCCGTAGTCCGCGACGATCGCCTTCGCGTGCACGTAGAAGCCGGTGCTGCTGGTGTACGTGGTGACCTTCCCACCCGCCGCCGTGACCTGGTTGAACTGCGCGGTGTACTTGGCGGAGGTGTCCTCGGCGACCACCCGCACCGTCACACCGCGCTGTTCGGCGGCGACGATCGCGTTGACCAGCGCGGCGTCGCCGAACTCCTCCTGCTCGACGTCCAGGCTGTGCTGGGCGCCGTTGATCAGCGCGAGCAGCCGGTTCTGGGAGTCGGTGGGCGACCACACCAGGTCGGTGCCGTCGGACGGGGTGATGGCGGTGTGCGCGTAGTCCGCGTTGAAGACCTGCTCGATCGCGGCGACGTCGGCCGGGTCGGTGTCGAGCACGCCGTAGTCGCGGGAGGTGGCGTAGTAGGTGGTGTCGAAGTTGCCGGTGGAGATGTACGACTTGGCGCCGTCCACCGTGATGGTCTTCTGGTGGGTGTAGGTGAACGAGGAGGACGAGTAGACGACGCTCACCCCGCCGGCGGTCAGCGCGTTGTACGCGGCGCTGTTGACCGTGCTGTGGTTGGGGTCCATCACCACCCGGACGGTCACGCCGGCCTTCTGGCGGTTCACCAGCGCCGTGGTGAGGTTGGTGTCGCGCAGCTCGTAGATGGTCACGTCGACCGACTTGGTGGCCGAGTTCACCAGGTTGTAGATCGCGCTCTCGCCCTGGTCGGGCAGGACCACCAGCGTGTAGGTGCCGGTGGCGGCGTGCCCGGCGGTGACGGGGACCAGCGCGGTGGCGGCAACGGTGGCACCGGCGGCGAGGGTGCGCAGCAGGCGGCGGGTGAGACTCATGGCGGGGCTCCAGCAGTCCGGTGCACGTACGGAAGTGACGCGCGTAGCGCCGCCCAGTAAGACACGCCCTGACGGCCGATCAGAAGGGGCTGGACATGACAGACCGCTGAACAGGAATACTTTTACCGGGACCCTGCAAACCGTTGACCGGACGGGCCGTCACGCGTTCGGACGGGCCATCATGCGTTCGAACCCGCCGCCTGCCGCCTGCCGCCTGCCGCCTGCCGCCTGCCGCCCGCCGCCCGCCGCCCGCCGCCCGCCGCCCGCGCTGCCGGGCCGACGCGGCCGCCGCCTGCTGCCCGTGGGTCACCGGCCGTCGGCCGCGGCCTCCAGCGCGGGGAGGTCGAGCTTGGTCATGGCGAGCATCGCGGTCATCGCCCGGTTCGCCCGCTCCGGATCGGGGTCCTCCAGCAGCTCGATCATCCGGCGCGGCACGATCTGCCAGGACAGGCCGAAGCGGTCCTTCAGCCACCCGCACTGGCCGGGCTGCCCGCCGTCCGCCGTCAGCAGCTCCCAGTAGCGGTCGACCTCGGCCTGGTCCTCGCAGTCCACCTGGAGCGAGATCGCCTCGTTGAAGGTGAACATCGGCCCGCCGTTCAGCGCCCGGTACTCCCGGCCGAACAGTTCGAACGACACCAGCATCACGCTGCCCGCCGGGCCCGGACCGGCCTCCGAGTACCGCTTCACGCCGGTCACCCGGGCATCTCGGAACACCGACACGTAGAACTCGGCCGCCTGCTCGGCCTGGTTGTCGAACCACAGGAACGTGCTGATCTTCTCCGCCATCGGGGCGCACCTTTCGTCGCCGGCTTTTGCCGCCGGCTTTCGTCGCTGGTCAGGGCCTTGTTCACCCGACGCTAGCCCCGCAGGCGCGGCGAACCCGGGCGGCGCGCCACGGCGGGCATCGCGGGGCGGAGGCGGCACGCCGCAGCGGCGACGCGGGGCGCGAAAGCGGGACGAGCGGGCGGGCGCCGTGCCAGAGTCGGGGCCATGACGCCCTCGGATCCCGTCGCCGCCCTGCCCACCGCCGCCGAACAGGCCGCCAACGACCCGGCCCAACGCGCCCTCGCCGCACCGCTGTTGGCCGAGTTCACCGCCCGCCTGCACGCCGCGACCCCCGTCACCGCGCTGTGGGTGCACGGCTCGCTCGCGCTCGGCGACTACCGGCACGGCCGCAGCGACCTCGACCTGATCGCCGTCCTGCCGACCGCTCCGGACCCCCGGCTGCGCACCGAACTGTCCGTGCTGCACGAGGAGTTGATCGCCGAGCGGCCGGGCGCGGAGAAGCTGCACTGCACCTACCTGCCGCAGGACGCGCTCGCCGACCCGGCCGCCGACCACTTCACCTTCGCCCAGGGCGAGCCGATGGACCGGCCGGTCACCGTCATCACCCGGCGTGAACTCCTGGACGGCGGGCTGCGGTTGGCCGGCGTCGCCCCGGACGTGCTGCTGCTGCCGGTCGGCGACCCGGAGCTGCACGCGCACCTCCGTGCCGACCTGCGCACCTACTGGTACCCGGTCACCGACCGCCCCGGGCCGTGGCAGCACGACATCTGGGTGGACTTCGGGCCGATCACCGCCGCCCGCGCCACCATCGCGCTGCGCGAGAGCCGCCTGGTGACCAAGCGCGAGGCGATCGCCCAACTCCCGGCCCTGGGCGCCCCGTCGGAGCTGGTCGCGGACATCGTCGCCCGGCGCTACGGCACGCCGCTGCCGATCACCGCCGACGAACGTGACCAACGCGCCGAGCAGGCCCGGCAGTTCACCCGGACGGCGATCGAACGGGCGCTGGCGTGACGGGAGTTCAGCCGAGGTCGGCGAGTGCATGGAGCAATGGCCGGTAGCCGTCGTCCGGGTCGGTGCGGTCGCGCAGGCAGCTCTGGACGGCGGCGGTCAGCTCCAGTCGCGGGCCGATCCGGCGGTCGATCCGGGCCACCGCCAACTGGCGCACGGTGACGGGGTCGACGTCCAGGTTCGCGCGCAGCGGGAGCCAGCGGGCGCCCCGGGCGCGGCAGCCGGTCTCGCCGAGGTACCAGAGGGCGCAGTCGAAGACCGGGTCGTCGAACAGGCGGTGCGAGTGGGGGAGCACGGTCAGTCCGTGCCGCAGCGACGCCTCCAGGACGTCCAGCTTGTCGTCCAGGCCGAGGGTGCGGACGCGCTGCCGCAGGACCTCCTCGAGCATCTCCAACGAGCTCTCGGAGAAGTCGAGTTCAGCCTCCCGGCCGGTGGCCCGCGCCCAGAGCGGGAACGCCTCCTCGCGCACCGCCAGCCAGCGGGCGAGGTCCTGGCCGGGCCGCCCGGGGTCGAGCACCCCGGGCGCGTCGGGCCGGGGACGGCTGCCCGGATTCTGCGGGGGGCGGATGCGGGCCAGCTCCAGGGCCCGTTCGACCGCCGGCTCCCAGAACGCGTAGCCCTCCAGCGTCTCCGTCAGCGGGTAGGTCGAAGCCGGGTCGGCCACCGCGACCACCAGGTCGATCGGGGCGCAGAGCGGGAAGTCGTCCTCGCACAACTCCTCGGCCTCGGCCAGCTCTTCCGCCTCCTCCTCGTCCAGCGCCTCCCGCGGCAGTTGAACCAACGGATGGATCTCCCTGCCCAGGAAGGGGCGCGGCTCGGGCGAACACTGCCACAGCGCGCCGTAGTTGCGGACGTGCACCTCGCCGAGGTACCACGCCGCCGCGGTCAGGAAGGAACCGTTCCAGTCCGCGTCCGCCTGCTCCCGGTCCGGGTAGCGCTCGCGGATCACCCGCTCCAGCCGGGCCAGCGAGTCCGTGCCGAAGTCCCAGCCCCCGCCGGTGAGTTCGGCCCAGGTGGGGAACGCCTCCCGTCCGGCGGCCAGCCAGTCGTTCAACCGGGGGTTGTCGCGCCACGCGGGGTCTTCGATGGTGGTCATGGGGGTCGAGAGTAGGCGGACCGACTGACAGTCCGTCAGGAAGCGAACAGCGCGGTGAGTTTCGGCAGACGGGCCGCGGTCTGCTCGGCCGTCCAGAGTTCGCCCTCCGGTTCGGCGTTCAGCGGGCTCTCGTGGCCCTGGGCGAGCAGCGACTCCTCCAGGCCGTCCTCCTCGCCCGTCAGTTCCTCCCAGGCCTGCGCGGCGCAGTAGTCGAGCGCCTCCCAGTCGGGCACGAAGCGCTCGGCCCGGGCGGCCAGGGCGCGGAACTCGGGGAGGTCGGCGAGGGCGTCCGGGTCGTGCACGGCGAGCCGGTGGGCGTCGCGGCCGAGGCCGATCAGCCAGGCGTGGAAGTACCAGAGGGTGTCGTCACTCAGGAAGCCCGGCCCGACCAGCTTCGCCAGCGCGACCGTGGCCATGGTGTCCAGCGGGGCCCGCACCTCGTCCAGGCGCAGCTGGAACTCCCGTACCTCGTCCGTCGGGAGCTGCGCCAGCCGCTCGGTCAGCTGTTCGGCGCGGTCGCACGGGGAAGTGGCCCGGGTCGACTCCACCAGCTCCCAGAAAGCGTTCACGTTCATGCCGGGCATGCTCGCACGCCGCCAGGACACTCCCGGCGGGCGGCCCTTGACCTCAAGAGCGCTTGAACTTGCAGGATGGGCCCCGGCGGCCGGGACGTCCGGCCGAACGAGGAGGGGAGAGGCGATGCGGGCGGTGTGGCTGCGGGAGTTCGGCGGGCCGGAGGTCCTGGTACCGGGCGAGGCGCCCGACCCGGTGGCGGGGGAGGGGCAGGTCCTGATCGACGTCGCGCACGCCAACCTGACCTTCGTCGAGACCCAGTTCCGCGCCACCGGGTTCGGGCCGTTCACCGGCGCACTGCCGATGATCCCCGGCAACGGCGTCGGCGGCACCGTCGCCGCCGTCGGCCCCGGCGTCGACACCGCGCTGCTCGGACGCCGCGTCATCTCCACCACCGGCGGCAGCGGCGGCTACGCGGAACGCGCCGCCGTCCCCGCCGCCGGCCTGCACCTCGTCCCCGACGCGCTCAACCTGGACGACGCCACCGCGCTCCTCGCCGACGGCCGCACCGCCCGCATGCTGCTGGACACCGCCGCACCCGCCGCCGGCGCCCGCGTCCTGGTACTGGCCGCCGCCGGCGGCGTCGGCACCCTGCTCGTCCAACTCGCCACCAACGCCGGCCTGCACGTCGTCGCCGCGGCCGGCGGCCCCGCCAAACTCGCCCTGGCCTCCGAACTCGGCGCCACCGAAACCCTCGACTACCTGCGCCCCGACTGGACCGCCGGCACCGCCCCCGTCGACCTCGTCCTCGACGGCGTCGGCGGCACCCTCGGCCGCACCGCCACCACCCTGCTCCGCCCCGGCGGCCACCTCCTCAGCTACGGTCTGTCCGGCGGCAGTTGGACCGACCTCCCGCCCGCCGAGATCGAGGCCCGCCGCCTCACCGTCCTCACCCTGCGCCCCACCCCCGACACCATCCGCGCCGCCACCACCGCCGTCCTCGCCGACGCCGCCGCGCACCGGCTGCGCCCGGTCATCGGCCGCCGCTTCCCGCTCGCCGCGGCGGCGGACGCCCACCGCGCGATCGAGTCGCGGGCCACGCTCGGCAAGACCCTGCTGGACGTGTAGGCCGGGCGCGCTCGTCCGCCCCGACCGGGATACTGGCCACCTCATGAAGGGGTGGACGTGACCGAGCCGATCGCCGGGTGGATCCTGGCCCACAACCTGCGTGCCTTCCTGGAGTTGGTCTCCCACTACGCCGGGTACGCCTTCGACGCGACGGACTGGGAGACCGTCGAGCTCGGCGTCCGGGACACCGACGACGAGGACCCCGACGCCTGGTACTCGTATCCGCTCGTCGGCTCGGCCGCCACCCTGGACGCCGAACTCGCCCACTCCGTCGGCACCGAGGTGCTGATGGTGACCGTCTCCGGAGCCGGGGACCGCGAACTGCGGCTGCGGATCGACACCTTGCTGACCGCCTTCGCGAGCGTCTGATCCCGGTCGATGCCGCGTGGGTATCGTGGCGGTGTGGAGCTACGGACCTTGCGCTACTTCGTGGCGGTCGCCGAGGAACTCCACTTCGGCCGGGCCGCCAACCGACTGCACATGAGCCAGCCGCCGCTGAGTCGGGCGATCAAGCAACTGGAGGCCGAGGTCGGGGCGTTGCTGCTCACCCGCTCGCCCGCGGGGGTCGCGCTCACTCCGGTGGGCTCGGTGCTGCTCGAGGAGGCGCGGGCCCTGCTCGACCACGCCGACCGGGTCCGGGGGCGGGTGAGCGCGGCGGCCGGCGGCGCGACGCTCACCATCGGGATCCTGGGCGACGGCGGCGACCCGGGGGTGGCCAGGCTGGCCGCCGCCTACCGCCGGCGTCACCCCGGCACCGAGATCCGGGTCCGCGACACCGATCTGACCGACCCGACCTGCGGGTTGCGGGCCGGGCTGGTGGACGTCGCGCTGACCCGGGCGCCGTTCGACGAGACCGCGCTGACGGTGCGTGCGCTGCGGGCCGACCCGGTCGGCGTGGTCCTGCGCGCCGACGACCCCCTGGCCCGCCGCGAGGGGCTGCGGCCGGCCGAGCTGGCCGACCGCCGCTGACGGACATGCCGCCGAGCCGGGTGGTGGCCGTGTGGAACGAGGGCGACACCAACCCGTTGATCCGTTCCTTCGTCGAGATCGCGACAGCCGCGTACCGTCGCTGAACTGCAGCCGGGAGGTCGGCAGTTGGGTCGAGCTTCATCGGGTGGCGTCCTCGCGGGCCGGGCGGAAATGCGGTCGTGACGGGCCCGAGGGCTTCGTTAGCATCGCGACATGTCAGATCAACCGATGTACGCCCCCAAGCCCCGGCCCGGTGACCGGGTCGCCGTGCTCTCGCCTTCGTTCGCCGGGCCGGGCATGTTCCCGCTGCCCTACGAGCTCGGACTGCGCCGCCTGCGCGAGCAGTTCGGGCTGGAGCCGGTCGAATACCCGACCACCCGCAAGCTCGGGGCGAGCCCGCAGGAGCGGGCCGCCGATGTGCACGCGGCGTTCACCGATCCGAGTGTGACGGCGATCCTGGCCAGCATCGGCGGCGAGGACCAGATCAGCGTGATCCCGCACCTGGACGGGGAGTTGATCCGGGCGCACGCCAAGCCGTTCTTCGGGTTCAGCGACAACACCAACCTGCTGGACTTCCTGTGGCGGCACGGCGTCGTCTCCTATCACGGCGGCGCCGTGATGACCGAGTTCGGTCGGCCCGGCGCACTGGACCCGCTCACCGAGGCCTCGCTGCGCGCCGCGCTGTTCGAACGCGGCGAGTTCGAGCTGCGCGAGGCCGAGGACGTCAGCACCGAACTCGGCCGCTGGGAGGACCCGGCTACCTTCGAACGGATGCCCGCGAGCGAGCCCGCCACCGGCACCCACTGGACCCGCTCGGACCGAGTGGTCGAAGGCGTCAGCTGGGGCGGCAACCTGGAGATCCTGCACTGGATGGCCGCCGCCGACCGCCTGCTGCCCGTCGAGGCGTACGCGGGCTGCGTGCTGGTCCTGGAGACGTCCGAGGAGATGCCCTCCGGCACCGAGGTGTTCCGGACGCTCCGCAACCTCGGTGAACGCGGCCTGCTGCGCCAGTTCCCGGCGGTGCTGTTCGGCCGCGCCATGGCCTGGTCGTTCGAGCAGCCCAACAACGCCGAGCAGCGCGCCCAGTACCGCGCCGAGCAGCGCGAAGGCGCCCTGCGCGCCCTCGACACGTACGCGCCGGACACCATGGCCGTGTTCGACGTGGATCTCGGCCACACCTCGCCGCAGCAGGTGATCCCGTACGGCGGCCTGATCCGGGTCGACGGACCGGCCCGCCGCATCACCGTCACCTACTGAACCCGCCCGCGGCCCGCGACCGGCACCCTCGCCGACCAGCGCGGGTCGCGGCGGGTCCGGCACCCTCGCCCACCAGCGCGGGTCGCGGCGGGTCCGGCCACCCGCCCTGGCCCGGCCACCCGCCGAGCACGTATCGTGTCCGGGATCGGAAATGTGGTGCCGGGCACCATGGCGAACGGGCACGACGTCGCGCAGGCGGCGGACGGGGGCGGTGACCTGACGGTGGCTGATGTGGCATCGACGACGGGAGACGGGCCGGCGGCAGCCGACCTGGAGGACACCTTCAAGCTGCCGACCCAGCCTGCGGGCCCGAAACAGGGCACCGAACCACCGCCCGCCAACGACCCGTTCGCCACCTCGGTCAACCTACGGGTCAACACGGCGCCCCCGGACCTCACCCCCGGCGGCAACCGGAACGGCGCGCCCACCGCGACCCCGGCCGGCGGCACGCCCGTGCCGCCGCCGCCCGCGATGCCGCCCGCGCCGGTCAGCACCGGCTGGACGAGCATGATCCCGGTGATCACCGCCGACATGCCGCCGCCCGCCGCGCCCGCCGCGCCCGCCCCCGTCCAGGCACCGGGTGCCGCGTCAACTCCCGCACCCGTCACCGGCATCGGCCGCGGCCTGCGCGGCCGCATCCTGGTGATCGAGGGCGGCTACGGCGGCGGCCGCCGCTGGGGCCGCGGCGGCGCCGCGCACGCCTCCGTACTGTCCGCCGCACTGGCCGGCGTCGCCCCGCAGATCATGCTCTCCGCCGACCAGGTCGACGCCGTCCACCTGCCCGGCGCCAACGACCCGCAGACCGTCCTCGCCCACCTGCGCGCCGCCGCCCGCCACCCCGGGCCGCTGCTGATCCACCTCGGCGGCCACCTGGTCACCGACCGGCGCGGCGACCAGATGTACCTGTCGCTGCGCGAGAACAAGGCGTCCGAGAGCCTGCCGTGGAGTGCTCTCGCCACCGAACTGCGGCACCGCGTCAACGAGTTCGACACCCTGGTGATCGGCGACCTGAGCGCCGACCCGGTGCTGTGGCCACAACTCGCCTCCGCCGCCGGCCAACAGCTCAGCGAGGGCGTGCCGTTGTGGGCCGTGGTCAACCACGACCCCGACCAGCTCGGCACCTTCACCCGCGCGCTGATCGAGACCCTGCACCGCGGCCGCCCCGGCGCCGAGCAGCTGCTCACCCCCGAGCTCGTGCGCCAGCAGGTCCACTCGGTGCTGCGCTCCGACACCGTGGTGATCACCGCGCACCCCGGCGACCGGCCGTGGTTCCGCAACACTTCCCGGCAGATCGGCCCCGCCGACCCCGCCACCACCCGGCCCACCGCACCGCCGGCCCCGACCGCCCCGCCCGCCTCCTCCGCCGCGCGCCCTGCCGAACCGGCCCGGCCCCGGATGGCCCCCGGCTGGACGCCGCGTGTCCTGGTCTCGCTGCGCAAGGCCGGCGTCCCCGCGACGCCCGCCCGGCGTCGGATGATCGTCTCGCTGGTGCGCGGTGTGCCGATGGTTCCGGCGGACGCGCCGATGGTTTCGGCGGACACGCCTCTGGTTCCGGCGGACGCGCCACTGGTCGACCTCGGCAAGTCGGCTGGCCTGCCCGCCGCGCCCGAGCCCGTCGTCCGCCTCGGCAAGGACCTCCCCGTCGACACCGCCACCACGCCGCTGGTCAAGCTCGCCAAGTCCGAGCCCGCACCGGCCGATCCGTACGCCGTGCAGTTCGCCAAGGCCGCGCCTGTGCCCGCGCCCGCGCCCGTGCCGGGGTCTGTGCCCGCGCCTGCGTCTGTGCACGCGCCCGCGCCTGCGTCTGTGCCCGCGCCCGCGCTCATGCCAGTGCCGGATCTGGTGCCCGAACCGGCCGAGGACCGGCCGTGGTTCGACCCGCTGGCGTCGACCGTCCCGCTGCCCGGCGGGAGCGCGCTGGCCACCACCCTGCCGCTGCCCGACCTCGAGGCGACGGCCCCGACGGTGCCGCTGGAGAAGACCCAACCGCCCGTCCAGCACGACCCGTTGGCGGCCACCGTGCCCCTGGAGAAGCGTCAACCGCCGCTCCAGCACGACCCGTTGGCGGCGACGGTGCCACTGGAGATGACGGCTCCCGCCCCCGCCCCTGCCTCCGCGGTCGTGCCGGTTGCCGCAACTGCGCCCGCTGCCCGGGCCGTTGCGGTCGAGCAGGCCCCGCCGACCGACTACATGGAGGCGATCGGCCAGATCGTCCGGGCTACCGAGGCCGGCGACCACGCCACCGCGGCGGCGCTCGCGCTCGCCCTGGAGAACAAGGCGGTCGCCGTGCACGGAAGCCTCGCCCCGGCGGTGCTCCAGGTCCGGCAGGTCCGCGCGCACGTCTCCCGGGTGGCCGGACTGCCCGTGCTGGCAGCCGAGTTGTACCGCCAGGTCGCCACCGCGATGCTCCAGACCGAGGGCCCCGAGCACCCCGAGACCCAGCGCGCCGCCACCAACGCCGAGGCGTGCTGGCGCGCCGTCAAGGACCCGGCCGAGGCGATCCGCATCGCCCCCGAGATCATCGAACTCCGTGCCCACCTGCCCGGCCCCGACGGCCGCAAGCTGCGCGCCGCCGAACGCTATCTGCAGAAGCTCGCCGATGCGAAGGCCGGTGCTGCGGCAGGTAGTTGACGGCCCATCAGCTGTCGATGGACCACGGCACGTCCGGCGGCGGAGTGCCGGTGTCCAGCAGGTGCCGGACGAGGTGCAGCGCCCGGCCGAGCGGGACGGTGTCCTGGTCCGGGTACTCGTCCTGCTGGCCGTTGGCGAGCAGGTAGCCGTCGCTCCAGCCGCCCGCGCCCGGATCGACGGCGTGCTCGCCCGGGTCGCCCGGCGCGGCCAGCAGCATGACCATCGCCCGCACGCCGTTGGAGACCACCGCCAACTGCCGCCCGTGCGAACTGCGCAGCCAGTTCTCCGCCCGGCCCCCGGCGATCCGCCGCCGCAGCTCCGCGACGGCGTCCTGCCCGCAGCCCACGGCGGGCCAGTGGTCGGTGAACTCCCAGTGCTCGGTGGCCGGTTCGGTCATCGGGCGGTCTCCCTGCGGATGCGGCTGCGTCGATCGGCCTGCCCACGCTACCCGCGCCCGCCGGCGTCACTCCTCGCGGACGGGCAGCAGGCCGCGCTCGGCGAAGACCCGCTTCGCGGCGAGGGTGGCGTTGATCGCCCGGGGGAACCCGCAGTACGCGGCGGCGTGCAGCAGGGCCTCGACGATCTGCTGGGGCGTCAGACCGACGTTCAGCGCGGCGTTCACGTGGACCTCGAGCTCGGGCTCGCAGCCGCCGAGCGCGGTGAGCATGCCGAGGGTGACGAGTTGCCGGTCGCGCGGTGCCAGGGCCGGACGGGAGTAGATCTCGGCGAACCCCCAGGCGGCGATCTGGTGCACCAGTTCGGGGGAGACGTCCGCCAGCGCCGCCACCACCCGCTCGCCCGCCTCGCCGTCGATGCGCGCGAGGACCTCCATGCCCCGCTCGAAGCGTTCGCGACGGTCGTCCGTGGTCATGTTCCGCTCCTCGGGGTTGTTCGACGGCCAGGAGGCCACGGTAGTCAGCGCAGCGCAACCGGCGGGGCCCGGAAGCCGCCCCGCACCGCCGCCGCACACCCGACCGGCCCAACGGGAAGTGGCGACCGCGAAGTTGCCCCACGGGAAAAATGGTGCGACGTCCGGCGTGAGGAAGCGCTACACTCGCCGCGACACCGTAGGTACGCGATTTCGCGTGGGACGAAGGACAGAAACGTGGCGGGTGACGACGACATCTCCGGGTGAGATCCGGATCTGACGGCCACCGGGCCGGCGCACAGGAGCGCTGCCGGAGTGGTCCGTTTCGTCGACCCCTTTTTTCGCCCGTTTCCCCAGGGCAGTGGCCCGTTCGCAGCGGTCTGTTCGCAGTGGCCGTTCCCTGCCCTCTTGCACCTTCGAGGTCTCTTCACCATGTCCGACGCCGCCGTCGTCTGCTCCAACCTGTCCTTCTCCTGGCCGGACGACACCCAGGTCTTCCACGACCTGTCGTTCACCGTCCCGACCGGCCGCACCGGCCTGGTCGCCCCGAACGGGTCCGGCAAGTCCACCCTGCTCCGGCTGATCGCCGGTGAACTCAAGCCCACCGCAGGCTCGGTGACCGTCTCCGGCACGCTCGGGTACCTGCCGCAGACCCTCCCGCTGACCGGGAAGCTCACGGTCGCCGACGTGCTCGGCATCGCCGAGGTGATCCGCGCCCTGGACGCCGTCGAGTCCGGCGACGTCGCCGAGGAGCACTTCGCCACCATCGGCGACGACTGGGACATCGAGGAACGCACCCGCGCCCAGCTCGACCGCCTCGGCCTCGGCCACCTCGAAATGACCCGCAGCCTGAGCACGCTCAGCGGCGGCCAGGTGATCTCCCTCGGCCTGGCCGCTCAACTGCTGCGCCGCCCCGACGTGCTGCTGCTCGACGAGCCCACCAACAACCTGGACGTGGAGGCCCGCCACCGGCTGTACGAGGTGCTGTCCGAGTTCAACGGGTGCCTGCTGCTGGTCAGCCACGACCGCGCGCTGCTCGACCGAATGGAGCGGATCGCCGAACTCGGTGGCGGCGAACTGCGCCTGTACGGCGGAGACTTCACCGCCTACGAGGAGGCCGTCCGGGGCGAGCGGGAGGTCGCCGAACGCAACGTCCGCAACGCCGAGCAGAACCTGAAGCGGGAGAAGCGCGAGGCCCAGCAGGCCAGGGAGCGCGCCGACAAGCGGGCCAGCAACGCCGCGAAGAACCTGAAGAACGCCGGCCTGCCGAAGATCTTCGCCGGAAACATGAAGCGCGGCGCGCAGGAGGCCGCAGGCCGCTCCGGGCAGGTGCACGCCGCCCGGGTCGACGAGGCCAGGGCCCGCCTCGACGAGGCCGGGCGGGCGGTGCGCGAGGAGCAGCGCCTCAGCCTGGAACTGCCCGACACCCAGGTGCCGGCCGGCCGCACCCTGTTCCACGGCACCGGCCTCCAGGTCCGGCTCGGCGACCGCGAGGTGTTCGCCCCGGGCGGCATCGACCTGGTCGTCCGCGGCCCCGAGCGGATCGCGCTGACCGGCCCCAACGGCGCCGGCAAGACCACCCTGATGCGGCTGATCACCGGCGCGCTCACTCCCGACGGCGGCGAGCTGCGGCGGGGCGAGGGCCGGATCGCCTACCTCTCGCAGCGCCTGGACCTGCTGGACGAGAGCCACACCGTCGCGGAGAACTTCGCCAAGTTCGCTCCCGAGCGCCCGGAGGCGGAGCGGATGAACCTGCTCGCCCGGTTCCTGTTCCGCGGCCCGCGCGCGCACCTCCCCGTCGGGGTGCTGTCCGGCGGCGAGCGGCTGCGCGCCACCCTGGCCTGCGTGCTGTGCGCCGAGCCCGCCCCGCAGCTGCTGCTGCTCGACGAGCCCACCAACAACCTCGACCTGGTCGGCGTCGGCCAGTTGGAGAGCGCACTGAACGCCTACAAGGGCGCGTTCCTGGTGATCAGCCACGACGAGCGGTTCCTCGCCGAGATCGGCATCGACCGCCGCCTGCAACTGACCGGCGGCGCCCTCCGGGAGGTCGCGGCCCCGACGGTGTGACGTGCCGTCGGCTCCCGGCCCGCCTGTGGCACCATGCCCGGGCGGGCCGGGAGGCCGAGCACGGCCGAGTTCTTCGGCCCCAACCTGCCGCGCACGCACGTGACTTGGTTCGCGTGCTCGGCGTCCCTTCTGCCTGAGGGTAGGCGCGCCGGCCACGACCCATCGCTCGATGCCGGTCGCGCCGTCCCCCAACCTGCCGTGCCGGCCGCTGACTTGGCCTGGGTGCCCGTCGGCCGTGGGATTCCGCCGCAGGTGTGCGCACCGGTGCCGCCTTCAACCTTCGCTGCTCGTCCGTGACTTGCTCTGCGCGCCCGTCCGTCCGCCCGTCCGCCCGTCGGCCGGAGACTCGCGTCCGGACGGGCCGCCACAGACCGAACCGGAGTCCCCCCATGCCCCAACCCGCCCTGATCGCACACGACTTGATCCGCATCCTTGGCGGCCTCCGGATCCTCGACGGACTGTCCCTGACCGCCGCCCCCGGCCGCCGCTTCGGCCTGATCGGGGAGAACGGCTGCGGCAAGTCCACCCTGCTGAGGGTGCTGGCCGGCGCGGACGAACCCGACGCCGGGAGCGTCACCCGCCCCGCCGACCTCGGATTCCTGCACCAGGAAATGCCGTTCGACGCCGCCACCACCGTCGCCGCCGTCCTGGACGACGCGCTGCGCGAGGCCCGCACCGACCTCGCCGAACTCGACCGTCTCGGCAGCGAACTCGCCGAACTCCCCGACGGCGACCCGCGCCAGCCCGCCCTGCTGGCCGCCTACGGCACCCGGCTGGAACAGACTCAGCACCGCGAGGCCTGGGACGCCGACCGCCGCGCCGCCCTGCTGCTCGACGGCCTCGGCCTCGCCGCCGTCGCACACCGGCGCCCCCTCGGCTCGCTCTCCGGCGGGCAGCGCGGCCGCCTCGCCCTGGCCGCCCTGCTGGTCCGCCGCCCGTCGGCCGTCCTGCTCGACGAGCCCACCAACCACCTCGACGACGACGCCGCCGCCTTCCTGGAGGACCAACTCCGTGCTCTGCCCGGCACGGTGGTCGTCGCCAGCCATGACCGGGCGTTCCTCGACGCCGTCTGCACCGACCTGATCGATCTCGACCCGGCCACCGACGGCCCGGTCCGGTTCGGCGGCGGCTACCGCGCCTATCTGGGCTCCAAGCGAGCCGGCCGGCATCGCTGGGAGCGCCAGTACGCCGCCGAGCAACGGGAGTTGGCGGAACTGCGACGCTCCGCGGGAGTCACCTCACACCGCCTCGCCCCCGACCGCGGCCCCACCGACAACGAGAAAATGGGCTACGGCCACCGCGCGGGCCGGGTGCAGCAACAGATCTCCCGCCGGGTCCGCGACGCCGCCGGCCGACTCGCCGACCTGGAACGCCGCCAGGTCGCCGAACCGCCCGTCCCCCTGCGCTTCGCCCCGCAGAACCTCACCACCGGCCCGGAGGAGGAGAACCCCGATCCGCTGGTGACGCTGCACCGGATCCACATCCCGGGAAGGCTCACCCTGGACGAACTGGAGATCGCCACGGACGAACGCCTGCTGATCACCGGCCCCAACGGCACGGGCAAGTCCACCCTGCTCGCCGTCCTGGCCGGCCGCCTCGACGCCACCGGCGAGGTACACCGGCGCCCCGGGCTGACCGTGGGCCTGCTCACCCAGGACACCACCTTCGCCCGCCCCGAGCGCACCGCCGCCGACACCTACGAGCTGACCCTCGGCCCCGACCACGCCGAACGCGTCCCGCTCTCCTCGCTCGGCCTGCTGGCCGCCGCCGACCTCGACCGCCCCGTCGGCGCCCTGTCCGTCGGCCAGCGCCGCCGCCTCGCCCTCGCCCTCCTGGTGGCCCGCCCGCCGCACCTGCTGTTGCTCGACGAACCCACCAACCACCTCTCACCACTCCTCTGCGACGAACTGGAGGAGGCCATGGGCGGCAAGGGCCCGGGCGCGATCGTGGTGGCCGGCCACGACCGCTGGCTGCGCCGCCGCTGGCAGGGCCGCGAACTCGCTCTCGGCATGAACCGCTGACGGCCGGGTGTCGGTCGCCGCGACGACCGGCCCCCGGACCGACGATGGACGCCGAGCGGCGCCACCCCCGCGCCGCCGGCACCCGGGAGACCGGAGAGACGGAGCAGGACCGTGCAGGAGTTCCTGGTCGAGATCACCACCGCCGTACCCCAGGACGTCCCCGCCGAGGAGGTCGACCGGCGCCGCGCCGCCGAACACGAGCGCGCCGCTGAACTCGCCGCCACCGGGCGGCTGTTCAGGTTGTGGCGGCCGGTCGGCGAGAAGCGCAGCGTCGGCATCTGGCGCGCCGAGGACGAGGCCCGGCTGCGCACGGACGTACTCGGCACGCTGCCGATGTGGCCGTGGATGACCGCCGTCGTCACCCCGCTGGAGCCGCACCCCAACGACCCGGGTTCCGGAAGTCGTTAACGAGAGACGGGGCCACTGCCGGAAGCAGCGGCCCCGCCCCGGCCGAACTACCGCGCGCCGCCGTTGACGTACAGCGTCTGCCCGCTCACGTACGACGCGTCCTCGCTCGCCAGGAACGCCACCACCGAAGCGACCTCCTCCGGCAGACCCACCCGCCGCAGCGGGGTGCGCTGCGCGACCTCCGCCTGGTGCTCCTCCGGCGTCGCCCCGACCCGCTCCGCCGTCGCCGCCGTCATCGAGGTCGCGATGTACCCAGGCGCCACCGCGTTCACATTCACGTTGAACGGGCCCAACTCGATCGCCAGCGTCGCCGTCAGCCCCTGGATGCCGGCCTTCGCCGCCGCGTAGTTCGCCTGACCGCGGTTGCCGAGCGCCGAACGCGAACTCAGCGACACGATCTTGCCGTACTTCTGCTTCACGAAGTACCGCTGCGCGACGTGCGAACAGTTGTAGGCGCTGGTCAGGTTGACCGTCAGCACCGCGTCCCAGTCGCTCTTCGGCATCTTGAAGAACAGGTTGTCGCGGGTGATCCCGGCGTTGTTCACCAGGATGTGAACCCCTCCCAACTCCTCGACCACGGAGGCGAACACCGCCTCCACCGCCTCGTAGTCGGCCACGTCGCAGCCGAACCCGCGCGCCGTGCCGCCCGCCGCGAGGATCTCCTTCACGGTGCCCTCGGCGCGCTCCGCCGTCAGGTCGACCACGGCCACCGCCGCGCCCTCCTCGGCCAGCTTCCGCGCCGTCGCCGCCCCGATGCCCTGCGCGGCGCCGGTCACCACCGCCACCTTGCCGTCGAACTTGCCCACAGCCACACCTTTCCGATGCATCGCCAGATAAAGAAGAGTCAGTCCCGCTCGACCAGCACCGCGGAGCCCTGGCCGACGCCCACGCACATCGTCGCCAGGCCGCGCCGGGCGCCGGTGCGGCGCATCCGGTGCAGCAGGGTGGTGAGGATCCGGGCACCCGAACAGCCCAGCGGGTGGCCGAGCGCGATCGCCCCGCCGGACGGGTTCACCAGCTCCGGGTCGATGCCCAACTCGCCGACGGACGCCAGCGCTTGGGCCGCGAACGCCTCGTTGAACTCGGCGGTCTGCACGTCCTGCAGCTTCCAGCCGCCGCGCTCCAGCACCCGCCGGGTCGCCGGGACCGGCCCGATGCCCATCACGTCCGGGTGCACGCCCATCGACGCGCCCGCCACGTACCGGCCCAGCGGCTCCAACTCCAGCTCCGCCAGCGCTCGTTCGCTCACCAGCAGCAGTGCCGCCGCGCCGTCGTTCATCGGCGAGGCGTTGCCCGCGGTGACGCTGCCGCCCGCCCGGAACACCGGCTTCAGTGCGGCCAGCTTCTCCGCCGTCGTGTCGGGCCGGATCGACTCGTCGCGCTCCACCCGCACCCCGTCCGGGCGTTCGACGGCCAGCAGCTCGGCGTCGAAGTGGCCAGACTCCCGTGCCTGCGCGGCCAGTTGGTGGCTGCGCAGGGCGAACGCGTCCTGCGCCTCGCGGCTGATGCCGTAACGCCCCGCGACCTCCTCGGCGGTCTCGCCCATCGACAGCACGCCGTGCAGCTCACGCATCCGGGGGTTGGTGAGCCGCCAGCCGAGCCGGGTGTCGAAGGTCTCCATCCGGTGCGGCAACGCCTCGTCCGGGCGAGGCAGTACGAACGGGGCGCGGCTCATCGACTCGCAGCCGCCCGCCACCACCACGTCCGCCTCGCCGGAGCCGATCGCCCGGGCCGCCATGGTGACGGCCTCCATCCCGGACGCGCACAGCCGGTTGACGGTCGCGCCCGGCACCGAATCGGGCAGCCCCGCCAGCAGCACCGCCATCCGGGCCAGGTTGCGGTTGTCCTCGCCGGCCTGGTTGGCGGCGCCCCAGTACACGTCGTCGATCCGTGCCGGGTCGAGCCCCGGCACCTGGGCGAGCAGCCCGCGCAGCACGGCCGCCGACAGGTCGTCGGGCCGGACGCTGGACAGCGCGCCGCGCAGCCGACCGATCGGGGTGCGGCGGGCGGCGGCGATGAAGACCGGAAGCACTTCGTCGAGCTCCTGTTCCACGTGGTTACCGATGGGCCGGTCCCGCCCGGTGGGCGGCCGGCGTCAGAAGGCGCTGACCCCGGTGGGAGTCAGAAGGCGTTGACCCCGGTGGGAGTCAGAAGGCGTTGACCCCGGTCAGGGAACGCCCGATGAGCAGCTTGTGGATCTGGCTGGTGCCCTCGTACAGCGTCATCACGCGGGCGTCGCGCAGATACTTGCCGACCGGGTACTCGTCTGTGAAGCCGTACCCGCCGAACACCTGCAGCGCGTTGTTCGCGCACCGCACCGCCGCCTCGCTGGCGAACAGCTTGGCGACCGACGACTCCGTGGCGAAGGGAAGCCGGCGGTCGATCAGGTCGGCGACCCGCCAGGTCAGCATCCGGGCCGCGGCCACGTCCACCGCGATGTCGGCCAGCAGCTCCTGCACCAACTGGTGGTGCGCGATGGACTTTCCGAACTGCTCGCGCTCGCCGGCGTAGCGCACCGCCGCGTCCAGCGAGGCCTGCGCGATGCCGACGCAGCCCGCCGCCACCGACATCCGGCCCTTGGCGAGCGCCGCCATCGCCACCGTGAAGCCCTTGCCCTCCTCGCCCAGCCGTGCGCTGTCGGGCACCCGGACGGCATCGAGGTGCAGCTCGGCGGTGGCCTGCCCGCGCAGCCCCAGCTTGCCGTGGATCAGCGTGCGGGTGAACCCGGGGGAGTCCGTCGGCACCAGGAAAGCGCTCACCCCCCGGTGGCCGGGCTCACCCGTGCGGGCGAACACCAGCGCCACCTCGGCCCACGTCCCGTTGGTGATGAACATCTTCGCGCCGGAGATCAGCCAATCTCCCCCACTTTTCGCTGCGCTCAAGCGGGTGGTGCCCCCAGCGTCCCGCACCGCCCGCGTCGTCAGGTTCGCCGCGTCCGAACCGGTACCGGGCTCCGTCAGCGCGAAACACGCCAGCGCCTCGCCCGAACACAGCCGGGGCAGCCACTGCCGCTTCTGCTCCTCGGTGCCGAACGCGTTGATCGACTTGCCGACCAGCCCCAGCGAGACCGACACCACCCCGCGCACCGAGGAGTCGCCGCGCCCCAGCTCCTCCAGTACCAGGCAGTACGCCAGATGATCACCGCCGCTGCCGCCGTACTCCTCGGGCACGGTGAGACCCAGGAACCCCAGCTCACCGAGCTTCTTGACGATCCCCGGATCGATCGACTCCGCCCGGTCCCACCCGGCGGCGAACGGCACGATCTCCCGGTCGGTGAACCCCGCCGCCAACTCCCGGACGGCGGCCTGCTCCCCGGTCAGCTCCAGGTCCACGCGGCGACCCCTCGACTCGACATTCCGACGGCGGCACTCCGGCGCCCCGAATAAACTAGCGGTGCAAGTTTTACGGTGACTGTAGCCCGCCCCCGCCCCGCACGGAAGGGGGCGCCTGCGACAATGGGGCGGTTCCGGAGCCGAACAGGCCCCGACGGCCCGCGACCCGAGGAGGCCACGATCGCCCGCCCGCGCACCCCCCTGCTCAGCCGGGACCGGATCGTCGCCGCCGCACTCACCCTGGTCGACACCGAGGGACTGCCCGCCCTCTCCACCCGCCGCCTGGCCGCCGAACTCTCCGTCAGCGGACCGTCCCTCTACAACCACTTCGCCACCAAGGACGAACTCCTCGACGCCGTGGTCGACAGTGTCATCGGCGAGGTCGACCTCACCATGTTCGACGCGCCGCCCGACTGGCGCACCGCCCTGAGCGACTGGGCCCGCTCCTACCGCGCCGCCCTGGCCGCCCACCCCCACCTCGTCCCCGTCCTCGCCCAAGGCCCCGGCCGCCGCCCCAACGCGCTGCGCCTCGCCGACGCCGTCTTCGGCTGCCTGGTCGATGCCGGCTGGCCCCGCGGCCAGGCCACCCGGATCGGCGCCCTGATGCGCTACTTCATCACCGGCTCGGCCCTCGGCTCGTTCGCCGCCGGCTTCCCCGAGGACGCCGCCCTCTACACCGCCGAGTACCCCCACCTCGCCGACGCCCACCGCCTCGCCGAACACCGGCGCACCATCGACGAAGGCGCCTTCGAAACCGGCCTCGAAGCGCTGCTCGACGGGCTCGAACTCCGCTACCGGCAGATCGTCTGACGGCCCGCCGGAAATCGGTATCAGCAGGTGTGTTGACGTCGGCAGGGGAGGGGCGCACCGTACCTTCGGGCGGGAACGGCCGCGACCGATGGGGGATCGGGATGACGGGCTACGGACCGACTGTCGCCGGAATCGTGTTCTCCCTCTTCGTCGTGGCGACGGGGGTCGCGGCGGGCATCGGCACCGCCTGGCAGGCCGATCGCGCGCGGCGCACCCTGGCCGAGGGCCTGCTCGCCGAAGCGGTCGTCCTGGTGGTCTTCACCTCCGAAAGCGCCAGCGGTGTGGGCGAAAACCGCAGCACCACCACCACGCGCCACACCATCCTCGGGTTCCGCACGCCGGACGGCAGCGAGGTCCGGGTGGACGAGAGGGACGGCCATCGACGCGCCGTCGGCGACCGGGTCGCGGTCCGCTACCTGCCGGAGCGCCCGGACCGGGCCGTGGCCGTCGACCGCAGCGCCGTGCAGGACACCTTCGGCATCGTGATGAGCATCCTGCTGACCGTGGGCGGCATCATCGGACTGGTCATCACCCTCGCCCACATGCCGTCCGACCCGCCCACCCCCGGCGTCTGGTCGCCCTGACCTGCCCGGCCCTTCCCCGCGTGCGTCCCACCTGCCATGATCAACTCGTTCGCGGGAGCCGCACCGAGGGGGACGTCACCATGGGTCGCAGCAAGAAGATCGGCGTCCTGGTCGGCCCGCTCCTCCTCCTTGTCGGAGTCTTCCTCGGCTGGTTGAACATTCAGGCCCGCTGCGACTTCGCCGGCGCACCGCGGGTCTAAGCGACGGTCCTGAGCGCCCACTACAAGCCGGGCGGCACCAATGC
Organism: Kitasatospora sp. NPDC051984; assembly: GCF_044593455.1. Classification (NCBI taxonomy): domain Bacteria; kingdom Bacillati; phylum Actinomycetota; class Actinomycetes; order Kitasatosporales; family Streptomycetaceae; genus Kitasatospora; species Kitasatospora sp. NPDC051984. Next base: position 346,100 of record NZ_JBIUCB010000005.1, read on the forward strand.
CTTCGAGATCATCCTCGGCATACCGGAGCCCGTTCCGGTCGACGACATCCGCACCGCCCCCGACCACCTTGTGCCCGGTGACACCGTCACCGCTCTGGTCCGCCCGGGCCACGCGCTGCTTCCCGAGCAACTCTCCTGGTCCACGCTCGTCTTCCCGGTTCTCTTCGCCGGGGTCGGCCTCCTCGTCACCGTGGTCGGCGTCCGCGCGATCCGCGCCGACCCGCCGACCGGGCCCACCGACCCGGAAGCCTGGCTCTGACCTGGCCCGATCTCCCGGTCCCGGGACCGGAGAACACCTCTTGCCGGGTGCGCCGGCCGACCCCTATTGTTCGGCGCACTCGCACCACTGTCGGGGGGACCAATGAACGATGCAGTAGACACTTTCACCACGGTCTTCGGCCTGATCACGGGCCTGATGGCCCTGGTCGGCCTGCTGATCTCGGGCCTCGGCGTCAGCGGCGTCGTCTTCGCCCTGCGGCGCTTCCGCCGCCGTGACCGCGTCCGTACCGAGGGACTCGTCGCCGAGGCCGAGGTGCTGGACGCCTACCTGACGCAGGACCGCGTCGCGGACTCGGTCACCATCCGCACCAGCCGCTACGTCATCCTCGGCTTCCGCACCGCCGACGGCCGGGACATCCGCCTCAGGGACACCACCGGCATCCCCCGGATCGTCGGTGACCGCGTCACCGTCCGGTACCTCCCCGCTCACCCCCAGGAGGCCATCCCCGCCGACGCCCCCGGCTCCGGCCGCCACCCCGGACACGTCGTCGTTCTCGCGATCGGCTCGTTCTTCGCCGTGGCCGGCCTGGTGTTCGCCGTCGCCGCCATCGGCATGTCCGTCTTCGCCACGCAGATACCGACCGACCTGCCCACCCCCACCCCGGGCAGCAACTGGCCGTAGCGATCCGCCCCACGCCCGCCGCGCCGGGCCGTACGGGCTCCCGGCGCGACGGGGAAGCGGCTACCGCAGGGCGCGGCGCAGCGAGGCCACCGGGTCGCCGGTGTGGTACGGGCGCTCGCTGGGCTCGATGCCGTCCAGGAACTCCTGGTAGCGCACCGCGTAGTGGAGGTGCATCAGCGGGGCGGCCGGCTTCAGGGCGCGCAGCGGGTCGCTGTCCGGGACGAGGGACTGCCAGGCGGCGGCCCAGCGGTCGCGGACGGTGGCGCCGCGTTCGGGGGAGAGGAACGGGTCCGGGCGCAGGCCGTCGAGGGCCGGGTGGCTCCACACCGCGTCGGAGAAGTCGAGCACCACTCCGCGCCGGCCGTCCCAACGCCAGTTGCCCGGGTGGCAGTCGCCGTGCACCAGCGTCAACGGGAGCCCGCAGTCCGCGAGTTCGTCAACGAGGGCGGGCAGCCGGTCGCCCAGCGCGAGCGCCCGGTCGTACTCCTCGGCGGTGAGTTCGGGGCGCAGCCGCTCCAGCAGGGCGGGGAACAGCGCGGCCAGCGCCGCGGGTGAACGGTCCGTCAAGCCGCCCGGCCCGTCCTCCGCGACGGCCGCCTGCACGGACGCCCACCGGTCGACCACGCTCAGCATGCCGTCCTCCGGCAGCCCCCAGCAGTCCACGCCCGGCACGTCGTCCATCAGCATCCGGCGGCCGTCCGCCGCCAGCACCCGCGGCACCAGCTCCGGATCCGCCTTCGCGACCCGGGCGATCACCTCGGCCTCGGCCACCGCGAACGGCGGGGTGCTCTTCAGCCAGGCCGCGCCCGTGCCGGTCGGGAACCGCGACAGCGCCGACAGGTTCCAGCTGCGCAGCTGCTCCACGGGGCCGGTCCGAGGCCGGCCGAGGGCCGCCAACTCGCCGTCCGCCCAGGCCCATTCGGCGGCCAGGCCGTCCGCCGACGCCCACGGCAGCCGCAGCGGCTGCTCGTCGAGGTCTTCGGCGGGGGCCGCCGCCAGCGGCCGGGACGGACGCTCCAGGGCCTGCGCCAGGTACACCACGTCGCCGCTGCTTCCGGTCTCGCCGCCGTCCACGGAGAGCATCCGCAGCAGCGCCACCGGGACCCCGGCCGCCTCCGACGCCGCCTGCACCACCTCGCCGATCTGCGCCCAGTAGGGCGAGGAAGCCGTGAAAGGCCCCACCGCGCCGAGGAGTTCACCCTGCCATGCGATCAGGACGGTCGCCGTCCGCTGTTCAGTGTTCTGCACCCGGGCATTGTCCGGGCGTGAAGGCCCGCCCGCCAGCGAATTACCGCCGGCGGGCGGGCCCGGTGGCCGCGGTCGGCCCCTACGCGTCCGTCATCGGCCGTGACAGCGACAGGCCGAAGCGCTCCTCGGAGTCCGTCCACCAGTCGCTCAACCGCAGTCCGGCGGCGAACAGTTCACGCTCCACCCGCTCGCGCCGGAACTTCGCCGACACCTCGGTGTGCAGCTCCTCGCCCTCCTCGAAGTGCACCGCGAGACCCAGTTCCGTGATCTTCACGCTCTGTGACCGCAGCGAGCGCAGCCGCATCTCGATCCACTCCTGCTCGGCGTCCCAGAGCGCGACGTGCGCGAACTGCGCCGGGTCGAAGTCCGCGTCCAGCTCGCGGTTCAGCACCGTCAGCAGGTTCCGGTTGAACTCGGCCGTCACGCCCGCCGCGTCGTCGTACGCGGCGACCAGCACCGCCGGGTCCTTCACCAGGTCCGTTCCCAGCAACAGGGCGTCGCCCGGCAGCAGTTGGGCCCGCAGGCCGGACAGGAACTTGGCCCGCTCGGCCGGCACCAGGTTGCCCAGCGTGCCGCCGAGGAACACCACCAGCCGGGGGCCGCCGCCCTTCTCCGGCAGGCCGAGGCCGGTGGTGAAGTCCGAGAGCACCGCCGAGACTTCGAGCCCCGGGTAGTCGGCGATCAGCGACTTCGCCGCCGACTCCAGCGCACTCTCGCTGACATCGACCGGCACGTACCGCTCCAGCGTGCCGTGCGCGCGCAGCGCGTCCAGCAGCAGCCGGGTCTTCTCCGAGGAGCCCGAGCCGAGTTCGACCAGGGTGCGGGCCCCGGTCGCGGCCGCGATCTCCCCGGCCCGCGCCGTCAGGATCTCCCGCTCCGCCCGGGTCGGGTAGTACTCGGGCAGCCGGGTGATCTCCTCGAACAGCTCGGAGCCGCGGGCGTCGTAGAACCACTTCGGCGGCAGCCGTTTCGGTTTCCCGGCCAGGCCGGCGCGGACGTCCGCGCGCAGCGCGTGGTGCAGGTGGTCGGCGGGCAGCAGCCGGGTCAACCGGTATCCGGTCACAGCGTTGCGTCCTCTCGGCTTCGCGGCCCGGTCGGGGCCGGCGGGGTGAGCGCGCTGCCGGCCGGGTGGGCCACCAGCGGGGTGAGCGCGCTGCCGGCCGCGTCGGCCACCAGCAGGGAACGGTCGGGGACTTCGGACCAGCCCGGCCCGTCGTCGAACGGCTCGGAGGCCACCAGCAGCGAGCCGTCCGCGTCCCGGCGCTGGAACAGTGTGTCGCCCCAGGCGGTCGCGGCCAGCGAACTGCCGTCGGTGGCCAGCAGGTTGATCCTGGCATCGGCCAACTCGGACGCCGCCAGGCACACTTCGGCGAGCGCCTTGCCCAACTCGACGCCCGCGCGCAGTCGGTTCAGCACCACCGCCCACAGCAGCGCCGAATCGGTGCGCGCCTCCAGCTCCAACAGCTCGGCGGTGGGCAGCAGTTCGGCCAGCGGCTCGAACGCGCCCGGCCAGCCCGGCAGCGCCCCGTTGTGGCTGAACAGCCAGCGCCCGGCGGCGAACGGGGCCGCCGCCTGCGGGCCCGGCGCGCAGCCCGGGGTCGCCGAGCGGACGGCGCCGAGTATCGCGTGCGAGCGCACCACCCGGGCCAGGTCCGCGAGATCGCCGTCCGCCCAGATCGGCCCCTCCCGCCGGTAGCGGGCCGGCCGCTCGTCGCCCTCGGCGTACCAGCCCACCCCGTAGCCGTCCACGTTGACGTTGCCGAAGCGCTGCAACCGGGGCGACCAGGACTGCCGCAGCAGGCCGAACGGCGGATCCAGCAGGACCGTTCGCAGCGCCACCGCCCGCCCCAGATAAGCGAAGTGGCGGCACATCAGATCTCACCCCGTCCCTCGGCGTCGCGGGCGGTGCGGAAGCCGGAGAAGATCTGCCGCCGGATCGGGTAGTCCCAGTTGCGGAAGGTACCCCGGCAGGCGACCGGCGCGACCGCGAACGAGCCGCCGCGCAGCACCTTGTACTCGGGCCCGAAGAACACCTCCGAATACTCCCGGTACGGCCACGCCCGGAAGCCCGGGTAGGCGGTGAAATCGCTGGCCGTCCACTCCCACACGTCACCGATCAACTGCCGTGCCCCGTACGGCGATTCGCCCTGCGGGTAGGCGCCGGCCGGGGCCGGGCGCAGGTGGCGCTGGCCGAGGTTGGCGTGCTCCGGGCCGGGCGGATCGTCGCCCCACGGGAAGCGCCGGGAGCGGCCGGTCACCGGGTCGTGCCGGGCCGCCTTCTCCCACTCCGCCTCGGTCGGCAGCCGCCGCCCCGCCCACCGGGCGTAGGCGTCGGCCTCGTACCAACTGACGTGCAGCACCGGCTCGTTCGGCGGAACCTGCTCGACGTGCCCGAAGCGGCGGCGCAGCCACTGCCCGTCCCGCTGGGTCCAGAACAGCGGAGCCGTCAGGTCGGCGGCCATCCGGTGCTCCCAGCCGGCCGGCGTCCACCAGCGCGGGTCGCGGTAGCCGCCGTCGGCGATGAACGCCTGGTAGGCGGCGTTGGTGACCGGCGCGGTGTCCAGCCAGAACGCCGGCAGGTCCACCAGGTGCGCCGGGCGTTCGTTGTCGAGCGCCCACGGCTCGGTGTCGGTACCCATGGTGAACGGCCCTGCCGGGACGAGCACTTCGGGTACCAGGGTGCCCTCGGCGGCGGGCGGCGGCGGGGCGTCCAGCACCGCCGGGCCCTTGCGCAGCTGGTGGGTGATCAGCATCGTCTCGTCGTGCTGCTGCTCGTGCTGCGCGATCATCCCGAACGCGAACCCGGCGTCCAGCAGCGGCGCACCCTCCAGCGGCGAGGCGGCCAGCAGGTCCAGCACCCGGCCGCGCACCTCGTACGCGTATGCGCGGGCCTGGTCGGGCGGCAGCAGCGGCAGGCTGGGGCGCTTGGCGCGCGGGTGCTCGAACGCGTCGTACAGCGGGTCGATCTCCGGGTGCATCGGGTCGCGGCCGCCGACGTTGCGCAGCAGCCACAGCTCCTCCTGGTTGCCGATGTGCGCCAGGTCCCACACCAGCGGTGACATCAACGGCGAGTGCTGGGCGACGAGTTCGGCGTCCTCGACGGCGCCGGTGAGCAGCCCGGTGCGTTCCCGGGCGGCCAGCAGTTCGGTGGCGATCAGCTCGCGCAGCACGGCGGGGTCGGTGCGGTCGGCGTTCAGCACGGGGTGTCCTCCTGCAGCGCGGGCGCGGCGCCGGTGCGCAGCGCGGCCAACTGGTCGTCGGCGGGGCAGCGGCCCCGGGCCGGATAGCGTTCGGCGAACTCCAGCAGTGCGGGCCGGAGTTGGCCGTCGCGGCGGGCGAGTGCCCGCTCGGCGGCGGAGAAGCAGGCCAGGGCGGCCCGGCGCAGTTCGGCGTCGGCCATGCCGAGCGCGGCGGCGCGCCGCCACAGGCCCGAGCGGGGCGCGCGTGAGCCCGCGTGGCCGAGGCGTTCCAGTGCGGACCGGGCCTCGTCGGCGGCCTGCGGGTCGTCCATCAGCGCGGACACCAGTGCCAGCGGCACCCGCCAGCCCTCGCCGGGCTGGGCGTCGATCATCCGCAGTTCCAGGTGGCCGCGCGGGCGGACCGGCGGGAACAGAGTGGTGCGGTGGTAGTCCAGGTCGGCCAGCACGGCGCCGCGTTCGCCGCCGCCGCGCAGCCAGCCGCGGAACGTCAGCCCCGCCGGCGCGTCCCACGGCAGGCCCTCCGGGCGTCGCACGCACAGCACCGCGGCGTCCAGCACGTACCGGGTCCACGCCTCGCGCGGGTCGGCCAGCGGCGGCGGGGCCAGCGTGCGGGAGGGGTCCATCCGCGACCAGACCAGCTGCCGGGTCGACTTCCAGCCCGTCGGGCGGCCTTCCAGCAGCGGGGAGTTGGCGAACGCGCCGACCAGCACCGGCCCCAGTTGATGCGCCAGGCGCCAGCGGTCGAGGTGCGTCGCCTCGGTACCCGCGTCCACGCAGACCTGCACGGACGCGGTGCCCGTCATCATGATCCGGCCCCACGGGCCGCCGCGGGCGAAGTGGCGTTCCATCGCCCGGTACCGCGGGTGGGTGGCCAGCATCCGGCGCTCGCGGTCCAGCGGATCGGTGCCGGTGCCCGTCAGCCGCAGGCCCTCGGCGGCGAGTGCCGCCCGCAGTACCGTCTGGTCGGTGCTCAGACCCGCCGCGCAGGCGGCCGGGTCGGCGGCGGGCGGGGAGCTGAGCTCGACCTGCCCGCCGGGTTCGTACGTCAGCCTGGAGCCGGCCGGGAACACCGGGCCGTCGGCCGAACCGGGCAGCACCGCCAGCGCGGCCGCCACCCGGGCGGGATCCACCGGGGCGGTCGGACATCGGCCGTCATGGACGAACCACTCCGCCTCCACCCCGACCAGCGCCGGCGGCCCGATCTTGAAGCAGATGGCGCCCAGGTGTCGTTCGGCCGACGCCTCGGTCAACTCCGTCGGCGGGGTCACGCTCTGTGTCGAATCGGCCGGTAGATCGGCCTGCGGTGGGCGTACAACTGTCACCGGACTCACCATCCCTCGGTACGTGACTAGGGCCCGGTTGTTCCTGCTCAGTCTGCCCCGGGGCAAACCTCGACGCCCGTCAGCTCGTAGTCGCGCAGGTCAAGCGGGTGAGAGCGGTGCGGAGCCGGTCCGGCGGCAGGGCGAAATTCAGCCGCAGGCAGCCGGAACCGGCCGGACCGAAGTCAAACCCGCTCGCCAGTTCGACATGACGCTGTGTGAGCAGCTCTTCCCTGGTTCCGAGACCCGATCCGTCCAGCCAGAGCAGGAACGACGCCTGTGGACGGGCCAGCACCGCGCCGCCCAGCGCCGCCGTCGCCGACTCCCGGGCCGTCACCAACCGTGTCAGCAGCCCCGCCAGCCACTCCTCACCCTCCGCGAGGGCCGCCCGCTGCACCAGCGCGCCCAGCAGACCGCCCTCCCACAGGCCGAACCCCGCCATCACCTCCGCCAGCCGCGCCCGGAGCGCCGGATCCGGCACCAGCGCGAGACAGCTCGGCACCCCCGACAGGTTGAAGGTCTTGCCGACCGAGTTCAGCGTCACCACGTTCGGCGCGCCGTCCGTCACCGCCACCGCCACCGGGTGCGGCACACCCGCGTCCGGATGCCGCAGATCCCCGTGCACCTCGTCCGACACCAGCAGCCCCGGCGCCGCCGTCCGGGCCAGCGCCCGGATGTCGCCGGCCGGCCAGAGCAGACCCGTCGGATTGTTCGGACTGCTCAGCAGCACCATGCCGGGGCGGACGGCGGCGATCCCCCCGAGCGGCAACCGGAAAGCGTTTTCCCGTTGGTCCGGGGCATGGACCAGCGGCACCTCCCGCACCGGCACCCCCGCCGCCCGGCACGCCCGCGCCAACCCGTTCCACTCCGGCGTCACACACACCGCCGGACCGGACAGCGGACGCGCCGCCTCCAGCAGCAACCGCACCGCCGTACCCGGCCCGAACGGCAGCAGCATCACCCACTCCGGCGGCACCTCCACCCCGTGCCGCCGCCGGTACCAGCGCGCCACCAGCACCCGGTCCGCCTCCTCCGCCACCGGATACCCGAACGCCGGATGCCCCGCCCGCACCCGCAACGCCGCCCCCACCGCCGGCGGCCCCGGCAGATCCATGTCCGCGACCCCCATCGCGATCCGCCCCGCGCCCGCCCGCGCCCACTTCGCACTCCCCGTTCCGTCCCGCGAAAACGCACCGCCCACGACCACTCCCCGCAGCTAGAGAATGAGCATGCAATCACCGAACATGTCGAACTCGTACCCGCCCTTCTCGAGGACCTCCGCATAGGACCGCATCACGAGATCCTTTCCGCCGAACGCCGCCGTGAGCACAATGTGACTGGAACGCGGCCGGTGCAGATTGGTCACCAGCGCATTCACGATCCGGAACTGGAACCCCGGATAGATGTAGAGATCCGTCCACCCCCTCTGCGGCTCGACTCCGGCCCCGTCCCCGGTCCTCAGCGATTCGAGCGTTCGCATCACCGTCGTGCCGACCGCGACAATCCGCCGCCCCTCGGCCATCGCCCGACCGATCTGCGCGGCCGCCTTCTTCCCGACCTCGAAATACTCGGACCGCACCTTGTGGTCCTCGACCTCGTCCGCACTGATATGCCGCACCGCGAGGATCTCGGTCGCGCCCACATGCAGCGTGATGTAGGCGATCTCGACCCCCTTGTCGGAAATACGCTCCAGCAGCTCCCGCGAGAAATGCAGGCCCGCCGACGGGATCTCCAGCGAACCCGGCGTCCTGGCGTAGACCGACCGGTACGCCCCGCGCGCCGACTGCCAGTTCGCCGGATCGAGCGGGACGGTCTCGTCGCTGCGCCGCCCGTGCCGATCGAGCGCGGGCACCAGTCGCTCGGCGGGTTCGAACGTCACTTTCCAGAGCCGGTCGGGCTGCGGCCCGACCAGAATACATTTCAGTTCGGGGTCGTCGACGGATGTCAGAGTGAGGCCGGGTTCGAGTTTCTTCCGGGCGTCGATCTTCACGATGTTCGCGCCGTCCGGCTCGTGGCCGTACACGATGACGTCCACTGCCTTGCCGTCGTGCCGGAATGCCAGCGTGTTCGACAGCATGTAGCTGTCGTTCAGCACCAGCAGATCGCCGACCTGGAGGTGATCGAGAATGGCGGGGAATTCGGTGTGCTCGATCGTTCCTCCGGACCGGTCGAGCACCACCATCTTTCCGTTCTCGCGGCTCCGGCCGCGCAGTTCGACGGGGTCGGTCGGCATGTCCTTCGCGTTGTGGTCGAATTCGAATTCCTCGGTCCGCATGGTCCGCCATCCTCTCGGTTCGCATGGCCGGCGACCGGTGGTTCGCCGATATCGACGAGTGGACCCGAGCGGTGTGGCAGCCGCACCTCGTGCCTGCCGTTCGGACCACCCGCATGCTCAGCGGGACGAGTCCGGCACCTTCCGGCGGCGCGCCTCCGCGGCCTCCTGCCGGCGTCCCATCACGTCGAGCGCCTTCGCTCGCACGCCCAGCACGGCGTTGAGCTCCGGGATCAGCGAGGGCCGGGCGGCGACGAGAGAGCGGTAGAGCGCCTCGGCCTCCTCCATGGCCTCCAGCACTTCTGGAAGATGGCCGGTCGCGCCCAGCAGCCGGGCGAGGAGGAGCAGCGCACAGGCCACGTCGGCGATGTGGCGGGCGGGGCCGACGGTGGCCGGCCGGTGGTGGATGGTCAGGACCTCGAACCCGGCGGCGTAGCCCTCGGCGAACTGCCGCAGACTGCCCAGGGGGTGGCCGAGGTTGTGCAGCGAGGTGGCGAGGTGGGAGTCGTGGACGGCGGGGCCGGCGGCGGCCAGGTGGCGGCGGATGCGGACAGCTTCTTCCTCGGCGGTGAGGGCGTCGCGGTAGTCCCCAGTGGCGGCCAGGTGGGAGCCGAGGTCGGACAGGGCGGCGGCGAGCGCGGGTTCGTGGCGGGCGGGCGCGCCGGCCGCGAGCCGACGGAGGATCTCCACCGCTTTCCGGGTGACGGCCAGCGCCTCGTCGTGGCGTTGAACGTCCGCCGGCCGCAGCGAGAGGTTGTTCAGCGAGCCCGCGAGGACCAAACGCCTCAGGAGGAGAGGCGGCGCTCCAGCGGGGTGCGGAAACGCGGCGTGACCCGGGCGTCGCCGAGCACCGCGCGCAATTCGGCGGCCCGCGCCGCGATGGCGGCGTCCGCCTCCCGGCCGGCATCCTCCAGGAGCTCGAACACCACCTCGCCGTCCGGCCGCTGGGCCCAGCCGCCGACCACCCGGCCGTTCCACCACACCGTCGGGCCGATGTTGCCCGAGCGGTCGACCAGCTGCGGACGGTGGCCGGAAGGCAGGTACCAGTCGCGGTGCTTCCCGTTCATCGCGGTCGGATCCAGGGCCGGCAGCAACGCCGCCCACGGGCCCGGCTCCGCGACCGCTTCGAGATCGCCGGGAAGAACGAACCCGGTTGCGCCGCCCGCGAGTTCCACCCCGACGGCCGCGCAGCCGGCCAGCGCCGCCCGCACCTCGCGGACACCCCAGCCCGTCCACCACACCAGATCGTCCTCCGTCCCCGGGCCGTACCGCTCCAGCCAGCGCCGCGCCAACTCGCGCTGCGCCTCCGCCCGTTCGGCCGCCGACGGCGCGGCCGGGGCCGGCGGGCCCGGCGCCCAGCGGTGCTGGCTGCTGGTCCAACTGCCCACCGGGCGGCGACGAACCATGCTGCCCTCCATACCGAGCAGCCGCAGCAGGCGCATCCCGACCGACTGCTCGGCGCGGTACGAGGTGCCCGCACCGTACTCGATCTTCTCCCGCAACCGCGGTACCAGCTCGCCGATTTGACTGCCAGTCAGGTCGGAGTCGGCGAGGGCGTCGCGGACAGCGGCCTCCACGCCGGCCGTCCAGTCGGCGTCGCGGCCGGAGGCGGCGAAGTCCTTGAGCAGGCGGGTGCGTTCGCGGGCCACCAGCTTCGCGGTGGTGGAGGTGTACACGGTCGGGGCGAGCGCGGCGGGGATCGCGAACAGCGTGCTGCGCATGCCGTGTTGGCGCAGCACGGTGCCGTCCCGGTACAGGGCCCGTTCGGTGTCGGCGATGCCGGGCGTGGCGAGCCGGGCCGAGACGGCGAGGAACACCGTGGCGGGATCGGTGGCGTGCACGGCGACCAGGTCGTCCACCACCTGCTCGGCCCGGTCCGCCCGGGCGTCCTGGGCGAGGTGGTGCCGCCGGGCCAGCCGGGCGCGGCGCTGGTCGTCGTCGAACTGCGGTCGGGCGGGCACGCGTTCCTCCTCGGACTCCGGGTCGTCCTCAGCCTGCCACGGTGCGCGGCGACCTCACCTCCGCAACGCGTGCCGTGAAAGTTTCGTCCAGGTGGACCGGCCTGCTCCCGGGGTGGGGCCGGTGGGGCGGCGAGGTGGTGAAGTGCGCGTCCCTTCGCGGGGGTACGGCCATCGCTGCGGGAGCGCTCCCATGGTTTCTGTGCAACTCCTTGACGACACCAGGAGGCCATGGCTTCATATCGGTTGTTCCCGGGCCGAGTTCGATCCCGTCCGGGCCAAGTATGGGAGCGCTCCCACCAGTTGGGGGTGTCTCACGCCGAGTCCGTCCCCCACCCGAAAGGACTCCCGTGACTGTGTCGGCCAACCTGACGCGCCGTCTTCGGACGGCGGCAGCGGCCGCGGTGCTCAGCGCCGCGACCGCACTGCCGATCGCCGCCGCGACCCCCGCCGCCCACGCCGCGGCGACCGCCCGCGTGGACAACCCGTTCGTCGGCGCCGGGGTCTACCTGAACCCCGAGTGGTCCGCCCACGCCGCCGCCGAACCGGGCGGCTCCGCCATCTCCACCCAGCCCACCGCCGTCTGGATGGACCGCATCGCGGCCATCGCCGGCGGCAACGGTGTGATGGGCCTGCGCGACCACCTGAACGCCGCCGTGCAGCAGGCCGCGGGCAAGCCGTACGTGTTCCAGGTCGTCATCTACGACCTGCCGGGCCGCGACTGCTCCGCCCTGGCCTCGAACGGCGAACTCGGCCCCACCGAACTGCCGCGCTACAAGAGCGAGTTCATCGACCCGATCGCCGCCATCCTGGCCGACCCGGCCTACGCGAACCTGCGGATCGTCACCACCGTCGAGATCGACTCGCTCCCCAACCTGGTCACCAACGCCGGCGGCACCGCCACGGCCACCCCCGCCTGCGACACCATGAAGGCCAACGGCAACTACGTGAACGGCGTCGGCTACGCGCTCGCCAAGCTCGGCGCCATCCCGAACGTCTACAACTACGTGGACGCCGGCCACCACGGCTGGCTCGGCTGGGACTCCAACCTGCAACCCGCCATCGACGTCATCAAGCAGGCCGCCACCGCGTCCGGCTCGACCGTCAACAACGTCCAGGGCTTCATCACCAACACCGCCAACTACTCGGCGCTGCACGAACCCAACTTCACCGTCGCCGACTCGGTGAACGGCACCTCGGTGCGCCAGTCGAAGTGGGTGGACTGGAACAACTACGTCGACGAGGCGACCTACGCCAAGGCGTTCCGGACCAAGGCGGTCGCGTCCGGCTTCAACGCGAACGTCGGCATGCTGATCGACACCTCGCGCAACGGCTGGGGCGGCAGCAGCCGACCGGCCGGACCGGGCCCGACGACCAGCGTCGACGCGTACGTCGACGGCGGCCGCATCGACCGCCGCTTCCAGACCGGCAACTGGTGCAACCAGTCCGGCGCGGGCCTCGGCGAACGCCCCAAGGCCGCCCCCGAGGACGGCATCGCCGCCTACGTGTGGGTCAAGCCGCCCGGCGAGTCGGACGGCGCGAGCTCGGCGATCCCGAACAACGAGGGCAAGGGCTTCGACCGGATGTGCGACCCCACGTACACCGGCAACCCGCGCAACAACAACAACATGTCGGGCGCGCTGCCGGGCGCCCCGCTGGCCGGCCACTGGTTCTCCGCGCAGTTCCAGGAACTGCTGAAGAACGCCTACCCCGCGCTCGGCCCGTCCACCGGCGACACCACCCCGCCGACCGCCCCCACCGGCCTGGCCGCCACCACCACCGCCGGCAGCGTCTCGCTGACCTGGAACGCCGCCACCGACAACGTCGGCGTCACCGGCTACGACGTTTATCGCGGTGGTGTTCTGATCGGGTCCACCGCCGGCACCTCCTACACCGAAACCGGGCTGACCGCCTCGACCGCGTACTCGTACACCGTCAAGGCGCGCGACGCCGCGGGCAACGTCTCCGCGGCCTCCGCGGCACTCGTCGCCACCACCCAGGCCTCCGGCGGCGGCACCGGCGCCGGCTGCACGGCCAGCTACAAGGTCACCAACGACTGGGGCGCCGGCTTCAACGCCGACGTCACCGTCACCGCCGGCAGCGCGGCGATCAAGACCTGGAAGGTCACCTGGAACTTCGGCGGCAACCAGCAGATCACCAACCTGTGGAACGGCCAGCTCGCCCAGTCCGGCCCGGCCGTCACCGTGACCAACCTCGCCTACAACGGCACCGTCGCAGCCGGTGCCAGCACCGCGTTCGGCTTCGGCGCCAACTACTCCGGCAGCAACGCCACCCCCACCCTCACCTGCACCGCCACCAGCTGACACCGCCCCCGCACCACCCCGCCGCCGCCCACCCGCGAACCCTGCGGGCGGGCGGCGGCTCCGGTGCACGATGCCGGGCCGCCGTCGATGCGCTGCGGCCAGCGGTGATCGTGCACCGGGCCTGCGGCGTGTCGTGCGCCCGGTCGGACGACGCCGCTTGCCGCGCCCCGCGCAATCCCGGCGCCGTCCCCCCGCCGAGCGCGCCGGCAGGCGGCTGCCTCGTGGCTGGATCGGCCGCCGTTGATGCCCTGCGGCCAGCGGTGATCGCTACGCCCGGTCGGGCGACGCCGCTCTCCCGCGCCCCGCGCAACCCCGGCGTCGTCCATCCGCAGGCCCCGTCGGCAGGCGGCTGCCTCGTGGCCGGGGCCGGGCGCCGTCGGTGCCCTGCGGCCGGCGGTGATCGCTACGCCCGGTCGGACGACGCCGCTTGCCGCGCCTCGCGCAACTCCGGCGTCGTCCGCCCGCAGGCCCCGTCGGCAGGCGGCTGCCTCGTGGCCGGGGCCGGGCGCCGTCGGTGCCTTGCGGCCGGCGGTGATCAGTACGCCTGGTCGGACGATGCCGCTCTCCCGCGCCTCGCGCAACCCTGGCGCCGTCCGCCCGCAGGCCCCGTCGGCAGGCGGCTGCCTCGTGGCCGGATCGGCCGCCGTCGGTGCCTTGCGGCCGGCGGTGATCAGTACGCCTGGTCGGACGCCGCCGCTCTCCCGCGCCTCGCGCAACTCCGGCGCCGTCCGCCCGCAGGCCCCGTCGGCAGGCGGCAGCCTCGTGGCCGGGGCCGGGCGCCGTCGATGCCCTGCGGCCAGCGGTGATCAGTACGCCTGGTCGGACGCCGCCGCTCTCCCGCGCCTCGCGCAACTCCGGCGCCGTCCATCCGCAGGCCCCGTCGGCAGGCGGCAGCCTCGTGGCCGGGGCCGGGCGCCGTCGATGCCCTGCGGCCAGCGGTGATCACTACGCCCGGTCGGACGCCGCCGCTCTCCCGCGCCCCGCGTAACCCTGGCGCCGTCCGCCCGCAGGCCCCGCCGGCAGGCGGCTGCCTCGTGGCCGGGACCGGCGGCCGTCGGTGCCCTGCGGCCAGCGGTGATCACTACGCCCGGTCGGACGACGCCGCTTGCCGAGGGGATCCGAAGTGTAGGAAGATCTTTATGTCCTGTTGCCATTTTTCGACCGATTGCCCGCCGGAAGGGGTGCCGTCATGGCGCGTCCGAACTGGGTGCCTGCGGGGACCGACCTCGACAAGCCCAATGCCGCCCGGGTCTACGACTACTACCTCGGCGGTTCGCACAACTTCGAGGTCGACCGGCGGATGGCGCGCAAGGCCATGGAACTCTGGCCGGACCTGCCCAAGATCATGCGGGCCAACCGCGCCTTCCTGCACCGCGCCACCCAGTACGTCGCCGGCGAAGGCATCAGCCGCTTCCTCGACATCGGCTCCGGCATCCCCACCTTCGGCGCCGTCCACGAAGTGGCCCGCGAGTACCAGCCCGACGCCCGCGTCGTCTACATCGACATGGACCCGGTCGCCGTCGCCCACAGCCGCCTGATCCTCGCCGACGACCCCCTGTGCCAGGTCGTCGACGCCGACCTGCGCAACACCGAGGACCTGCTCTCCCGCCCCGAGGTCGAAGAGCTGCTCGCCCCCGGCGAACCCGTCGCCGTCATCCTCAACGCCGTGATGCACTTCGTCACCGACGACGACGAGCCCGAGAAGATCCTCGCCAAACTCCGCGAAGCCCTCCCCAGCGGCAGCGCGCTGATCCTCTCGCACGCCTCCCTCGACGGCCGCCCCGACAAGGCCGAATCCCACCAGGACCTGTACCGCGCCACCCCCACCCCGCTCACCATGCGCAGCCGCGAACGGATCACCTCCTTCTTCGACGGCTTCGACCTGGTCGAACCAGGGGTGGTCTACCTGTCCCAGTGGCGCCCCGACGACGCCGACGCCGTCGACCCGCACCCCGAGCGGATCACCGGGATGGCCGGCGTCGGACGCCTGTCATGAACGAGGCGGCCGCTCCCGACCACGGGTTCCGCACCGCCTGGGCCGCCATGCTGCGCACCGGACACGGCGCGGCGGTGCGCCCCGGCGTCCTCAACCCGCTGATCGCGCGGACCGCCGACCTGCTGCGCCGCGCCGCCCTGGAACGCCCGTTCCGCCCGGAGCTCGCCGGGCAGGTCGGCGCGCTGCTGATCGACAACCACTTCACCGATCCCCAACTGCTGTCCGACGCCGTCCAGTTGATCCAGACCCAGCCCGTCCCCGACGGCCGCGGCCCCGCCCTGTCGGGCGCGTTCGCGGCCGGCTGGGCGGCCGCTCTGCGCGAACGCACCCTGAACGAGCAGGAGGCGATCCGGCTGGCCGCCGACACCGCCCGGCAGGAGGTCGAGAAGGCGCTGCGGGTGTCCGAGGCACGCTTCCGCGCCCTGTTCGAATCCGCGGCGATCGGCATCGGCCTCGGCGACACCGACGGCAACATCCTCGCCGTCAACCGGGCCCTCGGCGAGATCTTCGGCGGCGGCCCCGAGGACATGCAGGGCGTCCGCGTCAACGACCTGATGCACCCCGAGGACACCCCAGGCGTGTGGGAGGCCTACGAGGAACTGATCAGCGGCAAGCGCGAGTACTTCCAGTTCGACAAGCCGTACTACCGGCGCGACGGCGAAGTGGTCTGGACGCACCTCACGGTCTCGCTGATCCGCGACGACGACGGCTCGCCGCTGTACCAGGTCGCGATGCTGGAGGACGTCACCGACCGCTACCGGCTCCAGGAACGCCTGCGCCACCAGGCCACCCACGACCCGCTGACCGGCCTGCCCAACCGCGCCGCGTTCTTCGAACGGCTGGAGCGGCTCTTCGAATCGCCCGAGCCGGACGAACGTTTCGGCCTGTGCTACGTCGACCTGGACGGCTTCAAGGTCGTCAACGACAGCCTCGGCCACGACATGGGCGACCAGCTGCTCACCGTGGTCGCCGGCCGCCTGGAGTCTGCGCTCAGCCCGCTCGGACACATGGTGGCCCGGCTCGGCGGCGACGAGTTCGTCGTCCTGCTGGAGAACTGCCGCGGCGAACAGGAAGCCGTCGCCGCCGCCAAGACCGTCCTCGCCGCGCTCACCAAGCCCGTGGTGATCGGCGACCACCGGCTCGCCGTCGGCGCCAGCGTCGGCGTCCTCGAACGCCGGATCTCCAGCACCACGCCCGGCGCCGCCGTCCGCGCCGCAGACCTGACGCTGTACCGCGCCAAGGAAGCCGGACGCGGCCGCTGGACGCTGTTCGACCCGAAGGAGAACGCGCGCGCCGTCAGCCGATACGCCGTATCGGTGCGCATGCCCGCCGCGCTCGACCGCGGCGAGTTCTTCATCGACTACCAGCCGATGATCGACCTCTCCACCGGCGCGATGACCGGCGTCGAGGCACTGGTGCGCTGGCGCGACCCGGAACACGGCGTGATCGGCCCCGAGAAGTTCGTCGGCGTCGCCGAGGAGACAGGGCTGATCATGCCGCTCGGCCGCTGGGTGCTGGAACAGGCCTGCGAACAGGCCGCCGACTGGGTCGCCAGATTCGGCGACCGGGCACCCAAACTGAGCGTCAACCTGGCCGTCCGGCAGGCCCGCAACGCCGGCCTCGTCGCCGACATCGACCGGATCCTGCGCAACACCGGGCTCGACCCGTCCATGCTGCAACTCGAGATCACCGAATCCACCGTGGTCGGCCCCGAGGACGAAGCCCTCAAGGCCCTGCACGCCCTCGTCGACATGGGCGTCTCGCTGGCCGTCGACGACTTCGGCACCGGCTGGTCCAACCTCGCCTACCTGCGCGACCTGCCGGTGTCCAACCTGAAGATCGCCGGGTCGTTCGTCGGCGACCTGCACGACCCCGCCAAGGACACCCATCTCGGCTGGCGCATCGTCAGCGGCCTGGTCTCGCTCGCCCACACCCTCGGCCTGTCCGTCACCGCCGAAGGCGTGGAGAGCCGCGCCGACGCCGAACGGCTGCGGCTGATGGGCTGCGACCTCGCCCAGGGCTGGCACTTCGGCCGCCCCGTACGGCCCGCCGAGATCGCCCGCCGGATCGCCGAGGGCGACCCGGAACGCGCGGCCGAGATCGCCCTCGAGGCCGGGACCGGCCCGGACGGCGTCGACCGCAGGCACGCACCGGACGGCGCGCCCCGGCCTTTCGTCCTCGGGCGGGAGTACGCCGCCGGGACCGAACCCGCACCCGGCTCCGACAGCGACACCTGAGTTCCCGCCGGGGGTTCCGCGCTCCCGTTCGGCCCACCCGCCCCTTGCTACCGGCCGGTACCCCGGCAAGCTGAGGGGCGTCGGGGCGGAACCGGAGAGCAGGAAGAGGCGGGACGAGATGGTGAAGGCATTCGGGTTCGTCGCGTACGGCGGGCCGGAGCAGCAGACGTTCCTGGACCGGCCGCTGCCCGAACCCGGCCCCGGCGGGGTACGGATCGAGGTCAGAGCGGCCGGCGTCAACCCGGCCGACTGGAAGAAACGCGAAGGCTGGTTCGGGACGGCCGCCGAACCGCCGCTGGTGATGGGCAGCGAAGCCGCGGGCGTGGTGACCGCCGTGGGGGAGGAGGTCAACGGGTTCGCCGTCGGCGACGAGGTCTTCGGCATCGCGCCCGCCGGGGCGTTCGCCGAACAGGTGCTGCTGTCCGCCCGCGCCACCGCCCGCAAACCCGCCGCCGTCGGCTTCGACCAGGCCGCCGCACTGCCCGTCGCCGCCGCCACCGCGTACGACGCGCTCCAGCAACTCGACCTGGTGCCCGGCGAGACCCTGCTCATCGTCGGCATCTCCGGCGGCGTCGGCAGCGCCGCCACCCAGATCGCCCGCGCCCGCGGCATCACCGTCCTCGGCACCGCCGGCGCCGCCAGCGCCGACCACGTCCGCACCCTCGGCGGAACACCCGTCCGCTACGGCGACGGCGTCGCCGAACGGCTCCGCGAAGCCGCCCCCCACGGTGTGGACGCGATCCTCGACCTGGTCGGCGGAGCCGCCGTCCGCGACGTCGCCGGGGCACTGCGCCGGCCCGGACGGCTGGTGTCCACCGCCGACCGCGCCACCGCCGAAGAGCTCGGCGGCGCGTACGTGCGACGCGACGGCACCGCGACCGTGCTCACCGTCCTCGCCGAAATGGTCGCCGACGGGGCACTCGACGCGCAGATCAGCGCCAGGTACCCGCTGGAGCGCGCCGCCGAAGCCATCGCAGAGGTCGAGTCCGGGCACGCCCGCGGCAAGCTGATCCTGGAGATGAACCGCCCGTGAAAATCACCGAGTTGACACCCGGAGCGCCCTGCTGGGTCGAACTGTCCACCAAGGACCCCATCGCGGCCCGGACCTTCTACCACGAACTGTTCGGCTGGCGCACCGAACCCATCCCCGTCGAGAAGGCGATGGGCTACACCCGGCTCTACGCCGGCGACCAACTCGTCGCCGGACTGGTCGGGTTGGCGAAGCCCGAACAGCCCACCGCGTGGAACATCAGCTTCTACAGCCCCGACGTCGACGCCACCGCCGAGAAGATCACCGCCGCC
Organism: Kitasatospora sp. NPDC051984; assembly: GCF_044593455.1. Classification (NCBI taxonomy): domain Bacteria; kingdom Bacillati; phylum Actinomycetota; class Actinomycetes; order Kitasatosporales; family Streptomycetaceae; genus Kitasatospora; species Kitasatospora sp. NPDC051984. The sequence continues at coordinate 364,857 of NZ_JBIUCB010000005.1, forward strand.
GGCGGCAGCCTGATCGTCCCGCCGAGGGACGCCTTCGACTGGGGCCGGTTCATCGTCGCCCGCGACCCCGGCGGCGCGGTCTTCTGCGGCTGGCAGCCCCTGACCCTGCGCGGCTGCGACGTGATGAACGAACCTGGCGCGCTCGGCTGGGTGGAACTCGCCACCCGCGACCCGAAAGGCGCCACCGAGTTCTACCCCCAGGTGTTCGGCTGGAGCGTCACCATCGGCGAGATGTACGCCCAATTCGGACTGGGCGGACGGGACTTCGGCGGAATGATGGACATGGCCGACCAGTTCCCGGCCGAAGTCCCGCCGTACTGGATGCCGTACTTCGCGGTCGCCGACGTCGACCTCAGCGCGGAACGCGCCGCGCTGCTCGGCGCCACCGTCACGCTGCCACCCACCGACGTCCCCGACGGCCCGCGCCTCGCCGTGCTGCGCGACCCGCAGGGCGCGGTGTTCGGCATCCACGTGGCCTACCCGGAGAGTTGAGGCCGAGGCGGTCGACCTGCTTGCGGGGCGCGGGAGTTGTCGCCGATTCGCCGGTGAGGGACGGGAGTGGTGGTCGATTCGCCGGTGAGGGACGGGAGTTCACGTAGCGGTCCCGACTGCGTTGCGCGGCAAGGGAGTTCAGACCCTGGCCGACGGCAGGTCCGGCGACGGCGCGGTCGGCTCGCCCCGGCGACGGCGCTCGCGCAGCCGGGGCAGCGCGCCCGCCGCCCCGGCCGCCGCCGTCACCACCAGCGCCGACAGCGGCACCCAGTCGCCGAGGCGGACGTACCACGTCCGGGCCGCCGGATCGGCCGGCGACACCCGCACCGTCACCACCCCCGACTCGGCCGTGGTCAGGAGCGCCAGCCGCCGGCCCTGCGCGTCGTACGCCACCGACTCGCCCGTCAACGCCGCCTGCACCACCGGCCGGCCGGTCTCGGCCGCCCGGATCGCGCCCAGTGAGGCGTGCTGCGCCGGGGCCCAGGTGGACTGGAAGGTCGAGGTCGCCGACTGGTAGACGATCAGCTCGGCGCCCTCCCGGGACACGCTGCGCGACATGTCCGGGAACGCCGACTCGAAGCAGATCAGCGCGCCGACCGGCAGCGGACGGCCGTCCCGGCCCACCACCGGCAGCAGATGCAGCGAGTGGCCCGGCGCCCGGTTCTCGCCCGCCGCCGAGCTCACCCCCGCGATCCAACCCAGCAGCGGGCGCAGCGGAATGTACTCGCCGAACGGCACCAGCCGGATCTTCCGGTAGCGGGCCACGATGCCCGAAGGGTCGATCAGTACCGCGTCCTTGGAGATCCGGCCGTCCGCCTTCCGGGCGTCCTCGCCGACCATCAGCTGCGCGCCCGTCGAGGCGGACAGCGCCGTCAGCCGGTTCAGCGTCGCGCTGCCCCGGTCCAGGTCGGCGGTGGTCGAACTCTCGCCCCACACCACCAGGTCCACGGGCCGGCCCGCCAGCGACCGGGTGATCCGGATGTTCGCCTCCAACCGGGCCTGCTCGTCCGGCGTCTGGCCCGCCTGCACCAGCGCCACCGACGCCGAACCGCGCGAGGCCGGCGCGGCCTGCGCGGCGAACGCCAACGGACCCGCCAGCACCGACACCAGCGCCGTCGCGCCCGCCAGCAGCCGTGGCCACACGCTGCGGGCCAGCACCACAATCGTCAATGCGGTATTGACGGTGACCAGCGCCCAGCTCACCAGCCACACCCCGCCGATCGAGGCCAGGCCGAGCACCGCCGGATGCTCCCACTGCGACGCTCCCAGCAACGCCCACGGCCCGCCCAGCGCATGCCAGGACCGGGCGAACTCGGCACTCACCCACACCGCGGGCACCACCATCAGCGCCGCCGCCGAACGGCCCAGCGTCAACTCGCCGTGCAGCAACCACCACACGGCCAGACCCACCGGCGCCTGCAACACCCCGAACACCACCGCCAGCAGCGGCAGCGCCGGGCCGATCGACGGGATCAGCCAGTACATTGCCGTGAGGATGAACCCCGCGCCGAACCACCAGCCGCGCACCGCCGCCTCGCGCGCCCCGCCCGCTGCCCGCATCAGCAACAGCCCCGGCACCAGCGCCACCCAGGCCAGCACGGCCAGGCCGGCGCCCGGGAACGTCAGGACGGGCAGCGCGCCCGCGGCCAGCGCGCCGTAGCGCGCCGGGCGGGTGAGGGCGATTCGCAGGCTCATGTGGAAATTGTCCGCCCGGGCGGGGTGGAAGGCACCCCTATTCGATCACCGACATGTCAGTGTCGTCCGAGGTGCCGTCCGGCGTTCACCACGCGGGCCCGGTGTTCACCACGCGGGTCCGGTGTTCACCACGCGGGTCCGGTGTTCACCACGCGGGTCCGGTGTTCACCACGCGGGTCCGGTGTTCACCGGCCGGCCCGGGTCATTCGCCCTCCAGGTCGCCCTCGGTCTCCAGGAAGACCTGCCGCAGCTCCGCCAGCAGCGCCGGGTCCGGCTCCGCCCACAGGCCGCGCTCGGCGGCCTCCAGCAGACGCTCCGAAATGCCGTGCAGGGCCCACGGGTTGGCCTCGGCGAAGAACTCGCGGTTGACCGGGTCGAGGACGTACTCCTCGGTGAGCTTCTCGTACATCCAGTCCGCGACCACGCCGGTGGTGGCGTCGTAGCCGAACAGGTAGTCCACCGTCGCGGCCATCTCGAACGCGCCCTTGTAGCCGTGCCGGCGCATCGCCTCCAGCCAGCGCGGGTTCACCACCCGCGCCCGGAACACCCGGGCCGCCTCCTCGGTGAGGGTGCGGGTGCGCACCGTCTCCGGGCGGGTCGAGTCGCCGATGTACGCCGCCGGGCTGCTGCCCGTCAGCGCGCGCACGGTGGCCACCATGCCGCCGTGGTACTGGAAGTAGTCGTCGGAGTCGGCGATGTCGTGCTCGCGGGTGTCGGTGTTCTTCGCCGCCACCGTGATCCGGCGGTAAGCGCTTTCCATCTCCTCCCGGGCCGGGCGCCCGTCCAGCCCCCGCCCGTACGCGTAACCGCCCCACACCGTGTACACCTCGGCCAGGTCAGCGTCCGTGCGCCAGTCCCGGCTGTCGATCAGCTGCAGCAGACCCGCGCCGTAGGTGCCCGGACGCGAGCCGAACACCCGGACGGTGGCCCGGCGTTCGTCACCGTGCTCGGCCAGGTCCGCCTGCACGTGCGCCCGGACGAAGTTCTGCTCGGCGGGCTCCTCCTGGCCGGCCGCCAGCCGCACCGCGTCGTCCAACAGCGCCACCACGTGCGGGAACGCGTCGCGGAAGAACCCCGAAATGCGCAGCGTCACATCGATCCGGGGACGGCCCAACTCGGCGAGCGGAATCGCCTCCAGACCCGTCACCCGGCGCGAGGCGTCGTCCCACACCGGGCGGACGCCGAGCAGCGCCAGCGCTTCGGCGATGTCGTCACCGGCCGTGCGCATCGCCGAGGTGCCCCACAGCGAAAGGCCCACCGACGGCGGGAACTGCCCGTCGTTGTCGGCCCGGTAGCGTTCGATCAGGGAGGCGGAAAGCGCTTGCCCGGTCTCCCAGGCGAGTCGGCTCGGCACCGCCTTCGGGTCCACCGAGTAGAAGTTCCGCCCCGTCGGCAGCACATTGACCAGCCCGCGCAACGGCGACCCCGACGGCCCCGCCGGAACGAACCCGCCCTGCAGCGCGTGCAGCACCGCGTCCAACTCGTCCGTGGTCGCGGCGAGTCGGGGCACCAACTGCGCCGCCGCGAACGCCAGCACCTCGGAGACGGCCGGCGGCAGGCCTGCCGCGACCTTCGCGACGGCCGCCGGGTTCCAGTCCTCCGCCTCCATCGCCTCCACCAGCGCCCGCGCCTGCGCCTCGGCCGCGTCCGTCGCCCCCAGCGTCAGCGCCGCCTCGTCCAGACCCAGCGCCTCGCGCAGACCCGGCAGCGCACGCACGCCGCCCCAGATCTGCCGCGCCCGCAGGATCGCCAGCACGATGTTGACCCGGTCCGCACCGCGCGGAGCCTGGCCGAGCACGTGCAGACCGTCACGGATCTGCGCGTCCTTCACCTCGCACAGCCAACCGTCCACGTGCAGCAGGAAGTCGTCGAAGCCGTCGTCCTCCGGCCGCTCCGCCAACCCCAGGTCGTGGTCCAGCTTCGCGGCCTGGATCAACGTCCAGATCTGCGCCCGGATCGCCGGCAGCTTCGCCGGGTCCATCGCCGCGATGTTCGAATGCTCGTCCAGCAGTTGCTCAAGACGCGCGATGTCACCGTACGAATCGGCCCGCGCCATCGGCGGCACCAGGTGATCGACCAGCGTCGCGTGCGCCCGGCGCTTCGCCTGCGTACCCTCACCCGGATCGTTCACCAGGAACGGGTACACGAGCGGCAGATCGCCGAGGGCGGCGTCCGGACCGCACTCCGCCGACAGTGCCGCCGTCTTGCCCGGCAACCACTCCAGATTGCCGTGTTTGCCCAGGTGCACCACCGCGTGCGCACCGAACCCGCCGTCCTGCTGCGCCGCCGCGATCCAGCGGTACGCCGCCAAGTAGTGGTGGCTCGGCGGCAGATCCGGGTCGTGGTAGATCGCCACCGGGTTCTCGCCGAACCCGCGCGGCGGCTGGATCAGCACCAGCAGATTGCCCGACCGGAGACCCGCCAGCACGATGTCGCCGTCCGGGTTCTGCGACCGGTCGACATACAGCTCGCCCGGCGCCGGACCCCAGTGTTCCTCCACCTGCTCGCGCAGCGCCGCCGGGAGCGTGGCGTACCAGCGCCGGTAGTCGGCGGCCGGGATGCGCACCGGGTTGCGGGACAGCTGGTCCTCCGTCAGCCACGCCTGGTCGTAGCCGCCCGCCTCGATCAGCGCGTGGATCAGCGCGTCGCCGTCGTGGCCGTGCCCGGTCCCGGTGTCCAGACCCGGCAGGCTGTCGCCCAGGTCCATGCCCTCCGCGCGCAGCCGCTCCAGCAGCCGGATCGCCGAGGCCGGGGTGTCCAGGCCGACCGCGTTGCCGACCCGCGCATGCTTGGTCGGATAAGCGGACAGAACGAGCGCGAGGCGCCGCTCGGACGCCGGAGTGTGCCGCAGCCGCGCATGCCGCACCGCGATCCCGGCGACCCGCGACGCACGCTCCGGGTCCGCTGCGTACACCGTAAGCCCGTCCCCGTCGACCTCCTTGAACGAGAACGGAACAGTGATCAGCCGACCGTCGAACTCCGGCACCGCCACCTGCGTCGCCGTGTCCAACGGAGACAGCCCGTCGTCACTGCCCGCCCACTGCGCCCGCGACCAGGTCAGGCACAGCGCCTGCAGGATCGGCCGGTCCAGCGCCGCCAACTCCCCGGCGTCCCAAGCCTCTTCGTCCCCACCCGCCTGCGCGTCGGCCGGCCGGGTGCCGCCCGCCGCCAGCACCGTCGTCACGATCACGTCGGCCGCGCCCAGCTCCGCCAGCAGCTCCGGCTCCGCGCCGCGCAGCGACGCGCAGAAGTACGCACGGGCCTGCGCACCCTCGTCCTCGATCGCCCGGCAGAGCGTCTCCACGAACGCCGTGTTGCCGCTCATGTGGTGCGCCCGGTAGTACAGCACCGCGACGGAAGGGCCCTCCGAAGTGCGGGCGGTGCGCTCCAGCGGACCCCAGGACGGGGCCGAGGCCGGCGGCGCGAACCCGTGACCCGTCAGCAGCACCGTGTCCGACAGGAACGCACCCAGCTCCGCCAGGTTCTCCGGACCACCGTGCGCCAAGTACGCGTGCGCCTCCGCCGCGATGCCCGCCGGCACCGTCGACAACTCCATCAACTGCGCGTCCGGCGCCTGCTCACCCGTCAGCACCACCACCGGACGCGGCCCCGCGAGCAGCACGTCCAGCCCCTCCTGCCAGGCCCGACGCCCACCCAGCAGCCGCACCACCACCAGCTCCACACCCTCCAGCAGGGCAGGCAGCTCGGCGGGATCCAGGCGTGCCGGATTGCCCCAACGGAACCGCACCGGCCCGCTCGACGCCCGGGCACTCAGCAGGTCCGTGTCCGACGTGGACAGCAACAGGATCATGCGAAAGCCCTCCCGGGCATCTCGAACAGCGGGGACAACCCGGTCAACCCGGTCAACCCGGTGGTGGGAGCACAGGTGCGGTCGAGGACGCGGAACGGCCCGGCGGGCGGCGCGATGGACAGCCCGGCGGACGTCGCAACGGACGGCCCGGGGGACGTCGCAACGGACGACGGCCCGGTGGGTGCCCCGGTGGATGCCCCGATGGGGACAGAGCCCACAGGCACCCGCCGGGATGCGGGCATGCGGCAGCGCATGGCACGGACCTTCCTCGGGGTCCTCGCCCCGGGCAGTGGAGGACGGCCGGAGTTCCTGGCTCCCACGGCTCACTGAGCCGCGGTCACAGTGGCGGGACCGCACCGGATTCTCACCGGACTTCCTCCGCTGTGCCGTCGCTGGCAGCGGACACCCCGAGAGGCGCCCGCCCAGCATCGTACGGGTTGATGGCCCGTCGGCGGGAGTGTGACCTGCGACGCCCCACCGGTTCCGCCCCCGGGAACCCGTGCTGACCTGGGGATTTGACCCTGGCGCGGAACCTTCGGGCGAGCTCCGGGCGGCGGTTGGGGCTGCCACTCGGGTGGTGGCCGGGCTGCTGGTCGGGGCGGTGGTCGGGGCGGTGGTCGGGGCGGTGGCGCGAATCGCGGCCATGGGTATGCTCGCCGCCATGCCACCCACACCCGACGCCCTTGCGGCACCCTTCGTCGGGCCCGACCGAGGCCGCGCCGACGCCTGCCCCGGCGCGCTCCGCCTGCACCCCGCCGAGGACGGCCAACTCGCACGACTCCGCCTCCCCGGCGGCTACTTGACGTATCAGCAGCTACTCGCCCTGGCCGACGCGGCCGACGCGCTGGGCGACGGCGAAGTCGAGATCACCTCCCGCGGCAACCTTCAGCTGCGCGGCCTGCGCGAACAGTGCGCCACCGACCTCGCCGAACGGCTCCGCTCCGTCGGCCTGTTGCCCTCCGACACCCACGAACGCGTCCGCAACATCGCCGCCTCCCCGCTCGCCGGCCTCGACGGCTGCGGCGCCCCGGGCGTCGATCTCCCGTACTGGGTGCGAGAGTTGGACGCCGCCCTGTGCGCCGCACCCTGGGCCGCCCGACTCTCCGGCAAGTTCCTCTTCGCCCTCGACGACGGCCGCGGCGACACCGCCGCCCTCGACGCCGATGTGACCTTGATCGCAATCGGCGACGGCCGCGCCCTGCTGCGCCTCGGCCGCGCCGACCATGCCTCCACCGTCGACCACCCCGTCCCCGCCGCCCTCGACGCCGCCCGCCACTTCCTCGACCTGGCCGCCGGCCGTGCCTGGCACCTGCGCGAAGTGCAGTCCGAACTGCCCGCCGGCGACGTGCCGCTGCCGCGATTCACGGGGGAGCGACCGGTGCTGGGTGCGATCCCCGGCGGTGGCGGTGGCGGCGGCGGTGGCGGTGGTCGCGGTGGCGGGGTGTCGGTCGGGCTGCGGTTCGGCCGTGCGACCAGTGCGCAGTGGCGACTGCTGGCGGACGCGCTGGCGTCGGCGGGGGAGGGGTGCGACGGCGCGAGCGGCGGCGGCGCGAGCGTGCGGCTCACGCCGTGGCGGGGCGTCGTGGTGCCCGGAGCCGGTGCCGACTGGTTGCCACGCCTCGCCGACGCGGGCTTCCGGGTCGAGTCCGGCGGCCCCTGGGAGGGCGTCAGCGCCTGCACCGGTCTGCCCGGTTGCGGGAAAGCGCTTGCCGACGTTCGTGCGCAGGCCGTGCGCGCGATAGCCGCCGTTCCTGCTGTGGGGCTGCCCGTTCACTGGTCCGGGTGCGAACGGCGCTGCGGACACCCGGCCGGTCGCTGGGTCGACGTGCTGGCCACCGCGACCGGATACCGGGTCGCCGTGGACGGGCGGGCCCGCGAGGTCGGTCGGGGTGCGGGGGGTGACGGCGCCGAGATTGTTCGTGCGGGGATCGGGTCCGGTGGGAGGGGGGTCGCGGGGGGTAGCGCCGAGGAGAACATCTACGCGGAGATAATCCGTGCAGGGATCAACTCGGCGGGCTGCAACACCGGCGACAAAAACAGCACCAAAAACGACAGAACCGGGCAGAACGGCGCCGGGTGCAACGGCACCGGGCGCAACGGCGCCGAGAACCACAGCGCCGAGAACGACAGCACCGAGCGCAACAGCGCCGAGCGCAACGGCGCCGAGAACGACAGCACCGAGCGCAACAGCGCCGAGAACGACATCGCCGAGGCAGTCGCCGAGGCGCGCAATGCCGAATGGCGGAGGACCGAATGATCGACTACGAGAAGGACGGCGCATCCATCTACCGCCAGTCCTTCGCCACCATCCGCGCCGAGGCCGACCTCGCCGCGCTGCCTGCCGACGTGGCCCAGGTCGCGGTGCGGATGATTCATGCCTGCGGCATGACCGACCTGGTCGAGGACCTGCTGTGGTCGCCGAACGTGGTCGCCGACGCCCGGCGTGCCCTGCATGCCGGGGCGCCGATCCTCTGCGACGTCAACATGGTTGCCAGTGGCGTGACCCGCAAGCGGCTGCCCGCCGACAACGAGGTGATCTGCACCCTCACCGACCCGTCGGTGCCCGAACTCGCCCGCGCCATGGGCACCACCCGCAGTGCCGCCGCGATGGAACTCTGGCTGCCCCGGTTGGAGGGCGCCGTGGTTGCCGTCGGCAACGCGCCGACCTCGCTGTTCCGGCTGCTGGAGCTGATCGAGGCCGGCGCGCCCCGGCCCGCCGCCGTGATCGGCGTCCCGGTCGGGTTCATCGGCGCCGCCGAGTCCAAGCAGGCCCTGGCCGAACACCCGGCCGCACTGGAACACCTGGTGGTCCGGGGCCGCCGGGGCGGCAGCGCGATCGCCGCTGCCGCGATCAACGCGATTGCGAGCGAACAGGAATGACTGAGCGTCAGGAAATCGAAGGGGCCGGGCAGTCGGCGGCCGGGGAGTCGGCGGCCGGGCGGCTGTACGGCGTCGGTGTCGGGCCGGGTGATCCGTCGCTGATCACGGTGCGCGCCGCCGAACTCATCGGCCGGGCCGACGTCATCGCCTACCACTGTGCGCGGCACGGACGTTCGCACGCCCGGGCCATCGCGGAGCGCTATCTGACGGGCGGTCAGATAGAAGAGCGGCTGATGTACCCCGTCACCGTGGAGACCACCGACCACCCGGGCGGATACCGGGGCGCGTTGGACGACTTCTACCAGGAGGCGTCCGACCGGCTCGCCGCGCACCTCGACGCCGGGCGGATGGTGGTCGTCCTCGCCGAGGGCGACCCGCTGTTCTACGGTTCCTACCAGCACATGCACAAGCGCCTCGCGCACCGCTACCCCACCGAGGTGGTGCCGGGCGTCACCTCCATCAGCGCTGCCGCCGCTCGCCTCGGAACCCCGCTGGTGGAGGCCGAAGAGGTCCTGACGGTCATCCCGGGCACCCTGCCGGAGGAGGAGTTGACGGCGCGCCTCGCCGCCACCGACTCGGCCGTCATCATGAAACTCGGCCGTACCTTCCCCGCCGTGCGCCGCGCCCTGGAGCGGGCCGGGCGGCTGGACGAGGCGCGGTATGTCGAGCGCGCCACCATGGAAGGTGAGCGCACGGGCCGGCTCGCCGAGATCGAGGCCGACAGCGTGCCGTACTTCTCGGTCGCCGTCCTGCCCAGCCGGGTCGCCGCGCTCGACTCCGACGGCAAGCCCTTCGAGGCGCTGGCGGTAGAGGGAGGGGAACTCCCCGACGGCGAAACGGCGTTGGGTGAGGTCGTGGTGGTCGGGACCGGCCCGGCGGGGCCGCTGTGGCTGACGCCCGAGGCGCGTGGGGCGCTCGCCAACGCGACGGACCTGGTCGGCTACACCACCTACCTGGACCGGGTGCCGGTCCGGGTGGGGCAGGTGCGGCACGGGTCCGACAACAAGGTCGAGGGTGTGCGGGCCGAATTCGCCCTGGAGTTGGCGCGTCGCGGCCGCCGGGTCGCGGTCGTCTCGTCGGGCGACCCGGGCGTGTTCGCGATGGCCACCGCCGTGCTGGAGGCCGCCTGCCAGGACCCGTACCGGGACGTCGCCGTGCGCGTGCTGCCCGGGATGACGGCCGCGCACGCCGCCGCGTCCCGTGCCGGTGCGCCGCTCGGCCACGACTACGCGGTGATCTCGCTCTCCGACCGCCTCAAGCCCTGGGAGGTGATCGCCCGTCGGCTGCGTGCCGCAGCCGAGGCCGACCTGGTGCTCGCGCTGTACAACCCCGGGTCCAAGTCCCGTACCACGCAGGTGGGTTCGGCGCGTGATCTGCTGCTGGAGTACCGCGACCCGGCGACGCCGGTGGTGATGGCCCGGGACGTGGGTGGCCCCACCGAGCGGGTGCGCACCGTCGCGCTGGCCGAACTCGACCCCGCCGAGGTCGACATGCGCACCCTGCTGCTGATCGGCTCCACCCAGACGCAGTGGGTGCAGCGCGGCGGCGACCGTGAAGTGGTGTGGACGCCGCGCCGCTACCCGGAGGACTAATTCACCAGCTCGCGCAGCCAGTTGACCGCCCCGGCGACGTCCGGGGCGGTCCGCACGCCCTGTGGGGCGGCCGGGCGCTGGACGACGACCACCGGCAGGCCACGTTCGCGGGCGGCGGTCAGCTTGGGGGCGGTGGCGGCGCTGCCGCTGTCCTTGGTGACCAGCACGTCGATGCGGTGCGCCCGCAGCAGCTCGCGTTCGCCGTCGAGGGTGAACGGCCCGCGTTCCAGCAGGACTTCGACGGACGCGGGCATCGGGGGCGCCGGCGGTTCGACCGAACGGGCCAGGAACCAGAGGGTGTTGAGGTGCGCGAACGCGGCGATGCCCTGCCGGCCGGTGGTCAGGAAGACCCGGGAGCCGAGTGCGGGCAGGGCGTCGGCCGCGGCGGCCAGGTTGGGCACGGGGTGCCAGTGGTCGCCGTCCTGCGGCAGCCAGCTGGGGCGGCGCAGCGCCAGCAGCGGGGTGCCGGTATCGGCGGCTGCCAGGGCCGCGTTGCGGCTCATGGTCTCGGCGAACGGGTGGGTGGCGTCGATCAGCGCGGCCACCCGGTGGGTGCGCAGCCATGCGGCGAGGCCGGCCGGGCCACCGAAGCCACCGATCCGCACCTCCCCGGCGGGCAGCCGCGGTTGGGCCACCCGTCCGGCCAGCGAGCTGGTCACCCGCAGGGCCGGGTCGGCGGCCAGCACGTCCGCCAGCCGGCGGGCCTCGCTGGTGCCGCCGAGGATCAGGACGTGCATGGCGGACTCCAGGGGCCGGCGCGATACGGACACAACCAGCCTAGCCGGGGCCGCCCGCGCCGCCCGCGCCGCCCGAGCGAGAACCCGTCGGAGCCCGGTGGGTGGCGCGGGGGCGGTGCGGGGCGGTGTCAGTCGGTGACGACGGCCTGGGCGTCGATCTCCACCAGCATCGGCTCCTGCGGGAGTTCGACGAAGATGGTGGTGCGGCACGGCTTGACGCCGCCCGGCTTGATGTTCTCGTCGATGAACTCGGCGTAGACCTCGTTCATCAGCGGGAAGTCGGCGCGCTTGGTGAGGTAGACGCGGAACATCACGACGTCCTCGATGGTCGCGCCGCCGGCCTCGACGATGGCCTTGACGTTCTCCAGGGTGCGGCGGGTCTGGGCCTTCACGTCACCGTGGTGCAGGTACTCGCCGGTGGCCGGGTCCTGCGGACCCTGGCCGGAGACCTGGAGGATCGGGCCCTTGCGGACGCCCTGCGAGAACATCCAGGCCGGGGCGGGCGCGCCGTCGGTGCGGATCTCGGTCTTGTCGCTCATGTGCGGTGCTCCAAAGAGAAGTTGACGGTGCGTCAGGAAAGGTTCCCGCGGGCGGGAAGGCCCGCGTCGGCGGAGATCGCCCGGGTGCAGGCGAGCAGTTGGGGGAGCAGGTCGAGGACCTGCTCGTAGGGGAGGACGACGTCCGGTACGGAGATGGACGCGGCGGCGACCACCCGGCCGGAGACGTCCCGGATCGGCGCGGCCACGCAGTTGATGAACGCCTCGTGCTCGGCGTGGTCCTGCGCCCAGCCCTGCGCGGCGACCTGCTCCAGTTCGGCGAGCAGGGCGGGCCGGCTGGTGATGGTGTTGGGCGTGTGGACGGTGAACTCGATGGTGTCCACCACCCGGCGGCGTTCGACCGGCGGCAGGTCGGCCAGCAGCACCTTCGCCACCGCCGTGTTGTGCAGCGCGGCCCGCAGCCCGATCCGCGAGTACATCCGCACCGGGTGCCGCGAGTCGTACTTGTCGATGTAGACCACCTCGCCGCCCTCGTACGCGGCCAGGTGCACGGTCTGGCCGGTCGCCGCGTTCAGCTCCGCCAGGTGCGGTGCGGCGGTGCGCCGGATGCCGCGCTGCTCCAGCGCGAGGGTGGACAGCGCGAACAGGCCCGCGCCCAGGTGGTAGCGGTACTGGGCGTCGCGGTAGACGAACCGTTCCTCCTCCATGGTCTGCAGCAGCCGCAGCACGGTGGTCTTGTGCACACCGATCAGGTCGGCCAGCTGGTCCAGGGAGCGTTCGCCCTCGCCGAGTTCGGCGAGCAGGCGCAGGGCGCGGGTGACGGTCTGACTCATGGGTGTCCCGATGTTCCGAGGGTTTCGAGGGCTTCGGGGAGGTTACGGGCTCCGGCGTCCGTCGCCGCTGTCGGGTCCGCGGCGAGCGCGGGGGAGACGATGCCGGACGCGCAGACGCGGGTCGCCGCCCAGTCCCGTTCGTCGGCGGCGAGCAGCGCGGCCACCGTGCGGGTGTCCGGGAGGGTGCCGTGGTCGGTGGGCGCGGTCAGCGCACTGGCCGCCGCGAGGTGGCCGAGCCGCAGCCGGGAACGCTGGTCGAGCCCGCGCAGGGTCCCGGCGAGGTAGCCGGCCGCGAACGCGTCGCCCGCGCCGGTGGGTTCGACCACCTCGACGGCGAGCGCGGGTTCGGTGACCGAGCCGCCGTTCCGGTCGAGCGCGGTGACGAGGTGCCCGGCGTCCTTGACGACGAGCACGGAGGGAGAGGGAAAGCGCTTTCTCAGTGCGGCCGGATCGCCGGTGCCGAACGCGTCCTCGGCCTCGTCCGCGCCGAGCAGCAGCACATCGGCGGCGTCCAGCAGGGCGGGCAGCACCGACGGGTCGCGCCGGCGCCACAGCACGGGGCGCCAGTTGAGGTCGAAGGAGACCAGCCGGCCCGGACGGCGGCGGGCCAGCAGGGCGCGGACCAGTTCCAGGCAGTCGTCGGAGAGGGCGGGCGTGATGCCCGTCAGGTGCAGCAGCGGCGCCCGGTCCAGCAGCGCGGCGGCCGCCGGGTCGTCCAGCAGGGCGGGGGAGAGCGCGGACGCGGCCGAGCCCGAGCGATAGTAGTGCAGGCGGGAGCGGCCCGCGCCGAGGTCGTGCGGGAGGGCGGAGCCGCCGGTCTCCTTCAGGTACACGCCGGTCGGGCGGTGCGGGTCCACGGCGACGGCGGAGACGTCCACGCCCGCTGCCGCCAGGTCGCCGGTGAGGCGGCGGCCGAAACCGTCCGCGCCGACCCGGCTGATCCAGGCGGTCGGCACACCGAGCCCGGCGAGCGCCGCGGCGACATTGGACTCGGCGCCGCCCACCGAAGGCCGGAACGCGCCGACGGCCTCGAACGGTCCCGGCCGGTCGGGCAGCAGCGCCGCCATCGACTCACCCAGGCACACCGCCCGGGCGACCGCCGCCCCGCCGTCCTGATCCGCCATCAATCCCGCTCCCTCACCCTCGGGCCCACGCCCCCGCTCCCGCCAACAGCGGCCCGCGTGACCGGTACTCGGCGGTGAGCCCCGGTACTGCGTGCCTGGTGGGAGGGTGGACGGGCCGCGCCGCGGTCCGTTGACCGCCGTCCGGCGTGAATGCTAGAACCGTAACACCAACATGCGCAATAGAGGTTGCACATGTTGCAACATCCCAGCTCGTCGGCGGGCCGGGACCGGAACGGAGGCACAGCCATGAGCAACGCGGCGGCACACCAGCACACCGGACACCACTCCTTCGCGGACCCCGCCCACGGGCCCGGCATCGACACGGCCGCCGTCGCAGCCCTCGCCGACGAGACACTCGACTGGCGCTTCAAAGCCGTCCCCGCCGACGCCTCGGGCCGCACCGTCCGCGACTGGCTCGCCACCGGCCCCACCCTCGACACCCTCGGCACCCCGCTGCTCACCCTCGACGCTGCCGCGCTCGACCACAACCTGCACACCATGGCCGCCTGGTGCCGCGACGCCGGCGTCCTGCTCGCCCCGCACGGCAAAACCACCATGGCCCCCGCCCTGTGGCAGGCCCAACTCGCCGCCGGCGCCCACGCCATCACCCTCGCCAACCTGCCCCAACTGCGCGTCGCCCGCGCCTTCGGCGTCCAACGCCTGCTGCTCGCCAACACCCTGCTCGACCCCGCCGGCCTCGCCTGGCTCGCCGCCGAACTCGACCGCGACCCCGAGTTCGCCTTCACCTCCTGGGTCGACTCCGCCGACAGCGCCCGGCAGATGGACGCCGCCCTGCGCGCCGCCGGCGCGAAGCGCCCCGTCGAAGTCCTGGTCGAACTCGGCGGCCCCGGCGGCCGCACCGGCGCCCGCGGCATCCCCGCCGCCCTCGACGTCGCCGCCGCCGTGCACGCCGCCCCCACCCTCCGACTGGCCGGCGTCGGCGGCTACGAAGGCGCCCTCGCCCACGACGCCTCCGACCGCGCCCTCGCCACCGTCCGCGACTACCTGCGCGACCTCGCCGAACTGCACCGCCGCCTCGCCCCCGGCTACCGCACCCCCACCCCCATCGTCACCGCCGGCGGCAGCGCCTACTTCGACACCGTCGCCCAGGAGTTGACCCCACTCGCCGCCGAAATCCCCGGCACCCGCGTCATCGTCCGGGCCGGTGCCTACCTCGCCCACGACGACGGCTTCTACCGCGGCATCTCCCCGCTCGCCCGCACCACCGGAGCCACCCCCCTGCACTCCGCCATGCACGGCTGGGCCCGCGTCGTCTCCCACCCCGAACCTCAACTCGCCCTGCTGGACGCAGGAAAGCGCGACCTGCCGTTCGACGAAGGACTGCCCGAACCGCAACTCGTCCGAGGCAGCGGCGAGTTGAAGGGAGCCGAAGTCACCGCCCTCAACGACCAGCACACCTTCCTGCGCGGCGCCGGCGACGCCGCCCCGATCGGCGCAGTCCTCCGACTCGGCCTCTCCCACCCCTGCACCGCCTTCGACAAGTGGACCCTGATCCCCGTCCTCGACCACGCCGACGCCGAACACCCGCGCGTCGTCGACCTGGTGAGGACATACTTCTGATGCCCGAACTCCTGCTGCGCGGCGCCACCGTCATCGACGGCACCGGCGCCGACCGCTACCGCGCCGACGTCACCATCACCTCCGACGGCGACATCGACGAGATAGGCCACGGCCTCACCGCCCGCCGCACCATCGACGCCGACGGCCTCGTCCTCGCCCCCGGATTCATCGACCTGCACGCCCACTCCGACCTGAGCCTGCTCGTCGAACCCGACCACCCCTCCCGCATCACCCAGGGCGTCACCCTCGACGTCCTCGGCCAGGACGGACTGTCCTACGCCCCCGCCGACGACACCACACTCGCCGCGCTGCGCCGCCAACTCGCAGGCTGGAACGGCGATCCCGACGGATTCGACTGGAACTGGCGCACCGTCGGCCAGTACCTCGACCGCCTCGACCGGTCCATCGGCGTCAACGCCTGCTACCTCGCCCCGCACGGCACCATCCGGATGCTCGCCATGGGTTGGGACAACCGGGCCCCCAGCGACGCCGAACTCGACCGGATGCGCGCCCTGTTGGACCAGGCGCTGGCGGACGGCGCGGTCGGCATGTCCACCGGCCTCACCTACACCCCCGGCATGTACGCCGGCACCGCCGAACTCGTCGAACTGTGCCGGATCGTCGCCGCCCGCGGCGGCTACCACGCACCGCACCAACGCTCCTACGGCGCAGGCGCGTTGGAAGGCTACGCGGAGATGGTGGAGATCTCCCGGCGCAGCGGCTGCCCGCTGCACCTCACCCACGCCACCATGAACTTCGGCGTCAACGAGGGCCGCGCCGAGGAGTTCCTCGCCCTGGTCGACACCGCCCTCGCCGACGGCATCGACGTCACTCTCGACAGCTACCCCTACCTGCCCGGATCCACCACCCTGGCTGCCCTGCTGCCCAGTTGGGCCACCGAAGGCGGCCCCGAAACCACCCTTTCCCGACTCGCCGACCCCGCCGCGCGCGAACGCATCCGTGCCGACGTCGAGGAGCACGGCAGTGACGGCTGCCACGGCGTGGTCACCGACTGGGACACCATCCAGATCTCCGGCGTCCGGAACACCGCGCTCGCCGGCGTCGTCGGCCGGAAGGTCTCCGAACTCGCCGCCGAACAGGGACTCACCGGCACCGAGGTGTTCTTCGGGCTGCTGCTCGCCGACCAGTTGGGCACCACGATCCTCCAGCACGTCGGCCACGAGGAGAACGTCCGCGCCATCATGCGCCACCCCGCGCACACAGTCGGCAGCGACGGCCTGCTCGTCGGCGCCCGCCCGCACCCCCGCGCCTGGGGCACCTTCCCGCGCTACCTCGCCCACTACAGCCGGGACTTGGGCGTCCTGACGTTGGAAGAAGCGATCGCCCGGATGACCGGCCGCCCCGCCCGCCGCCTGCGCCTCGACCGGCGCGGACTGATCCGCCCCGGCCACCACGCGGACCTGGTCCTCTTCGACCCGGGGACCGTCCGCGACACCGCCACCTTCGACCATCCCCGCCGGCCCGCCGACGGCATCGCGCACGTCCTGGTCGGCGGCATTCCCGCCCTCACCGACGGCAAGCCGACCGGCGACCTGGCCGGGCGGGCGCTGCGGCGTGACGCGGACGGCCTGGTACGGGCGGCGGATTGACGATCCGTCAGGCCAGTCGGACGTATCTCAGGAAACAGGAGTTGGGGAGTATGGGAACCGAAGTGACCGACCTGCGCGCGGCGTTGGCCGCACAGCCCGTGATAGCCGTGGTGCGGGCGCCGGTGATCCCGGACGCGGTCGCGCTGTGCGAAGCGCTCGCCGAAGGCGGCATCGCCTGGACCGAACTCACCTTCACCACACCGGACGTGGCCCGCCACGTCGCCACCGCCGCGAAGGCCGGCTGCCGGATCGGCGTCGGCACCGTGCTCACCGCCGAGCAGGCCCGCGAAGGCATCGACGCCGGCGCGGGCTTCCTGGTCACCCCCGGCCTGCGGCCCGCCGTCGCCGCCGTCGCCCGCGACGCCGAAATCCCCGTCGTGATGGGCGCGCTGACCCCCAGCGAGGTCGCCGACGCGCTCGACCTCGGCGCCGCCGCCGTGAAGATCTTTCCCGCGAAGACCTTCGGCCCCGGCTACTTCAAGGACCTCCAGGGCCCGTACCCCGGCATCCCCCTGGTCGCCTCCGGCGGCGTCAACGCCACCAACGCCAGGGCCTTCCTCGACCACGGCGCCCTCGCCGTCTGCGCGGGCACCGACGTCGTCCCCCCGCAGACCGTCGCCGACGGCGACTGGGCCGAGATCACCCGCCGCGCGAAGGCGTTCATCGCCTCGCTCGGCTGAGAACGGCCGGGCCGGGGGCGGCGACGGAGGGGGCGGCGACGGAGGGGGCGGGGACGGAGGGGGCGGGGACGGAGGGGGCGGGGAAAGCGCTTACTCGCCCCCGCCGTCGCCCCCCTGCCGCCCCGCCGCCCCGCCGTCGCCCCCGGAGGGAGCGGGAAAGCGCTTACCGGCTGCGGGTGGTCGAGTACAGGTGGCTGTCGCGGAACTCCGTCGCGGCCAGGGTGCGGCCGACGATGATCACGGCGGTGCGGAGCACGCCTGCGGCCTTGACCTGGGTGGCGATGTCGCCGAGGGTGCCGCGCAGCACCAGCTCGTCGGGGCGGCTGGCCATGGCCACCACAGCGGCGGGGCAGTCCGGTCCGTAGTGGGGGAGGAGTTCGTCCACCACGCTGTCGACGTAGCGGGCCGCCAGGTGCAGGACCAGCAGGGCGCCGCTCTTGCCGAGGACGGACAGTTCCTCGCCGGGCGGCATCGGCGTCGCCTGGCGGGCCACCCGGGTCAGGATCACCGTCTGGCCGACCGTCGGGACCGTCAGCTCCCGCTTCAGGGCCGCCGCGGCCGCCGCGAACGCCGGGACGCCCGGCACCACCTCGTAGGGGATGTCCGCCGCGTCCAGGCGACGCATCTGCTCGGCCATCGCCGAGAACACCGACGGGTCGCCCGAGTGCAGCCGTGCCACGTCCTGGCCCTCGGCATGCGCGCGGACGATCTCCGCGATGATCTGGTCGAGGTCGAGGTTCGCGGTGTCCACCAGGCGCGCCCCCGGCGGGCAGTCGGCCAGCAGCTCCTGCGGGACCAGGCTCCCCGCGTACAGGCACACCCCGCACGCCGCCAGCGTCCGTTGCCCGCGCACCGTGATCAGATCGGCCGCACCCGGACCGGCACCGATGAAATAGACCGTCACTTCGCTGCTCCTCCGAGTTCCTCGGCCGCACCGGACATCCCGGCGCCGCCGCCCTTGACCACGCTCCACTGAGTGACCGGCATCGCCTGCCGCCACCCCGTGAACCCGCCCACCGGCACCGCGTGTGCGACGCTCAGCTTCACCAACTCCCCGCCGTGGCGCCGGTACCACTGAGTGAGCAGCGCCTCCGACTCCAGCGTCACCGTGTTCGCCACCAGCCGCCCACCCGGGCGCAGCGCCGACCAGCAGGACTCCAGCACGCCCGGCACGGTCAGCCCGCCGCCGATGAACACCGCGTCGGGGACGTCCAGTTCGGCCAGCGCCGCCGGCGCCGCGCCGTGCACCACCCGCAGCCGGGGTACGCCCAGGGACGCCGCGTTGCGGACGATCCGCTCCACCCGCACCGGGTCGCGCTCCACGCTCACGGCCCGGCAACTGCGGTGCGCCCGCAGCCATTCGATGCCGATCGAGCCCGAGCCGCCGCCGATGTCCCAGAGCAGTTCGCCCGGCGCCGGGCCGAGCGCCGCCAGCGTCGCCGCGCGGATATGACGCTTCGTCAACTGGCCATCGGATTCGAAGAGTTCGTCGCGCAGGCCGGAAGTCAGCTGCTGGCGTGGCGAGTTCGGGTCGGTAGCCACGCAGTCGATCGCCAGCACGTTCAGCGGATCGCCCGGCGGCAGCGACCAGTCGTCCGCCAGGCCCTCGCGCACCGTCTCGGCCGGGCCACCGAGTTGCTCCAGCACCCGCATCCGGCTCGGGCCGAAGCCGCGTTCCGTCAGCAGCTTCGCCACCAGTGCGGGGGTCGAGGCGTTCGCGCTCAACACCAGTATTCGGCGGCCGGGGTAGAGCGCGGCGTGCAGCGTCTCGGGGGCGCGGCCGACCAGCGTCACCACCTCGGTCTCCTCGACCGGCCAGCCCAACCGGGCGCACGCCAGCGACACCGAGGACGGATGCGGCAGCACCCGCAGCGACTCGGCCGGGACGCCGCACTCGATCAGCGTCCGGCCGATCCCGTAGAACATCGGATCGCCGCTCGCCAGCACCACCAGCCGCCGCTCCGCGAAACGATTCAGCAGCCCCGGCACCGACGGCCGCAACGGCGACGGCCACGGCACGCGATCCGCTGTCACCTCGGCGGGGAGCAGCGCCAGCTGCCGGGCTCCGCCCAGGACCGCCTCCGCCGTGTGCAACGCCGCCCGGGCCGCCTCCGACAGCCCCGGCCAGCCGTCCGCACCAACCCCCACCACGGTGATCGCAGACACGCGCAAACTCCTCACAGCTCGGGGGACGGGCAGCCGCAGCCTACCGGCAGTAGACCGTCATACCCCCCACGAGCTGCGGAGATCCACCGTGCGACATTGGCCACACAGGAGCTCCCGGGTTCCCCGGCTCCCCCGCTCCCGGAGCCGCGCGGCGCGCGGCGCGCGGTCAGTCGGGCGTGGACACCAGTTGGACGGTCGGCGGCGTGGACGTGGTCGGCGCCGTGGGGGCGGTGGGGAAGGTGCGGTGGAGGAGCAGTAGGGCGAAGATCTCCTGCTCGATGCCCTCGGGGTGGCGGGAGCGCAGGGTCTGGGCCGGTTGCGGCGGGGTCAGGTGGTCGAGCGCCGTTCCGGTGCGGGACTGGTGGGTGTAGCGGGCGGCGAGGTCGGCGGCCGGGGCGGCGGCCGGATCGAGCAGGCTGGTGAGCAGGCGGTGCGGCGGGGCGCTGCGGCGGTCGGTGTCGAGGGTGTAGTCGATGACGCGGACCTGGGCGGGGCAGGCGTGTTCGCGAGCCGGTCCGGTCGGGTCGGCCGCGCCGGTCGGACCGGTCAGACGGGAGCCGTCGTCCAGGCGTGCGGCGAGCGGGAGTTGAAGGCTGCCGGGCACCTGCCAGAGCAGGTCGGCACCGCCTGCGCGGGCGGCCTGCCAGATCGCCGGATCGGTCGTGCCGCGGTCGGCGAGCACGAGCATGTCGCGGGTCAGCGTCGGGTAGATGGCTGCGGCGAGGGCGCGCTCGTGGGTCGAGAGCGGGCCGACGTCGGCGGTGAGCGTGGTGTGGGTCCCGCACTCGACCAGGGCGCTGACCCTGGCCTGCGGGTAGTTGACGGGCTCCGGGACGGCGGGCCGCGCGGGAGGCCCGCCGGTGGTGCGGGGAGCGGTGGTGCGGACGGATTTCCGGACGGTGCTGCCGAGCGTCCGGCCGAAGTGTGCGGCGTTCGGCGGCGTGTCCGGGACGTCGAGGATCGTGCCGTCGAGGGCGACCAGCCGCTTGCCGCGGTACCAGGCGTCGGCGATGGTCCGGCCGGCCGGCGGCGGGCAGGTCCGTTCGAACAGGCGGCGCAGCGGTTCCGGGCCGAGCCGCAGCCGGGCCCGGCCGATCGCGGCGGGGGTGGGCAACTGGCGGGCCCTCGGCCACCAGCGTTCCCGCTCCAGCTCGTTGACCAGCAGTTGGGCGACGTCCGGGTAGCCGCGGTCGGCGAACATCGCCATCGCCAGCACGAAGTAGACCACCACGCGGGCCGGCAGCAGGCGGCTGCGCTGCTCGACCCGTCCACAGTCGATCAGTACCTGGTCGACCAGTTCGGGCGGGAAGGCGCGCGTCAGTATCCCCAGCGCGGCACGCTCCGCAGGCCGGATGTCCGTCGGTGCGTTGGTCTGCCTTGGCACTGGCACGACCCGTTCAACGAGCCGCCCACGGCGAAGTCACCGCGAACCCGGCCCGGGATGCCAGGCTCCGCAACGCGCAGCGGCCGGAGGTCTGTTGGCGGAGGTTCCGGGCCGGGCGGCGGTCGGACCCGGCGGAGGAGGCACCGCGCGTCCTCACTGTCAGTCGAGGTCGTCGGCGGCGTAACGGATGGCGCTGATGGCGCGGGCCAGGAGGTGGCGCAGCTGGTCACGTTCGGCGGCGGTGAACTCCTCGGACAGCGCCTCCTCGATGGCGCTGGCGCGGTCGTCGGCGAGTTCCAGCGCGGCGCGGCCGCGGTCGGTGAGACGGGTCGCCAGGATGTTGCGGTGCCAGCGGTGCGGGGCGCGTTCCACCAGGCGGCGTTCGGTGAGGTGCTTGAGCGTCATGGCCATCGCCTGCGGGGTGACCTGGCAGGCCCGGGCGAGCGCGGCGCCGCTGATGCCCGCGTTCTCGGCAAGCATGAACAGGGCCGCGTACTGCGGCACCGTCAGTCCGGCGGGTTCGACGGCGGCGCGTTTCGCGGCCAGCAGCTCCTGGACGGCGAGGTTCAGATCGATGCCGAGACGGTCACTGGCAGGCATTCCCATGCGGCGATGCTACAAGGGCTGGTCGACGTATAAGCGTTGACAGTCATCAACTGATTGATGATGATCGGGGTGTTGAGCATGCGGGGGAGCGGATGCTGTGCCGCTGCCGTTCCTCCCGGCGTGTTGATTTGTCGATCTGTCAGCCCGACTGACACCCGTGCCCGGAGGACCGCACACCGATGACCGACCTCTCCTTCCTCTCCGCCCCCGGTATGGCCGCCGGCTTCACCGCGGAGACCCGCCCACGCGCCCACGGTGCGGGCGTCGACCTGCACGAGTACGACCGGGTCACCGCGCCGCTGGAGTCGATGCTCCAGTGGCCCGACGTCTGCCGTGCGGCCGCACTCCGGCACCGCGCCGCTGCCGAACAGGCCGCCAAGGTCGGTCGCACCCGGACGGCCGGCGAGCGCCACCGCCTGGCCGCCCGCTGGTTCCACCTCGCGGCCCTGATGCCCGACCCGGACCGGGAGCGGGCGACGGAGGTCGCGAGGGAGGCGGACCGGTCGATGGAACAGTCGCTGGCCCTGCTCGAACCGCAGGCCCGCCGCCTGTCCGGCGACGGCTTCACCGGATGGCTGCGGATCCCGGCGGAGGCAGAGGGTAAGCGCTTTCCGGTGGCGGTGGTGATCCCCGGCATGGACTCCTCGAAGGAGGAGTTCCACGCCCTCGCGGACGCGCTGCTCCCGCGTGGCGTCGCCGTCCTGGCGATCGACGGACCCGGCCAGGGGGTGCTGGCCACCGAGACGCTGCTGGACGCGGAGGGCCACCGCCGCGCGGTCGTCCGCGCCCTGGACGCGCTCGCCGACGCCGCCGCGGCCGATGAGGCGCCGGTCGACCTCGGCCGGATCGCCGTGGTCGGCCTCAGCCTCGGCGGATACCTCGCCGCACGGGTCGCCGCCCACGACCGGCGGGTGCGCGCCGCCGCGCTGGTCAGCGGCCCGTACCGGCTGGACTGGGACGGACTCGTCCCGTTCGTCGCCGCCACCCTCGGCCAGCGGTGCGGCGACGCGGACGCCGCGCGCGCATTCGTCGACGGCCTGGACCTGGCCGCGCTCGCACCGCACCTGCGCTGTCCGTTGCTGCTGGTCGAGGGCGGGGAGGACCGGATCCCCGGCTTCACCAACGCCGAAGCGCTCACCGCGGACCTCCCGCACGCCGAGCTGCTGTACGTCCCGTACGGCAACCACCTGCTCGGCAACGCGCAGTCGGAGTGGCTGCCGGACACCGCCGACTGGCTGGCCGAGACGCTGCGGTCGGCATGACAGGTGCGGCGGAGCCTCCGCCCCGGCATCATCGACCGGATGGAGTCTCCGCTGCCCCTGCTCTACCTCGACGTCGACGGCCCACTGATCCCGTTCGGCGGCGACCCCGCGCGCCACCGCACCCACCTCACGGCGCGCCGGATCCGCGAACTGACCGGCGAGTCCAACCCCCTGCTGGCCCGCCTCGACCCCGCCGTCGGCCACCAACTCGCCGAACTGCCCTGCCACTTGATCTGGGCCACCACCTGGTTCGACGACGCCAACACCTGCATCGCCCCGCTGCTCGGCCTCCCCGCACTCCCCGTCCTGCCCGACCCGCCGCACACCACCCCCCGCCTCCCGCCCGGCGTCCACTGGAAGACCCCCGCACTCACCGCCCACGCCGCCGGAACCCCGTTCGCCTGGGTCGACGACGAGATCACCGAAGCCGACCGCGAGTGGGTCGCCCACCACCACCCCGGCCCGGCGCTGCTCCACTGCGTCAACCCCGAACTCGGCCTGACCGACCGGGATTTCACCATCCTCGAGAACTGGCTGCGCCACCCGGCCTGACGGCGGGTCTCAAGGTCGGTCGGGCGGGGCATCGGTCCCACGACCTGGGCCGATCCGAGGACGAGGCCTACGTCTTCAGTCCGTTACGCGGGCCTGGCGGTTCCGCCTACCGTCCCCGGCATGGATGTCACAGGGACGTTGGACGAGGCGCTCGAACGCCTGCACCGCTCGGGGCCCGAGCGGCTCGGGCGGCTGACCAATCACGCGCCGATGGCGGTGGAGGCCCTCGCCGCCCGCGGGCGGGCGGATGCGGTGCACGGCTGGCTCGACCGGTACGCCGGCAAGCTGGAGGAGTTCCCGTCCGGGGTCGAGCGGGTAACGGCCGCCAACTGGCGTGCGGCGCTGGGTGATCCGCGCCGTGCGGCCGACTGGATCGGCTTCTTCGAGCGCGAGGTCGCGGAACGTCCGTGGCGCGACGTGCTCGGCGAGTGGTGGCCCCGCCTGCTGCCCGGGATCTACGGTGGCTCCACCCACCCGGTGATCCGGGTGGGCCACGCCGTGCGCACCCTGCTCTCCGGCGCGGTCACCGAACCCCGGCTGGCCGAACTCGCCCACGGCCTCGGCTACTGGGCCGCCCGCCACCGGCCCGTCGCGGCTCTCACCCCGCTGCCCGGTGCCGACAGCGCGGCCGCCGCCCTCGGGCTGGTGCCGCGGATCGCCGTCCAGGACGGGGGCTTCCCGGCCCGGCTCGACCACGTCAGGGCCCTGCCGGTGTGGGCGGCCACGGCGATGGAACCGGCCGAGGCGCACCGCCGGCTCGTCGAACTGGTGCGGGCGGCAACCCACCGGTACGCCACCCACGGGCACGGGGAGGAGACGATGCTGGTCCACGCGGCCACGGCTCCCAACGCCGTCCTGCGCACCCTGCCCGCTCTGCCGCACGCCCTGTGGCCGTCGAGCCTGCGGGCCGCCTGGACGGCCTCGGCGGCCGTGACCGCGATGTACGCGCCGGCCGAGGCGGTCCCGTGCGTGCCGCTCGACGGCCTCACCCCCGACGAGGTCGTCGAGCGGGCGCTGTCGCACGGCGACGAACACGTCATCAAGTTGACGGACACGGCCCTGGACGTGGGCGACGGGCCCGCGCTGGCGGCGGCGGTGCGCGCCATGGAGTTGACCGCTCCGATCGGATGATCGGACGGGCGGAGGGTCGGACGAGACGGAGTGGGAGGTCGGAACGGCCGACTTCCCACTCCGGCGCAGCGTGCCTCAGCGGCGAGCCTCAGAGGACGAAGTAGCTCGTCCCGACGGCGTGCTTGGACATTCCGGGATCCACCTCCGCCGTCACCGGCCCCTGGCAGTTCGCAGCGGCGTGCACCAGCACGGCCGAGTTGGTGAAGTTGGTGATGGTCACCGGGGACGTGGTGCTGTAGCAGCCCCGCGCGGGGTTGTGGTGGGACACCCCATTCACGATCAGCGTGCCCGTGGCGGCCTGGGCGGGGACGGCGAGGGCGAGCACGCCGGCGACGGCCAGCAGGCCGATTCCCGTGAGACGACGACGCATGACTGTTCTCCCTTCCGAGGACGCCCGGCTGGGAGCGGGTGCCTCTTCGAACGGGGAATTCCCCGCACGGCCGGTTCGTCCCCGAACGGCACCCCCAATCGCTCGAATCGGCGAGCGTGCACGGGTCCTGGGGGTGGTGGCCGACAGGCCGGACTCCCCGGGGGCTGCGCCACTGTCGGTCGGTGGCGTTAGCGTGCGCTGCCGTGGACGCTGCTGATCTTGATCGTTGTGCCGGGACGATTCCTCCGCCCCTGGTGGTCCGGCTGCTCGAGCTCGGGCACGCGGAGGAGGTGGAAGTCCAGGCCGGGCAGGGGGAGTGGTTCTGCGCGCGGGCGTGGGCGCGGGTGCTGGGTGAGCAGGGGCGGCAGGCGGAGGCGCTTGCGGTGCTGGCGCCGTACGTCGAGTCGGAGTGGTGGCCGGCCGTCGAAGCGCAGGCGGAGCTGCTGGAGGAGTGGGGACGGCCGGATGAGGCGATCGCGCTGGTCCGTCGGCATGCGAGGACCGGTGGGCGTCCGCTGGAGTTCCTCGGTCGGCTGCTGGCCCGGCAGGGGCGGGGCGACGAGGCATTCACGTTGCTGAGCGCGGGAGTTGAGGACGCGGGCCTGGCCGCCGCGATGGTCGAGGTGGCCGGAGTGGCGGGCCGGGAGGAGGAGGCCGCCGCGCTGCTGGCCGCGAGGATCCCGGCCGGGCACCGGTGCGACAGTCCGTGGTGCTGTCGAGGGCTCCACCCCGGGACCGCGCTCGGCCTGCTGGCCACCGTCCGGGAGCGGCAGGGCCGGATCGCCGAGGCGATCGCGCTTCTCGGCACCGAGCAGCCGATCGACGAAGGCCGGCTGTCCGAACTGCTGGCGCGGCACGGCCGGTTCGAGGACCTGCGCGCGCACGCGGCGGCCGACCCCGGCGGGCCTGCGGCGCTGCATCTTGCCGGGGTGCTGGAGGAACGCGGCGACGTGGCGGGCGCCGTCGCCGTGTACCGCGCGGCCGGGGAGTCGCGGGACGCGGCCCTCGGGCACGCTCAACTCCTGGCCCGGCACGGAAGGTTGGCAGAGGCGATCGCGGTGATGCGAGCGCTGGTCGAGTCGTCCGGCGGGGCGGAGGACTGGATCGTCTCGGCCCTGTGCGCGCTGTACGTCGACCACGGTCGGCCGCAGGAGCGGCTGGCGCTCCTGGAGGATCTGACGGTCCATCATGAAAACGCAGAGGAGTGGGAGTTGTTCAGTTTGCGCCTCAGGCTGATGGCCGACTGTGGGCTGCTGGACGAGGCGATCGACCTGGCTCTGGCGTACCCCGACGACGACCCGCCGTCCGCCGTTCAGGAGATCGCCGAACTGCTCGCCGACCGGGGGCGGTTCGAGGAAGCCGCCGCCCTGCTTCGGCCGCATGCGGATGACCCGTCCTGCCGCCGCCAGTTGGCCGGCCAGCTGATCGAACTCGGCTGCGTCCAGGACGCGGTGGCGCTGCTCCGGCAGGGCCGGACCACGCGGGTGGTCCGACCCGATCTGTACCGGCTGTTCCACCCCTGACCGGCGGCGAACGGTGCGGTCAGGCGGTGGTGGGCCGCGGGCCGCCGAGGTGGCGGTTGCGGGTCCGGCGGGCCGCGAGGCGGGTGGGGGTGGGGAGTTGGACGAGTTCGGCGAGGGCGTGGGTGATGGCGGCGGCCAGGTGGGCGCGCAGGTCGGCGGGGTCGTCGGTCTCGGGGACGACCTGGTCGATCAGGCCGGTGGCGGCGAGCGCCGTGGCGGTGATGCCCTGGGCGCGGGCGAGTTGAGGAGCGTGCTCGCCGTCGCGGTGGACGATGGCGGAGGCGCCCTCGGGCGGAAGCGGGGCGAGCCAGGCGTGCTGGGCGGCGATGACGCGGTCGGCGGGCAGCAGCGCGAGCGCGCCGCCACCACTGCCCTGGCCGAGCAGCACGGCGAGGACGGGGGTGCGCAGGCCGACCAGGGTGGTCAGGCAGTGCGCGATCTCCAGTGCCACACCGTCGAGTTCGGCCTCGACGGAGAGTTCGGCGCCGACGGTGTCGACCACGGTGAGCAGTGGCATTCCCAACTCCTCGGCCAGCTCCGCCTGTCGGCGAACCGCCCGCAAATCGGCTGCCGTGAAGGGAAGTTCGGGCCGGTCGGGGCCGGAGCGTTGCTGGGCGACCACCATCACCGGGCGTCCACCGATCAGCGCGAGCGCCCGGACGAGCGCGCTGTCGCCGTCCAGCGGGAGGAACAACTCGGCGGTGTGGGACAGGAGTTCAAGAGAAGAGAGGCGGTCGGGCCGGCGGCTGCGGAGCACCGACTCCCAGGCGTCCTCGGCGGCGAGGGTCGCGGTGGGGGCGGCGGGCGGCGGTGAACTCGGCCGGGGCGGCCGGGCGGTGAGGATGGTGAGCGCGCGGGACAGGAACGCGTGCAGGCGGTCGGGCGGGACGATGGCGTCCAACCGGCCGTTGGCGGCCAGGGTTTCGGCGCGCTGGACGGTGGGCGGCAGCGGCTCGCCGCGCAACTCCTCGTAGACGCGCGGACCGAGGAAGCCCAGCCGGGCGCCCGGTTCGGCGAGGACCAGGTGGCCGAGGGTGCCCCAGGAGGCGAACACGCCGCCCATGGTGGGGTTGCGCAGGTAGGTGAGGTACGGCAGGCCGGCGGCGCGGTGGGCGTGGACCGCCGCGGTGACCCGGACCATGCACAGGAACGCGGCGGAGCCCTCCTGCATGCGGGTGCCGCCGGAGACCGGCAGGGCGAGCAGCGGGAGGCGCTCGGCGGTGGCGCGTTCCACGGCCCGGGTGATCCGTTCGGCCGTGGCGACGCCGATCGAGCCGCCGAGGAAGCCGAACTCGCAGGCGATCAGCGCCAGCGGTCGGCCGTCCAGCAGGGCGCGGCCGGTGATCACCGCCTCGTCCAGCCCGGTGCGGGCGCGGGCCCGGGCCAGGGCGTCCCGGTACTCGGGGTCGGCCGGCTCGGTGCCGATCGGCTCGTCCCAGGACGTGAAACTGCCGGGATCGACCAGCAGATCGAGGAGCTGACGTGCCGACACCTGGGGCCTCCGTCGCAGGCAGGGGGATGGGGCAGAAGTGGGGGAAGGGGCGTTGCGGCCCAAAGCTGGCGCAAAGCCGGTGCAGAGCCTATGGGCGGACGCGGGCCGTCGGCGGGTGCGGCGCACAGTGGTGACACGGATCACCGCCGGTGGGGCGGTTGCCTCGCGCGCCTTACCCAGCGCGCCCGGCGGTGGAACGTGACGCAGCAGACACCGGGCTAATTGGTATCCAGGATGCCGAATTGGCTAGAGTCAGCGCCGTGAGGCTGACCAAGAGCACCGACATCGCACTGCGCATCGCAATGCGCCTGGCGGTGCTGGGCGATGACCAGACCCCGACCACCCGCGAGGTGGCCGAGGCGGTCGACGTCCCCTACAACCACGCGGCGAAGGTGGTCAGTCGTCTCCAGCACCTGGGCGTGGTCGAGGCCCGGCGCGGGCGCGGTGGAGGGCTTGCCCTGACTGCCGCCGGCCGCAACGGATCGCTCGGCCGGATCGTCCGGGAACTGGAGGGCACAGGGGATGTGGTCGGCTGCGAGGACCAGCCGCCGTGTCCGCTGCGTCACTCCTGCCGGCTGCGCGGGTTGCTGCGTCAGGCGCAGGAAGCGTTCTTCGCGACGCTCGACCCGTTGACCGTGAACGACCTGGTCAGTCCGCCGACCGGCCCGGTCCTGCTGGGACTGCCCGGCCGTGGCTAGCCGGGGTCGCCAGCGGTGATCAACAACAGTCAACAGTGCACATTCAGCAGTCAGTAGTGCGCAGTAGTAGTCAGTAGCAGTCACCTTTAGTCGTCAGCGGTCAACAGTAGGTGTTTCCACACCGTAAAATGCGCATCTCAGATGCGAGTTTGGAGCTTCGGATGCTGTCCGAGAAGTCCGCGCAGACCGTGCGTGCCACCCTGCCCGTGGTGGGGGCGGCCATCGAGGAGATCACCGGCTCGTTCTACGGCCGGCTCTTCGCTGCTCACCCCGAGCTGCTGCGCGACCTGTTCAACCGGGGCAACCAGGCCGACGGCAGCCAGAAGTCGGCGCTGGCCGGTTCGATAGCCGCCTTCGCGACGGCCCTGGTCAACAACCCCGACCAGCGACCGGACGCCATGCTCGCCCGCATCGCCCACAAGCACGCCTCGCTGGGCATCACCGCCCCGCAGTACCAGGTGGTCCACGACAACCTGTTCGCCGCCATCGTCGAGGTGCTCGGCGAGGCCGTCACCCCCGAGGTCGCCGAGGCCTGGGAAGAGGTGTACTGGCTGATGGCCAACGCGCTGATCGCCCTCGAGGCGCGCCTGTACGAGGAAAGCGGCACCCGCGGCGAGCGCCGCCCCTACACCGTGGTCTCGCGCACCGCCGAGACCGCCGACGTGGCGACCTTCCTGCTGCACCCGGCCGACGGCGGTGCCGTCCCGGCGCACAAGCCCGGCCAGTACGTCTCGGTGCAGGTCGAACTCGCGGACGGCGCGCGGCAGATCCGCCAGTACAGCCTGTCCGGCCAGCCCGACGGTGGCCTGCAGATCACCGTCAAGCGCGTCGCCGGCGACCCGGCCGGTGAGGTCTCCAACCACCTGCACCAGCACGTCGACCAGGGCGACACCCTGCTGGTCAGCGCCCCGTTCGGCGACGTCCAGCTGGCCGATGAGGACCGCCCCGTGGTGCTGGCCTCGGCCGGCATCGGCTGCACCCCGATCATCGGGATGCTCCACCACCTCGCCGAGACCGGCGCCACCCGCAAGGTGATCGCCGTCCACGGTGACCAGCAGGAGTCCACCCACGCCTTCCGCGAGGACTTCTCCGGCCTGGTGGCGAAGCTGCCGAACGCCGAGGCGCACGTCTGGTACGAGCGTCCCGAGGGTGAGTGGCCGGCCGACCGCACCGGCCGGGTCGACCTGAGCGGACTGGACGTTCCCGCCGGCGCCGTCGCCTACCTGTGTGGCCCGCTGCCGTTCATGCGCGCCGTGCGCACCCAGCTGCTGGAGGCCGGCGTGCCCGCCGCCGACATCCACTACGAGGTGTTCGGCCCCGACATGTGGCTCGGTCAGTAAGACCCCGGAGGTCGCTCAACTTCCGCGCCGGACGCGGTAGCTGAAGCGGCGGACCCGACGGCCTCTCCTCACCGGGGAGGCCGTTGCGTTTGACGGTGCCGAAAGCAGGCGCGCTCATCTCAGGACGTCGCGGATCGCCTCGCGCAGCTGCCCGGCGTCCGGTTGCAACGCCCGGTCCAGGCCGAGGGCGAACGGCAGCACCGCACCGTCCGGCCGGGTCACCCGGCGCGGCGGGGCGAGCAGGCGGCCCTCCTCGCCCGCGATCGCCAGCACCTCGGCGGCGAATCCGGCGAAGCGGTTGGAGTCGTCCACCACCACAAGCCGCCCGGTGCGCCGCAGCGAAGCCAGCAGCGCCGCCCGGTCCAGCGGGTACAGGGTGCGCGGATCGAGTACCTCCACCGACACCTCGCCCGCCAACTCCTCGGCCACCGCCAGCGCTTGATGCACCAGATGACCGACCGCGACCACCGTCACGTCCGTGCCGGTCCGGTGCGTGCGGGCCACGCCCAGCGGCACCGGCGCCAGCGCCGCCGTCACGTCCTCCCGGACGCCCAGCGCGCCCGCCGGGGCGAACAGCACCACCGGATCGTCATCCGCGATCGCCGAACTCAGCAGCCCGTACGCGTCGGTGGGCGTCGCCGGCACCAGCGTCTTGAGGCCGGCGTGCGCGAATAGGCCGTACGGATGGTCCGAATGCTGGCCCGCCCAGCCGCTGCGGGAACCCGAACCCGGCACCACCACGGTCAGCGGAACCCGCGCCTGGCCGCCCGTCATCAGCGAGAACTTGTGCGCCTGATTGGCGAGTTGCTCGAACACCAGGAACAGCAGCGACGGGATCTGCAACTCGATCACCGGGCGCATCCCGGACAGCGCCGCGCCGATGCCCGCCGAGGTGAACGCCTGCTCCGACAGCGGAGTGTCCACCACCCGCTCGGCCCCGAACCGCTGTTGCAGCCCCAACGTCAGCCCGGCCAGGCCCGCGCCCACGTCCTCGCCGAACACGCACACCGCCGGGTCGGCCGCCAACGCGTCCGCCAGCGCCCGGTTCATCGCCTTCGCGTACGACAGCAGGGTCACAGTGCCGCTCCCGACCGGGGCCGCAGCCCGCTCGCGTCCAAGTGGTCGGTCGCATACAAGTAGTCGCCCGCCGTGGCCGGATCCGGCTCCGCCGAGGCGCGCGCGAACTCGGCGGCCCAGGAGAGGAGTTCGCGTACCTCGTCGTCGATCGCGGCCACGACGTCGGCGGGCAGTGCCGCGGCGGCCGGTACGAGCGGGTCGCGTTCGCGCCAGGCCGCCACCTCCTGCGGGGTGCGGTAGGCGAGCCGGAATCGGCGCTCCATGGTGTGGTGCGCTTCGAAGCGGTACGTCAGGCACTCCAGGAACCCCGGCCCGCCGCCCGCCCGTGCCCGGGCCACCAGCCGCTCGGCCGTCGCCCGGACCGCCTCCACGTCCATCCCGTCCACCGTCTCCGCCGGAATGCCGAACGCCGCCGCCCGCCCGCACACCGAACCGCCCACCGCCGCACCGGCCGGCAGCGTCGTCGCATAGCCGTTGTTCTCGCACACGAACAGCACCGGGGCCCGCCAGATCGACGCCAGGTTCAACGACTCCAGCAGCACCCCCTGGTTGAGCGCGCCGTCACCGAAGAACGAGGCCACCACCCGGGGGTTTCCCTGCCGCTGCGCCGCCCAGGCCGCGCCGACCGCGATCGGCGCGCCCGCGCCGACGATGCCGTTCGCGCCGAGGATGCCCAGCGAGAAGTCCGCGGCGTGCATCGACCCGCCCCGACCCCGGTTCAACCCGCCTACCCGGCCAGCCAGTTCGGCCAACAGCCGCCCCGGATCGGCGCCCTTGGCGAGCACGTGCCCGTGACCGCGGTGGGTGGACGTCAGCTGGTCGTCCGCCGCGAGTGCCGCGCAGACGCCGACCGCCACCGCCTCCTGGCCGATGTACGGGTGGGTGCCACCGACGATCAGACCCGAGCGCACCCACTCCAGCGCCAGTTCCTCGAACGAGCGGATCAGCCGCATCGCCCGGTACCGCCCGGCCCGGTCCGCCAAATGCGGCAGGCTCACCGGCCCGACCGCCACAGCACCGGGCAGAACTCCGGGTCCGCGTAATCGGGTTGGCCGTCCGCCGTGCGCCGCACCACCGGGTCGTGGTTGTACACCACCGGCGAGCCGTCCGGCTTCAGGAACGACCGGTAGCGGTTCGAACCGTCCTGCAGGTGCAGCGAAACGGCGCGGCGCGGCTGGGCGGACCGGTTCGGGCCGGAGCCGTGATAGGTGCGGCAGTGGTGGAAGGAGACGTGCCCGCGCGGGATCTCCACCGGCACCGTGCGCACCTCGGCGCCGTTGAACTCGGCGTTCTCACGCAGGAGTTTGTCGAGTTCGGCGCGGTCGCGGGCGGCGAAGTGCCGGGTCGAGTCGTCGCCGCCGGGGAGCTCCTCCCAGCGGTGACTGCCGTCCACCATGGTAATGGTGCCCATCTCCTCCGTGCAGTGGTGGAACGGCAGGAACGCCGTCAGCATCCGCTGCGAGGTGGACGTCTGCCAGTAGTGCTTGTCGAAGTGCCACGGCACCACGTTGCTCAACTCGTCCGCCACCGGCGGCTTGTAGATCAGCGTCGCCTGGAACACCCGGATCTCCTCCGCCTGCGCCAGGCGCGCCGCCACCGCGCCCAGCAGCGGCTTGCGCAGAATGCGGCCGATCTCCGCGTGCTCGTAGTGCACGTAGTCGTTGTGTCGCTGCACCGGCCCGTCGGCCGGCGTCCAGGCCGCCAAGTGCGGGGGCCGGGCGGGAAGTTCGCGATCGCGTTCGCCCGCGTAGTAGCGCTCGGTGGCGGCCTGCAGGGCGTCCAGCTCCTGGTCGCTGAACAGTCGCCGCGACAGGTACCAGCCGCGCTCCGCGTACTCCAGCACCTCCTCGGCGGTCGGCAGCAGCGCCGACTCCTCCTCCGACAGCCCGAACGGGTCGGTGGTGTCAGGCATTTGAGGGCTCCCCTCCGGTCAGTGGTCGCGTGGTCAGTTGTGCGCGGTGGCGCGTTCGCGTTCGACGGCCTCGTACAGGGCCTTGATGTTGGCGGTGCCGAACGAGCCGGCGCCGCGCCGCTCCACCAGCTCCAGGAAGAACGTCCGGCGCGGGTGGGTGGAGCGGGCGAAGATCTGGAACAGCTCGCCGCCGTGGTCGCGGTCCACCAGCACGTTGGTCTCGCGCAGTTCGTCCACCGGGATACCCGTCGGGCCGAGCCGCGACTCCAGCGCCCGGTAGTACGCGCCCGGCGTGCTGAGGAACGCCACGCCGCGGTCGGTCAACTCCCGTACGGACGTGGTGATCGAGGCGGTGGAGAACGCCACGTGCTGGGCGCCCGCGCCGCCGTGCGCCTCCAGGAACCCGTCGATCTGGCCGGCGGTCCGCGAGGTGTCCGGCTCCAGCAGGGTGAACGTGACGGCGCCGCAAGGGCTTTGGACCACCCGCGAGTCCATCGCCTGGGTGCCGACCTCGACGTACTCGCGGAAGATCTCCTTGAAGCCCAGACCGCGCACCGCCCACTCGACCGAGGCGTCCAACTGCCCGCCCGGTACCGCGATCGCCACATGGTCGAGGGACAACAGCCCGCCCCGGCCGGGGAGTTCGTCCGGCGGCAGGAGGTCCTGCGCGTCGGCGAAGCGCACCGCCAGGTCGCCGAACCCGGAGACCGTGCCCGCCCCGTCCAGGCAGCCGCCGCCCGCGTTCAGGGCCCGCTCGGCCGCCGCGGCCGCCGCCACCTTGTCGGTGTGCCGGAGCGCGACCATCGCCACGCCGTCGCCGTGCCGCCGCACCCACTCCGTCACCTGGTGTTCGGCGTCCACCGCCGAAGTCACCAGCAGCCGGATCGAGTTCTGGTGGGCCAGCACCTGCACCGTACCCGGCGTGGTGCGAACCGGTTTGCTCAGCGTGAAGCCCCAGTCGTCGCGCAGTTGCGCGGCGTACTTGTGGGCGTCCTCCGCGTACAGTTCGAGGTAGGCGATTCCCGACACGGTCATGAGTTACCTCCGAGGTGCTTGGCCGCGATGCCGAGGTGCTCGGCGTCGATGCCGAGGTGCTCGGCGTTGATGCCGAGTTGTCTGGCCGCGATGCTCGGCGGGCCGAACACCAGGCTCAGGTTGTGCCCGCCGAACGCGAACGAGTTGGACAGCGTGTGGCGCACCGGTGCTCGCGCCGCCGAGCCGCGGACGTGCCGCAACTGGCAGTCGGCATCCGGCTGTTCGAGGTTCAGGGTGGGCGGCAGCAGGCCCTCGGCGACGGCCAGTGCGGACACCGCCGCCTCCACCGCCCCGGCCGCCCCCAGCAGATGGCCCGTCGCTCCCTTGGTGGAACTGACCAGCGGGCCCGCGTCGCCGAACACCTCGCGCAGTGCCGAGACCTCCGCCCGGTCGCCCAACTTGGTGCCGGTGCCATGGGCGTTGACGTAGTCGACCGCCGACGGGTCGAGCCCCGCCGAGCGCAGTGCCGCGCGCATCGCACTGGCCGCGCCGGCGCCGTCGGGGCGCGGCATGGTCGGGTGGTGGGCGTCGGTGGCGGCGCCCCAGCCGGACAGTTCCGCGTATGCCGAAGCGCCGCGGGCGGCCGCGTGTTCGGCCCGCTCCAGTACCAGGACGGCGCTGCCCTCGCCCAGGACGAACCCGTTGCGGCGGGCGTCGAAGGGCCGGGACGCCTGCGTCGGGTCGTCCCAACCAGCAGCAAGCGCGCGGGAGTTGTCGAAGGCGGCGGCGATGGTCGGGTGCAGCGGGGCCTCGGCGCCGCCGCACACCACCACGTCCGCGTCGCCGCCGCGGATCAGTCGCAGGCCCTCGGCGACCGCCTGTGCGCCGGCCGCGCAGGCGGTGATCACGGCCGAGCTGTAGCCGCGGATGCCGTGCGTGATGGCGATCCGGGCGGCCGCCATGTTGGACAGCATGCCCGGCAGCAGGTAGGGGCTGACCGCGGCCCGGCCGCGTTCGCGCCGTGCGGCGGCCTGCTGCTCGTAACTCTCCAGCCCGCCACCGCCGGTGGCCATCACCACTGCCACCCGCTCTGGGTCGGCGTCCTGACGGACCGTCAGTTTCGCGTCGGCCAGGGCATCGTCGGCAGCGGCGAGGGCCAGCAGCAGGAACCGGTCGGCGCAGCGGGTCTCGGTCGGCGGCAGCACCTCGGCGGCGGGCACGGGCGGGGCGATGTCGGCGGCCCGCAGCCACCCCGCCGCCGGGTGGTCCGGGGGCGGGGCGGTCAGCCCGGAGCGGCCGTCGGCGAGGGCACGGAACACCTCGGGGACGCCACGGCCGAGGGGAGTCAGCCAGCCGATGCCGGTGATCTGGGCGGCGGGGCCGGTGGGATGGGCAGCGATGCCGGCGATCTGGGCAGCGGGGCCGGTGGGACGCGGGGCGGGCGCGCTCACTCGGCGCCGACCGAGGAGGAGAGGTGCTGCCGGCGCAGCAGGACCTTGCGGACCTTGCCGGTCGGGCCGAGCGGGATCCGGTTGTCCGGCACGGCGAGCACCGCGCGCACGGTGGCGGCGACGTGCGCCTCCAGCGCGGCCAGCACCCGGGCGGTGAGGTCGTCGGATTCGGCTGCAGCCGGGGCGAGTTGCAGCAGCACGTCCGTGACCACCCGGTCGCCGTCGCGGAACGCCACCACCGTGCAGTCGATGACGTCCGGGCAGGCGGCGAGGACGCGTTCCTCGCAGGCGGCGGTGTGCAGGCGGCGGCCGTCGCCGAGGCCGACGGTGTCGACGGCGCGGTCCACGTGGTAGTAGTAGCCGTCCTCGTCGCGGTACATCAGGTCGCCGGTGAGGAAGTAGTCGCGGATCCGGGTGCGGTGGGTGGTGACGGAGTCGTTCCAGTAGCCGACCGCGAGGGTGGGGGAGCGGGTGCCGAGTTCGCCGACCTCGCCCGGGCCGAGCTCGTTGCCGTCCGGGTCGAGGATCGCGCAGTCGACGAACGCGTGCGGGCGGCCCACGCAGCGGCCGTAGCGGTCGGAGTCGACGGTGTGGGTGATGAAGAAGTGCGAGTGGCCCATCTCGGACGAGCCGAGGCCGTCGATGAACACCGAGCCTGCGGTGCGGACCCGGCCCTGCCGGGTGGCGGTCTCGCGTGAACCCTGGGCGACCAGGCGGCGGATGTGGGTCTCGTGCGCGCAGTCGCCGGTGTTCCACCACAGGCCGACGGAGCACAGGTCGCGGGTGGACAGGTCGTGCCGGGCCAGGTCGGCCCAGGTGGTGGCGAACCCGTACACGCCGAGCGGCTGCCAGCGTTCGATCGCGTCCAGTACCACCGGGCCCGACTGGCTCGACAGCAGGTGGAGTTGGGTGTCGAAGCTGAGCGCCAGATTGACCGCGATCAGGGTGGCGGCGTGTGCGGCGGGCAGTGCGCTCAGCACCCGGTCGATGCCCTGCGGCCGGGGCAGCAGCAGCCGGTGCCGGATCGCCGCGTACAGGCTCTGGTGCGAGTGCAGTACCGCCTTCGGCAGGCCGGTGGTTCCCGAGGAGTGGGTGATGGCGACCGGGTCGGTGGGCCAGTGCCGGTACGGGGTGGGTGCCGACTCCGGGTCGCCGTCGGCGAGTTGGGCGGTGTCGGCGAGCAGTGTGGTGCCGAGGTCGAGGCCCGCGAGCGCCTTGGCGTGTTCGGCATCCGCGAGCAGCCCGGCCGCGTTCAACCGGCGCAGGTAGCGGGCCGAAGTGTCCGCGTCCAGTGCCGGGTTGAGCAGTGCCGGGATGGCGCCGAGCCGGGACAGGGCGAGGAAGGTGAGCACCTGGTCGGCCGCCGCGGACGCCTGCACCGCCACCGGATCGCGTCGGCGCACCCCAAGCGCGTGCAGTGCGGACGCCCGCGCCCTTACAGCACCGTCGAGGTGACGGAGCGTCAGCATTGTGTCGGCGGGGTGGCCGTCGACGGGGGTGTCGAAGGTGAGGGTCGGCGAGTCGAGGCCGAGGCCCTGCTCGACCCGGGTGGTCAGGACGTTGCCGGCGCCGACGGAACTGTCCTCGGACAGGACGGCGCGCAGGGTGCGGAGGCTCATGGATCCCGTTCTTCTCGTGGTGCGGGACTCGTGGTGCGGGGCTCGCGGTGATTCGTGGTGCGGGGCGTCGGCGGGCGGGGCTCGCGGTAATTCGTGGCGCGGGACTCGTGGTGCGGGGGCTCGCGGTGATTCGTGGTGCGGGGCGTCGGCGGGTGTGAACGATGTGGGGGGTGTCAGGGGGCGAGCAGGACGGCGGTGGCGCGGTCGGGCGGGCCCTGCGTGGCGGTGATCAGCAGGACCTGCTCGGCATCCCCGTCCTCGATCAACAGGCGGGCCTGGTCGTGGAGTTCGGACTCGGTGTCGAAGCCGGGGCCGAGCGCGACGACCGGGCCGTCGAGTTGCCAGCGGGCGGCGAGATGGCCGAGGACGGCGTTCGGGTTGGACTGGAAGAACAGCAGGGGTGCGACGCGCCGGCCAGTGGTGGTGGCCCGGTCGAGGGCGTCCGCCGTGCCGGTGTCGCCGGTCGGGCTGGCCAGCAGCAGGGCGGTGCGGGGTGCGCCGAGGGCGGGCGGCGGCCCGTAGTGGCGGCGCAGGCAGCGTTCGGCGGTCTCGGCCACCAGCGGATTGAAGCTGGACTCCACGAACCCCGCGATGGAAGGGAGTTGGTCGTCCGGACGCTCGGGCCAGGCAGCGGACGCGAGCACCCGCAGCGGGCCGGTCAACTCCCTCGTCGCTAGCCGCGGAGTGTCGTCGGAGGTGGTGATCACGCGGCGGCCACCAGGAGTGCGGTGTTCGCGCCGCCGAACGCGGAGTTCAGGGTGAGGGCCAGGCCGGGGGTGGCCGGGCGGGGTTGGTCGAGGACCAGGTCGAGTGGGCAGTCCGGGTCCGGGTGCTGCCAGCCGGCGTTGACGGGCAGCAGCCCGGCCTGCAGGACGCCGACGGTGACGGCGAGTTCGAGCAGCGCGGAGGCCTCCAGGGCGTGGCCGTGCACGGACTTGGTGGAGCTGACCGGTGGGGTGCCGGACGGGAACAGGGTGCGCAGCGCGGCGGCCTCGGCCAGGTCGCCGAGCTTCGAGCCCGCCCCGTTGGCGTTGACGTAGCCGATGGCGTCGGGCCGGGCGCCCGCGCGGGCGAGGGCGTCGCGGACCGCCCGGGCCAGGCCGGTGCCGGCCGGGTGCGGCCGACAGACGTGGTGCGCGTCCCCGGTGCGGGCCCAACCGGCGATCCGGGCCAGCGGGTTGCGGCCGCCGCGACGGTGCAGCGACGGCACGGACTCGAGGACCACGGCCACTACCGCGTCGCCGAGCAGCATGCCCTGCCGGCCCAGGCTGAACGGGCGGACGGCGCCGTCTCCGGCGAGCGCCCGGCCGGCGTCGAACGCCGCGAAGGTGTCCGGCTCGACCAGGTAGCCCGCGGCGACCAGTACGCGTTCGCGCCGGCCGGAGGCGATCAGCGCGGCGGCGTCGGCGACGGCCGTGGCGGCCGCCACGCACGCGCCGGTGTACACCCTGGGCCGCAGCCCGGTGCGTTCGGCGACCTCCGCGGCGACCGGTCCGGCCCGCCGGTCGCCGTGCAGGGCGAGCAGCAGCTCCTCGGGTGTGCCGGAGGGTGCTCCGGCGGGCGCGCCGTCGGGCCGGTGGCGCAGTGCGCCCGCCTCGGCGAGCACCGACACCAACTGGTCGGCCAGCCGGGCCGGTTCGGGTGCGACGGCGGCCCGGTCGGTGCGGTGTCCGACGGTGCTGAAGCGGTCCACCGGGACGAACGCCGGCCGTCCGGCCAGCACCCCGTCCAGCAACGCCGCGAGCCCCGGGCCGAAGGCCGAACGGACACCGATGCCGCCGACCAGGACGGTGCGCCGCGGCGGACCGTTCCGGATCGCGCTCCCATTCATGCGTGGAGCTGCGGATCGAGTGGCGATTCGGGCTGTGACTTGAGCTGGGTGCCGAGGGCGGCCACGGCGTCCTCCACTGTGCGGATGGCGTCCAAGCTGTGGTCGTCCAGGTCGAGTTGGATGCCATAGGTCTGCTCGACCTCGGCGATCAGCCAGGTCAGTTCGAGCGAGCCCAGGTGTTCGTCGACCTGCTCGGGGGCGCGGTCGCCGTAGCGGGCGAGCATGGCGATCGCCTCGGAGCGTCCGAAGCGGACCTCTGATTGGGTGTCCATCAGGCCGTGCCCACCGTGGAGTTGGCGATCCGGGCGGCGACCTCGGTGCTGAACTCGTCGATGGTCATCAGCGCGGTGGACTCCATGTCGTCGAGTTCGAAGCGGATGCCGAACTCCTCCTCGACCTGCACCGCCAGGTCGGCCAGTGCGAGAGACTCCAGGTCGAGGCCGGCGGGGCCGAGGTCGGTTTCCGAAGTGACCTGCGAGACGTCGTAGTTCATCGCCGCCAGCGTGGCGAGGACGAACGAGCGGATCTGTTCCTGCATGGACTTGCTCACTCCAGCGCGTCGGGGTGTAGGGGGTGTTGGGGTTCGGTGTGGTGCGGGCAGGGCGCACCGACGGACGGGCGGACGGTGTCTGGAGCCGTCCACCCGGCCGGGCGCACTGCGCGCGGAAGGGGGAGTGCGGATCAGCGGGTGGCGTCGACCTGTCGGCGCAGGGCGGCGACGTCCCGCAGCAGCTTCCCGGTGGCGGTCCGGGGGAGCTGCGGCATCAGGTGCAGGCGGCGGGGCAGTTTGTAGCCCGCCAGTTCCCGGCCGAGCAGTTCGCGCAACTGCTCGGCCGCGCCGTCCCGTTCGGACGGTGCGGGGGAGGTGCCGTCGGCGGTCGCGGCGTAGGCCTCGATCGCGCCGTCGGCGAACACCACCACGGCCTCGACCACGCCGGGAAGCGCGGTCAGGGTCTGTTCGACCTCGTTCAGGTCGACCTTGAGGCCGCCGATGGAAATCTGTGAGTCGCGCCGCCCCAGTACCGTCACCCGGCCGGTGTCGGCGTCGAGCAGCGCGGCGTCCCGGGTGTGCAGCAGGCCGTCCGACCAGCGGGTCGGGTCGGTCGGGCCCAGGTACGGGGAGCGCGGGCGGATGATGTGCAACTCGCCCGCCTCCAACGACAGGTGGAGGCCATGAACGACTTGCAGGGCCGGATGGTGGCGGCCCGACAGGTCGGTGGCGATGACCCCGGTCTCGGTCATCCCGTACATGGTGCCCAGCGGCACACCGTAGCGCTCGCGGATCGCGGCGGGAAGACCGGGGCGGATCAGTTCGCCGGCCACGATCATCCGCCGCAGCTGCGGGAGTTGGGGCGGCGTGGCCACCGCGGCCAGCAGCTCGGCGTGGAACGGCACCCCGATCACGGTGGTCGGGGCGGTGCCGTCGGCGATCGCGGTGAGGATGCCCGCGGGGGTCATCCGCTGCGGCACCACCAGCTCCACGCCCGCGTGCAGGGCGTGCAGCAGCCCGCCGACCAGGCCGAGTACGTGCACCGTGGAGGACAGCAGCACGGTGCGTTCGCCCCGGGTCGGGAACTCGGGCAGCCGTGCGTAGCAGTCGAGTTCGCGCAGCAGGTCGCCCGCCGTCCGGCCGATCACCTTGGACGGGCCGGTCGAGCCCGAACTGAGCTGCACCAGCACGTGGTCGCCGAGTGCGAACGGCCCGGCGGCCCCTGGGTCGTTCGCGGGCGGCCGGTCCTGCGAGGCGTCCGGTGGCGGCCTGAACTGCGGCCGCCCGCCGACGAGTTCGACCAGCACCCGGGGGTGCAGCCGGTCCACCGCGCGGTCCACCTCGACGGCGGTCAGCCGGTGGTCGAGCAGAACGGCCCGCGCGCCGGCCCGCCAGGCGGCCAGCAGTACCGCGACGAACTCCGCCGACGGCGGCATGCGCAGAGCAACCGTTCCGTGTTCGCCGAGACCGGCCGCGGCCAACTGCCGCTGCCGCTCGGCCACCAGGGCCCGCAGCGTCCCTCTGCTCACCGGAGCGCCGAAGCGCAGGCACGGTTCGCCGTCCGGTCCGGCGAGTAATTGTTCGTCCACCCAGTCCGCGGCAACTGTGCGGCCGCGCACCGGGGTTGGGATCAGCGTCAACGCAACTCCACGCGCTCGGATGGGAAGCATGGGTCGGAAGTTGTGATGCTTCAGTGTGGATCCCCCGTCGGTGCCGACCTTTGCACGGGAGCGCATCGAGGGTCAAGGTCTATACCAGTGGCGGTCGGACCCCTACGCTGTCCCTCGTTTTCGCACGGGGTGACGGATCATCAGGAGGTTCGGAGACGATGGTTCCGCGATCTCTGGCGGAGCGCGGCGCGCCAGCCTCGACAGCCGGCGTCGCCACGTCCTGCGCGCGGCACTCTCCTTATATATAGGGGAGCGTGACAAGACACCGACAATCGGCCGCTGCCGACCCCCGATCAAGCGTGAAAGGACCCCGTGGCCACCACCGCAGAACCCGAGCCCGCCCGACCCGAGGCCGCCCGATCCGAAACCGCCCACCCCCTGTTCGCGGACTGGGACTGGGAAGACCCCGCAGGGCTCGAAGCCCGCACCGACGCGTTCACCGAGAACCTCGCCGGGTGCACCAGGATCGAGGTCGTCCGTCCCGAAATGCCGTACACGCACCAGGACTTCCAGGAGCTCGGCGTCACCGGCATCGAGTTCGCCGCGTTCCGCACCCGGCACCCGAGCGGTCTCGGTACCGATCTGGTCGGCCTGCACACCGACAGCGAGGCCACCCGCCCCGGACCGGTCTACCGGATCGACGGCGCCGCGCTGTTCACCCAGCTCGACATCAGTCGCCCGCTCCCGATCGCCGACCGCAGCGTGGACTGGGTGTACGCCGAGCACCTGATCGAACACGTCCCGCTCGGCACCGCCGTGCACTGGCTCGCCGAAGTCCGCCGCATCCTGCGGCCCGGCGGCCTGCTCCGCCTCACCACCCCCGACCTGGCGCGCTACATCGACGGATACCTCGACGGGCAGGAGCAGTTCTTCCGCCGCCATCGCCGCCGTCTGCGCACCATGCGGGTGGGCCCGCCGATGCCGGAGCGCCGCGCCTTCATGCTGAACCAGATCTTCTACCATTTCGGGCATCGGTGGATCTATGACGAGGCCGAACTCCGGCACGTCCTCGATCGCGCCGGCTACCACGAATTCGCCATCGAGCGAAGGGAGTTCCAGCTCGGCGCACGCCCTGACATGGCCGATCTCGACACGGCCTTCCGCAAGGACGAGTCGATCTACCTGGAGGCCGTTGCCCCCGGAGGACCGCACTGATGCCATTGCCCCCGGGGGCCGCACTGATGCCATTGCACCCGCAGGCCGAAGCATGGCGTGCCCGCCGGGCCGCCGCCGGCACCCCGCCGCTGTACACCCGCACCCTGGACGAGGCCCGCGCCGCCGACCTCGCCGACCTGCGCGCAGCCACTGGCGCCGGTGAACCCGTCGCCGCCGTCGAGGAGTTCACCATCGACGGCCCGGGCGGCCCGCTCACGCTGCGGCACTACCACCCGGAGCGCGCAGCCGCCGATGCCGACCGCCCCGGCCCCGCGCTGCTGTACCTGTACGGCGGCGGCTGGGCGCTCGGCTCACTGGAGACCGGCGACCCGATCTGCCGCTCGCTCGCCAACGCCACCCGTGCCGACGTCCTCGCCGTCGGCTACCGGCACGCCCCCGAACACCGCCTCCCCGCCGCCGTCCACGACTGCTGGGCCGCACTCGACTGGCTTTCCCGCCACGCGCCCCGGCTCGGCCTCGACCCGGCCCGGATCGCCGTCGGCGGCGACAGCGCCGGCGGCAACCTCGCCGCCGCACTCACCCTGCTCGCCCGCGAACGCAGCTGACCGGCCATCGTCCACCAGCTGCTGAGGCAGGGGAGTTGACGCGGCAGCGGCGTGCGGGGCCCGGCGTGTGATGCCGGTCCCCGCTTCGTGGTGGGCCGCGCTTCATGGCGGCTCCGTTTCGTGCTGGGCCGCGCCTCGTGGCGGGCCCGTCTCAGCGGATCCGGCGGGCGAACAGCCGGGCTGCCCAGGCCACCGCGAGGGCCGTCATCGGGCCGGTCAGCAGCAGGCCGCGCCACACCTCGGGTGCGTCCAGGTGGCCGGCGAACAGGGCGCGCATGCCCTCGACGCCCCAGTAGCAGGGGTTCCAGGACGCGGCGGTGCGCAGCCAGGCCGGGGCGAGTGCGATCGGGAGGAGGGTGCCGGAGAGCAGCGCCAGCGGCTGGGCGATGGTGTTGACGACGGGGCCGAGGGCGGCGTCGGTGGGCACCAGCAGGGCCAGGCCGTAGGAGACCGAGGACGCCATCAGGGCCATCAGCGCGAGCAGAGCCATGGCGAGCAG
This sequence comes from Kitasatospora sp. NPDC051984, assembly GCF_044593455.1. Classification (NCBI taxonomy): domain Bacteria; kingdom Bacillati; phylum Actinomycetota; class Actinomycetes; order Kitasatosporales; family Streptomycetaceae; genus Kitasatospora; species Kitasatospora sp. NPDC051984. Next base: position 408,158 of record NZ_JBIUCB010000005.1, read on the forward strand.
CAGATCGGTGAAGCCGACGGTCAGCCCGAACGGGATGGCCAGGACGGCGATCAGCAGGGACTGGACGAGCAGTGCGGTGGTCTCCCGCAGGGCGCGGCCGAGCAGCAGCGCGACCCGGCTGACGGGCGTGACCCGGGAGCGTTCGATGACGCCGGCGTGCAGTTCGCCGAGCAGCGTGAACCCGGTGAACAGGCCGCCCATCACGGCCAGCGCGGACAGCAGGCCGGGCACGTAGATCCGGTAGGCGTCGGCGGTGCTGTGCGCGCCGGAGGCGGCCAGTGCGGAGGTCAGCAGCGGGGCGAACAGCAGGAGGTAGCACAGGGGTTGGAGCAGTCCGACGGCCAGCCACGCGGGCGAGCGGGCCATCAGGAGGAGTTGGCGCTGGTAGACCAGCCAGGTGTCGCGGGCGAGTTTCACGGGGACCTCGTGGGGACGGCAGAGGGGAATTGACGGCGCGTCAGTTACGGACCGGCGGGCGCCCGGTGAGGGCGAGGAACACGTCGTCCAGGCTGGGGCGTTGTAGCTGGACGTTGTCCGGCTCCAGGCCGGCCGCGGCGAGTGCGCGCAGCAGCTGCGGGATCGCGGTGGCGGCGGAGTCCACGTGCAGGCGCAGTCCGTCCTGCTCGGGCAGGGCCTCCAGGCGCTGGACGCACGGGAGTTCGTTGAGGGCGTGGGTGGCGCGGGCGGTGTCCTCGGCGGTGGGAAGGCCGATGGTGACGGCGTCGCCGGAGATCTGCTGCTTGAGCTGCTCGGGGGTGCCCTCGGTGACGATGCCGCCGTGGTCGACGATGCCGATCCGGTCGCACAGGGCGTCGGCCTCGTCCAGGTAGTGGGTGGTGATCAGCACCGTCATGCCCTGTTCGCGCAGGCGGCGGACCTCCGTCCAGACCTGGGCGCGGCTGCGCGGGTCGAGTCCGACGGTGGGTTCGTCGAGGAACAGCACCTTGGGGCGGTGGACCACGCCGAGGGCGAGGTCGAGGCGGCGGCGCTGGCCGCCGGAGTACGTCTTGCAGGCGCGGTCGCCGAACTCGATGAGGTCGAAGGCCGCCAGGCCCTGTTCCGCGCGTTGCAGCGCCTCGGCCTTGCGGATGCCGTACATCCGGGCCTGGAGGACGAGTTCCTCGCGTGCGGTGGCGTGGTCGGTGGTGCCGCCGCCCTGGGCGACGTAGCCGATCCGGCGGCGGACCTCGCCCGGCTCGGTGCGCAGGTCGGCGCCGGCCACAGTGGCCGCGCCACCGTCGGGCGCCAGCAGGGTGGCGAGCATGCGCAGCGTGGTGGTCTTGCCTGCGCCGTTCGGGCCGAGGAGGCCGTAGATCTCGCCCTCCGCGACGTTGAGGTCGAGGCCGCGCACCGCGTCGACGGTGGCGGCGCCGCGGCGGGGCCGGAAGGACTTGCGCAGCCCCTTGGTCACGATCAACCCGGACTCCTGTGCTCGGTCGGTGGGTTCGGATGCGGTTGCGCTGAGGGGAAGAGGGTGAGGGGAAGAGGGTGGGGCGGCTGATGCCGGAGCAGACCCTAGGGCCCGACCCCACCCGCCGACAATGGTCTGGACCAGGCGGACGGCGCGCACTCAACGCGGTGCGCGCGCGAACCGCTCCAGCCGGTCGACGGCGGCCACCGCGCCTCCACCAGCGGCCAGTTGACGTCCCAGGCGCTGTGCGGCGGCCCGGAACCCCGGGTCGTCGAGGACGGCTCGCAGCGCCGCGCGCAGCTGCTCGGAGGTGGCGGTGGCGAAGTCGACCCGGAGGGCCGCGCCGAGTGCCGCCAGCCGGCCGGCCGTCACCGGCTGGTCGTGGCGGATCGGGGCGACCACCAACGGCCGTCCGTGGACCAGGGATTCGGCCACGGTGTTCATCCCGCCGTGGCACAGTACGGCGTCCACCGCCCCACGCTCAAGCAGTTCCAGCACCGGGACCCGCTCGCACGCCACCGCGTCCGGCGGCAGCGGGGCGTCCCCCGGGGCCGCCACCACGGCCTGAACGTCGGGGAGTTCGGCGAGCGCGGCGGCCGTCCGGTGCAGGAAGTCGCCGGCGACCTCGGCCGACAGCGTGCCCATGGTGACCAGCACCCGGCGGCGTCCGTGCTCCAACCGCTCCCAGGGGAACGGGAGTTCGGTGCGCGCCGCGAGCAGCGGCCCCACCAGGGCGTATTCGGCGGGAACGCGGTCGAGCCCGGCGAGTTCCCGGCAGGTCGGGGCGATCAGCAGGCCGGGGGAGAAGCGCGGGTCGGTGAACTCGTCGGCGGGCAGGTCGGCCCGCTCCCACAGGCCGCGCAGCACCCCGTCCCGCCAGGACGTCAACTCGCCTTCGCCGCCCAGCGGATCGCCGATCTCCAGCGAGGACGGCGCGAACGTCGCCCACCGCACGCCCGCGCCGTGAGCGGCCAACGCGCCCGCCGGGCTGTGCTGATCGACCAGCACCACGTCCGGCCGCCACTCCCGCACGGCCCGGCGCACCGCGCCAAGGGTGAACCTGGTGTGCGGCACCACGAACCCGTCCCAGAGCGAACGCACCGCCGCCGCCCCGCCCACCGCCTGCTCCCGGAACAGCCGGCCGCCCGTGGGATGCACCAGCGCGTCCGGACCGAGTACCGGGCGCAGCGCCGACTCCGGTCCCACCCAGGAGACTTGGTGTCCGCGGCTGGCCCACTCCAGGGCCAGCGCCCGGGCCGGCAGCAGGTGTCCGGCGAGCGGGGGGACCACGATCAGCAGGCGCAGCGGGGAATCGACGGGGGGCATGGTGGAGTCCTTCCGGGAGGAGCGGGGGAGGTGCAACGGCGCGGCAGAGGTTCAACGGCGCGGCAGAGGTCGCGACTTGCCGTGCCGGTCGAGAAATTCGCACGCGTCGTGTGCAAACGACGGGGAACTGGTACAGACCAAAAGGGGGAGTCGGGAAGGAAGCGCCGGAGATCCCTTGTGCGGGCCGGTGAGGCGTGGGAATACTAGCCCGCGTGACCGCTCTGGAAGCAGTCGCCGTCCACCTTCCGCCCGTCGCCGAACCGATCGAACTGGTCGGGAAACGCCTCGGACTGACGGATCGTCAGATCAGGCTCTTCCGCCGGTTCCACGGCCTCGACCAGGTCAGGGTGGACCACGACGGAGACCTGTCCGACCTGCTCACCGCCGCAGCGAAGGCCCTGGCCCCGCTGCCCGGCAACGAACACCGCGTGAAGTACGTGCTGCACGCGCGCAGCCTGCCGATCGCGGCGCCCTACCCGCACAACCCGCTGCACGACGTGCTCGGCCGTCTGGGGCTGAGCCACGCCCGTGCCTTCACCATCACCCACCACGCCTGCGCCGGCTCGCTGTTGGCGCTCGACGTGGCCGGTCGGCTGCTGGCGGCAGACCCCGACCGCGAGGCGCTGGCGTTGATCCTGGCGGGCGAGAAGACCTTCACCCGGGACGCCCGCACCGTCCCGGACACCGCCCTCTTCGGCGAAGGGGCAGCGGCAGCCCTGGTACGGGCCGAAGGTGAACACGACCGGGTGCTGTCCTACGCGGTCGACCAGCGCGGCGAGTTCGACGGGCGACTCGCCGACGATCCGGACCTGATGCAGCGCTACCAGCGCAGCTACCCGGAGCTGATGATCGCGGTGATGGAAGCCGCGCTGAACGAAGCCGGCGAGAGCTGGGAGTCGATTCGGCTGCTGCTGCCGCACAACGTCAACCAGATCTCCTGGAAACGGATCTGCCGCCAGATCGGGTACCCGCCCGAACAGGTGGTGCTGGACAACGTCCCGGCGGTGGGGCACAGCTTCGCCGCCGACATCCTGCTCAACCACCACACCGCCACCGGCCGCGGCCTGCTCCGCCGCGGCGACCGCTACCTGGTCGCCGCGTCCGGACTCGGCGCGACCTTCGCCGCCATGGTGCTCCAGCACTGAGGCGCCGCGCACCCCGGGCTCCCCGGCTCGGCGCGGCCGAGCGAAGGCGACGCGCCGATGGCGGCCGTGTGAGTGCCGCACCCGGCCCGCACATCCGGGCCCCGCCGACAGGGAATCGCCATGACCGACCCCGCCACCGACCGACCCACCGCCCCCTCGGAGCCGGCCGACCCCGCCACCGACCGACCCGCCGCCCCCTCGGACCCGGCCGACCACGCCATCGACCCCGAGCTGCGCTGCCGCGCACTCGACGGGATCATCCAGCTGCTGCCCCGCGTCCTCAAGCGCGAACTGCCCGAAGTCACCGAGAACGCCTGCCTGTTCGACGAGGTCGGACTGACCTCGGCCGCCACCCTGGAACTCATCCTCGAACTCGAGGACCACCTCGACGTGCAGATCGACGTCGAAGGCATCGACCAGGACGACCTCCGCTCGGTCGGCACCCTGGCCGGCTTCGTCGCCGGACACGTCATCGCCGAGGACTGAACGTGCGCGTCCGCGGACCGCTCCCCGCCACCACTCTGCCGCGCACCGCCTCCCCGCTGCGCCTGACCACCGCCCACTCCTTCGACCTGGCCGGCCACTCCCCACTCGCCACCGATCCCGACCTGCGCACCTTCACCGCCGACCTGGCCCGCCCCTACGGCGTGGCACTCGACGAGGGCGCGCTGACCGGGGCCCGCGGCCAGTCCTACCTCGTACTCGGTGAACTCGCCGTACGCGAACTCGTGGACGCGGCCCGGCCAGTCGATCTGCTGGTGCTGGTGTACGCCACACCCGACGTCCGACCCGGGCAGTCGGTGGCGGTCCAGCTCGCCGGAGCGTGCCCCGGCGAACCCCTCTCCTTCGCCGTCTGCGACGAGGGCGCCGGCGGCACGTTCAGCGCGCTCGCCATCGCCGACGCCTATGCCCGCACCGGCGGCGCGCGCCGCGCACTGCTGATCACCGTCGAACAGGCCGACCTGCACCACCGGCCGCACCGGCCGGCCCGGTTGCCGGATCGGCACTCCGCTGCGGCGCTGCTCTGGGAGGCCGATTGTCGCGGGCGTCCGCTTCAACTGCTGCTCAGTAAAGCGGATGTGACGGATCGTCAGAGTGAAGTAGCGTTGGCCGAGTTGTGCGCCGGACTGCCGGAGCGTTCGCTGCTCGTGTTCGGCCCCGGCCTCGCCGACGTCTCGGCCCCCGGCGGCGTGGAGGCCCGGCGGGCCCGCCCTGGCAACCCGTACACCGGCGGCTGGGCCGCGCTCGGCGACGCACTGGCCGACCCGCAGCTCGCGGGCCGCCCGCTCGCGCTCGCGGACCGGGAGCCCGAGACCGGCCGGCTCGACCTGGCCTGCTGGGCGCCCGAGGAGGCCGCCTGATGGTCGAGGTCTGGTTGATCGCCACCGACACCACTCCCGAACGGGCCCGCGCCCTGCTGGAGTTGCTCGACCCGGACGAACGCGACCGCGCAGCCCGCACCCCCGACGGCCCGCACCGCCACCGCTGGATCGCCGCGCACGCCGCCGCCCGCCGGCTGACCGCCGCGGCCGCGGGCGTTCCGCCGGAGCGTGTCCGGTGGCGGCGCGGCCCACACGGGCGGCCCGAACCCATCGGTTTGGAAAAGGAGTTGAGCGTCAACCTGAGTACCGCCGGCCCATGGGCGCTGTTCGCCGTCCAGCAACGCGCCGACGGAGACGGCGATATCGGCACGGACCTGGAACCCGTCCCGGCCGAGCAGGCCGCCGCCCGACTCGCCCGGCGCTACTACCCGCCGTCCGAAACCGGCGGCGGGGCCGCCGAGTTCGCCCTCCGCTGGACCCGCAAGGAGGCGTACACCAAGGCCTACGGCGGACGCCTCGCCGACGGCTTGCGCACCTGGGTCGGGCCGACCGGCGGCCCCGGTCCGTACCGGATCGACGGCCCGCTCGGGCCCTGCGCCGTCCACGACCTGCCCGCACCGTCCGGCTATCGGGCCGCCGTCGCCCGGACCGGCAGTCGGCTGCTCCGACCGACGCCGCTGAGCCACCCGCCGGATCTGGCCGAGGAGTTCGCCGCCCTCGACACGCCCACCCCCGCCCCCGGAGGCAGACCATGACCCGCCACCCAGACGACGCCACCCCGCTGCCGACCGCGGCCCCCGGCGTCCAACTCCAGTCCGCCGCCTACGAGAAGCTGCTCGCCGCTCTGCGCGAGTCGATCGCCCGGCTCGCCGACGACGAACCGTTCGAGCGGTTGGTCGTCCCGCCCGTGATCTCCCGCGCCACCATCGAACGGGCCGGCTACGTCGCCTCCTTCCCGCACCTGCTCGGCACCGTGCACAGCTACACCGGCAGCGCCGCCGACTGGCGGCAACTCGCCCCGCTGATCGCCGAGTCCGGCCCCTGGCACGCGCAGCAGACGGTGTCCGACCTGGTCCTGCTGCCCGCCGCGTGCTACCCCGTGTACGACACCCTCGCCGGTCAGGACCTCCAGCTCCCCGCCCGGTTCAGCGTCGAGGCGCAGTGCTTCCGGCAGGAGGCCACCGCCGAACCCGGCCGCCTGCGCACCTTCCGGATGGCCGAACTCGTCACGGCAGGCACCCCCGCGCACTGTCTCGACTGGCGCGAGCGCTGGCTGGAGCGGGTCGCCGCCTGGCTGGAGACGCTCGGGCTCAAGCCCTTGATCGAGCTGGCCGACGACCCGTTCTTCGGCGGCGGCCGCCGCCTCTACCAGGCTGCCCAGCGCGCCCAGGAGTTGAAGTTCGAGCTGCGCGTGCCCGTCGCCGACGGGCTGGTGCAGGCGATCGCCTCCGCCAACATCCACAAGGACCACTTCGGCGAAGCCTTCGCGTTCACCGCCGACGGCGCGCCCGGCCACACCGCCTGCACCGCCTTCGGCCTCGACCGGATCGCCCTGGCTCTGCTGCACGCCCACGGCCCCCGGCCCGTCGACTGGCCCCAGGCCATCAGAACCGCCCTGAACGGAGACTGAGTACGTGTCCCAACAGCAAGACGTCGTGGTGGAGTTCAGTGCAGACACACCCGAGGTGGAGGGCCCGCTCACCCTCGGCCAGGACAACATGATCCGCTGCCTGCGCCACGACGAACCCTCGCACATGAACAAGCAGGCCACCTGGGCCGTCCCCGCCGGCGCCGACCTGCCGACCTGCGAGCGCGCCTTGCAGATCCTCGCCGAACGCCACGCCGCCCTGCGCACCGTCTTCCCCGGCCCCGCCGACCGCCAGCCCGAACGCCAACGCGTCCGATCCGCAGGCGAGTTCAGCGTGCACGTCATTGCTCTGAGCGGCGACGAGGACCCGGCCGAGCATGCCGAACGGTTCTGCTGGGACGGTCGCCGCCAGGCCTTCGACCTGGCGGAAGACTTCCCGTTGCGGTGCGCTCTGCTCACCCGGCACGGCGTCCCCCTGCTGCTCGCGGTGGTCATCTGCCACGCCCAACTGGACGGCGTCGCCACCGGGTTGCTCTACCAGGAGTGGCTCACGCTGGCCGTCGGCGGCACCCTGCCGCCACCCACCGCGCCCACCCCCGTCGAGGTCGCCGGGCAGGAGAGGTCGAGCTCCGGGCAGCGCCGCACCCGCGCCGCCCTGCGGCACTGGGAGCACATCCTCGCCGACCAGCCGTCCGCCGTGTTCGCCGACGACCGGATCGGCCCCAACGACACCCTGCTGCCCACCCTCGGCGTCCGCTCACCCGCCGGCGCCGCCGCCCTCGCCCGCGCCGCCCAGCGCACCGGCGCCTCCAACTCGGCCGTCCTGCTCGCCTGTTACGCCGCCCTGGCCGCGCACCGCGCCGCCCGCACCACAGTCGTGATGGCCGCGCTCTCCGCCAACCGCCACCGTCCCGGCCTCGCCGGTCACATCGGCACCCTCGCCCAGGACGCCCTGCTCGCCGTCGACACCGACTGCCCCGACCTGGACACCCTGATCGGCCGCACCCAGGCCCAGGCGCTGTCCGGCTACTGGCACGCCACCTTCGACGCCGAACGCATCTGGCAACTCATCGAGGACGTCGCTCACCGCCGCGGCGCCCGGTTCGCCCGCCACGTCGTCGTCAACGACCTCAGCGCCACCGTCCCCGACGCCGTCGCCGCCACCAGACCCGACCCGCCCGCCGACCCCGACCTGGCCTGGTACCCCGCCGAACCCACCCCCACCCGGCTGATGCTCAACATCTGGCGCACCACCGGCTGCCTCGAGTTCACCCTGCACACCCACCCCGACGTCCTCGACCGCGACGAGACCGAACTCTTCGCCCACGCCCTGCTCCGCCTGCTCGACCTGGCCGGCCGCCGTACCGTCCGACTCGGCCCCGACGGTGAACTCGCCGCCCTGACCGGCCTCCCCGTCGGCCGCCGCGACAAGGGCCGCTGGCAGCAGCTCGGCACCAACTGGATCGACCTGGACGCCGTCACCGACCTGCTGCGCACCGCACTCGATGCCAGGAACGTCGAAGTGGACGTCCAGGAGGGAGAGTTGACGGCGACAGTCGACATCGGAGAGGCGACAATCACTCCCGAACAGGCGCACGCCGCCGTGGTGGCCGCACTGCCCGGGCACGACACCGCGATGGCACCGCATCGCTATGTCCTCAACGGTGGCAGCGGCAGCGGACGGGACTGACCGCGCACCCGGGTGGAGCAGTCTCCCGGCCACCCGGGCGCGTCGTGCCCGGGCGGCGCGGGCCGCCCCGTGAGGATGGGACGCGACACCGTCCCCAACTCACCTCAGCCGGAGCCCACCATGGAGCTGTTCCCGCCCCTGCCCCTGGAGTCCTGGCGGGACACCAAGGAGACCCTGCACCGATTCGCCCAGGTCATCGGCAAGATCCGGCTGGCCGGCAGCCCCCGCCGCAACCACTGGTGGAACGTGCCCTTCCACCTCACCGGACGCGGTATCACCACCCGCCCCACCGGCCCGACCCGCGGCGGCGACGCCTTCACCATCGACTTCGACTTCACCGACCACCGGCTGTACATCCGCACCCTCGACGGCGCCGAGGACTCGTTCCCGCTCACCGGCCGCTCCGTCAGCGACTTCTACCGCGACACCCTGCGGGCACTCATCCACCTCGACATCGACATCGTCCCCGAGCACCCCTACCCGTACGACCTGCCCGACGCGCACCGCCCGTTCGCCGACGACGACGAACACCGCAGCTACGACCCGGCCGCCGTCACCACCTACTGGCACATCCTCAGCCAAGTCGCCCTGCTGCTGGAGGAGTACGCCGCCGGCTACTCCGGCAAGACCAGTCCCGTGCACCACTTCTGGCACACCTTCGACCTCGCCGTCACCCGCTTCTCCGACCGCGAGATCGACCAGCCCACCGCCGTTGATCCCGTCACCCGCGAGGCCTACTCCCGCGAAGTCATCAGCGCCGGCTTCTGGTTCGGCGACGACAACGTCCCCGAGCCCGCCTTCTACTGCTACACCGCCCCCGAACCCGCCGACCTGACTGCTCGCCCCCTGCACCCCGCCGCCGCCTCCTGGGCCACGAGCCGCGGCAGCCACCTCGCCCTCCTCAAGTACCAGGACGTCCGAACCGCCGCCGACCCCTGGGCGACCGCACTCGACTTCCTCGAATCGGCCTACCGCGCCGGCGCCGACCTGGCCGGCTGGGGCCGCGAACGCGAATGCCCGGGCGGCGTGACCGACACCGTGCTGCGGGTCGAGCCGTCGGCCTAGCCGGTTCGGATCAGTAGAAGTGCCGTAGCTGGGGCCAGAGTTGGGACCAGGGTAGGCGCGGGCCCGTGCACAGCAGGACCGGGGCGTTCTGCTCCTCGTTGGCCAGGCTGTGGCCGTTGTCGACCCGGGCGACGTCGTGGCAGTCGGTGAAGGCCTGCTCGACCTGCGGGTAGGGCGCGGGGCGGATCAGCAGGACGGGGCCGGTCGCGGAGTCCGGCGGCGGGCCCCAGTCCGCGAACGACATGTGGCCCGAATACGGCACGGGCAGACCGTACTTGGCGCCGTAGCGGGCCAGCGCTCCTGCCTCGCCGTAGTTGGTGGTGAAGACCACGGCCCGGCTCCGCTGCTCGGGTGGGATCGCCGCCCAGCCCGTGCCCGCCGCCTCGGCCAGCTCCGGCCAGCCGACCTGCTCCGCCGACTCCTTGTACACCCAGGCCACGGCCGGGAGTTGATGTGCGGGAAGCACCGGCAGGGTGATCACCGAGTTCAGCGTCGCCGCGAGCAGCAGCAGTCCCACCAGCCGTACCCGGCTGCGCCGCACCGGCCACGCCCGGTCGGCCACCGGCTGGCACCCGGCCGCCATGACCAGCAGCAGTGGGGGCAGCGCGTAGTAGGGCTTGCCGCCGAGCAGCAGCACCAGCGCGGACAGGCCCAGGTAGCCGAACGCCAGCGGCCGCGCCCAGCGCAGCTCGGGCTCCTGCCGCAGGCGGCGCAGGCCGCCCAGCCACACCGTCACCAACACCGGTGACAGGTACAGCAGTTGCATCGGCACGAAGGTCAACCGGTTGGCCAGGCCGTCCTGCCCGCTGATGCCCGAGGCCACCGTCAGCTGCGGCCAGCCGTGCGTGGCCTGCCAGTAGAGGTTCGGCGCGGCCACCAGCAGCGCCAGCAGCGCACCCAGCGGCAGCCAACGCCCGCGCAGTACCTGCTGGTTGCCGGTGAACCAGATGGCCGGCAGCAGCGCCGCCGCCAGCAGCAGCACCAGGTCCTTGTTGAGCAGCGCGACACCCACCGCCGCACCGATCGGCACCCACCAGCGGCGGTCACCGGTGCGCAGCAGCCGCAGGACCAGCACGCCGATGCCCGTCCAGGCGAACAGGTCGAAGCTCGCCGTGGACAGCATGTGGCCGAGCGCCAGCACTATCGCCGAAACCGCCGCGCCTGCCGCCGCCAGCACCTGGCCGCCCCGGCGCGCCCCCAACTCCCGTGCGGCCAGAGCCGTCAGGACGATCGTGGCGGCGGCCAGCAGCACCGCGACCACCCGCAGACCCGCCGGGCTCTCGCCGAACAGCGCCGTCGACAGCCGGGCCAACAGCGGTGTCAGCGGCGGCTGGTCGACATAGCCCCAGGCCAAGTGCCGCCCGGCGGCCAGGAAGTAGAGCTCGTCCCGGTGGAAGCCGTACCGCCCCGTCAATGCCAGTTCGAGCGCCGCGACACCCGCCGCGACGGCGAGCACCGGCCCGAACGCGAATCGCGACAGCCTCGTGGGCGTGGCGACGCTGGTGGATCCATCCCCCCGAATGTCCATGCCGGGGAGTGTGACAGATGCGGCGGGCCGTGCCGCTTCATGAACGGTAAAAACCTGAACGATTGTTCGGCCACGGCCGTCCGGTTAGGCTCGGGCGCTGTGAACGGCACCCCGCACCCCAGTGACCCGCCCATCTCGTCCAGCGCGGACCTCAACCGGCCTGTTGCCGCGGACCTGGCCGCGCTCGCCGGGCTGGCCACCGAGACCCGGCGGCCCGAGCACGCGGGGATCGACCTGCTGCCGACGCTGGAGATCGCCCGGCTGATGAACGCCGAGGACCGCACCGTCCCGGACGCGGTCGCCGCCGAGCTGCCCGCGATCGCGGCCGCCATCGACGCGATCGCCGAACGGATGGGCCGCGGCGGCCGGTTGATCCACGCCGGCGCCGGAACGGCCGGCCGGCTCGGCGTTCTCGACGCCGCGGAATGCCCGCCGACCTTCAACACCGCGCCCGGCGAGATCGTCGCGCTGATCGCCGGCGGCCCCGCCGCCTTCACCGCCGCCGTCGAGAACGCCGAGGACGACCGCGCCGCCGCCGTCGCCGACCTCGACGCCCTGCAACTCACCGCCGCCGACACCGTGGTCGGCATCTCCGCCTCCGGCCGCACCCCGTACGCCGTCGCCGCCGTCGAGCACGCCCGCAGCCTCGGCGCGCTCACCGTCGGCCTCTCCGGCAACCGCGATTCCGCGCTGGGCACCGCCGCCGAGCACGGCATCGAGGTCGTCACCGGCCCCGAACTGCTCACCGGATCCACCCGGTTGAAGGCCGGCACGGCGCAGAAGCTGGTGCTCAACATGATCTCGACGATCACCATGATCCGGCTCGGCAAGACCTACGGAAACCTGATGGTCGACCTCCGCGCCACCAACGAGAAACTCCGCGACCGCAGCCGCCGCATCGTCGCCCTCGCCACCGACGCCGAAACGGCCGCCGTCGCCGCCGCACTGGACGCCACCGGCGGCAAGGTGAAGGACGCCATCCTGCTGCTGCTCGCGGATGTCGACGCCACCACCGCGGCCGCGCTGCTCACCGCGCACGGCGGACGCCTGCGCGAGGCCGTGCAGGCCGCCCTCAAGAACTGACGGGATCAGAGCTGCTGTTCGGCCCAGATGGTCTTGCCGCGCGGCGTGTGCCGGGTACCCCAGTTCCGGCACAGCTGCGCGACCAGCAGCAGACCGCGGCCGCCCTCGTCGTAGGTGCGGGCCCGGCGCAGGTGCGGGGCCGTGCTGCTGGCGTCCGACACCTCGCAGATCAGGGTCCCGCCGTCCCGGATCAGCCGCAGGCCGATCGGCGGCAGGCCGTAGCGGACCGCGTTGGTGACCAGCTCGCTGACCACCAACTCGGTGACGAACGCGGCCTCTTCGAGCCCCCAGTCGGTGAGCGTCATGGTGGCCAGTTTGCGGGCCCGCGCCACCTCCGCCGGGTCGCGCCGCAACTCCCAACCGGCGACGTCCTGTTCGTGCAGTGCCCGGGTGCGGGCCAGCAGCAGTGCGACGTCGTCGCTGGGCGCGGCCGAGCCCAGCGTCGCGTCCAGCACCCGGTTGCACAGCGCCTCCAGCGAACCTGTGGGCTCGGCGAGCGCCGACGCCAGCCCGTCCAGGCCCAGCGCCGGATCGCCGTGCAACTCCGAGGCCCGCAGCAGGCCGTCCGTGTACAGCGCCAGTACGCTGCCCTCCGGTACGGCCAACTCCATTGACTCGAACGGCAGTCCGCCGAGGCCGAGCGGCGGTCCCGGCGGCAGCTCCGGGAACGTCACCGCGCCGTCCGGGTCGACCAGTACCGGACCGGGATGGCCCGCCCGGGCCATCGTGAACGTCCGCCCCACCGGGTCGTACACCGCGTACAGGCAGGTCGCGCCCACGCTGCCGCCCGCCCAGGTGGTGGCGCTGTCCGGCAGTTCCTCCAGATCGATCCGCAGCACCAAGTCGTCGAGGTGGGTGAGGAGTTCGTCCGGCGGCATGTCGATGTCGGCGAGCGTCCGGACCGCCATCCGGAGCCGGCCCATCGCCGCCGACGCGGGCACCCCGTGCCCCACCACGTCACCCACCACCAGCGCCACCCGGGCGCCCGACAGCGCGATCACGTCGAACCAGTCGCCGCCCACGCCGTCCCGGCTGTTCACCGGCAGATAGTGGAACGCCACCTCCACCGCCGCCTGCCGGGGCGTCCGGGCGGGCAGCAGCGAACGCTGCAACGCGAGCGCGGTGTCCCGCTGCTGGGTGTATTGGCGGGCATTGTCCACGGACAGCGCGGCTCGCGCCGTCAACTCCGTGGCCAGCACCAGATCGTCGTCGTCGAACGCCTCCTGCGTACGGTGCCGCAGGAAGATCGCCACGCCCAGCGTCACCCCGCGTGCCGTCATCGGCACCAGCAGCGAGGAATGGATCCCGAACCTCTCCACCGACCGCAGCCGCCGCGGCTCCTGCTGCATCCACGCCTGCATCTTCTGATCCCGCATGTCCGTCCGCACCGGCCGGCCCGCGGACAGCACCTGCGCCATCGGCGACTCCGTGAGGATCACGTCGCGCGCCCCCATGGCCACCGCCGACTCCGGGCAGCCCGGTAGCACCGACTGCTGCGCCACCCGGTAGAACACCAGGCCCGCGCTGGACGGCGGACCGCTGCCGAACACCGTCTCCAGCAGGTCCACGCCGACGAAGTCTGCGAAGTCCTCCGTGCCGACATCCGCCAACTCCTGGGCGGTGCGCTGAACTTCGAGGGTCGAACCGATCCGCAGACCGGCCTCGCCGAGCAGTGCCAGGCGACGCCGGGCCAGATCCTCCGGGCCGGCCTTCCGCTCGGACACCTCGGTGATCGCGGCCGGCGGATCCGCCCCCAGCGGCTGCAACGGCTGCGCGGACACCACCCAGCTCTGCTCGCCGCTCGCGGTCAGCACCGGGACGATCGCCAGCTCCACCGCCACCGGATCGCGCTCCGCGCGGGTCAACCGGACCATGCCGGTGAACGGTTGGCGGCGAACCACCGCGCGCAGGACGGCGATCGGCGCGTCACCGGCGAGCAGATCGAACGCGGAACGCCCCAGTACCCGGTCGGCCGAGAACCCCGACATGCGCTCGGCCGCCGCCGACCATCCCGTGATCGAGCCGTCGCCGTCCACCGTCGCAGTAGCCGCACGGCCCGGTACCCGTGTCGCCATGTCCGCACATTCCCCTTCGGTGCAGCAACCCCCAGGCCATGCCTTCAGCATCGCCCCGCGACACAGACGCCTCAAACCGCCACGCCGAGCCGGAGCCGGGGCCGCGTGCTGTTGCGGGAGCTCGAACGCGGTGGTAGCGCCCGGCTTCGCAGGCCGGATGTGCGGCGTTGATCGGACGGTGTGATCAGCGGATCGGTCGGATGTGTGGACCCGGTACGCTGCCGCGCATGAACGGCGGTGGCGGAAGCGAACGGGAGGCCGAGGTGCTGGCCGCGCTCGCCGAACTGGACCGGATCGAACGCGCACGGAACCACCGGATCGGAATGCTGGACGCCCGGCGCACCCTCCGGGCCGTCGCCGAACGGGCCCGCACCGAGCACGGCTTCGAACTCGGCCTCGGCGGCCTGGTGGAGGGCCGCGACCTGGTGCTGCGGGCCTGGTCGGGGACGCTCCACACCACCCTGCACGACCTGCGGATCCCGCTCGGACTCGGCGTCGGCGGCCGGGTGGCGGCCGTCGGCAGCGCCGTCGTGGTCCGCGACTACTACCGCTCCAGCCGGATCACCCACGACTTCGACCAGCAGGTCGGCAGCGAAGCCGTCACCGGCATGATCGGCCTCCCGATCGGCACCGGCCCCGCCCGCGGCGTCCTCTACGGCGCCATCCGCGGCAGCGGCCAGATCGGCGACAGCGCCATCGACGGACTGACCCGACTCGCCCACCTCGCCACCCTCGCCGTGGACGTCGCCGACGGCGCCGCCACCCTCGCCGACGCCGCCGTCACCGGCGAACGCCGCCGGATCGCCGCCGAACTGCACGACGGCGTCGGCGCCATGCTGTTCGGCCTCGGCAGCTCCGTCCGCGACCTGCGCGCCGACACCGCCCAGCACCCCGAACTCGCCGACCGCCTGCGCCGCCTCGAACGCGAACTCGGCGACGCCGCCGCCACCCTGCGCGCCTCCGTCGCCCGCCTCCACCACGACCGGCCCGCCGGCCCCGACAGCACAGCCTCCGACGGCGACCGGCTTGCGGCGGACCTCGCCGAGACACTCCGCGACTTCGAACGACGCACCGGCACCCCCGCCACCTTCGTGCCCATCGGACCCGCCCCGCGCCTGGACGCCGCACGCGCCGCCCTGCTGCGCCGCACCGTCGCCGAGGGCCTGCTGAACGTCGAGAAACACGCCCGGGCCGACTCGGTCGCCGTCACCCTCACCCACGACCGCAACCGACTCGGCCTCGCCGTCATCGACGACGGACCCGGCCCGGAACCCAACGGGAAACCGCTTTCCCGCTGGGGTTCGGCCCCGCACGCACCCGCCACCGGCGCAGGCCTGCCCGCCCTGCGGGCCCAGTACGAACGCCTCGGCGGCACTGTCCACCTGCACAGCGACGAGGACGGCACCACCCTGCGCGGCGAACTCCCGCTCCCCGCCCCGCCGGCCTGATGGCGCGGCCCGACCGCCTGCCCCGCCGGCCTGACGGCCGGGCCTGATTGGACGCCCCGGCCGTTCCGGTCAGAGCAGCTGCTCCTGCTGCGCCCGCCGGATCGCCTCGACCCGGTTGCGGGCCCCGAGCTTCTGCATCGCCGTCTGCAGATACGTCTTCACGGTGTTCCGGGCCAGCCCGAGCTCCTCGGCGATCTCCGGGTTGGTACGGCCCGTCGCGGCCGACCGGATCACCTCGTACTCGCGCCGGCTGAGCGACAGCCGGAACAGCCGGGCCTGCAACTGGGCCGGGGCCGAACCGTTCAGGCGCGGGTCCATCACCCGCCCACCCGCCGCGGCCAGCCGCAGCTGGGCGACCAGGTCGGTGTCCGTGACGTCCTTCAGCAGGCAGCCGTGCGCACCGGCCGCAAGGGCAGCGGAAAGCGCATTCCGGTCCTCGAACGCAGTGAAGATCACCACCCGCGCATCCGGTGCGGCCGCCCGCAGCAGCGGCACGGTGCGCGAACCCGGCAGGTCCGGCAGCCGCAGATCCAGCAGCACCACGTCAGGGTGCAGCGTCGCGGCCAGCGCCACGCCCTCGCGCGCCGTCCGGGCCGAGCCGACCACGGACACGTCCTCGGCCCGCCGAATCAGCGCGGACACGCCGTCGCACACCACTGGATGGTCGTCGACCACCAGGACCCGTACGGTACGACCAGTGGAGCCATCCGCCATCCGAGCGAACTCTCCTCTCCAGGTGGGGGGACCGCAGGCTTGCGACCGGCGGAAATATTGGGTGCGACGGTAACTGAACGCAGAGGGGTCAGGCCATGGGCTCAGCCGAGAACGTCGATAACAATGAGCAACTGCCGTCCCGGCCGGGCGACGGTGCAACCACCGCGGCAGGCTCCGGGGCGCGGCTCGACCGCGCCGCGTCGGTGGCCAACTTCCGGGCCGCCCGCGAGGTGCTGTGGCAGCATGCCACCGACTACGACACCGCGTACCGCACCTTCCAATGGCCCGAGTTGGGCGAGTTCAACTGGGCGCTCGACCACTTCGACCCGATGGCGCGCGGCAACGACCGGGCCGCGCTGTGGGTGGTCGAGGCGGACGGCAGCGAGCGCATCCACAGCTTCGACCAGCTCGCCCGCCGCTCCGACCAGGTCGCCAACCACCTGCGCGCGCTCGGCCTCGGGCGAGGCGACCGAGTGCTGGTGATGCTCGGCAACGTCAGCGAACTGTGGGAGGTGATGCTCGGAGCGATCAAGCTCGGCGTGGTGCTGATCCCCGCCACCCTGCTGCTGTCCGCCGAGGACCTCGCCGACCGCCTGGAACGCGGCGAGGTGCGCGCCGTGATCGCCGCCGCCGAGGTCACCGACCGCTTCGCCGGCCTCCCCGGCGCCCCGCTGCGGATCGCCGTCGGCGCGACCGGTGGTGCGACCGGCGGTGCGACCGGCAGCAGCGCGACCGTCGGCGGCGAGCCCGTCGAGGGCTGGCACGACTACGCGGAGGTCGACAACGCCGCCGAGGAGTTCACCCCCGAGGGCGTCACGCTCGCCGACGACCCGCTGCTGCTGTACTTCACCTCCGGCACCACCTCGAAGCCGAAGCTGGTCGAGCACACCCACGCCTCGTATCCGGTCGGCCACCTGTCCACCATGTACTGGATCGGGCTGCGCCCCGGCGACATCCACCTCAACATCTCCTCGCCGGGCTGGGCCAAGCACGCCTGGAGCAACCTGTTCGCGCCGTGGAACGCCGAGGCCACCGTCCTGGTCTTCAACTACGGCCGGTTCGACGCCCAGCAGTTGCTCGAGGTGATCGCCCGCTGCCGGGTCACCACGCTGTGCGCCCCGCCCACCGTCTGGCGGATGCTGATCCAGGCCGACCTGGGCGCGCACCGCACCGAACTGCGCGAACTCGTCGGCGCCGGCGAACCGTTGAACCCCGAGGTGATCGAACAGGTCCGCGCCGCCTGGGGGTTGACCATCCGGGACGGCTTCGGCCAGACCGAGACCACCTGCCAGATCGGCAACAGCCCTGGCCAGCCCGTCCGCCCCGGCTCGATGGGACGGCCGCTGCCCGGCTACCGGGTCGCCCTCCTCGACGCGGACGGAAAGCCCGGCGAGGAAGGCGAGTTGAGCCTCGACCTGGCCCACCGCCCGCTCGGCCTGATGCGCGGCTACCGGGGCGACCCGGAGCGCACCGCCGACGCCATGCGCGACGGCCACTACCGCACCGGCGACGTCGCCGCGCGGGACGCCGACGGATACATCACGTACGTGGGCCGCGCCGACGACGTGTTCAAGGCCAGCGACTACCGGATCTCCCCGTTCGAGCTGGAGAGCGTCCTGATCGAACACCCCGCCGTCGCCGAGGCCGCCGTCGTCCCCTCGCCCGACCCGCTGCGCCTGGCCGTCCCCAAGGCGTACGTGGTGCTGGTCGACGGCCGCACCCCCAGCCCCGAACTCGCCCGCGACATCCTCGCGTTCACCCGCGAGAAGCTCAGCGCCTACAAGCGCATCCGCCGCCTCGAGTTCGCCGACCTGCCGAAGACCATCTCCGGCAAGATCCGCCGCGTCGAACTGCGCACCCACGAGGCCGACCGCACCGAGAACCGCAACCCGAACGAGTACTGGGACAGCGACTTCCCGGAGCTCCGCCAGGGCTGAGCACGCCTGCTCCGCCGAACGGGAAACCGCTTTCCGCGTGCCCTCGCCGACTTGTTGGCAGGGGCGTGCGGAAAGCGGTTTCCCGTTGGGTTGGGGGCCAAAGCGGAAAGCGGTTTCCCGTTGCGTCGGGGCGGAGCGGAAAGCGCTTGCCGACCGCCCCGCGCGGACCGGTAATATCCTCCCAACCTCCCGGGCGTAGCGCAGAGGCAGGCGCGCCGCGCATTCATCGCGGACCACGCCGGTTCGAATCCGGCCCCCGGGAGGCTCGGGCGTCGGGCCCGTAGCGCAGAGGCAGACGCGCCGCTTGGCCAAAGCGGAACACGCCGGTTCGAATCCGGTCGGGCCCGGCCTCGTTGACGCACCGCCACCCGGAGGACCCCCGATGAGCACGCCCGCGCCGGACGAGACGGTTGAGACGGACGAGACGGACGAGACGGTCGACCCCCACGGCCCCACCGAGGCGGAACTCGCCGCGCTCGACCGCACCATCCGGCAGCTTCGCGCCCTCCCCGCCGACCACCCGTCGCGACTGCGCGCCGAACGCGTCGCCGAGTCCTTCGTCCGCGACGGCCGCCAGCAGCGTCGCCGCGAACGCCGCACCGAGGCCGCCCTCGCCGACACCGAACTGACCGCCGCCACCGCCACCGGCGGCGCCGCCCGCCGCGAGGACGCCCCGCTGCCCACCGCCGCCGGGCACACCCCGATCGGTGAACTCGCCCGCCCCCAGCGCTGCTACGTCTGCAAGCAGTTCTACCGGCAGGTCGACGGCTTCTACCACCGCCTCTGCCCCGACTGCGCCACCGACCACACCGCCCGCCGCAGGCTCTGCACCGACCTGGCCGGGCGGCGCGTCCTGCTCACCGGCGGACGTGTCAAGATCGGCTTCCAGCTGGCTCTGATGATGCTGCGCGACGGCGCCGAGCTCATCGTCACCAGCCGCTTCCCGCACGACACCCTTCGCCGCTTCCAGGCCGCGCCGGGCAGCGACCGCTGGCTGCACCGGCTCCGGATCGTCGGCATCGACCTGCGCGACCCGCGCCAGGTCCTCGGCCTGTGCGAGCAACTGCGCGCCGAGGGGCGGCCGTTGGACATCCTGGTGAACAACGCCGCGCAGACTCTGCGCCGCCCGCCGGAGTCGTACGCGCTGCTCGCCGCCGGGGAGCGTGGCACGGTACCCGCGCAGGTCGGGCACGCGCCCGGATTCCGCCCGATGCCCGCCCTCGTCACCGCCTGGCCCGCCGCCGAACTGGTCTCCGTGGAAAGCGCGTTGGTGCTGCCCGGGGTCACCGCCACGGCGGTGGACGAGGCCGGGCTGCTGCCCGACACCGCCCCGCAGAACTCCTGGTCGGCGACGCTCGGCGGACTCGACCCGGCGGAGGTACTGGAGACCCAACTGGTCAACGCACTCGCCCCCGCACTGCTCTGCGACCGGCTGCTGCCGCTTCTGGAGGCATCCCCGCACCCCGCCCGCTACATCGTCAACGTGACGGCGGTGGAAGGCCGTTTCGCGGTCCGCAACAAGATGCCCGGCCACCCCCACACCAACATGGCCAAGGCCGCGCTCAACATGCTCACCCGCACCAGCGCCGCCGAACTCGCCGACCGCGGCGTCTACATGTGTGCGGTCGACACCGGCTGGATCACCGACGAGAACCCGGCGCCCAAGAAGTCCCGGCTGGCCGACCACGGCTTCCGCACCCCGTTGGACATCGTGGACGGCGCGGCCCGCGTCTACGACCCGATCGTGCGAGGCGAGGCAGGCGAGCCGTTCGTGGGCGTCTTCCTGAAGGACTATCGAGTGGCGGAGTGGTGAACGCAGCCCGTACCATCGCCGCGACGGGGCCGTAGCACAGAGGCAGGTGCGCCGGTCTCCAAAACTGGAAGACGTCGGTTCGAATCCGACCGGCCCCGTCACCTCGGGGAGGGGTCGTAGCACAGCGGCAGATGCGTCGGCTTGCCAAGCCGGAGGACGCCGGTTCGAATCCGGCCGGTCCCGCACCCGGAGGCAGCGCCCCGGCGCGATGGCCCGGCGCGACGGCCCGGAACGACCGAGTGAGTACGGCAAGGAGCGGAAGTGGTGCAGGAGTTCGCCGGAGTCCCGTCGGTCGTGCCCCGCCCGGTCGGCGAACTCGCCCCGCTGCTGGCCTGGTTGCGCACCGGCGCCGGCACCGACCGGCGGATCGACTTCCCGGCCGGCACCGCCCTGCCGGACGGCCGACTCGACCTGTGCAAGCAGCAACTCGGCCCACACGGCGCACAGTTGGTCGCCGACGCCCTCGCCGAAGCAGCCGAAGCGGCCGAAGCAGCCGGCGCAGCCCGGACGGCCCCCGACGGCGGTGAGGCCCCCGTCCGGCACCTGCTGCTCGGCACCGACGGCCTCGGCGACGACGGCGCGGCCGCTTTCGCCGAACGCGCCGCCGAAATACCCGTCCGCACCCTCTACTTGGGCTGCAACGGCATCACCGCCGCCGGTGCCTGCCGGATCGCCGACCGGCTGCGCGCCTCCACCCAGACCGTCCGCGCGCTCTGGCTCAAGCGCAACCCGCTCGGCATCCGGGCCGGCCAGGCTGCCGCCGAACTGATCGCGGCCGTCGAGCAGTTGCGCACCCTGGACCTGGTGCAGACCGGCCTGGACGCGGCCGGCCTGACCGTCCTCGTCGATGCCCTGCTGGCCGGCGGTCGGCACTTCGAACGGCTCTACTTCAGCGGAAACCCGCTCGGCCCGGCCGGAGCCGAACCACTGGCCCGGCTGATCGCCGCCGGCGCCACCGACGAGCTGTACGCCGCCGCGGCCGGCCTCGGCGACGACGGCGCGCACACCCTCGCGGCCGCGCTGCGCACCGCCCCGCACGGGCGGCTGCGCCGCCTCTCGCTGGCCAGCTCAGGTCTCGGGCCGGTCGCCGCAGCCGAGTTGACGGCCGCCGCGGCCGCCGCCGGAGTGGAACTGCTCGATCTGGGCCGGGTCCCGGCCGCCCACGTGCTGGGCGCCGCCGACAACCGGATCGACCTGGCCGCCGCCGACCGGATCGGGGCCGCGCTGGCCGCCGCCCCGCACCGCCTCGACCACCTGGTGCTTACGCACACCGGCCTCCGCAGCCGCGAGGCGCACCGCCTGCTCGACCACGCCGCGGTCGCCGCGTCCCCCACCCGCTACGTGCTGGGCAAGGGCATCGCGAGCAGCATCCGCAGCCGCCTGAACACCCTCAGCGCCACCGTCCCCGCGCCCGTCCCCGCCCCGGACGTGGCGGCGGTGCACAGCGTGCACCGCACCGCCGCGCCCGGAGCGGAACAGGGCTGAGCAGGCGTCAGCGCGCGGACATCCGCAGCGCGCCGTCCATCCGGATCGTCTCGCCGTTGAGGTAGTCGTGGTCGGCGACCATGGCCACCAGGCGGGCGTACTCCTCGGGGTGGGCGAGGCGCTGCGGGAAGGTGACGGTGGCGGCCAGGCCGGATCGGATCTCGTCGGAGAAGCCCGCCATCATCGGGGTGTCGACGATGCCGGGCGCGATGGTGACGACGCGGATGCCGAACTGGGCGAGGTCGCGGGCGGCGGTGATGGTCATCCCGGCGACGCCGGCCTTGGACGCGGCGTACGCGATCTGGCCGACCTGGCCCTCGAACGCCGCGATGGACGCGGTGTTGACGACCAGGCCGCGCTGGCCGGTCTCGTCCGGCTCCTGGCCGGACATCGCCTCGGCGGCGAGCCGCATCACGTTGAAGGTGCCGATCAGGTTGACGTTCAGCACGGTGCGGAACAGGTCCAGGTCGTGCGGGCCGCGGCGGCCGACGATCCGGGCGGACGGGGCGATGCCCGCGCAGTTGACGGCCAGGCGCAGCGAGTGGCCGTCGAAGGCGATCCGGGCCAGCGCGTCGCGGACGGGCTGTTCCTCGGTGACGTCCGCGCCGAGCAGGGTCACGCCCTCGGGCTGGGCGGGGGCGGACTCGACGGCCTTGGGCAGGTCCAGGCCGTAGACGTGGGCGCCGAGGCCGGCCAGGTGGGCGGCGGTGGCCGCGCCGAGGCCGGAGGCGGCACCCGTGACCAGGGCGGCGGTACCGGTGAGCTGCATGCTGGAAAGCCTTTCCGAACGGATGGTGACGAACCGACTGGGGGAGTGGGTCAGCGAGCGAACTGGCGGCTGATCACCAGGCGCTGGATCTGGTTGGTGCCCTCGAAGATCTGCATGATCTTCGCCTCGCGCATGTACCGCTCGACCGGGAAGTCCCGGGTGTAGCCGTAGCCGCCGAGCACCTGCACCGCGTCGGTGGTCACCTTCATCGCGGCGTCGGTGGCGATCAGCTTGGCCACGCTGGCCTGGCGGCTGAACGGGCGGCCGAGGTCGCGGCGGCGGGCCGCGTCCAGGTAGGTGGCGCGGGCGGAGTCCACGGCGGCGGCCATGTCGGCGAGCAGGAAGCCCAGGCCCTGGTGGTCGACGATCTTGCGGCCGAAGGTGGTGCGCTCGTTGGCGTACGCGACGGCGGTGTCCAGCGCGGCCTGGGCGAGGCCGGTGGCGCAGGCGGCGATGCCGAGGCGGCCCGAGTCGAGGGCGGAGAACGCGATGGACAGGCCCTGCCCCTCGGTGCCGATCAGGCGCTCCGGCCCGAGCAGCGCACCGTCCCAGTAGGCGGCCGTGGTCGGCACGCCGTTGAGGCCCATCTTCTCCTCCGGCGGGCCGAAGGTCAGGCCCTCGGCCTCGCCGGGCGCCAGGAAGCAGGAGATGCCGTGCGCGCCGGGCGCGGTGCGGGCGAACAGGGCGTAGAAGTCGGCCTTGCCGCCGTGGGTGATCCACGCCTTGGTGCCGGTGATCCGGTACCCGTCCTCGACGGGTTCCGCCTTGCAGGTCAGCGCGGCCGCGTCGGAGCCCGCCTGCGGCTCGGACAGGCTGTAGCCGCCGATCAGTTCACCGGCGAGCATCCGGGGCAGCCACTGCTCCTTCTGCTCCGGCGTGCCGAACGCGTTCAGCGGGTGGCAGGCCAGGGTGTGCACGCTGGTGGCGACCGCGACGGCCGCCCAGCGCGACGCCAGCTCCTCCAGCACCTGGAGGTACACCTCGTAGGGCTGCCCGCCGCCGCCGAACTCCTCCGAGTACGGCAGGCCGAGCAGGCCGGCCTGGCCGAGCAGCGCGAACAGGCCCTCCGGGTACAGCTCCTGCTTCTCGTGGGACTCGACCTTCGGGGCGAGTTCCTTGTCGGCGAGCTCGCGGGTCAGCGCGATCAGGTCGGCGGCTTCCTCGGTGGGAAGCAGGCGGTCCACGGCCATGTTCCGGCTCCAAGCGGTACGCAAAGCGGTACGTCAGTACCGGTGAGGGTAGCGCAGCAGAGCCCGCAGCGGGGGACCCGGGAACGGTGAACAGGGAAAAGTCCGAGAAGGGACGGGGAAAACGTGGGCACGGGGGGGCGCGGGGCCGGGCCCGGGTGCGCGCGGCGGCCGGATCTGCGGCGGCGGTGAGGCCGACTGTCATACTGGCCGGGTGATCGACAGCGCCGCCGCACCTCAGACCAGTGGACGGGGCGCCGCACGCCGCAGCGCCCTCTTCGAGGAACTCGTCGCACTCTTCGTCGCCGAGGGCTTCGCCCAGTTCACGCTGGACGACCTCGCCGCCCGGCTGCACTGCTCCAAGCGCACCCTGTACGGACTGGCCGGCTCCAAGGAACAACTGGTCCGGGCGGCCGTCGTGCACTTCTTCCGGAGCGCCACCGCCCGGGTGGAGGCCGCACTGGCCGCAGAGACCGACCCGGCCGCCCGGCTGGCCGCCTACCTGCGCGCCGTCTCCGCCGAACTCGCCCCCGGCTCGGCCCGGTTCTTCGACGACCTGGCAGCCTTCGAACCCGCCGCCGAGGTCTACGGCCGCAACACCCGCGCCGCCGCCCGGCAGATCCAGCGGCTGATCGACGACGGCGTCGCGGAAGGCGCCTTCCGCGAGACCCACGTGGCGTTCGCGGCGGACGTCATCAGCTCGGTGATGGTCCGCATCCAGCGGCGCCAGGTCGCCGAGGCCACCGGCCTCGCCGACGCCGAGGCGTACGGGCACCTGGCCGAGCTGCTGCTGCACGGCCTGCTGCGCTGAGAGTCCTCCCGCTCAACTCCCGCACGGCCTGCTGCGCTGAGAGTCCTCCCGCTCAACCTCAACTCCCGCGCGGTGGCTCCGCGGCGGACTCGACCGGCCCGGAATCGCAGACCGGGCACCGCCCGCCCTCCCGCACCTTGCCGCACTCCTCGCAGACCAGATTCAGCCAGCAGGCGGGCTCGCCGCCCTCGCTCTCGACGCGCTCCACGGGGTCCATGACCTCCAGTGTGCCGCCGACGTCCGGCAGGTGGGAGAACGAGGTTCGCGGGCGGCCGCGAAACTCCGTGCAGGGCAAGAGCGTTGGCCTCTATCTTTGGCGGATGATCGACAAGGAACTCGCTGTTCCACCTCCCACCGTCTTCATGCCCCGGCGCGGCAGGGTCTGGCGTCAGCCGGCCGCCGCTGCAGCCGTCTTCGTAGTGGCCGCGCTGGTCGTCGCGGCGCAGCTGACCCCGATCCTGGTACTCCTGGGGGCGATCGCCCTTCCGGTATCCGGGCTGCTCGCGGTGATCGGCCTGAACACCCTGATCCGACGGACGCCCCAACTGGTCATGGACGCCGACGGGTTGACGGTCCCGCAGCTGGGACGGATCCACTGGGACGAGATCGCGGGAGTCCGCCCCTCGACGGCAGGCACCCACGAGGTGATCCTGCTGACCGGCCACCCCGGCGCACCCTTCCCGCCCCGCCCCCCGATGCTCGGACGCCTGGCCGTCCGCACCAACCGCCGGACGGGCACGCGCGAGGCCGTCTTCACCGTTGCCGCGCTGCCGATGGACGCGAAGGCGCTCATCGCGGACATGCGCCGGTACCACCCCGGCCTGACGGTCCTGCCGTCCGAGGACTGACGGCGCCGCCGTCGCGATGGGCGAGCAGGCGGGCGGTCAGGCAGGGGAGCTGCGGGGATTGCCAAGATTTGGGCACGGAAGACCTCGCGGCCCGGGAGCCCGATCGCTAGGTTGTGCGCGTGATCGACAAGGAACCCGCTGTTCCACCCCCCACCGTCCACCTCCCCCGGCGAGGGAGGCTCGGGCGTCAACTGGTGCTTTTCGCCGCCATCTTCGTGGTGGCCGCACTGGTGGTCGTCGCCGCGCGGCCGACCCCGATCCTGGTGATGCTGGGGGTGATCACCCTTCTGCTCTCCGGGCTGCTCGTGGTGGTCGGGCTGAACGCGATGATCCGGCGGACGCCGCTACTGGTGCTGGACGCCGACGGGTTGGAGCCCCCGCAGCTGGGACGGATCCACTGGGACGAGATCGCGGCGGTGCGGGCCGCGATGCTCGGCAGGAACGAGGTGATCCTGCTGATCGGCCATCCCGGCGCACCCTTCCCGCCCCGCCCCTCGATGCTCGGACGCCTGGGCCTCCGCACCAACCGCTGGATGGGCCTGCGCGTGACCTTCTTCGTGGTCACCTCCCTGCCGATGGACGCGAAGGCGCTCATCGCGGACATGCGCCGGTACCACCCCGGCCTGACGGTCCTGCCGTCCGAGGACTGACGGCGCAGCCGTCGCGGTGGGCGAGCAGGCGGGCGGTCAGGCAGGGGAGCTGCGCGGATTGCCAAGATTTGGGGACGGAAGCCCTCGTGGCCCGAGGGCCCGATCGCTAGCTTGTGCGCATGATCAACGACGTACCGGCGGTCCTGCCACCCACCGTCCACCGTCTCCCGCCCGCCAGGCGCACCCTGGTCCTGTGTGCGCTGTTCGTCGCGGCGGGCCTGGTGCTCGTGGTGTCGGGCGAGTCGGTGACGGCCGGTGTGGTCAGCATTCTGTTCTTCGGGCTCGGCGGCGCGGCGATGCTGGCGGTGCGGATCCAGTGGGGCCCGGAACTGGTGCTGGACGCCGACGGGTTGGAGGGCCGCCAGCTGGGCCGGATCCACTGGGCGGAGATCCGGACGGCGCGGTGCAGGGTCGCGGGCAACAAGTGGATGGTCGAACTCACTGGCCACCCCGGTGCGCTCTTCCCGCCCCGGCCGTCGAAGTTCGGCGCCTGGGTGACCCGCGCCAACCGCAAGGCGGAGTTCGGCACGGTCCAGATCCACCAGGACGTCCTGCCCGTCAACGTGGCAGAGGTCCTCGGCCAAATGCTCCTGTACCACCCGGACTTGACGCCCCTGCCACTCGCGGAGAGGACGATCGAGACCGCTCTGCGCACCCGCGTCGCCAAACCTCGAAACCGCCCCGAGAAGGACCGGCCCGAACCCATGCCGCCCACCCCGCCGCCCCCGGCCGAACCCGCGGAACCGGCCGAACCTGCGGAACCGGCCGAACCGGCCGACGCCGACCGCCTGGTCGCGGCCTTCCCGCCCCAACTGGCCGACGACGTCCGCGCGGCGCTGGTCGTCCTGCCGCCCGCCGGGCACCTGACGTCCCACGGGTTCACCGTCCAGGTCTCCGGCCGGCCGGTGGCCGTCCCCGTCCGGATCTACCACGACGAGCCGTCCGCCGAGGCGGTGAACGCGCTGACCCCGCGGCAGCGGCAACTCCTGCACTGCCTCTACACCCGGCACCACGACGGCCGGATCCGCCAGCGCCACCTGGAACGGATCGTCGGCTCGACCGACCCGTGGGTCGCCCCGTTCGTCCTCCAACTGGCTGGCGAATACGTGCTGGTGATCCTGCGCCTGATCCACGACCACCTCACCGAACTCGCCGCGCCCGGCACCGAGGGCCGCCGCGTCTACGGGCGGTTCGTCGCCGACAACCCGGCGTACTTCGCGCTCACCGGGCAGCGCGTACTGAGCTACTGGAACGCCTACCACCGCGACGCGTACCCGGACTTCCGGACCTACCCGGGCAGCGCCCTCCTTGACCTGCTCCGCGCCGCCGCCGATGACGCCGCAGATGACGCCGCCGATGACGAGGAGCCGCCACGAGTGAACCGGGTGCACCAATGAGGCGCCGGGAAACCACCGTTACCGAATCTTGATCTTGATGGCGCGACGAACGGCCCGGATGCGGCGTGTATTCAGCACGTCGACGAACACCTTTCCATCCGGGGGACCACATGACCGAGGGACTCGGCTTCGACGAGTTCGCGGCCAGTCGGGCACGTCGCCTGTTCCATCTCGCGTACCTGATGTGCGGGGACTGGCACCAGGCACAGGATCTCGTGCAGACCGCACTGTCCAAGATGTACCCGGTCTGGGGGAGGCTGCGGCGCGCCGACGGGGACGCCGGAGTCGACGCCTACGCGCGGAAGGTGCTGCTGCGCTGCTACCTGTCGCACCGCCGGCTGCGCCGCTCCACCGAACTCGCCGTCGCGGAGTTCCCCGAGGAGCCGGTGGTCGGCGCCCGGGAGGGCAGTTCGGCCGCCCTGCGGATCACCCTGGTGGCCGCGCTGCGCCAACTGCCGCCCAGAAACCGGGCCGCAGTGGTCCTCCGGTACCTGGAGGACTACAGCCTGGAGGAGACGGCGGAGGCGATGGGCATCACCGTCAGCGCCGTGAAGAGCCTCAACTCCCGTTCGATGACCCGCCTGCGCGCGATTCTCGGCCCGGACCGCGCCCTGCTGCTCCAGGACTGACCCGGGGCCGACGCCCCACCCCTCGGCAACCACCTCCCGCCACTTCTGTGACATACACCTGCCAGACCGGAAGGCATCGGACATTGGACCTGGACCTGGAGCTCTCCCGGATGATGGAGACGAGCGTCAAGGAACTGAGCGTCCCGGTTGCCGTGATCGTCGCCGAGAGCAACCGCCGGGGCCGCCGGCGCAGACTGGCCCGGCGGCTGCGGGTGGCGGGCGCCGCGCTCACCGTCGTCGCGCTGGCCGCGGTCGGCGCGAACGTCGGACTGTCCACCGTGGCCTCGAACCTGCCCGCCCACAGCACCGGCCCGGCCGGCGTGGGCATGCCCTCGCCCACCACCTCGCCGAGCCCGTCCGACGTCGCCGCGGCGAGTTCCGGGACCGAGTCCGGGACCGAGTCCGGGACCGAGTCGGGTCCGATGCTGGAGATGCCCCCGGCGTCCACGCTCGGTCGGCCGCCGAGCAGCGGCACCTCGGCCCCCAAGAGTCTGCAGACGTTCACGCCCGAGGCGGTGTTCGAGGCGCTCGGCGCCATGCTTCCCACGGACTACCGGTTCCTCAAGGACGCCGTCGTCCACCCCGGCCCGCTTCCCAGCGGCACCGCCGGGGTGGTGATGAAGTTCGTCGACGGCACCGGCCGACCCGCCACCCTGGAAATGACGATGCGCCAGTCGCGGCTGGTCTTCCCGAAGAACGGGCACGCGCCCACCGACCCCGGCGACCTGCCGTTCCAGTGCGCGGAGAGCGTCCTGGGCAACGGAGCCCGCACCGTCATGGGCTGCGAGTACGGCTTCCTGCCCGACGGCACCTGGGAGATGGTGGAGAGCAACGACGCGGTGGCGCCGACCCTGTACAACTACCGGGTCCGGCTGTGGCGGATCGACGGCACCGTCCTCGAGTTCACCGAATACAGCGGGACCCGCGACTTCACCGGCGACGGGGAGACCTTCGCCCGCGGCGACCAGCCGATGAACGCCCGCACCACGCCGCCGATCCCGATGCCCATC
Organism: Kitasatospora sp. NPDC051984; assembly: GCF_044593455.1. Classification (NCBI taxonomy): domain Bacteria; kingdom Bacillati; phylum Actinomycetota; class Actinomycetes; order Kitasatosporales; family Streptomycetaceae; genus Kitasatospora; species Kitasatospora sp. NPDC051984. Next base: position 437,089 of record NZ_JBIUCB010000005.1, read on the forward strand.
TGGCGCGGCGTCGCCGAGAGCCAGGACTGGCGCTGGTTCACCCTCCCCAAGGACTGACACCCCGCCCCGGTTGCGGCGTCTCCCGGTCAGGGCCCGTGCCACCGCGTAGGGTTGGCGCGTGACCGAACAGACGCGCAACGTGGTGGGCGACCACGCCCGGGTGGACACCGTGGTGCAGGCGCAGCACGTCAGCACGGTGAACATCCACCAGGCGGCCGCCGTCGTCCACGCCCCGGCCTTCGAACTGCCGCCGGAGCGCGCCCACTTCGTCGACCGCACCGAGGAACAGGCCCGCATCGCCGAGCTCCCCGAGCCGGACGGCACCAACCAGGGCACCCCGCAGGTGGTGACGATCAGCGGCCTGGGCGGCATCGGCAAGACCGCCCTGTGCCTGCGCGTCGGCCACCGCCTCGCCGAGCGCCACCCGGACGGCGCGCACTACGTCGACCTGGACGAGTACCGCCGCGACGGCGCGGTCGACCTGGCCGCCGTCCTCGCCGACCTGCTCTCCGGCCTCGGCGTCGAACGCGCCTGGCTGGCAACGGACTTCCGCTCGCTGGCCCGCCAGTACTGGGCCCGCACCCGCGGCGGCCGCCGACTCCTGGTGATCGACAACGCCCGCACCGGCGCCGAGGTCCAGCCGCTGCTCCCCGCCTCCGTCGCCAGCCTGGTACTGGTCACCAGCCACGGCCCGCTGTACGACCTCGGCGACACCGCCCCGCTGGAGCTCGCCCTCGCGCCGCTCTCCACCGACCACACCGCCGAACTGCTGCGCCTGCTGTTCGGCGACAAGCGCTGGGCCGCCGCCGACCCCGCCACCGTGCACACCCTGGCCACCGCCTGCGCCGGACTCCCCAAGGCCGCCGAGGTGGCCGGCGAACTCGCCCGCCGCGTCCCGCACCGCACCCTCGCCGCGCTCGCCGAACGCCTCACCGCCGAACTCCACCAGCAGGGAAGCAGGCCCGTGGAAGCCGTCTGGGACGCCGCCTACGCCGAACTCGGCGACGACGCCGCCCAGTTGTACCGCACCCTGGCCGAGTGCCCCGGCCCGTTCGCCACCGAGTACACCGCCGCCGCGCTGCTCGGCCAGGGCCTGGCGGCCGCCGAGGACGCCCTCGCCGAACTCGTCGCCGCCGGACTGCTCGACTACCGGGCCGGCGGTTACCGCCGACACGCCCTGGTCCGCGGCCACGCCGACCGCCGGGCCCGGCAGGCCGACCCGGACGGCACCGAACGTGCCGACGCCCGCCGCCGCGTCCTGCACTGGCTGCGCCGCCAGAGCGCCCGCGCCGACCTGGTGATGGCCGGCGCCCGCCTCACCGTCGAAGCGGAGGTGCCGCCGCTGCCGGGCGTCCCCGACGCCGACCTCGGCACCGTCAAGTCCCAGGCGCTGCACTGGATGGAGGCCAACCGGCAGGCCCTGTACGGCGCCGTCGCGCTCGCCCACGACAGCGGCCGCGACCAGGACGCCGTGGCACTCGCCGAATCGCTGTGGACGCACTTCCTCGACCACCCCCGGCACGCCGACGCCATCGAGGCCTTCGCCGCGGCCGTGGCCGCCGCCGACCGCGCCGACCGGCTGCCCGCCCGGATCCGCACCCGCTGCCTGCTCGCCCGGCCGCTGTGGGAGACCGCCCGCTTCGAGGAGGCCGCCACCGCCCTCGACCGAGCCCGCGCCCTCGCCGACCTGCTCGGCGACGCCTCCGCCGACCGCCGACTCGCCGCCTCCGCCATCGACTTCCACGGCCAACTCGCCCTCGCCGAAGGCCAATGGGCCACCGAACACCGCGACGCCGACACCGCCCGCGCGCACTTCGCCACCGCCCGCGCCGACTTCGACGCGGCCCGCGCCATCCACCAGGAGATCGGCAACGCGTACGGCGCCGCGCTGCAGACCTACCAGTGCGCCAAGGCCGCTGCCGCCGCCGACCAGCCGGACGCCGCCGACCTGTTCGCCCGGGCGTACCAGGCGTTCACCGGCATGCCGGGCCGTCAACGCATCTCCGCCCGTGCCCGCTTCGGCCTCGGCCAGGCCCTGCTGCGGGCGGGCCAATTCCTCGACGCAGAGCCCCACTTGACCGCCGCACTCGCCGACGCCGAAGCCCGCCGCTCCACCTTCGACGAGGCCCGCATCCGCACCGACCTCGCCACCCTCGCCGAGCGCACCGGCCACCCCCAGGACGCCGCCCGCCACCGCGCCAGGGCCGCCGAACTGCGCGCCGCGCACGGCGGTGTACCGGACAGCGAGTAGGCCGCGGACCGGACCGCGATCGATCTGCGGGTTCTGCCCCCGCAGCGGGTCCCGGTCCGGTGGATCGTTCTGCGCGGCGTGAGTTCAACTGGCGGATTTGGAGCGGGAGTTCGTCAAGCCGTCGCTTGACGTGTGCGTGGCGCACTGGCTGGTCTCCGGCAGTCCGATTGGGCGAAGGCCCGTGGCGGACGGCAGCCCCGGCCGCGTCACCGCTCGAACGGATGCCCCGAAGTGCGGGCGCCGCCATGGCTTCTTACGTTTTGTTGAGGAGTCCCCATGCCCATCCGTACCCTCCGCGTGGCCGCCGCGTTCGCTGCCGCCTCCGTCCTGCCCATGGCCCTGAGCCTCGGTGCCCAGGGCGCCCCCGCACGCCCGCTGCCCGCCGACGGCCAGGGCGCCCCCGCACGCCCGCTGCCCGCCAAGGGCCAGGGCGCCCCCGCGAGCCCGCTGCCCGCCAAGGGCCAGAGCGTCTCCGTGAGCCCGCTGCCCGCCAAAGGCCAGACCGTCACCAGCTCGCCAACGCCCGGTATCGCCTCGAAGGGATACGGAACCGCGTTCACCCCGACCGTCAAGAACCCCGCGACGGCCACCCAGGCCGAACTCGCCGCAGCCGGCGTCGCGAAACCCCAGGGCCTCTCCGCCGGAGCTGCCGCTTCCTCGGTCAATGGCGCGATCACCCGCGACGAGGTCATCGCCCGCGCCCAGTCCTGGGTCGACCAGGGCGTCCCGTACAGCCAGACCAGCTACTGGACGGACTCCAACGGCACCTACCGCCAGGACTGTTCCGGATTCATCTCGATGGCCTGGCACCTCTCGACGGCCGGCACCAACTACGGCGACACGACCTGGACGCTGCCCAACTACGCTACACAGCTCGGAAGTTACGACGACCTGAAGCCCGGCGACATGCTGGACAACATCGACACCCACGTCGTGCTCTTCAAGGAATGGGCCGACTCGGGCCACACCGTCGCCACCGTGATGGAGGAAGCCCACAGCGGCACCAACGCGCGCATCTCCACCCGGACCCGCAGCGATCTCACCTCGGGCAACTTCAGGCCCTACCGCTACGACAACATCCTGGACAGCGCCCCTGCCCCCACGTCCCTGTCGCACTCCTCCTCGACGGTGGTGGACCAGAACGGCACGGTGCGGGTCTACCGTCGCGGGGCGGACAGCCACATCTACGAGAACCACCTGGACAAGGGCGGCCCGTGGTCGGGCTGGTGGGACATGGGCGGCAACGTGGCCGGTCAGCCGGCCGCGACGGTGGCCAAGGACGGGACGATCATCGTTGTCGGCGTGGGTGCCGACCACGTCCTCTACGAGGCCGACCTGCGTCCGTTCCAGGGCTGGAACAAGTGGATGAACCTCGGTGGCAGCAACCTGGACAACAACCCCGCCGCGGTCACCGACAACAACGGCACCGTCCGGGTGTACGCGCACGGTACCAACGGCCACCTGTACGAGAAGACCGTCGTCCCGGGTGAGCCGTGGTCGGTGACGTGGGACATGGGCGGCGACAACTACCTGACCGGCTCTCCCTCCGCCACTGTCGCGAAGGACAACACCGTCATCGTGGTCGCCGTCGGCGCCGACCACAGGCTCCACGAGAACGACCTCCGCCCGAACCAGAAGTGGAACGTCGGCATGGACCTCGGCGGCAGCAACCTGGACCACAACCCCGCCGCGATCACCGACAACAACGGCACCGTCCGGGTGTACGCGCACGGCACCAACGGTCACCTGTACGAGAAGACCGTCGTCCCGGGTGAGCCGTGGTCGGTGACGTGGGACATGGGTGGCAACTACAACCTGGTCGGCTCGCCCTCCGTCGCCATCGGCCAGGACAACACCGTCATCGTGGTCGCCCACGGTGCCGACCGAAAGCTCTACGAGAACGACCTCCGTCCGAACCAGCCCTGGAACATCGGCATGGACCTCGGCGGCGAAATCCTCGCCGGTTCGCCCTCCACGGTCACCGACACCGACGGCACGGTCCGGGTCTACTCCGGCGCCACCAACGGTAACGTCTTCGAGAAGTCCGTCGTCCCCGGCCAGCCCTGGTCCGTGATGTGGAGCCTGGGAGGCAGCTTCCCCGCCTGATCGCCGGTCACAGCTCCGCGTCGAGCTCCTCCGCGCGGGCCGGGCGGACGGTGAGGCGGGCGGTGAACGGGCCCAGCACGCAGTCGAGTTCGAAAGGGCCGTCGGCTGTCGGGTGGGCGCCGAGCCAGGCGTGGACGGCGGAGACGGCGGCGGTCGGGTCGATGCGGTGGATGCGCCCACCGGACCGGCCCGGGGCGAGCTGCACGGTGAACGGGCCGCGGTGGCGGTGCCGCAGCACGAAACGGTCGGCGGACAGGACGGCCGCGGCGGTCAGGCAGGCGGGGAGTTCGGCGAGCACGTGGGCGGTCCAGCCGGCCACCGTCCAGCGGCCGGAGCCCGGGCGCCGCCACAGCACGGCGGCGCTGCGCACCTGGGCCAGCGCGGCCACCGGGTGCTCGGCGGACAGGTGGTGGATCGGCAGCTCGGTCGCGGCCGGGAAGCGCTCCACCCGCACCCGCTGCCCGTCCACCTCGGCGCGCACCGCGAGCGCCGGCGCGGCCGACCGCGGCACCGACGGCAGGGGCAACGGCTGGGCCAGCACCGGCTGCCGCGGGGGCGTCAGGTCGAGCAGCCGGTACAGCTCGGTGCGCAGCAGGCCCAGCGCCTGCCCGGGTCGGTCGAACGCGTCGGCGGCCGGGCCGGGGGGAGCGGCGGCCGGGGTGAGGTCGCGGACGGTGTCCAGCCCGGTGAAGCGTGGTGCGGCGGCCAGCAGCCGGGCCATCGGGGTGCCGGCGATCAACTCCCGGCCGCCGTCGTAGGCGTTCAGCACCGGACGGCCGAGCGCGGCGGCGTACAGCGCGGTGGAGCCGTGGTCGGTGATCACCGCGTCGGCGGCGACCAGGACCGCCGCCCAGTCCTGGTGCGGGGACGGCAGCAGCAGACCGGCCCGCAGCTCGGGACGGAACTGCTCGGCGAGATCGAGCCGACTGCGCTCGCCGACCTCGTTGGGGTGCACCAGCAGCGCGACCCGGTACCGGTCCACCGGCAGGCCGAGCACCAACTCTCCCGGCAGATCAGGGCGTTGGACCAGCAGACTCTCCGGCCCCCAGGTGGAGAGCACCGCCAGCAAGGTCCGGTCGCCGAGGTCGAGCGCGGCCCGGTACGCCTCGCGGCGGGGGTCGGACTCCAGCATCCGGTCCAGCGTCGGATCGCCGACGACGACCGCGCGGGTGGCCGCCGGCGGGCAGAACTCGGCCAGCCGGGACAGCTGTTCGGCATGACCGAGACCGTGCAGATCGGCCCACGGCGCGCCGTCGGAGAGCAGGAACGCCGGGTCGAGGCCGGACGGCAGCTCGGGCGAACCCTCCTCGCGCAGCGCCTTGTTGAAGCCCGCGCCGTGCGGCAGCAGCGCCCGGGCCCGAGCGGACAGGCTGGCCAGCGCGCCCTTCGGGCTGGTGGTCAGGACCAGGTCGAACGGCCGGGCGGTGGCCTGCTCGAAGTCGATCACCCGGGCGCCGGAACGGTCCAGCGCTGCCAGCGCCTCCAGATCGAACCGGGAACCCGGCACCAGCGTGAACCAGCGGGAGATCCGCCCGTCGCCCTCGAACACCGGCAGTACGTCCAGCAGTCGGTGCAGTGCCACCGCCGAGCGGAACGCCAGCAGCACGGAGCGCCGCTGGTCCCCGCCGGTGTCACGCATGGGCCGATGGTATCCGTGCGCCCGCCGGGACGCCCTCCGGGACACGGCCGCTGATAGCCGGTCGGGCAGCGCGAGGCCCGGCCTGATCCGCCGTCGGAAAGGCTCGGGCCGGGACGGCGAAACGCCTGCCGCCGGTGCCCGATTGACGAGACATCGGGTACCGGCGGCGGGTGTTGTGAATGGTCAGACCGTGTTGGCGACCTGCAGGGCGGCCTCCACGCCGGAGGCGATCGCGCCGGCGATCCACGCGTGGTAGCGCGGCTGGCAGTGGTCGCCGGCGAAGAACAGCTTCCCTTCGACGGGCGTCGCCACGTGCGGGCCGAGGCTGAGCAGCTGCCCGGGCGTCTCGATGACGGCCTCGCCCAGCGCCCAGCGGTTGCGCAGCCAGGACTGCGAGACGTGCCGGTCGGTGACGTAGCGCCGGATCCGCTCGCCGTACAGGCCGGTCAGGTGCTCCAGCGCCTCGGTGTGCCGGTCGGCGGGGGTGAGGGCGTCGAAGCGCAGCGCGTCCTCCGCCCAGTTGTAGGCGGCCAGCACGACACCGCCGGGCGCGCCGCCGTCGCTGGGGTGGGAGGGGAAGTAGATGAACCGGCTGGCCTCGTCGGAGATGCAGCCGCCGCCGACCGCGGCCACCGCCGCGCCGTGCGGGGCGGGCTTGTAGTCGTTGCCGAGCTTGCTCTTCCAGGTGTTCTCGTCCCACTCCCACCAGCGCTCGGTGAACTCCAGCAGCACCTTGTGCGCGGTGTCGTGCTTGAGTTCGTTGATCGCGCGGCGCTTGCCGTAGGGGAGCAGCGGCTCGAAGTCGACGTGCCGCAGCGCCGCGAACGGCACCGCCAGCACCACCATGTCCGCCCGGTAGTCGGTGGACTTGCCGCCGATCGCGCCGTCGCAGGCCTCGTCCTCCGGGCCGCTCTCGGGCTCGGCCGTCACCGTCACGCCGTGCTCGTCGGTGCGGACCCGGGTGGCCACCTGGCCGCGCGCGATCGTCAGGCCCTTGGAGAGTGCCTCGGTGAGGGCGTCGGTGCCCGCGTTGAACTCGAAGTAGGTGACGGACGGGTTGATGTCGCCCGCGTCGAACACGGAGTGCAGGAAGCCGTAGGACAGCCGACTGGTCAGGTTCTCCAGCGTGCCGACCGCCTGGATCTGGGCGTCGCCCCAGCCCTCGCCCTCCTGCAGGTAGCGCAGCAGCGAGTAGCCGTCCATGTCGTACAGCAGCTCGGCCATGCCGGTGACGCGCTCGGCGATCGGCTTGTCCGTCCAGGTGCCGTCCTTGTTCTTGTCCATGGTGTAGCCGCGGGCGGTGTCGAGTGCCTTGTCGAAGGCCTTCGAGGTGGTCTGGTTGCTGTCCCAGCCGAAGCTCTTGTTGATCGGCGCCGGGTCCTGCGCGTACTGCTGCTTGGTGACGGTCTGCCCGTTGACGTGCAGGAAGCGGCTGCCGAGGCCCTTCGGCGCGACGTACGCGGGCGCTTCGCCGCTGGCGAACTCCTCGCCCGTCCACGACTTGTAGACCACCTTGGCGTCGTGCGAGACCTCGTCCGGCACCGGCGGGAGGTCCACCAGGTCGAACGGGCGGCGCGGCACCTTCAGGTGGTCGGCCAGCGCGAGGGTGAGCACGTGGCTGGACGGGATGCGCATCGCGCCGGCCTCCGCGTGCAGCCGGGAGTCCTGCCACACCTCGCCGCGGAAGGTCTTCACCCGGCCGCCCACCCGGCTGCGGTTCGCCTCCAGCACCCGCACCTTGTGGCCCGCCGCCTGCAACAGCCGGGCGCACACCATGCCGGCCACGCCCGCGCCGACCACCAGGACGTCGCGCGTCTCGGTCTTCTTCACGCGCTGACGGCCGGTCAGCAGCTTCAGGTACTCGAGCGTCAGGTCATTGTGGTCGGCGTCGGTCAGCAGGATCCGGCGCGCCATGACGAGCGCCGCCGCCTTCCGCGCCGGGTCGGACGGAGCCGCGTCCGCCGCACGAGAGGTGTCGGCCCCGGGGCCGGCCAGGGCGGCGGCCGTCACCGCGCCGCCGGAGGCAAAGAGGAGTCCGCGTCGAGAGATCATCGGCCCAGCGTGGCAGCGCGCCGCGCCCCGGAACGCGCGCTCCGCCCATCGAGTCCCTTTCACCACTCGCACGGGGGGCGTTCGTCGCACCCGCTCAGCGCGCCCCTCCCGATATGTGCGCCGGGCGCTCGTTCAGCACACCCAGTCGGCGGGGTACGCCTCCCGGAACGCCGTCAACTCCTCGGCGGTGCGCGCGTGGACGTGCAGCCAGCACAGGTCCTCGCCGCCGTCGTGCCGGACCAGCAGGCCCGGGGCCGCGTACCAGCGCAGCGGCGACTCGTCGGGGCCGGTCCACATCGGATGGTCCGGCAGCGGGAGCCGGTGGACGTGGCGGAACAGCGCGGGGAAGTGCGCGGCGGGCAGTTCGCAGGAGTCGGCGTGGGCGCCGTCCGCCAGCAGCGACTCGATCAGCACCAGCTCCACCCAGGCGAGCGAGACGCGCTCCAGGAACGGCACCCACCCGTCCCGGGACTCGACCAGCACCGGCGGGTCCGCCTCGGACAGCCGGTCGAGCGGGATGCCCCAGGCCGCCGCGCTCTGGTTCTCCACCCGGAACACCAGCACGCGGTCCGCGGTGTCCGTCGCCTCCGACGTGAACAGCCCGGACGGCGGGAGCAGCGGGTCCTGCGCCGAGGTCAGGTCCGTCCGGCGGCCGAGCAGGCGGTATCCGGCGCGCAGCGCGGCAGGCAGTTCGAGCTCCAATTCCCGTCCTGTTGACGCCAGTTCTTCCTCCGGGCAGCCGTCCTCGGGGCGCAGCGGCCGCCCCAACCAGGTGTCGGCGTACCAGCGCAGGAACGCCCATGCGGCGTGCTGGTCGGGCAGGCCGCCGCGGAGGGCGAGCGCGGCGTCGGGGGAGTCCTGGGCGTCGGGGCGAGTGTGCACGGGCGGGGACGGTAGCAGTGCGGTCGGACGCGGTCTGCCGGGAGGGGCGGCCGATATGGTATTCCACAGAACCATGGAGAATCGAGGAACGTCCGTGACCAGTACCACCGCGCCGCCACCCGCCGAACTCGCCGCCGACCCCGCCGTTCAGCGGCACATCCTGCGGGTCCTGGTCACCTCCCAGATCCTCAGCGGAGCCGGACTGGCCGCCGGCATCACCGTCGGGGCGCTGCTCGCCCAGGACATGCTCGGCAGCACCGGGCTGGCCGGGCTGCCCAGCGCGCTGTTCACCGCCGGCAGCGCGCTCGCCGCGATCGTGGTCAGCCGAATATCCGCCGCCCGCGGCCGTCGCCCCGGACTCGCCCTCGGGTACGCCACCGGCGCCGTCGGCAGCGTCGGCGTGATCGCCGCCGCCGCGCTCCACAGCCCCGTCCTGCTGTTCCTCGCGCTGTTCGTCTACGGCGCCGGAACCGCCACCAACCTCCAGGCCCGGTACGCCGGAGCCGACCTCGCCGCACCCGGGCACAGGGCCCGGGCGATCTCCACCGTGCTGGTCGCCACCACCCTCGGCGGTGTCCTCGGCCCCAACCTGGCCGACCCCACCGGCGCCCTCGCCGAGGCCCTGCACCTGCCCCGCCTCGCCGGACCGTTCCTGCTGGGAGGCGTCGCCTACGCCGCCGCCGCGATCGTCCTCGCCACCCGGCTGCGCCCCGACCCGCTGCTGCTCGCCCGCGCCGCCGCCGCGGCCACCCCGACCGCCGAGGCCGACACCTCCGCCGCCACCGACGCCACGTCAACCGCCCGCGTTCGCAACCGCGTCCTGCTCGGAGCGCAGGTCATGGTGGTCACCCAGCTCGTCATGGTCGGCGTGATGACCATGACGCCCGTCCACATGCACGACGCCGGACAGAGCACCGCCGCCGCCGGATTCGTCATCTCCCTGCACGTCGCCGCGATGTACCTGCCCTCCCCGCTCACCGGACGGCTCGTCGACCGGTACGGCCCGCTCGCCATCGGCGCCGCCGCCGGACTCACCCTGCTCGCGGCCGGCACGCTCGCCGCCGTCGCCCCCGCGGACTCCGCCCCACTGCTCGCCCTCGCGCTCGTTCTGCTCGGCCTCGGCTGGAACTTCGGCCTGGTCTCCGGCACCGCGATCCTCACCGACGCCGTCCCGCTCGCCACCCGCGCCAAGACCCAGGGCAGCATCGACGTCGCCATCGCCATCTCCGGCGCCACCGGCGGCCTCGCCTCCGGCACCGTCGTCGACCTGGCCGGCTACCCCGTCCTCGCCTTCGGCGGCGGCCTGCTCGCCCTGCTGATCCTCCCCGCCCTCGCCACCGCCGCCACCCGGGCCAAGCGATGACCGACCACCAGACGCCCCAACTCACCGTCGACGGACGCGGATTGCTCTGCGTCACCCTCCTGCTGCGCCTGCGCGCCGCCATCACCGACGCCCCCGCCGGCACCATCGTCCACGTCCACGCCACCGACCCCGCCGCCCCCCTCGACCTCCCCGCCTGGTGCCACCTCACCGGCCACCACTACCTCGGCCCCATCTCCGCCGAGACCTACGCCCTCCGCCTGACCGCCACCCCCACCCCCACCCGCCCCGACGCCCCATGGCACCGCCAAGCGGACTGACGCCCCTCCGGGCGGACGCCGGGTGGTCCCGCCGCTGCCGAGCCCTGCGCGCCGCGCCCGACCCGCGCCGACGCCCCGTGGCGCCCCCGGCGGACTGATGCCTTTGGGGTGGAGCGCCTCGCGGTCGTGTTGCTGCCGGGTTCGTTTGTGCTGCGCCTGGTGGACTGCCGCCACTCCACGCGGAGCGCCCTGCGGTCGCGTCGCTGCCGAGCCGTTCGCGCTGCGCCTGGCAGCCGATCCGCCCCCCGACCCGTGCCGCGTGGACTGACGTCACTCCACGCGGAGCGCCCTGCGGTCGCGTCGCTGCCGAGCCGTTCGCGCTGCGCCCGGCAGCCGATCCGCCCCCCCGACCCGTGCCGACGTCCCGTGACACCGCCCGGCGGACGTACACCCCTCCGAGCGGGCGCAGGGCAGGGCGCCTCGCGTGACCTCCCCGCCCGTCACGGCTACTTCGTTCCCGTCGCCGTCGAGGCCTTCGCGCCTATCCATCGACCCGCCCTCACCCGCCCCGACGCCTGCGCCCTCACCCGCCCCGACGCCTGCGCCGACGCCCGCGCCGATGCCCGCCCCGACGCCCGTGACATCGCCCGGCGGACCCGGTCCCGTCGCCGTCGAGGCCTTCGCGCTGCGCCGGCCGCCGGTCCGACCCTCACCCGCCCGACGCCTCGTGGCTGCCCGGCGAACCGACCCCCTCGGGGGCGTGACCTTCTCACCGGTCGCCCCCGTCCCGCCGGCCGCCGCCGAAACCTCGCGTCGGATCATCGACCCGCCCCCACCCGCCCCGACGCCCCGCGGGCCGACAGCTCCCCGGCCTCCCGGCCGGAGGGCGGACTGAGCACCTCGGATGGGGATATAGGCTGGTCGGGCAGCGGTTCGCCCCCGTCCGAGCCAGGGCTGGAGCGTCGCAAGAGGGAACCTGGTGCGAGTCCAGGACTGCCTCGCAGCGGTGAGCGGGAACGACCGCCGTCACATGCACTGGGCCCGACCGGTCCGGGAAGCGACGGCCAGTAGACAGGCCCTCCTGGGGAGATGCCCGCGAGTCCGAAGACCTGCCGCCGCCCGCGGTGCCCACCGGCGCCGCGGATCGTCCAGCCGTGACTCGCGAAGGAGAGTTGACGTGGCAGATCAGACCGTCGCACCTGTGGTGTCCGCCGCAAAGCCCGCACAGGCGTCCGAGGTGACGCTCGCGCACATCATGAGTGAGCACGACACCAACCTCTACGGCACCATCCACGGCGGCGTGGTGATGAAGCTCATCGACGACGCCGCCGGCGCGGCCGCCGCCCGGCACGCCGAAGGCCCGGCGGTCACCGCCGCCGTGGACAGCATGACGTTCCTGGCCCCGGTCCGGGCCGGCGACCTGCTCACCGCGCACGCCGAGCTGGAGCGGGCGGGGCGTACCTCGATGACCGTCCATGTCACCGTCACGGCCGAGCGCTGGAACGCCACGGGGCCGGTCACCCGGGTCGCCACCGGTCGGCTCACGTTCGTCGCCATCGACGCCGACAGCCACCCGCGTCCCGTCCCGGCCCTGCTGGAACCCGCGGCTGCCTGACGCGGCGCCACCGTCCGTGAGCCCGGAATGCCGTCCCACCTGGCGTTCCGGGCTCATGACTGTCGCCGCCGCAAGGTGATCACCCTCACGTAGGGACAAACCGCACCATTGCGGACGGCGTGTGATCGACATGTTCCGTTCAAGCTCCGATTACCCCACCATGGCAGCGTGTGCCCGCCTACGCGCGTAGCGCACCGCACCACACCCCATGGTTCCTGTGGTCCTAGGAGATTGACAGATGATCAGAACGTGGAAGGCCGCCCGCCCGCTGGCCCTCGCCGCCGCCGCACTGGTGGTCGCCGCCGGCGCGAGCGCCGTCCCGCAGCACGCCACCGCGGCCACCCCCAAGAACGCCGCCGCGGCCGCCACCGGCACCCCGAAGCGGGTGCTGTTCGACAACACCAAGGCGGAGACCGCGGGCAACGCGGACTGGATCATCTCCACCAGCCAGCCCGACCCGCTGGCGCAGAACGCCAACCCGACCAGCGAGACCAGCTGGACCGGCGCCATCTCGGCCTGGGGCGTGGCGCTGCAGAAGACCGGCAACTACAGCCTGAAGACGCTGCCCGCCGGCAACACCATCACCTACGGCACCGGCGGCGCGCTCGACCTCGCCAACTTCGACGAGTTCGTGATCCCCGAGCCCAACATCCGCCTCAGCGCGGCCGAGAAGACCGCCGTGATGACGTTCGTGCAGAACGGCGGCGGCCTGTTCCTGATCTCGGACCACACCCAGAGCGACCGCAACAACGACGGCTGGGACTCCCCGGCCATCATCAACGACCTGCTGACCAGCAACGGCGTCAACAACAACGACCCGTTCGGCTTCTCCGTCGACCTGCTGAACATCACCACCGACAATCCGCGGGCGATCTCCTCCGCCACCGACCCGGTGATCAACGGGCCGTTCGGGACCGTCACCGGCTCGATCATCCGCAACGGCACCACCTTCACCCTGAAGCCCGCCGACAACCCGAACGTCAAGGGCCTGGTCTACCGCACCGGTTACAGCGGCAACACCGGTGCGGCGTTCGTCACTTCGACGTTCGGCAAGGGCCGGGTGGCGATCTGGGGCGACTCCTCGCCGATCGACGACGGCACCGGCCAGCCCGGCAACACCCTCTACAACGGGTGGAACGACCCGGCCGGCACCGACGCCGCGCTCGCCCTCAACGCCACCGACTGGCTAGCCCAGGGCGGCGGCTCCGGCGGCAACACCGGCTCGGTCTCGCTGACCAACCCGGGCGCCCGCACCGCCACCGTCGGCACCGCGACCAGCCTCCAGCTGTCCGCCACCGACACCGCCGGCGGCACCCTGTCCTACGCGGCCACCGGCCTGCCCGCCGGACTGACCGTCAACCCGGCCACCGGCCTGATCAGCGGCACGCCCACCACCGCCGGCACCAGCACGGTGACCGCCACCGCCACCGACTCCACCGGGCCGTCCGCCACCGCCACCTTCACCTGGACGGTCGCCGCGAGCGGCGGCACCACCTGCACCCCCGCCCAGCTGATCACCAACCCGGGCTTCGAGACCGGCAGCACCTCCGGCTGGACCGAGACCAACAGCGGCGGCGCCAGCACCATCAACAGCAGCACCAGCGAGCCCGCCCACTCCGGCACCTACGACGTCTGGCTGGACGGCTACGGCGCCGCCAACACCGACACCCTCGCCCAGACCGTCACCCTGCCGACCGGCTGCGCCAACTACAACCTCAGCTTCTGGCTGCACATCGACACCGCGTCGTCCCCGACCACCGTCTTCGACACCCTCACCGTCACGGCCAACGGCACCACCCTGGCCACCTACTCCAACGTCAACGCCGCCGCCGGCTACCAGCAGCGCACCTTCAACCTCGCCGCCTACGCCGGCCAGAGCGTCACGCTGAAGTTCACCGGCGCCGAGGACTACACCAAGCAGACCTCGTTCGTCCTCGACGACATCACGCTGAACGTCTCCTGACGCACCGTCAGCGCACTCATCGCCCCGGGCCGGGCAGCCCCATCCGGTCCGGGGCTTTGCCGTTCGCTTACCTCGGCATCGAAATCCGAACTGCTTTGTGAAGGTCTTGCCATGAGGATCTTCACCTTCCTAGACTGCGGCAATCCATACCAGGCGCGTCCATGTCACGGATTTGGGGGTGGGCCGAGGTGAAGCGTTTCCGCTTACTCGTCGCGGGCAACGCGGTTTCCGCGTACGGCAGTTATCTGAACATGGTGGCGCTCAACGTCTTCGTCTACCACCTGACGGGCAGCGCGCTGACGGCCGGTCTGTACATGGCGGTGCGGCTGCTGACGAGCGTGGCGTCCGGGGTCGTCGCGGGCGCTCTCGCGTCGCGGATCCCGCGCAAGCGGCTCATGGTGGGGGCGGATCTCACCCAGGCCACCGCGTTGGTCCTGCTGCTGCTGGCGCCGTCGGGCGCCCGGGTCGCGCTGCTGTTCGGGCTGGCCGTCATCGCCGGCGCCTGCTCGACGGTGTCGGGGGTGTCGCTGCGCAGCGCGGTGCCCGAGATCGTCGGGGCGGAACTGCGGACCAGGGCCAACAGCCTTCTGGCGACCGGCCGTTCGCTCGCGATGGTGGCCGGTTTCGGCTCCGCGAGCATCATCGTCTCCCAACTCGGCTACCGCTGGGCCTTCGCCTTCGACGCGCTGTCGTTCGTCGTCTCGGCGAGCGTGCTGCTGTCGCTGCCGATCCGGACCGAGGCCGCGCGGGAGAAGGAGACCCCGGCCGCCGCGAAGGCCGAGCCGGCGGGCGGCGGCGGACGGTGGGCCACGCTGGTGCTGCTGCGGTCGATGCCCGTGGTGGCCGTGATGGTCCTGGTCCGGGCGGTGGACGGCCTGGGCTCCTCGTCCCACAACGTGGCCCTGCCGATCTACTCCGATGCGCTCGACCACGCCCATCCGGCCGCGTTCATCGGCCAGTTCTGGGCGACCTGGGCGATCGGCAACATCGCCATGCAGCAGATCCTGTCCCGCTGGACCTCCCGTACGGGCCGCAGCCCGGGTGAGCGGATCTTCGCGCTGGGCGCCTGCGTGATGTCGGCCGCGTTCATTCTCGTCTTCAGCGGGCTGCCGACCGCCCTCGCGGTCGTGGTGTCCCTGGTGGCGGGCATGGCGGACGGCCTGACCGAGGTCGCCTACGTCTCGCGGCTCCAGACCACCCCGGACGCGCAGCGGGCCCGGCTGTTCGGCCTGTCGGCGTCGGTGGAGAACCTGGGCTTCGGCCTCGGCATGATCCTCAGCGGCGCGTTACTGGAGCACTTCTCGCCGCTGCAGGTGGTGGGCGGCCTGCACGGGCTGGCGATCCTGCTCTGCGTCGGGTTCCTGCTGCTGCTGGTGCGCGGCGCGGTAGCGGGACGGGCCACCCCGGCGCGTGAGCGGAAGACGGAGGAAGCGGTCGACGACCGGGTCCCCGCGTCCGAAGGAGGACGGACATGACCGCTCCCGACGACCGCCGGGTCGCCGTCATCGGGCTCGCGCTCCGCCTTCCCGGCGCCAATACCGCAGACGACTTCTGGCGGCTGATACGCGAGGGCGAGGACCGCGTCCGGCATTTCACGGAAGAAGAACTCGCCGCCGCCGGAATCCCGCCCGAGAAGTACCGGGCACCGGATTTCGTGGGCGCCAGCGCCGTCCTGGACGACATCTCGCATTTCGACGCACCGTTCTTCGGCATGAGCGGCCGAGAGGCCTCCTACACCGATCCGCAGCACCGCCTGTTCCTCGAAGTCGCCTATCACGCACTCGAGAACGCCGGTTACCCGCAGGAGCGCCCGGGTGCGCGCATCGGTGTCTGGGCCAGCACCGGGTACCAGCTGTATCCGATGCAGACCTACCTGCTCAACAACGTGTTCCAGGGAGCGCTCGCGGACGACTGGCTCTCCCGCCTGCAGGTGGTGATCGGCAACTCTCCCGACTTCACCGCCACCCGCACCTCCTTCCGGCTGGACCTGACCGGCCCGTCCGTCAACATCCAGACGGGGTGCTCCAGTTCGCTCGTCGCGGTGAAGACCGCCGCGCAGGCGGTGCTGGACGGCGAGACCGACATCGCGCTGGTCGGGGCCACGGCCGTGCACACGCCGCAGGTGCTGGGCTACGAGTACGTCAAGGGCTCGATCCTGTCGAGGACGGGCCGGGTGCGGGCGTTCGACGGGTCGGCGGACGGCACGGTCGGCGGCAACGCCGTGGCCGCGATCGTCCTCAAGCGGCTCGACCGGGCCGTCGCCGACCGGGACACCGTCCACGGCGTCATCAGCGGCTGGGGCGTCAACAACGACGGCGCCGCCAAACACACCTTCAGCGCGCCCAGCGCGGTCGGCCAACAGGGCGCGATCCGGCGGGCGTTGGAGACGGCCGGGGTCGGCGCGGACGAGATCGGCCTGCTGGAGACCCACGGCACCGGCACGCTCAAGGGCGACCCGATCGAGTTCGACGGCGCCACCGCGGCGTACCGCGTCGACACCGACCGCACCGGCTACTGCGCACTCGGGTCGACCAAGGCCAACATCGGCCACCTGGACGTCGCTTCGGGCCTGGTGGGCCTGATCAAGGCGATGCTCGCGGTACAGCACGGGGTGATCCCGCCGATGGCCAACTTCGAGCACCCCAACCCGGCGCTCGACCTCGACACCAGCCCCTTCTACATCCCCCGCGAAGCCTGGCCGTGGCCGCAGGACGGCCGCCCGCGCCGGGCCGGGGTCACCTCGCTGGGCATGGGCGGCACCAACGCCCACGTCCTGTTGGAGGAGCCGCCGCCCGCGTCCCCCCGGCCGGCGGACGACATCCACCCCACGCCCGGCGTCCTGCTGGTCTCCGGACGCGACCCGCAGGCGCTCACCGCGAACGCCCGCGCCCTCCGCACCCACCTGCGCCGGCACCCGGACACCGCCCTGCCCGACCTGGTCACCACCGCCGCCCTCGGCCGCACCCACGGACGGCACCGGCTCGCCGTGCGCGGCGACAGCCCTGCGGCACTCGCCGCCGCGCTCGACCGCTGGCTGACCGGCCCGGCCCCCGCGGGCGGCGGGCGCGGTCCGGTGTGGACCGGCCTCGCCCCGCGCGAGGGCGCGACCCCCGTCGGCTTCCTGTTCGCGGGCCAGGGCAGCCCCTCCCGGGGCATGGCCGCCGCCCACGACGGCAGGTTCCGGGAGGTCGCGGACGTCCTCGACGCCTGCGAGGCCCAGTACCGCCGGGAGTACGGCACACCGCTGCTGGACGCGTTCCGCAGCGGCACCGAAACCGCCGAGCACCAGACCTGGCCGACCGGCACCGCGCAGCCCGCACTGTTCGCCCTCCAGGCGGCACTCACCCGGATGTGGGACCGGGCCGGCGTACGGCCCGCGATCGTCGCCGGGCACAGCGCCGGCGAGTACGCGGCGCTCGCCGCCGCCGGGGCACTCACCGTGGCGGACGGCCTGCGGCTCACCGCCGAACGCGGCCGACTCATGCAAGGCTGCCCGCCCGGCGCGATGGTCGCCGTCGCCGCCGACCGGACCACCGCCGAACAACTGGCCGCCGAGATCCCCGGACTCGAGATCGCCGTCGCCAACGGCGAACGCTCGCACGTCCTGGGCGGACCGGTCGAAGCGGCCGAGAAGCTTCTCGCGCTGCTCGCCGAACGCGGCATCCCCGGCGAGCAGCTCCCGGTCGACCGCGCCTTCCACACCGCGCTGACCGAACCGGCCCTCGGAGCGTTCCGCACGGTCCTGGAAGGCATCGACTTCCGGCCGCTGACCATCCCCTTCGTGAGCGGGCTGGACGGCAAGCTCCGCCCTGCGGGCTGGGTACCGGACGCGGACTACTTCCTGCGGCACACCCGGGAAGAGGTGCGGTTCGACGCCGTACTCGCGACGCTCGGAGCGGGCGATCCCGTGCTGCTCGACATCGGCCCGCACCACACCCTCGGCGGCCTGGCCCGACGCGCCCTGCCCACCGCCACCGTGGCCTCGGCGATGCGCCGCGGCGCGGGCACCGACCCCCTGTGGTCCGCAGCCGCCGCCCTGCACTGCGCGGGCGCGCCCGTGGACTGGCACCACCTGCTGGAAGGCACCGGCGGCGGCCGCACCCCGCTGCCCGCCTACCGCTTCCAGCGCCGGCACTACTGGACAGGCCCCGAACCGGCGATCAGCGCATTCGGTGAACCAACGGAAGACGAGGACGCAGTGGAACTGAGCAACGCAGGCACGATCACCGCCGACGACGTGTGCCGTCACATCGTCGAAGTGACGGTCGGTCAGCTGGGGGCGGAACCCGGGGCGGTGAACGACGACACCTCGTTCTTCGATCTGGGCGCCGACTCGTTGCAGCTGATCCACATGCTGCGGCTCATCGAGCAGGAACACCAGGTCAAGATCGCCATGCGCGAGCTGTTCGAGGAGGCCGGCACGCCTCGGCTGCTGGCAGAGCTGATCGTGGGCCGGATCCCGGGCGCCCCGGCACCCGCCCCTGCTGCGCCCGCCGCTCCTGCCCCCGCTCCCGCTCCCGCCCCCGCTCCCGTCCCCGCTCCTGCCCCCGCGCCCGTCCCCGTCCCCGCTCCTGCGCCGGTCGTCCCCACGCAGGTCGCCCCCGCGGTTCAGCCCGCCGCCCCGGTGTACGCGACACGTCAGGAGTTCGAAGACCTGGCCCGCCAGATCCAGCAACTCACCCAGATCCAGCTCCAGATGATGACGCAGCTCTCCGAACTGGTGACCCGTCAGCTCGCCTCCCTGCCCGGCGGCGCGTCCACCCCGGCCGGTGGACGATGAGCGCCCGGCAGCACCAGGACGGCATCGCGGCCGTCACCGCCGCGGCCGACAGCGACCTCTCCGCGATGGCGGAACTCTCGCGACGGATCGCCGAGCAGCTGGCCGGCGCAGCCCCGACCGCATCCTTGACCGCCGCTGCGCCGTCCGCGCCGTCCGAGCCGACCGCGCCCGTGCCGTCCGGCGCCGCACCGAAGATGCACGGCCCGCGGGTCGCCGTCGACCGCGCCTCCGGCATGGCCAGCGGCACCGGGCCGGAGAGCCGCAAGCGGCACCTGGACGAGCTCGTCCGCCGGTACACCGCGAAGACGCCGACGTCGAAGGAGCTGGCGCAGCGCCACCGCCGGGTGCTGGCCGACAGCCGGGCCGTGGTCGGCTTCCGCTCCAGCACCAAGGAGATGCTGTACCCGATCGCGGCGCGCGGCGCTTCCGGCGTGTCGATCACCGACATCGACGGCAACAGCTACACCGACATCACCATGGGCTTCGGTGTGCTGATGTTCGGCCACGAGCCGCCGTTCGTCCGCGAGGCCGTACGCGAACACCTGTCTCGCGGTGTGCAGTTGGGGCCGCGCAACGCCGAGACGGGCGAGGCGGCCGAGCTGCTCGCCGAGATCACCGGCATGGAGCGGGTGGCGTTCGCCAACTCCGGAACGGAGGCCAACTCGGCCGCGATCCGGCTCGCCCGCGCCGCCACCGGACGCCGGAAGATCGTGACGTTCCACGGTTCGTACCACGGGCACGCGGACAACGTCCTCGGCCGCGCGGCGGGGACGGGCGAGGAGCACGCGACCGCGCCCGTGTCGATCGGCATCCCGGACAGCGCGGTCGCCGACCTGCTCGTCCTCGACTACGGCGATCCGGCGTCGCTGCGCGTCATCGAAGAGCAGGCGCCGTTCATTGCCGCCTGCATCATCGAACCGGTGCAGAGCCGCCACCCGTCCCTGCAACCGGTCGAGTTCGTCCGGGAGTTGCGCGAACTCACGCAGCGCCACGGCATCATCCTCATGTTCGACGAAATGCTGACCGGCTTCCGCCCGGCGCTGCGCGGCGCGCAGGAGCTGTACGGGGTGACGCCGGACCTTGCCACCTACGGAAAGCTGCTCGGCGGCGGCTTCCCGATCGGCGCGATCGCCGGACGGGCCGACATCATGGACGGCGTCGACGGCGGCTACTGGAGCTACGGCGACGCCAGCTACCCGCCCGGCGAGACGACCTTCTTCGGCGGCACCTACATCCAGCACCCGGTGTCGATGGTCGCCGCCCGCGCCGTCCTCACCCACCTCAAGACGCAGGGGCCGTCGCTCCAGCATCGCCTCAACGACCGGACGGACCGGTTCGCGGCCGGGCTCAACGGCTTCTTCGAGGCCGAGGAATTCCCGCTGCGGCTCGCCCACTTCGGCTCGATGTTCCGCTTCGAGCACCGTGCCGACATGGAACTGCTCTACCACCACCTGCTGCTGCGCGGGGTGTTCGTCTGGGAGTGGCGGAACTTCTTCCTGTCCACCGCGCACACGGACGAGGACCTCGCCGTCGTCACGGACGCCGTGCAGGGCTCGCTGCGCGAGCTGCGCGCCGCCGGGTTCTTCCCGGGCGCCCGCCCGCTGACCCGGCCGGCCGCCGCGCCGGTCGCCGCACCGGCTGCCGCACCGGCTGCCGCACCGGCTGCCGCGCCGGTCGCCGCCGCGCCGGTCGCCGCGCCGGTCGCCGCCGCGCCGGTCGCCGCGCCGGTTGCCGTACCGGCTGCCGCGCCGGTCGCCGCCGCGCCGGTTGCCGTACCGGCTGCCGCCGTACCGGCTGCCGCGCCGGTCGCCGCCGCGCCGGTCGCCGCCGTACCGGCTGCCGCGCCGGTCGCCGCCGCGCCGGTTGCCGTACCGGCTGCCGCCGCACCGGCTGCCGCGCCGGTCGCCGCGCTGGTCGTCCCCGCTCCGGTGGCCCAGGCGCCCGTCGCGCCGCAGGCGCCGGCACCGGTCGCGCCGATGCCCCTCTCCGGTCCGGCCCGCGACCGCACCCCGGCCCCGGCCCCGGCCCCGGCCCCGGCCCCCGTCCCGGCCCCCGCCACGGCCTCGGCCACCGTCCCGGCCACGGTCCCGGCCGCCGCTATGGCCTCGGCCGCCGTCCCGGTCCCGGCCCCGGCCACGGTCCCGGCCGCCGCTCTGGCCTCGGCCGCCGTCCCGGTCCCGGCCCCGGCCACGGTCCCGGCCCCGGCCACGGTTCCGGCCGCCGCTCTGGCCTCGGCCACCGTCCCGGTCCCGGCCCCCGCCACGGCCTCGGCCACCGTCCCGGCCGCCGCTATGGCCTCGGCCACCGTTCCGGCCCCGGCCCCCGCCACGGTCCCGGCCGCCGCTATGGCCTCGGCCACCGTTCCGGCCCCGGCCCCCGCCACGGTCCCGGCCGCCGCTATGGCCTCGGCCACCGTCCCGGTCCCGGCCGCCGTCCCGGTCCCGGCCGCCGTCCCGGCCCCGGCCGCCGTCCCGGCCCCGGCCGCCGTCCCGGCCCCGGCCACCGTCCCGGCCCCGGCCGCCGTCCCGGCCCCGGCCACCGTCCCGGCCCCCGCCCCCGCCACGGTGTCCGTCCAGCCCCGCACCGCCGGTCCCGGCCCCGACTTCAGCATCTACTTCTTCGGCGACTACCCCCAGGAGGACGCCCCCCGCCTGGACAAGTACGCCATGATCCTGGAGACCGCCCGGTACGCCGACACCCACGGTTTCCACTCCCTCTGGATGCCCGAACGGCACTTCCACTCCTTCGGCGGCCTGTTCCCCAACCCCGCCGTGCTCGGGGCGGCCCTCGCCCGGGAGACGGAACGCGTCCGCATCAACGCGGGCTCGGTCGTCCTGCCGCTCCACGACCCGATCCGGGTCGCCGAGGAGTGGTCGATGGTGGACAACCTCTCCGGCGGACGGATCGGCATCGGCTGCGCGAGCGGCTGGAACGCCAACGACTTCGTCTTCTTCCCGGAACGGTTCGGCCGTCACCGGGAGTCGATGTTCGACCAGCTCGCCGAGGTCCGGAAGCTGTGGCGCGGCGAGGCCCTCACCCGCACCGTCGGCGACGGGAGCGAGACCGAGCTGCGGCTGTTCCCGCAGCCGGTCCAGGACATGCCGCCGATGTTCACGGCGGTCGTCGGCAACCCGGCCTCCTACGAGTCGGCGGCCCGCCACGACCTCGGCATCGTCACCAACCTGATGTCGCAGAGCATCGACCAGCTGCGCGAGAACATCGCCCTCTACCGCCGTGCCCGCGCCGCCCACGGCCTCGACCCGGCCACCGGGCGGGTCGCCATCCTGCTGCACACCCTGCTCGGCGCCGACCACGACCAGGCGCGCGAGGCGGCGTTCGAGCCGCTCTCGCGGTACATGCGGGCCTCGCTCTCGCTGTTCGGCGGGGTGGCGAACAGCCTCGGGTACAAGGTCGACATGTCGTCGCTGAGCCAGGACGACCAGGACGTGCTGTTCGAACGCGCCTACCGGCGGTACTGCGACGACCGGGCACTGATCGGCACGGCCGACAGCGTGCGGCCCGTCGTGGACGCCGTCAGGGCGGCCGGCGTCGACGAGATCGTCGCGCTGGTGGACTTCGGCGTCCCGGCGGCCACCCTGCGGGCCGGACTGCCCCACCTCGACTCGCTGCGCCGCGCCTACGCCCGGCCCACCGCCGCGCAGCCCGGACGTCCCGTGGTGGCCGCGGCGCCGGAGCCGGAAGCGCAGCAGCACCCGCTCTCCTTCGGCCAGCAGCGCATCTGGATGCAGGAGCAGATCCTGCCGGGCCGCACCGCCTACAACGAGTCCAAGGCCCTGCTCCTGGACGGCCCGCTGGACGTCCCCGCGCTCCGGTCCGCCGTGCGTGCGCTGGTGGCCCGTCACGAGAGCCTGCGGACCGTCTTCCGCGACGCCGGCTCGGGCGAGCCCGTGCAGGTGGTGCTGCCGCCGCACGAGCCGGACTTCGAGGTGATCGACCGCTCGGCCGAGACCCCGGCGGGGGCCGACCCGCACGCCGCCGTCCAGGACGTGCTCGACGCGGAGAGCGCCCGCCGCTTCGACCTGGCGAACGGGCCCCTCTTCGTCACCCGGCTGGTGAAGCTCGCCGAGCAGCGGCACGTCCTGGTGCTGTCGCTGCACCACATCGTGGTGGACGCGGCGTCGGCGGCCGTCATGACCCGCGACCTCTCCGCCTTCTACCGGGCCGAGACGGCAGGCCGGACCGTCCCGGACGGCGAGCTGCCCGCACTCACCTGGTCGTACACCGACCACGCCCGTGCGCAGCGGGACGCCGCCCTGAGCCCCGGGGCGTCGGCGGACCTCGCGTACTGGCGGGAGACCCTCGGCGGCGACCTGCCGGTGCTGGACCTGCCCACCGACCGTCCCCGCCCGGCGGTGATGAGCTCCGAGGGCAAGGCCGTCTTCCGCGCCCTGACGCCCGAACTCTCCGACGGGCTGCGGGCGTTGAGCCGGGGCCGGCGGGCCACCCTGTTCATGACGCTGATCGCGGGCTACGCGGCGCTGCTGCACCGCCTCACCGGCGACCAGGACGTGGTGATCGGCACGCCGATCTCCGACCGCCCCGAGGGTTCGGAGGACCTGGTCGGCTTCTTCATCAACACCCTGGCGCTGCGCGTCGATCTGTCCGGCGACCCCGACTTCGGCACCCTGCTCGACCGGGTCCGGCGCACCGCGCTGGACGCCTACGACCACGCCGACGTGCCGTTCGAGTCGGTCGTGCGGGAGCTGGCGCCGAGCCGCGCCACCGACCGCACACCGGTCTTCCAGGTGCTCGCCGAGTTCGAGCGGGACGAGCCGTTCCGCCTCGACCTGCCCGGCGTGCGGGCCACCGCGCTGGACGCCGGGGCCGACAAGTCCCTCGCCGACCTGTGCGTGTACTTCACCGACGGCGGCCCGTCGGAGGGCATCCGCTGCCACCTGGAGTTCAACACCGACCTGTTCGACCTCGCCACGATCGACGGCTGGTTCACGGCGTTCTCCGGCATCCTGACGCAGGCCGTGGCCGACGCTTCGACGCCGCTTTCGCAGTTGGGCGCGAGCACCGCCGACGGCTGGCTCCGCGGCCCGGTGCGCGAGGTGCCCGACACGACCGTGCACGCCTGGATCGCCCGGCAGGCGGCCCGCCACCCGGGGCGCCCGGCCGTCGTGGACGGCGAAACCGTCCTGACGTACGGCGAGTTGGAGCGCCGGGCGACCCGGCTCGCCGCCGTCGTCCGGGACCGGATCGGCGCGCCGGTGCCCGGCGCGCACCGGCCCGTCCCGGTGTGGCTGAACCGCTCGCCCGAGCTGATCGTCGCGCTGCTCGCCGTCCTCAAGGCCGGCCACGGCTTCGCGCCCATCGACCCGGACCTCGGGCTCGCCCGCGCCAAGGCCGTGCTGGCCGACTGCGCCTCGCCGCTGCTGCTGACCACGGGCGACGCGGCGGCCGCCCTCGACCTGCCCGCCGACGTCACCGTGCTCGACGTCACCGTGCTCGACGTCAACGACCCCGGCACCGCCCCCGCCGCGGCCGACGACCCGGCGACGTCCTCCTCGCTGTGCTACGCGCTGCACACCTCGGGGACGACCGGCCGGCCCAAGGGCGTCGCCGTCCCGCACAGCAGCCTGGTGTCGTTCTGCCAGTGGCACCACCAGCACTTCGCGACGACGTCCGAGGACCGCACGGCCCTGGTGTCCAGCGTCAGCTTCGACGGCTCGCTGATGGAGATCTGGCCGACCCTGACGGCGGGCGCCACGCTCGTCGTCGCCGACGCCGAGACCCGCAAGGACCCGCTGGCGCTGGCCCGTTGGTACACCGTGCACGGCATCACCTTCGCCTTCCTCACCACGGCCTTCGCCGAGTCGCTGCTCGGCCTCGACGAACGCCGCCAGCCGCCGCTGCGCCATCTCGCCGTCGGCGGCGACGTACTGAGGGTGCGGCCGCACGCGTCGGCGGCGTACCGGGTCACCAACGTGTACGGGCCGACGGAGGCCACCATCCTGTGCACGGTGGCGACCGTCGCCCCCAAGGGCGCCCAGGCCGGCCCGATCCCGATCGGCCTGCCTGTCGACAACGTCCGGATCCGGCTGGTGGACGCCGACGGCAGGCCGGTGCCCGACGGGACGCCCGGCGAGCTGTACGTCGCCGGAGCCGGAGTCGCGCACGGCTACCTGGACCGGCCGGACGAGACCGCCGCACGGTTCCTGCCCGACCCCGAGGGCCCGATGTACCGCACCGGCGACCTGGTGCGGCGCAACCCCGCCACCGGGGAGCTGGAGTTTTGCGGGCGCGCCGACGACCAGGTGAAGATCCGCGGGTTCCGGGTCGAACCGGGCGAGGCGACCGAGCAGTTGCGTCAGGTATGGGGCGTGCGGGAAGCCGCCGTCCTCGCCCGCCGCGACGCCCGCGGGGACGCCCATCTGGTCGGCTACCTCGTCCCGGCCGAACCACTGGGCGGCGACGACGCGACGGCCGCCGCACAGCGCACGGCCTTCGCGACCCTGGCCGCCGGGGCGCTCGCACGCCGGGTGCCGGACTACCTGGTGCCGCGGGCCTGGGCGGTCCTCCCGGCGCTGCCGCTCAACGGCATCGGCAAGCTGGACCGTTCCGCCCTGCCCGAGCCGGACATCACCGTCCCGACGACGCCCGCCCCGCCGACGGCGCCCGCACCGGCCCCCGCCCCGTCGCCGACCCTCCAGCGGGTGCGCCGACTGTGGGCGGCCGAGTTCGGCATCGACGCGACCGCGGTCGACCCGCAGACGTCGTTCTTCGAGCTGGGCGGGCACTCGATCACCGCGATCCGGCTGGTGAACCGGGTGCGCGAGGCACTCCAGGTCGACGTGCCGGTGACCCGCCTCTTCCAGCAGCCGACCCCGGCGGCGATGGCCGCCTTCGTGGACGCGTTCCGCCCGTCGGTGGACGAAGCCTCCGCTCCGGCCGCCTCGCCCGACCGCCCCCCGCTCACCGCGACCCAGGAGAGGTTCGCGGACCGCATCGGCAAGCTCCCCGTGCCCGAGGTGTTCAACGTCGCGATGCGGCTCCTCATCACCGGCCCGCTGGACGTCGCCGCCCTCCACACCGCCCTCACCGGCCTGATCGAGCGCCACGAGTCGCTGCGCACCAGGTGCGTCCGCGACGACCGGACCGGGCAATGGTGGCAGGACGTCCTGCCCGCCGTCCCGGTCGAGCCCCCCGTGGAGGACCTGCGCGGTCTGCCGGAGAGCGAACGCGAGGCCGAGCTGTCCCGGATCAGCACCGAGGCCGCCAGGCACCCGTTCGACCTCGAAGCGGGCGTCCGTCCGGCCGTCCGGCTGGTGCGCACCGGCGAGGAGTCCTGGGCGCTGGTGTTCGTCATGCACCACTCGATGTGCGACGGCTGGGGCGTCAGCGTCCTGTTCAAGGACCTCGAGACCCTGTACCGGGCCGCCCTGACCGGCGAGCCGCACAGCCTGCCGCCGGCGACCCAGCAGACCGACTACGCCCGCTACGAGCGGAGCCTCGACGAGGCCGACCGCGAGGACGACATCGCCTACTGGGAAAGCCAGTTGAAGGACGCGACGTTCACCCACGACTTCCCGCTGGACCACCCGCGACCCGAGCAGCTCAGCGGCCAGGGCCAGGTGGCACAGTTCACCGTGTCACCCGAAGCACGAGGCCGCATCGAGGAGTTGGCCAAGCGACTGGGCACCACCCCGTTTGCCGTCACCGTCACCGCCCTGGGCCGCTTCATGGAAACCCTCAACGGCCGCGCCGACAACCTCCTCCAGGTCGCCTACGCCAACCGCGCGCGCCGCGAGGACGAAACACTGCTCGCCTGCACCGTCTCCTCACTGCTGCTGCGCCTGCGCACCGACACCTCGACCCCGTTCGCCGACCAGGTCCGCGCGACCGCCCGCTCCGCCCACGAGGCGCTGGAACACCTGATGCCGCTCTCCCGCTCCGGCCCCCAGCTCCGCGAACGCGGCTACCCGGACGTCCCCGACCGGCTCGCCCACGGCTTCCAGTACCAGAACTCCCTGGAGACCGCCATCGACCTCCCCGGCCTCACCATCCAGGTCGAGGACCTGATGATCCCGGCCGCCCGCGGCGAATTCAACCTCGGCATCGTCCCGGCCGGCGACACCCTCGCCGGCTACCTCGAGTACACGACCGACCTCTGGAACCCCGAAACCATCACCACCTGGACCACCCGCTACACCACCCTCCTGGACAACCTCGTCACCCAGGCCCTGACCGAAACCCCCGAAGGCAGCTAGCCCCACCGAAAGGCGAAAGACCCCCAGGAGAACCTGGGGGTCTTTTCACGCGATGTACCGCTTCGCCATCGTGTCCGAGACGGGTGCCCGGGGGCGGCGACCTTCGTCCGCGAGGCCTATCCCGTACTTCCCCGCATGGACGGACCGACGTCCCGTAGCCTCTTGGGCACGGACGAGGGGCCTGGACAGGGTGGGGACATGGAACGACAGGGCGGGGAACAGCGGCTCGGCTACTGGCGAGTGGAGAACGGCTCGGCCGTGGCTGTCGGCTACGCGGAAGCCCTGGCCGCGTGGCGTGCGGCGGCGTATCCGGTTCTGGTCCAGGTCGCGGGGAGGTATCGCGCGGTCATCACCTACCGGGAACTCGGCGAAGCCGTGCAGGAGGCATCCGGTGTTCGCACCAGGGCGCTCCTGCACAACTGGATCGGGCGGGTACTCGGCGGAGTCGTCCACGAGGCGCACCGCCGTCAGGACCCGCCCCTGACAGCGCTGGTGGTCCACAGTGCTGACGGCATGGTTGGGGAGGGCTACAACGAGGTTCTGCAGGTCGCCGGCCTGCCTGCCGCGGCGGACGCGCACGACCGCGAGGTCCACGCCGCCACCTCCCGGCTGGCGTGCTACCGCGCGTACTGCACCGCACTGCCGGCCGACGGCGGGAGCCCGGCGCTGGCACCCCGCTATCAGGACACCGTCGCCCGCCGACGCACAGCTGCCGCTCTCCGCGCCCCGGTGCCGGTATGCCCGTCCTGCCACGTCCAGCTTCCTGCCACCGGTATCTGCGACAACTGCGACTGAGGCCGGCCGCGGGGCGCATTTCTCGTTCACACGGCTCTGATCCACGGTCGGTCACGTGGTTGGTCACGCCACTGCCCGGAAACGCGAAAGACCCCCAGGAGAACCTGGAGGTCTTTCATTCGGTGTCCGAGGGGGGACTTGAACCCCCACGCCCGATAAAGGGCACTAGCACCTCAAGCTAGCGCGTCTGCCATTCCGCCACCCGGACTAGGTGTTGTCTTCGCGGGGTGTTCCCCGCGGCGACATGGACAACAGTAGCAAAGATCGCCTGGTAGACCCAAAACCGGGGGCGGTGGGGTGGGCCGGGCTTCGAAAGCGTGGGGTGGAGGGGGCCGCACCCTTGGGGTGGGGCGGGTGCTGGGGGAGGATGGCGGGATGGCGCCCGCGGCTCCCGGCCGGGCCGGGGCGGTGCGGGCCGCAGCCGCGCCGGGCGGGCCGAGGTTAGGTGGGAGCGATGAGTGTGGGCAGCGAGCGCGCGGTGACGGCCGAGTCGGAGGTCGCCGAGATCTGCCGTGACCTGATCCGTATCGACACCAGCAATTACGGCGACGGCTCGGGCCCGGGGGAGCGGAAGGCGGCCGAGTACGTCGCCGAGCAGCTCGCCGAGTTCGGGCTGGAACCGCAGATCTTCGAATCGGCGAAGGGCCGCGCCTCCACCGTGGTGCGGATCGAGGGCGAGGACCGCTCCCGTCCCGGGCTGCTGATCCACGGCCACACCGACGTGGTGCCCGCCAACGCCGCCGACTGGACGGTCCACCCGTTCTCCGGCGAGATCACCGACGGCTGCGTGTGGGGCCGCGGCGCGGTCGACATGAAGGACATGGACGCGATGACCCTCGCGGTGGTCCGCGACCGGCTGCGCACCGGCCGCAAGCCCCCGCGCGACCTGGTGCTGGCGTTCCTCGCCGACGAGGAGGCCGGCGGCACCTACGGCGCCCGCTTCCTGGTGGACCGTCACCCCGAGCTGTTCGAGGGCGTCACCGAGGCGATCGGCGAGGTCGGCGGCTTCTCCTTCACCGTGAACGACCAGGCCCGGCTGTACCTGATCGAGACGGCGGAGAAGGGCATGCACTGGATGCGCCTGACCGTCGAGGGCCGCGCCGGGCACGGCTCGATGGAGAACGACGACAACGCCATCACCGAACTGTGCGAGGCGGTGGCCCGGCTCGGCCGGCACCAGTTCCCGCTGCGCATCACCAAGACCGTCCGGGCATTCCTGGACGAGCTCTCCGACGCGCTCGGCGTCCGGCTCGACCCGGACGACATGGACGAGACGCTCCGGGTGCTCGGCGGCATCTCCAAGATGATCGGCACCACCCTGCGCAACACCGCCCAGCCCACCATGCTCGGCGCCGGTTACAAGGTGAACGTGATCCCCGGCCAGGCCACCGCTCACGTGGACGGCCGCTTCCTGCCCGGCTACGAGGAGGAGTTCCTGGCCGAGCTGGACAGCGTGCTCGGCCCGCGCGTCAAGCGGGAGAGCCTGCACTACGACAAGGCGCTGGAGACCAGCTTCGACGGCGCCCTGGTCGAGGCCATGCAGACCGCGCTGCGCGCCGAGGACCCGATCGCCCGGGCCGTCCCGTACTGCCTGTCGGGCGGCACCGACGCCAAGTCCTTCCAGGACCTGGGCATCCGCTGCTTCGGCTTCGCCCCGCTCCAGCTCCCGCCGGACCTGGACTTCGCCGGCATGTTCCACGGCGTGGACGAGCGGGTG
Organism: Kitasatospora sp. NPDC051984; assembly: GCF_044593455.1. NCBI lineage: Bacteria > Bacillati > Actinomycetota > Actinomycetes > Kitasatosporales > Streptomycetaceae > Kitasatospora > Kitasatospora sp. NPDC051984. The sequence continues at coordinate 466,704 of NZ_JBIUCB010000005.1, forward strand.
CCGGTGGACGGCCTGAAGTTCGGCGTCCGGGTGCTGGACCGCTTCATCGACCTGGCCTGACGGCACGCGACGGCACGCGACGGCACGCGACGGCACGCAACGGCACGTGAGGGCACGTGAGGGCGCCGGAAATCCCGGAAAATATGAGAAGCAGTCGAGCGTGAGAAATGCCGATCAGCTGTTCGCTTGATCACTTCAACGGGTGAATGTCGGCCCGGCCCCGCATCCCGGGTGCCGGGCCTTCGTTCTTCCGTGTGCAGCCCGGGGGAACGGGCTGGAAACGACCAGGAGGAACAGTCAGATGAAGGTCAAGAAGATCGCTGCCGTCGCCGCCGCCACCGGTGGTCTGGTGCTCGCCGGCGCGGGTGTCGCCTCGGCGCACGGCGGGGCGCACGCGGAAGGCTCCGCGGTCGGCTCCCCGGGCGTGCTCTCCGGCAACCTGATCCAGATCCCGGTGCACGTCCCCGTCAACGTCTGCGGCAACACGATCAACGTGATCGGCCTGCTCAACCCGGCGTTCGGCAACGGCTGCGCGAACTTCTGAAGGGATTGCTGACGGCGTTCCGTCGACGAACGACGGGGCGGCCGACGCCCTGAACTCCCGCCCCCGTACGGCTTCTGCGCCGTCCGGGGGCGGACGCGTGTCCGGGGTTGTTCGGGGGCTCCCCGTGCGGGTGAACGTCGCGGTTCCCGGAATACCGGAGACCTCACTCGATCGGATGAACCGACTGCAACTGGCTCAACCTTCACCACCGAGGGTCGTTGAACGTAGTGCTGCCGCAATTGCGGCACGGAATTCCGACTATCGGATCGATGAGTGGTCCCGGCTGACGGAATGCCGAAGTCATCGGAAGTCGGTTCAGCAATCCACCGGCATCAGTCCACCGGACAGAGAAAACAAGGGGAGTCAATGCGACAGGTCGCCAGGAAAGGCCTCCTCACGGCCATGGCCACCGGCAGCGTGCTGGCCTCGACCGCGGGCTACGCCCACGCCACTGCCGACGCCCACGGCGTGGCCGCGAACTCGCCGGGCGTCGGCTCGGGGAACGCGGTGCAGGTCCCTGTGGAGCTCCCCGTGAACGCGTGCGGAAACACCCTCAACGTGATCGGCCTGCTCAACCCGGCCTACGGCAACAACTGCGCGAACCACAGCGGCTCCGGCACGGCCGGCACCGGCTCCACCGGCTCGAACAACGGCGGTTCGGGATCCACCGGCGGTTCGGGATCCACCGGCGGCTCGGGGACGTCCGGGACGGGCGCCTCGGCCGGCGGGACGGCCACGAACTCGCCGGGCGTCGGCTCGGGGAACCAGGCGCAGGTGCCGGTCGACGTGCCGGTCAACGCGTGCGGCAACACGATCGACGTGGTGGGCCTCGGCAACCCGGCGTTCGGCAACAACTGCGGCAACCAGGTCGCGCCGCCCGTTGTGCCCCCCACCCCGGTCGTCGAGACGCCGCCGCCGGGCTGCACCCCGCCGAGCGGCGAGTGCACGCCACCGGTCACCCCGCCCGTCACCCCGCCCGTGACCCCGCCCGTGACCCCGCCCGTGACCCCGCCCGTGACCCCGCCCGTGACGGAGCGCACCACCCCGCCGGCCACCCACCACGCGGGCGGCGAGGTCCGGGCCGCCGCGGACAACACCGGCCAGCAGCTTGCCTCCACGGGCGCCTCCGGCCTGGAGATCCTGGCCCCGGCCGGCATCCTGCTGCTGCTCGGCGGCGGCGTGCTGTACCGCCGCTCCCGGGTCCTCGCTCGCCGCTAGAACAAACCCGCCCGGCCCCGGCGGTCGAGGCCGGAACACCCGCGCCCGGGTCGCCCCGTCGCACGATTCGACGGGGCGGCCCGGGCGCGGGCATGCGCGCTACCAGGTGGAGCGGACCTGCCGGATGATGCGCCGCTTCAGTCGGACCGTCCGGCTGCCGTCGGGATACAGCCGGAGCCGGTCGAGCTCCCACTGCCCGTACTCGGCGTGGTCGGTGAGCAGTTGACGCGCGGCGTTGCGGGACGTGCCGCGCGGCAGACGAAGCGACTGGTACTCGTACTCCGGAAGCCGGACCGGTTTGGTAGGGATCAAGACTTTTCCTCCGCTGCTGTGCTGCCTGCAAGCCTACGGCGCGCCGCCGGCCGGTGGCCGGTTCGGGTCCTTACCGCCCCGGGCGGCAGGACGAGCCTTGCCCGGGCCGGAGCTGACCGTCAATCAGTTTTCCCCTCCGGTAGGGATACCCGCCCCGGGCCGCGCTGATGCGCGGCCGAGGAGTCCCCAACAGGGCCGGAGCGCCCCCGTGAAGCGCGGTGACAGAAAGGGGCGGAACGGACATCCAGGGTGAACTTGCCTGATTTTCAGGGCCGTAGGTGACAACCGCTGTGCGTGTCGTCGCCAGGTGGATATAGCGTCTGCACCATGTCTGATGCCGCGCAGCTGACCATCACCGAGGTACGGGCCGCCGCAGAGGCGGTCAAGGCCGCTATCGACCGCCACCTGCAGGCCGTCTCCAGCTCCACCGAGCCCGGGGATCCGGTCGTCGTGCACGCCTACGAGGAGCTCGCGGCGGCCGCCATTGCCTACGACCAGATCCTTTACGAGGTCTACGACGAGGTCACCCCCTTCGAGATCCCGGGCGACGAGTCCGGGACGGGTTACCAGGGCCCCGAACAGCCCGAGGCGATCAGCGTGCTGATCCGCCGCGACTACCTGATCACCGACCCGAAGCGCCTGCGTGCCCAGGCCGAACGGGTCGACGAGGCGCTCACCCCCGGCGGGGGCAGCGAGGCCGAGGTGACCGCGGCGATCGGCGTGCTGTTCGGCGAGTACGAGCCGGACGAGATCGCCGCCCGGGCCGAGGAGTTCGGCCTGGAGGAGGGCGACTCCACGCTGTGGGTGTCGGCCACCGACCCCGCCGAGCCCGGCGAGTGGCTCCCCGAGCCGTTCGACGGCGCCGACCCGGAGCTGCTGATCTGCCGCTTCGACGTCAGCGAGGTCTACGACGACGAGCTGGACGACTGACGGACCACCCGCCCGACCCGGGAACTCCGAGGGCGAAGGGCCCGGGACGCATCGGCGGCCCGGGCCCTTCGCCGTCCACCCGGCGGCTTCCTGCAGCGGCTTCCTACTGGTCGGTGAGGACCGACCGCAGGCGGGTGGTGCGGTCGGCGGCGGGGCGGTCGGCGACCGCCTGGGCGAGCGCCGGGCCCGCCGCGTGGACCACCGACAGGTGCCGCTCGGCCCGGCCGAACGCCGTGTACACCCACTGCCTGGTCAGCTGCCCGGCCGCGTCCTCCGGCAGTACCACGACCACCGCCGGCCAGCGCCGGCCGACCGCCTGATGGGCCGTCATCGCCCAGCCGTGGCGAAGCTTCGCGGCCTGCTGCGGGGAGAGCGTCAGTCGCCCGCCGTCAGCCAGTTCCAGGTGCAGGCCGGCGGCGTCGCCGTCCAGCACCCGCCCGGGCAGGTTGACGCCCAGCGCGGGGGAGTGCACCACCCGGTCGCCCGGGTCGAAGCCGCCGAACCGGCCCGGGCCGGGGTTCAATCTGGCCTTCGCGGCGGCGTTCAGCGCCCGGGTGCCGGCCGGGCCGCCGTGGCCAGGCGTCAGCAGCACCGTCTGCTCGGACGGGATCGACAGGGCGCGCGGAATGGAGTCGGTGAGCAGCTGCACAGCGCGGTGCACGGCCTCGCCGCCGTCCTTGGCGGTGAGGATCACCACCTCCTTGTCGGGGGCGTCCACCGGCTGGAGCTCGCCGATGCCGATGCCCGAGACCAGCTCGCCGATCGGCCCGAAGTCCGGCGTGCGGGAGGCCACCGCCGGGCACGCCTTGGCGGCCAGCAGGTCGGCGAAGAACCGGCCCGGGCCGGCCGACCACAGGCCGCCCGGGTCGCCGGACAGCACCAGCCGGGTGCCGTCCGCGAGCGCCTCCAGCAGCGTGGCGGCGGTCTCCACGTCGAGCAGCGGGGCGTCCAGCACCACCAGCACGTCCAGCGGCAGGGTGCCGTCCACCGCGCGCGGGAGCCGCTCGCCGTACAGCAGTTCGGCCAGGGTGCCGATCCGGTCGGCGGCGGGGGAGCCCTCGGGGAGCAGCGCGGCCAGCGCGTCCCGGCCCTGACCCGTCCAGGTCGCCGCCCAGGCCCGCAGGCCGAGCCCGGCGGCGGCGTGCAGCAGCGCGGCCGGTTCGGCGCGGGCCGACTCGCCGCCGGTGTGCAGCACCAGACCGGACCCGGCGGCGGTGCGCACCAGCTCCTGCGCCGACCGGGACGGCGCGGCCTCGGCCGCCGCCTCCCACGCGGCCGGGCCGGGCTGCTGCACACGGGCTTCCGCAGCCGCGCCCTCCTCGACGGTCTCCTCGGCAGCGTCCTCGACCGGCTCCTCGTCCGGCGCGAACTCGTTCGTGTCCTCGTCCGGCGCGAAGGTGGACAGCAGCCGGACCAGGCCCTCGCCGAGGCTCTCCTCCGCCAGCGCCAGGCGCTCCAGGGCGAGCAGGGTGCGGACGGGCGGCTCCTCGTCCTCGTCGTGGCTGCCGGGCGGCATCGGCAGCTCCTCCTGGAACGGCATCACCCGCCCGTCCTCCAGCACCGCCTGGAGCGCGCCCGCCGGGTCGGGGACGTGCTGGGCGCGCAGCGCCTCGGAGACCTCGCCGAGCTCCTGCGCGGAGTGCCCGCGCAGCGCGGCCTGCTCCAGCAGCCAGGCCACCAGCGCCTGGGCGCGCCGCGGGTCGCCGGGCTGCGCCTTCGGGCCGAGCAGCCCGCGGGCGAAGCCGTCGGCGTGCTCGGGGCGGACGCCGGGCAGCGAGAGCACCGCCCACGGGTCCTCGCGCAGCTGCTCGGCCGCGTCCTCACCGAGCGCGACGACCGCGGCGGGGGCGAGCTGCGCGGGCGCGCCGCCGGCCGCCAGCACCTCGGCGACGGCCGTCAGCGCGGCCTGCCGCTGGGCGTCGGCGGTCGGGCCGTCGGCGCGCGGCGCGGCGGACGAGCCGGGGGCGGGCGGCTCGTCAGGGCTGCCCGAGCCGCTCCGGCCGACGGCCCGGATCGCTTCGGCGAGGGCGGCGACGGTACCGGCGTGCTGCTCGGCGGCCGGGGCCGGGCTCTCCTCGGGGGTGGTCATGCGGAAGGCTCCTTCAGCGGGCCGGACGGCTACAGCTCCGTCCAGCCCTGGTCCGGGTAGCGGTGCACCGGGGCCGACACGTCGTCCAGGGCAGCGCGGATCTCACTCGGAAGCGTAAGGGCCTCCACCGACAGTGAGGACTGCAGCTGGGCGGCGGTGCGGGCCCCCAGCAGGGCGGCCGACACGCCGGGGCGGTCGCGGACCCAGGCGAGCGCGACCTTCAGCGGCGTGGAGGCCAGACCGTCGGCGGCGGTCGCCAGTGCGTCGACGATCCGGCGGGACGTCTCGCCCAGGTACGGCTTGACCGGCCCGGCGGGGTGCTGGCCGGCGCCGCGCGACTCCGCCGGCACACCGTGCCGGTACTTGCCGGTGAGCACGCCCCGGCCGAGCGGCGAGCCGGCCAGCAGGCCCACCCCGGCGTCCAGCGCGGCGGGCAGCGCCTCGCGTTCGATACCGCGCTGGAGCAGCGAGTACTCGAGCTGGACGGCGGCCAGCGGGGCGCTGCCGGGCGAAGCGCGCTGCCAGGCCGCGGACTTGGCGAGCTGCCAGCCGCTGTACTGGCACACCCCGGCGTACCGGGCCCGGCCGGAGGAGACCGCCAGGTCGAGCGCGTGCAGGGTCTCCTCGGTGGGCGTCGCCGGGTCGTACGCGTGCACCTGCCACAGGTCGACGTGGTCGGTGCCGAGGCGGCGCAGCGAGGCGTCCAGGGCGTTCAGCAGGTGGCCGCGGGAGCTGTTGTGGCGCCCGGAGCCGGGCAGCAGGCCGGCCTTGGTGGCGATCACCAGCTCGGAGCGCGGGACGAGGCCGTCGGTCAGCCGGGACAGCAGGTACTCGGCGCCGCCGTCGGCGTAGACGTCGGCGGTGTCCACCAGGGTGCCGCCGGCGTCCACGAAGGCCTTCAACTGCTCGGCGGCCTCCTGCTCGTCGGTGTCCCGGCCCCAGGTGAGGGTGCCCAGGCCGAGCCGGGAGACCCGCAGACCGGTGCGCCCGAGCTGTCGCTGTTGCATCGCGTCCCTCCGTCAACCCTGCTGCGCCACCCGCGACGGCGCAGGTCGGGGGCGGTGCCCCCACGTGCGTGAGAGTAGCGGCGAAACCGGTTGCCGCCCGGGACGACCCGCCCGGCCGACAGGCTCAGCAGTACGTCTCGACGAACAGCAGGACGCGGCCGTGGTCGTCGGTGAACTCGTACGTTTCGTGGATGGGCAGCTCGGCGGCATCGAACCGGGCCCGCGCCGCCAGCCAGGCGGCCGGGCGCTCGTCCGCCGGGAGGAAGCGGGGGAGCCACTGCCCGGTCCGGTCGTCGCAGGCCACGTCCATCGCCATCCGGTCGGCGGTGACGGCGAGCCGCTTGGCCCGGCGGGGGTCCAACGGCCCGCCCGGGTGAGACGCCAGTGGCAGCCGTCGGCGACGGGCATCGGGTGGCAGGAGACCTCGGGCTGCTCCTCCGGCGGTGCGGGCATGGCCGCCACCAGGGCGGCGAAGGTCGGGGCGGGTGGTCGCTTCTTGGGCATCCGGGCAGCAGTTCAGGGCGGTGTGGGGGACAACGTGGCTACCGGCCAGTAGTGTGACCGCCGACACGGGGGCTACTCTCACCGCACCACCTGGACCGGAAGGCAGTGGGCACATGCGACTCGGGATCAACCTCGGCTACTGGGGACTCGGCCTGGACGCCGACAACATCGCCGTCGCCCAGGAGGCGGACCGCCTCGGCTACGCGGTCTGCTGGGCCGCAGAGGCGTACGGCTCGGACGCCGCCACCGTGCTGTCCTACGTCGCCGCGAAGACCGAACGGATCGACGTCGGCTCCGCGATCTTCCAGATCCCGGCCCGCACCCCCGCGATGACCGCGATGACCGCCGCCACCCTCGACACCCTCTCCGGCGGCCGCTTCCGGCTCGGCCTCGGCGTCTCCGGCCCGCAGGTCTCCGAGGGCTGGTACGGCGTCAGGTTCGACAAGCCGCTGGCCCGCACCCGCGAGTACGTGGAGATCATCCGCAAGGCGATGTCCCGCGAGCGGCTCGTCCACGACGGCGCCAACTGGACGCTGCCGCTGCCCGGCGGGCCCGGCAAGGCGCTCAAGCTCACCGTCCACCCGGTGCGCGAGCACATTCCCCTCTACATCGCCTCGATGGGCCCGAAGAACCTCGAACTCACCGGCGAGATCGCCGACGGCTGGCTCGGCCTGTTCTTCTCCCCCGAACACGCCGCGCTCTCCGTCGACGCCCTCGCCGCCGGCCGCGCCAAGGCCGGCCTCGGTCTGGACGGCTTCGACCTCTGCCCCACCGTCAACATCGCGGTCGGCGACGACATCCACGCCGCCGCCGACACCCTGCGCGACTACACCGCCCTCTACCTCGGCGGCATGGGCAGCAAGGAGAAGAACTTCTACAGCCAACTCGCCCGCCGCATGGGCTTCGAGCAGGCCGCCGACGAAGTCCAGACCCGCTACCTCGCCCACGACAAGCCCGGCGCCGCGGCCGCCGTCCCGCACGACTTCATCGACGCCACCGCCCTCCTCGGTGACACCGCCCGCATCGCCGACCGCATGCAGGCCTACGCCGCCGCCGGCGTCACCACCTTGACCCTTGCTCCCGCAGGCTGGACGCTCGACGAGCGGATCGCCGCCCTGCGCACGGGAGTTGACGCCCTGGAGCGGGCCGGCCTCGCCTGACGCAGCCGATGGTGCTGTCAGGTGGTGTCCCCGTTCGGGTGCGGAGGGCTGCTGGTGGGTCCGCTCGGATCGCCTGAGCTGCCCTGGCCGCGCGATTCGAGCCAGCGGCGGTACCGTTCAGCCGGATCGGGCCGATTTTTCCACTCGGTGATCGGGCCGTGCGATGTGTTCGGAGGGGTAATCGAGGGAGGAAAAGGAGGCATGGGGCTTTTGTAGTATTTGCAGGTAATGCTGTGTTCAACGGTAAGCGTACTCATTCTTGCGGGGTCGGTGGTGCTGGTGCTGCCGGTGGGGCCCTGGTAGCTGCCGCTGCCGGAGAGGGTGCTGGGCTTGCCGAATTTCGGTGGGCGGTCCTGGTTTCCGTCCCCGCCGGCACGGGTGAGGTCGGCCGGGCCGGAATGCGGGCCGCCGCCGGGTTCGGGCGGGGCGCTGTGGTGCTTGGCCGAGGCGGCGCCGGCGTGCAGGCCGGCGCCCGCGCCGCCGGAGAGGCCGGAGCCGAGCAGGCTGGAGGTGTCGACCTTGCCGGTGGTCAGGTACTGGGTGGCGGCGTCGGCGCCGACCCCGGTGGCCGCGCCGATCGCGGCCTTCCCGGGCAGCGACCGCGCGGCACTGCCCAGGCCGAGCCGGCCGGCCGCGCCGCCCAGCCCCTTGCCGACCAGGTGACCGGAGGCACCGCCGATCGCGCCGGCGAGGGCGTTCTGGCCCAGCTCCTTCAGGTCGATGTTCCGGCGGTGCCCCTCGGCGAGCTCGATGCCCTGGGCGAGCAGGTC
>NZ_JBIUCB010000006.1:0-111638 GCF_044593455.1 Kitasatospora sp. NPDC051984
GCGCCCGGCACCCCCGGTTCACAGACCGGTCCCGGATCTCGAAGTCCATCGCTCCCCCTGCACTGGGGTGTTGCGACGATCTCTAGAACCTAAGGTCGGTCCCGGGCCGTCGTCATGCCTGGACGGGCGTTACATCGCGCCTTCCAGCGCGGCGTCGGCCTTCGCCTCGGCGGCGTCCGCGCCACCGCGCAGCTTGACCTCGCGGAGGAACAGCGAGGCGACGACGGCGACCAGGCTGATCACCGCGCCCCACAGGAAGACGGTGTGCATGCCGTTGGAGATGCCGTGCTGGTAGGCGTCCAGCACGTTGGCCGGGAGCTTGCTCAGGGTGGCCGGGTTCATCGCCGACATGCCCTCGCCGCCACCACCCTGCTGCATGTGCTGCAGGACCTCCGGCGGGAGCTTCTTGATGGCGTCGTTGACCTGGTTGATGTACAGGGTGCCGAACAGGGCCACACCGAAGGAGCCGCCGATGGTGCGGAACAGGGTGGCGGAGGACGAGGCGACGCCCATGTCCTTCATCTCCACGCTGTTCTGCGCGACCAGCATGGTGACCTGCATCAGGAAGCCCATGCCGGCGCCGAGCACCACCATGTAGCAGGACGAGGCGAAGCTGGAGGTGTCCACGGACAGCGTGGACAGCAGCAGCGAGCCGCCACCCATCACCACGGTGCCGATGATCGGGTAGATCCGGTACTTGCCGGTCTTGGTGATGGCCTGGCCGACCACCAGCGAGATCACCAGCATGCCGAACATCATCGGCATCAGCAGCAGGCCGGAGTTGGTCGCCGAGGCGCCCTGGACGATCTGCTGGTAGGTGGGCAGGAAGGTGACCGCGCCGAACATCGCGAAACCGACGATGAAGCCGATGATCGAGACCATGGTGAAGTTGCGGTTGCGGAACAGCGCCAGCGGGATGATCGGCTCGGCGACCCGCTGCTCGACGTAGCAGAAGCCGATGATCGAGGCGACGGACAGCGCGCCCAGGCCGAGGATCTGCTTGGAGCTCCAGGCGTACTCGTGGCCGCCCCAGGTGGTGATCAGCACCATCGAGACGATGCCGATGGTGAGCAGCGCCGCGCCGAGGTAGTCGATCTTGGCGTTGGAGCGGACCTTGGGCAGCTTCAGCACCACGACGATGAAGACCAGCGCGATCGCGCCCAGCGGCAGGTTGACGTAGAACGTCCAGCGCCAGTTCAGGTGGTCGGTGATGAAGCCGCCGATCAGCGGGCCGCCGATGGTGGCCAGCGCCATGACGGCGGCGAACATGCCCTGGTACTTGCCGCGGTCGCGGGGGAGCACCAGTGCGCCCATGATCGACATCACGCCGACCATCAGACCGCCGGCGCCCAGGCCCTGGACGGCGCGGAAGGCGATCAGCTGGGTCATGGTCTGCGACATGCCGGACAGCGCCGAGCCGAGCAGGAAGATCGCGATCGAGACCAGGAACGAACCCTTGCGGCCGTACAGATCGCCGACCTTGCCCCAGATCGGGGTGGAGGCGGCGGTCGCCAGGGTGTAGGCCGTGACCACCCAGGACATGTGCTCCGCGCCGTTCAGCTCACCGACGATGGTGGGCATCGCGGTGCCGACGATCAGGTTGTCGAGCATGGCGAGCAGCATGGTGATCACCAGGCCGATCATCACCAGGCGCACCTCACGGTGCGGCCGCTGCTCGAATCCGTCGTCCTTGCCGAGGGCGACGGCAGGCTCCTCCGGAGCCGCCTCGGACTGCTGAGTTGTCATGGTGCGTCTCTCCCGGGGCGCAGTGCCGCGGTGCTGTCCGCGACGGTACTTACTTGACGACCGGCTAGTTAATTGCCGTTCGGCACGGTAAGTTGTTCCCTAGCCGGTCGTCAAGCCAGTTTCGATGCATCCCCCCTGGGCAGGGAGAATGCGAACAAGAAACGGACTTTGACACCCGTCCGCACCGCTTCATGAGGCAGGCCGCCAGCGATGACCACACCCCAGAGCCCCCGCAGCGACACCAGAGCGCGGATCATCGACGTGGCGCTGGAGCTGTTCGCCGAGCACGGCTACGAGAAGACCTCGCTGCGCGAGATCGCCGACCGCCTCGGCGTCACCAAGGCCGCCCTGTACTACCACTTCAAGACGAAGGACGACATCGTCCGCGGCATCGTCGAGAAGATGGCCGCTCCGCTGGACGACGCCATCGCGTTCGGTGAGGACAAGGACTGGTCGCCCGAGCTGCGCGACGAACTGATCCGCCGGTTCGCCGCCGGCATGGGCGAGCGGGCGCCGCTGCTGCGCTTCTTCCACGAGAACCAGCCCGCGCTGCGGGAGTCCGAGGCCGGGCTGGCGTTCAAGGAGCGGATGATCAAGATGATCACCCTGCTGCACGGGCCGGAGCCGAGCTTCCGCGACAAGCTGCGCGCCACCGTCGCGCTGACCGCCATGCACTCGGCGATGTTCCTGCTCAGGACCGACCTGTGCGAGCGCGGCCAGGAGCCGGCCGAGCCGACCAGCAGCCTGGAGGAGGCGACGGAGGCGGCCCTGGAGGTCGCCCTGGAGGTCGCCGCACACATCGAGCCGCCCGCGCACTGACGCGGACGGCTCGAGGGGCCCCGGCGACGGGGCGGGGGTGCGGCGGATCAGAAGTTGTTCGCGCCGTGGCCCTTCAGGTAACCGATCGGGTCGGTCACCTTCGCGTACTGGTTGACGGTACGGATCTCGAAGTGCAGGTGCGGGCCGGTCGAGTTGCCGGTGCTGCCGGACTTGCCGATCTGGTCACCGGCATTCACGTGCTGCCCGGCCTTCACCCCGAGCTGCGACAGGTGCGCGTACTGGGCGAAGCGGCCGTCGGACAGCTTCAGCACGACCTGGTTGCCGTATGCGCCGGCCCAGCCGGACGACACCACGGTCGAGTTGCCGACCGCCACCAGCGGGGTGCCCACGGACACCGCGAAGTCGGTGCCGGTGTGGTAGCCGGCCGCGTACGACGGGTTGGTCTTGTGGTACGGGTTGCTGATCGGCGCGCCCGGGGCCGGGGAGGACCAGTCGACCTTGGCCGGCGCGGGGGCCGGGGCGGGCTCGGGCGCGGGAGCGGGCTCCGGCGCGGGCTGCTCGGCCGGGGCGGCGGGCTGCTCGGCCTGCGGCGCCTGGTCCTGGTGCCCGTCGGCGGGGTGCGCGTCGGCCGTGTGCTCGTCCGCGGGGTGCGCGTCGGCCGGGTGCTCGTTCGCGGCGTGCTCGTCGGCGGGGTGCTCGTCGGTCGGGATCGCGAGGTGTTCCAGGTTGTTGGCCACCACGGCCAGCGGGCTGGCGTCGTCCTGGTGGGCCACCGGCGCGGACAGATCGAGGGCGCCGCCCTCCAGGTGGGTGTCCGCCGCGAACGGGGAGCTGGCGAGGGTGTCCGGCACGGTCTGCGCGGAGGCGTGTCCGGCGGGGATCAGCATGGCGCCGAAGGCGACCACGGCGATGCCGGCGGCGGCCTTGGCGGGGGTCCGGCGGGCCGGGGCCGCAGCGGCGGTGGAGTCGGAAGCGGTGACGGCGTGGACGTGGCGGGTGCTGATCGCCTGGAGAATCCGGCGGCCGGTGGCGGGGAAAGAACGCATCGGGAGTCGGTACCTCACGGACGGGGCCAGAGCGGGGCCGAGCCGGTGTGGCTCGCCGAACTGGTGGAACGACTCCAGGTGTAAACGAGCCCCGGGGGCAGGCCCAAAGGTGTGACGTACGACGGTGGGTAGTGGATGAAGCTCACGAAATAGCGACCTCGGGTGTCGGACAAACAGGCAGATAAGCCCGTAAACCTCCTACTGTCGGTCGTAGGTCGTCGAAGCCCTGTGAGCATCGCCACCGGCAAGCGGCCGGTTTGATCCCGAACCGCCCCGGGTAAAACCGGCTTTCGAACCAGCTGCGCCATCCGATCCACCCAGCCGTCGGAGATGATCAGCTGATGAACGACACCCCGGTGCAGGATCGCCGCTTCGCCGCCCGCCGCCAGGCCCACCGACTGCTGTCCGGCGGCCGCCCGCAGACCGTCCGCGAGTCGCTCGCCGAACTCGCCGCACTGGCCGACGGCCCCTACCCGCTGGACGAGCCCACCGACCTGTACGGCGACGGCATCGTCCGCACCCTGGAGCGCCGCACCGCAGACCTGCTCGGCAAGCCCGACGCCGCCTACTTCCCCACCGGCACGATGGCCCAGCAGGCCGCCCTGAAGACCTGGGCCGACACCCACGGACCGGTGGTCGCGATGCACCCGCTCGCCCACCCCGAAGTGCACGAACGCCGCGCCCACCAGGTGCTCAGCGGTCTGCGCTCCGTCCCGCAGGCCACAGGCCCGCGTCAGCCCACCGCTGCGGGCCTGGCCGCCCTGGACGAGCCGTTCGACGTGCTGATGCTGGAACTCCCGCTGCGCGACGCCGGCTTCCTGCTGCCCAGCTGGGAGGAACTGTCCGCGCTCTACGACTTCGCCGCCGACCGCGGCCTGCCCGTCCACCTGGACGGCGCCCGGCTGTGGGAGTCCGCCCCACACCTGGGCCGGAGCCTGCCGGAGATCTGCGCCCGTGCCGGGTCGGTGTACGTCTCCTGCTACAAGTCGCTGGGCGGACACAGCGGCGCCCTGGTCGCCGGCGAGGAGGAGTTCGTCCGCCGGATCAAGGTCTGGCGGCACCGCTTCGGCGGCAAGCTGTGGCAGCAGTGGCCCGCGGTGCTGTCCGCCCTGGCCGGCCTGGACCGCGAGCTGCCCCGGCTGCCCGACTACGTGGCGCACGCCAAGGTGGTCGCCGCCGCGCTCGCCGAGACCCCCGGCGCCCGGATCAACCCGGAGCCGCCGCACACCCACCAGTTCCAGCTCTGGCTGCCGCACCCGGCCGAACAGCTGATCGAGGCCGGCCATCGGCAGGCCAAGGAGCAGGGCGTGTCGCTGTTCGGCGGCTGGTTCGAGCCCGGCCCGCAGCCCGGCGCGGCGATGACCGAGGTGACGGTGGCCGCCGCCGCCCTGGAGTGGAGCGCCGAGGAGATCACCGAGGCGATGACGGATTTCCTCGCCCTGCTCCGATAACGCCCTCCGACAACACCCTCCGACAACGACAAAGAGCCCCGGCGGTCCGAAAACCGCCGGGGCTCTTCGCTCAGTCCTGCTGTTCAGCCGTCCTCAGACAAGCGTCACTTGGAGCGCTTGACCTGGATCAGGGCCTCCAGCTCGTTGTGCGACTGCCACAGCACCTCGATCTGGGTACCGGTGTTCGGCACCTGGACAGAGCTGTACTTGTTGCTCTCGTCCCAGTACTTGTTGGTGCGGTCGTTGAAGACCGTCACGCCGCGCTCGCTGGGGATCTTGGTGAGCGCGTCGGCCCGGTGCAGCTGCAGACCGGTGGTGCGGTCGAAGCGGAAGGTGGAGTCGTAGCCCTGGAAGCGCGGGCGCATCAGGGTGCCGTCGTTCCACTTCAGCGGGGCCGGGTGAGCGTCGATCGGGAGGATCAGGCCCTGGCCGGGGTGGTTGGCGACGTTGTTGTCGGACTGCGAGGAGTCCCACAGCCAGATCAGGATGCCGTTCTGGTTGGCGTAGTGCTCGACCCAGTCGGGGCGGGCGGCCGAACCGAAGTTGTACGGGCCGGTCTTCAGCGTGCTGTCGAAGGACACGTACTGACGGTTCTCGACCAGGTAGTGCTGGTCGTAGTCCTTGTTGAACTTGCCGGAGATCCGGGAGAAGCCCGACGCGGTCCAGCCGTTGTCACCGTTCTCGGCCCCGTCGGTGAAGATCGTCGCACCGTTCGCGGTGATCGCGATCTCGTCCAGGGCCAGGCCCTTCATGTGGACGCCCGGGTCGGTGGTGTTGTGGAAGCGCAGCTTGATCGCCTTGCCGGCGTACGCGTCCAGCGAGAACGCCAGGTCGCCCCAGCCGGCCGAGTTGCCGGTGATGGAGTTCTCCGGCAGCGCCTTGCCGTTGAAGGTGCCGGCCAGCGAGGACCAGTTCTTGCCGCCGTCGGTGGAGACCTCGGCGTACGCGAAGTCGTAGTCCTGCTCCAGGTCGTACCAGGCCTTCGCGGTGAGCGAGGCCGAGGTCTTCCCGGTGAGGTCGACGTCACGGGTCAGGGAGACGTTCAGGTTGTCGGCGCTGCCGCTCCACCACTCGTTGCCACCCGCGAACGGGGTGTTGATCTCGGTGGTGACGGTCTTCGCCGGCAGGTCGACGACCAGACCCTGCTTGCGCTTGTTGTTGTACTCGGCCGGGCCGAGCAGGCTGACAGCGTTCTTGCCGGCCTTGGCGGTGTCGTAGTCCAGCCAGCCGAGCTTCAGCTTCGACCAGATGTCCAGGTCGTTCGGCATGTCGCCGATCTCGTTGCGGCCCTCGCCCAGCCAGGAGCCCGAGGACATCAGGGACCAGAAGCCGACCGAGTTGTCGATGCCGGTGCCGGAGGTGTCGTACAGGTCCGGCAGGCCCAGGTCGTGGCCGTACTCGTGGGCGAACACGCCCAGGCCGCCGTTCTCCGGCTGCATGGTGTAGTCGCCGACCCACAGGCCGGTGTCGCCGATCGGGGTGCCGCCGAGCTTGTTGTTCGCCGGACCGGTCTTGCCGGCCTGGTTGGCGTACACGTACGAGCGGTGCGCCCACAGCGCGTCCGTGCCCTGGGCGCCGCCGCCGGCCGACTGGTCCTCACCGGCGTGGACGATCTGGAAGTGGTCCAGGTAGCCGTCGGGCTCGTTGAAGTTGCCGTTGCCGTTGTAGTCGTAACGGTCCCACTGGTCGTACTGCGCCAGGTCGGCCTTGATGTCCGCGTCGGTGCGGCCCTTGGCCTTCTGGTCGGCGACCCAGGCGTTGATGCCGTCGCGGATCAGGTCCTGCGCGTTGGCGCAGATGTGCTGGCCGCAGTAGTCCGAGCCGTAACGGGCCTCGTTCCACGGGACCCGCACCCAGTCGGTGACCAGGCCGTCGACCGAGTAGCGGCCCGAGGACTGCTTCTCGTAGTAGGTCTTCAGCGACGGCTTGTTCGCCGCGAAGTACAGGTCCTGGTAGTGGGCCTGGTTGTAATCCGCCTGCCAGGCAGTGGAGTTGTCCTTGGCGCGGTCCGGGGATTCGATCTTGTTGTGCGCCGGGCCGGGGGTACCGCCGTACTTCACCTTGCCGTCGGCGGTCTTGGTGGTGTTGTCCACCTGGTCGCCGAAGTCGACCAGAATGGTGAAGATCCGGTCGGTGCGCTCACGGGAGAGTTCGACGTACTTGTCGCGGCCGAGCTTCACCGCGCTGCTGTTGCCGTGCTTCTCGATCTTTGCGGTGCCGTTGATCAGCTGCTCTATCGCAGCCTTCTGCTCGCCCTCAACCTTGTCGATCAGCGGGCTCTGCAGTTCGCGCGGCACCGTGTCGTTCTGAATGGCGTCGGCCGGGTCCTTCAGGACCGGCGTCGCCGGCGCGGCGGTAGCCGTGCCCGGCAGCATGCCGACACCAAGCGCGGCGGTCACCGCGATGGCGGCGGAGGCCGCGGCGACCTTCTTGGTCATCTTCAACGTGGGACGTCCTCCCCTTACCGGGTGCGGCGGATGGCCGATCCGGTGAACCAATGCAAGACAGGTGGACGACATTTGACCCAAGGTCGGGTAAAAAAGAAAGACCTTGACCTTGCCATGGCCACGCCGCTATGCTCCGGCAACTCAAATGATCTGACGATCCGTCAATCTACCTACGGCGCTGGCAGGAGGAGGGTCGGTCGCACTCGCACCGCGCCGGAACCCACCCGTTCGGCCTTCCAAACGTCCGCATTCACAGCGCACGGAAACCTAAACAGTTTTTCAACTGAAAACCCGAACGCAGAAAAGCCTCCGCCCCCGACCTGATCAGGTCGGGGGCGGAGGCTTGGATCGCGCTTTGTGGCGCTATTACTTCGTCAGATCCGGACCGGTCGCCGAGACCGCCGCCGGAGTGTCCGCCACCGGGGACTTCTCCTCGCCGCGGAAGGTGAACTTGGCAGCCTTGCCCTCACCCTCCACGCCGACCACCACGATGTGGCCGGCCCGCAGCTCACCGAACAGGATCTTCTCGGACAGGTGGTCCTCGATCTCCCGCTGGATCGTGCGACGCAGCGGACGGGCGCCCAGGATCGGGTCGTAACCGCGCTTCGCCAGCAGGCTCTTCGCCTCGGCGCTGAGCTCGATGGCCATGTCGCGGTCCTTCATCCGCTGGTCCACCTTCGCGATCATCAGGTCGACGATCTCGATGATGTTCGCCTCGGACAGCTGGTGGAACACCACGATGTCGTCGACACGGTTCAGGAACTCGGGACGGAAGTGCTGCTTGAGCTCCTCGCCGACCTTCGCCTTCATCCGCTCGTAGCCGGTCTGGACGTCACCCGTGGCCGCGAAGCCCAGGTTGAAGCCCTTGGAGATGTCCCGGGTGCCGAGGTTGGTGGTCATGATGATGACCGTGTTCTTGAAGTCCACGACCCGGCCCTGGGAGTCGGTCAGGCGACCGTCCTCCAGGATCTGCAGCAGCGAGTTGAAGATGTCCGGGTGGGCCTTCTCGACCTCGTCGAACAGCACGACCGAGAACGGCTTGCGGCGCACCTTCTCGGTGAGCTGGCCGCCCTCTTCGTAACCCACGTATCCGGGCGGGGAGCCGAACAGCCGCGACACGGTGTGCTTCTCCGAGAACTCGGACATGTCGAGCGCGATCAGCGCGTCCTCGTCCCCGAACAGGAACTCCGCCAGGGTCTTGGACAGCTCGGTCTTACCGACACCCGAGGGGCCGGCGAAGATGAACGAACCGCCGGGGCGCTTCGGGTCCTTCAGGCCGGCACGGGTACGGCGGATCGCCTGGGAGAGCGCCTTGATGGCGTCCTCCTGGCCGATGACCCGCTTGTGCAGCTCGTCCTCCATGCGCAGCAGACGCGAGGACTCCTCCTCGGTCAGCTTGAAGACCGGGATGCCGGTGGCGGTGGCCAGGACCTCGGCGATGAGCTCCTCGTCCACCTCGGCCACGACATCCATGTCGCCGGCCTTCCACTCCTTCTCCCGCTTGGCCTTCGCCTGGAGCAGCTGCTTCTCGTTGTCGCGAAGCGACGCGGCCTTCTCGAAGTCCTGCGCGTCGATCGCGGACTCCTTCTCCCGGCGAACCTCGGCGATCTTCTCGTCGAACTCGCGCAGGTCCGGCGGCGCGGTCATCCGGCGGATGCGCATCCGGGAACCGGCCTCGTCGATCAGGTCGATCGCCTTGTCCGGCAGGAAGCGGTCCGAGATGTACCGGTCGGCCAGGGTGGCGGCGGCGACCAGGGCGGCGTCGGTGATCGAGACGCGGTGGTGCGCCTCGTACCGGTCGCGCAGGCCCTTGAGGATCTCGATGGTGTGCGGGAGCGAGGGCTCGGCGACCTGGATCGGCTGGAAGCGGCGCTCCAGCGCGGCGTCCTTCTCCAGGTGCTTGCGGTACTCGTCCAGCGTGGTGGCACCGATGGTCTGCAGCTCACCGCGGGCCAGCATCGGCTTCAGGATGGAGGCGGCGTCGATCGCGCCCTCGGCGGCGCCCGCACCGACCAGGGTGTGCAGCTCGTCGATGAACAGGATGATGTCGCCGCGGGTGCGGATCTCCTTGAGCACCTTCTTCAGGCGCTCCTCGAAGTCACCGCGGTAGCGCGAGCCGGCCACCAGGGCGCCGAGGTCCAGCGTGTAGAGCTGCTTGTCCTTCAGCGTCTCCGGGACCTCGCCCTTGACGATCGCCTGGGCCAGGCCCTCGACGACGGCGGTCTTGCCGACGCCGGGCTCGCCGATCAGCACCGGGTTGTTCTTGGTGCGGCGGGACAGCACCTGCATGACCCGCTCGATCTCCTTCTCGCGCCCGATCACCGGGTCGAGCTTGGCCTCGCGGGCGGCCTGCGTCAGGTTGCGGCCGAACTGGTCGAGCACCAGGGAGGTGGACGGGGTGCCCTCGGCGGGGCCACCGGCGGTGGCGGACTCCTTGCCGCCGCTGGTGGAGTAGCCGGACAGCAGCTGGATCACCTGCTGGCGCACCCGGTTCAGGTCGGCGCCGAGCTTCACCAGGACCTGGGCGGCGACGCCCTCGCCCTCGCGGATCAGGCCGAGCAGGATGTGCTCGGTGCCGATGTAGTTGTGGCCGAGCTGAAGGGCCTCGCGGAGCGACAGCTCCAGCACCTTCTTCGCCCGGGGAGTGAAGGGGATGTGGCCGGACGGGGCCTGCTGGCCCTGGCCGATAATCTCCTCGACCTGCTGGCGGACCGCCTCGAGCGAGATGCCGAGGCTCTCCAGCGCCTTGGCGGCGACACCCTCGCCCTCGTGGATCAGGCCCAGGAGGATGTGCTCGGTGCCGATGTAGTTGTGGTTGAGCATCCGGGCTTCTTCCTGTGCCAGGACGACAACCCGCCGCGCGCGGTCGGTGAACCTCTCGAACATCGTTAATCGCTCCTCAGAGCGGTCGGTCAGTTCGGGGGCCGTCCCCGCCCTGTCCTTCCGCATGCTAGTCCCGCTCAGCGGCGCGGCTACGGAACTCCCACCGGAGCGGGAGAAACATGCTGCGCGACCAGCCGACACCTTTCCCAACCTGATGCTGGGAGACGGTGTTCCCAGCGGCGGGCCCGATGCACCGGATACCGCTACGCCAACGGCGAACACAGTCCGGTGGAACCGGTGAACCGGCCCCGCGCAGTGCTGCGGCCGGGCTCCTGCGACCCCGTCCACCTGCATTCATACCCGGTTGGGCGGCGGGTTTCGCGCGGTTTACGGGGGGTGCTTGTTCGCCTGGCGAGAAGTCGGCCGACCGGGCACCCGGAGTGACGGCCGGTCAGGTTGCCCGCGCGTGACGTACTGCCACACCGGTGGCGGTCGTGACCGGGTCGCTCACTCCAGCGTTGCACAGGTCGTGACCAGTCCGCCGCCGGCCGCCGCCTGCACCTCGAGGGCACCTCGGACGACCGTCCCCGGCCGGGCCGGAACGGACCTGGTGATCGCACCGCTGCGGCCCGCACTGGCCGCCCTCGGCCGCCTCGACCGGCTCGGCCGCACCACCGGACCGGTGCTGCGGCGCGGCGGCCGGGCCGCCTTCCTGCTCGCCCCCGGAGCCGCCGAGCCGGTGCCCGACCTGTTGGGCTGGCTCGGCTGGGGCCCCGAACTGCGGCTGCCGATCGACGCCGTCACGGCGCACCCGGGAGAGCCCCGGGTGCCCGAACCGCGGACCGCCGACTGGCTGCGGGTCGGCTCCGAGCGGCCCGCACTGGACCTGCGCTCGCCCGACCTGCTCTGCCTGCTGGACGCCCTGGCGGACGCCTGTGCGCGGGAGCGGCTGGGGTTGCCGCCCGCGCGGTGGTGAGCCGTACGCCTCAGGAGGCGTTGGCCTTCTCGTACGCCTCGCGCACGTTGCTCGGGACACGGCCGCGGTCGTTGACCGGGTAGCCGTTCTCCTTCGCCCAGTTACGGATCTTGGCGGTGTCGGCCTGTCCGGTCGAGGCGGCGGAGCGACCGGCGCCCCGGGTGCTGCCGCCGCGACGCGGGGCGGTCAGCCGACCGCTCTGCTTGCGGCCCTTCTCGACGTACGGGGCAAGCAGACCGCGGAGCTTGTCCGCGTTGTCGCTCTTCAGGTCGATCTCGTAGGCCACGCCGTCCAGGGCGAACGTCACCGTCTCGTCCGCGGAGCCACCGTCGAGATCGTCTTCCAGAATGACCTGAACCCTCTGTGCCACGGGCTTCCCTTTCCGCGATAACGGTCCATTGCCTAGTGAAAGGAAAGCGCCTTTTCCCGGAAAACACAAACCCCTGTGCCGCTCGCCGTGCCCGCAGAGCCGGATCAGAGGTGCAGCAGCATGCGCGAGTTGCCCAGCGTGTTCGGCTTCACCCGCTCCAGGTCGAGGAACTCGGCGACACCTTCGTCGTACGAGCGCAGAAGTTCTTCATAGACTTCTGTGGCCACGACCGCCGGGTCTGCCGTACGATCGTCGTTTTCGCCGATCTCGACGAAGCCGTGTTTCGAGAAGAACGGCACCTCGAACGTCAGGCAGAAAATCCGACGGACGCCGAGCCAGCGCGCCGTCTCCAGCAGCTTGTCCAGTAGCTGGTGGCCGATGCCGAGGCCTTTGCAGATCGGATCGACCGCGAGGGTGCGCACCTCGGCCAGGTCCTCCCACATCACGTGCAGCGCGCCGCAGGCCACCACGCGGCCGTCCTCGTCGCGTTCGGCGACCCAGAACTCCTGGACGGATTCGAACAGCGTGACGGTCGGCTTGTCGAGCAGAATGCCGTTGCGGGCGTACGTGTCGATGAGCCGACGAACGGCGCGTACGTCGGTGGTCCGCGCACGGCGGATGGTGACCTCCATGCCTGGGAACGTTATCGTGCCTCGGGCGGGCGGGTCTCCTCGGTATCGGCCCCGGCCACTCGGAGAGCGTCCCGCAGCCACTCGCGCTGTTCCGGCGACATCATCCCGAAGAAGTGCACCAGGGCCGCGGCCGGATTGTCACTCGTCGCCCAGGCGTCGTTCATCAGCGCGGCGGTGTAAGCCTCGCGTGAGGACACCGGCTCATATCGGTATGCGCGCCCGGCGCGCTCCCGGCGCACCCAGCCCTTTCGATAGAGCTTGTCGAGCACCGTCATCACTGTTGTGTACGCGATTTCACGTTCCGAACGCAGATCCTGCAGAACCTCCCGAACGGTGACCGGGCGGTTCCACTGCCACACCCGGGTCATGATGTCGTTCTCGAGTTCTCCGAGTTGCCGCACCATAGTGCGGCCCAGGATAGGACCGAATCGGACAAAGGGCGGCAAATGGCAAACAGACCGGCGCGCCGCTCCCCGAAAGAGGGAACGGCGCGCCGGTCTGCGGTCGGACTATTCGGCGGAGGAACGCGACACCATCGCCTCGGCGGCGGCGTCCTCCTTGGCCTTCTGGGCGCCGCCCTGGCTGCGGATGATGGCCCGCACCAGGAAGGCGAAACCGATCGCCATGACCAGTGGCGGCACGATCGCGCTGACGTACTCCATGGTTTTACTCCTCGGTGTCCTCGTCGGCTTCGGCGGCCTTGTCACTCTTACCGGCCTTCTCCGGCTTCACCAGCGGGAACAGCACCGTCTCGCGGATGTTCTTGCCGGTCAGCAGCATGATCAGGCGGTCCACACCCAGGCCGAGGCCGCCGGTGGGCGGCATCGCGTACTCCAGGGCGCGCAGGAAGTCCTCGTCCAGCTGCATCGCCTCGACGTCGCCGCCGGCCGCCAGCAGCGACTGCGCGGTCAGGCGGGCGCGCTGCTCGACCGGGTCGATCAGCTCGGAGTAGGCGGTGCCGATCTCGGTACCGAAGATCACCAGGTCCCACTTCTCCGCGACACCCTCGATCGAGCGGTGCTGGCGGGTCAGCGGGGACACCTCGGTCGGGTAGTCCTTGATGAAGGTCGGCTTGATCGCGTGGTGCTCCAGCAGGCGCTCGACCATCTCCAGGACGATCTGGCCGTGGCCCCACTCCTTCTCGTACGGGATGCCGGCTTCGTCGGCGAGCTTGCGCAGCTCGTCCACCGTGGTGGCCGGGGTGACCTCGGTGCCCAGGTGGGCGGAGATGCCCGGGTAGACCGAGACCTCCTGCCAGGGCTCGGCGAGGTCGATCTCGTGCTCGACGCCGTCCGGGCCGAGACCCTTGACCACGGTGGTGCCCAGCGCGTCCTGCGCGGCGTTCACGATGATCGCCCGGATCAGCTCGGCCTGGGTGTCGTAGTCGCCGTACGCCTCGTACGACTCCAGGGCGGTGAACTCCGGGTTGTGGGTGGCGTCCGCGCCCTCGTTGCGGAAGTTCCGGTTGATCTCGAAGACCTTCTCGGCGCCGCCGACCACCAGCCGCTTCAGGTACAGCTCGGTCGCGATCCGCAGGTACAGCTCGATGTCGTACGCGTTGATGTGCGTCCTGAACGGACGGGCGTTGGCGCCGCCGTGGATCGGCTGCAGCATCGGGGTCTCGACCTCGAGGTAGCCGCGGTCCTCGTAGGTGCGGCGGATCGAGCGGATCACCCGGGTGCGCAGGTGCAGCATCTCGCGCGCCTCGGGGTTCACGATCAGGTCCACGTAGCGCTGGCGGACCCGGGCCTCCGGGTCGGTCAGGCCCTTGTGCTTGTCCGGCAGCGGGCGCAGGCACTTGGCGGTGAGCTCCCAGCGGTCCACCATCACGCTCAGCTCGCCGCGGCGGGAGGTGATCACCTCGCCCTCGACGCCGACCTGGTCGCCGAGGTCGATGTCGGCCTTCCAGGCGGCCAGCCGTTCCTCGCCCAGCTTGTCCAGGGACAGCATCACCTGGAGGTCGCCGGAGCCGTCGCGCAGGGTGGCGAAGCAGAGCTTGCCGCCGGTGCGGGCCAGGATGACCCGGCCGGTGATGCCCGCCCGCTCGCCGGTCGCGGTGTCCGGCGCCAGGTCCGGGTGCTTGTCGCGCAGCTCGGCGATGGTCGAGGTGCGGGGGAAACCGACCGGGTAAGGGTCGATGCCGGCGGCCCGCAGCCGGTCCAGCTTCTCGCGCCGGACGCGCATCTGCTCGGGAAGGTCGTCGGTCGCGGGGAGAGTGCTCTGATCGCTCACCCCACCAGGGTAGCCAGGCTCACGGGCTGTTCCGCCACGGGATATCGCCCCACGCACCCGACAACGCCGGAACCCCGGACCGCGATGGGCGGCCCGGGGTGTCCTGGCGTCCGGTCAGCTCTGGGTGGCGGTGGTGCCGAGCGCCAGCGAGGTGGTGTTGTTGGCGTCCACGTCGTCGTACGGCAGCGGCTGGACGGCGTTCTCGTACAGGCCCTGCTCGGTGGTCACCCCGATGGTGACGGCCGGGGCGGCGGCCGGGTCGGCGACCGCGAGCGGCAGGTCGAAGGTCCGGTCCGCGCCGTTCAGCAGGAAGGTCGGCAGGTAACAGTGGACGAGGCCCGGGTTGACCTTCCCGCAATCGGCGGGCAGCTTGCCGGAGACCGTGACACCTGCCGGCAGCGTCACCAGGACACCGCCGATGGGGTTGCCGCTGCGCAGGTACTCGACCGAGGCGGGGCCGCCGTTGTGCACCTTGACGGACACGGTGCCCTTGGTGCCGCCGTCGGTCGGGGCCCAGGCGCCGTGGGCTGAGAAGTCCGCGTGGTTGTCGACCCGGTACTGGACGACCGCGTAGTCCCGCGCCTGGCCGAGGGTCGGCGGCCCCGACTGGGCGTTGTCGTCCTCCGGGAGGCCGGCGGTGAGCCGAGGGCCGGTCTGGGAGGCGGGCGTGAAGGCGTAGCTGCCGCGGACGAACCTGAGGGCGTAGTCGTCGTCGGAGGAGAGGGTGTACGAGATGTCCGAGTACAGCGCGTCGGAGCCGACGAGGGCCTGGATCGGGTCGACGGTGACGGTCTGGCCGGGCTGGACCGAGGTGTTGACGGTGCAGATGGCCGCCTCGGCCGACTTGAACGGCTCGGTGGTGCCCGTGTAGGTGCCGTACGAGCAGTTCGCGAAGTGCTGAGTGAAGCTCAGGCCTGGCGAGAGCTGAGCCGCGACCACCAGCCGGCCGCTCGCCACGGTGCCGTTGTTGGTCACCTGGAGCGGCTGGCCGATGACCGCGCCGGGCTGGGTGTCGTACGGCTGGCTGTCCAGGTTCGGGTCGAGTTCCAGCTTCGGGCCGCCCGCGTACACCGCGACGTCGGTGGCTGGGCCGACAGGGCTGCCCGCCCAGCCCTGGCTGATCTTCAGGTGTCCGGCCTGGCCCTGGGGAGCGCCGACGATCGCCGTCAGCGTCGGGTTGAAGTTCTGGGTGAAGGTGGTCTCGCCCGGCCAGGGGCGCACGTTGAAGGTGCAGGTGGACACCTGACCGGTGGTGGTGCAGCTGGAACCCCAGCCGGCACCCCAGTTGGGGTTGAGCGCGAAGCCGGCGATGCCGTCCAGGCCGGTCGCGTCGAACCTCACGACGAGGTCGCGCGAGGTGTTCGCGGCGATCGGGCCGGACGAACTGACCATCAGCTCCACCGGAGCAGCGCCGCCGGCGGGTGCCGCCGGGATCGAGAAGGTTGGCGCGACGTTGAGCCGGAGCTCGTCCGCGGCGTGTGCGGGCGCCGAGGTGAGGGGCAGACGGGTAATCAGGCGCCGGGCGCGCGGGTCACTGGTGGGTGCCGGCCCTGCGGCGCCGTGCGGTCAGCGCCAGGACGCCGCCGCCCACCACGATGGCGCCCGCACCCAGCCAGAGCATGGTGTCGGTGCCCTCGCTGCCGGTGGACGCCAGCCCGCCGCCGGTGCCGGCGCTCGAGGAGGCGCTGCCACTGGTGGCCGGGGCCGCCCCGCCGGCCGAGGCCGAGGCCGAACCGGTCGAGCCGCCGCCGGCGGGCGGGGTGGACTGGCCGCCCCCGGTGCTCGGGGGGCTCGGCTCGGCGGTGGTGGCGGTGCTGCCGAGCGCCAGCGTGATCGAGTTGTTGGTGTTGTCGGGGTCGTACGGCAGCGGCTCGACCT
The DNA here is from genome assembly GCF_044593455.1 of Kitasatospora sp. NPDC051984. Classification (NCBI taxonomy): domain Bacteria; kingdom Bacillati; phylum Actinomycetota; class Actinomycetes; order Kitasatosporales; family Streptomycetaceae; genus Kitasatospora; species Kitasatospora sp. NPDC051984. Next base: position 16,382 of record NZ_JBIUCB010000006.1, read on the forward strand.
TGTTCTCCCACCCGCCCTGTTCGGTGGTCAGCGCGATGGCGGCCGTCGGGCCGGCGGCCGGATCGGAGACCGCGAGCGGCAGGTCGAAGGACTTGTCCTCGCCGCTGGCCAGCCACATCGGGAGGTTGCAGGCGACGACGTTCGGATGCTGGTCGCGCACGAAGCAGCCGTCGGGCAGCTTGCCGGCGACGGTGACCCCGGAAGGCAGCGTCACGAGGAACTCGGCGATGGTGTTGCCACTGCGCAGGTAGTCGACCGAGGCGGGGCCGTTGCTGTGCGCGGTGACCTTCAGGGTGCCCTTCTTGCCGCCGTCGGTCGGGGCCCAGACAGCCCAGGAGGAGAGGTCCGCGTGGCTGTCGACCCGGTACTGGACGATCGCCCTGTTGTGCGCGCGGTCCAGGTTCGGCGGACCGGGCTTGGCGGCGGGGTCCTCCGGCAGCCCGCCGGCGGTGAGCCGCGGGCCGCTGCCGGAGGCGGGCGTGAAGCGGTGGGCGCCGCGCAGGTACTCCAGGCCGACGTCCGCGCGGGGCAGGACGTCGAACTCGATGTCCGGGTAGAGCGCGTCGGCGTCGACGGTGGCCTCGAACGGGTCGATGGTGACCGTCTGACCGGGCTTGACCGAGGTGTTGATGGTGCAGATCGCCGCGCTGCGCCGGGAGGCCGGCGGGGAGCTGTCCACCGGGGTGCCGTACGAGCAGTTCGCGAACTTCTGCTTGAAGCTCAGACCCGGTCCCAGTTCGGCGGACACCACCAGCTGGCCGCTCTCCAGCGTCCCGTTGTTGGTGACCTTGAGGGACTGCTTGACGGTCGAGCCGGGCTTGCCGACGTTGGCCGGGTCGCGGTCCAGGGCGGCGTCGAGCTCCAGCTTCGGGCCGCCCGCGTACACCGCGACGTCGACGCTGTTGGGCTGGCCGTCGACCCAGCCCTGACTGATCTTCAGGTGGCCGGCCGTGCCCTGCGGCGCGCCCTTGAGAGCCTTCAGCACGGGGTGGAACTGGCTGTTGAAGTCGGGGTGCTGCGGCGTGGGGTACTGACGGTAGGTGCAGGTGTACACCTGCCCGGCCGTGGTGCACTTGGCGTCCCACGCGGTGTCCGGCGCGAAGGTCGCGATGCCGGCCAGCCCGGTTGCGTCGAAGGTGAGGACGATGTCCCGCGGGCTGGAACCGGTGAGCGTGCCGCGCGAGTTGAGGCTCAGCTGGTACGCGGTGGCGTCGCCGCTGTCGGGAGCGGCCGGGATGGAGACGGCCGACTGAACGTCGAGCCGGAGATCGTCCGCGGCCTGCGCGGGCGTCGAGACGAGAGCCAGGATTGCGGCGGCGGCCACTGGTGCGGCGAGGGCGGCCGGACGCGTGATGCGCGAATTCCCCACGGTGATCCTTCGATCTTTCGGATGCGATCGACCCAGACGATAGGGGGACTCTCGGCCATCGGAGCGGTGCTATTCCGGACAGTTCGGGACGCGGCCGCCGCTATCGCCCGCACCTGTTATCGAATCTTGACCGTCACTCCTTCGCCGGGGCCTCACCGAATCGACACATCTCCATGTGGCCACGCGAAAAGCCCCCTCCGGGGAGGGGGCTCGGGCGAGTTGACGGTGGATCAGCCGTCGGTGCCGGTGGCGAGTTCCGGGTGGTCGGTGTCGGTGGGGGGTTCGGGGGCGGGGCGGGTGCGGCGGCCGAAGAGTTCGGCGGGGGTGGGCATCCGGCGCGGCCGGGGGCGATCGGCGGGGGGCTGCGGGTGCTGGTCGCTCATCGGGAACCGTCCTCCAACTGGGATGGCGGGCTGGGGTTCGGGCGCGGGGCTCGGTACGGCGGCGAGGTGCCGCTGTCCGGAGCCGAGGGAGAGGCGCTCGCGGACCTCCGCCTCGGCGAGTGCGTGGCAGCGTCCGGCGAGCCGGGAGCGGCGGGCGTGTTCGGGCGGGCCGCACGGCTGGCGGGACAGGGCGCGAAGGGCGGAGAGGTCTTCGGCGGTGGGCAGGTAGCCGTCGGTGACGGCTTCCTCCAGGCGTTCCAGGTAGCCGCCCGCGCTGCCGGGCAGGGCGGCGCGGTAGCGGCCCAGGTCGGCCAGCAGGAAGGTGCGCAGCCGGCCGCCTTCCTGGACCGCTTCGTCGATGGCCTCGGTGAGTCGAAGCGCGTCCTGGACGTCCTCGGCCCACAGTTCGCCGGTGGCGGTGGGCAGCGGGAGCCGGTCGGGCGCGGCCGGATAAAGGGCTTGGGCGAGGGCACGGCGCAGCACCCGGACTTCGTCGGCGCTGAAGGCCATACCGCCGCGCGATCCGTGAGGCGTTGGCATGGCTCGACAGTACGTGCCGTACGTCCGACTTATGGCGATTGAGGACGTGTTTGTCCCGATTGGCCTATGAGATGGTGCATCTGACGCCCGGTCGGCCGTCCAATAGCGGCCGGCCGGGCGTCAGGGGCCGTCAGGCGGTGGCGGGGCGGTTGCGTTCGAAGATCAGGCGGAGGCCGATCAGGGTCAGCCACGGCTCGTGCACGTCGATCGAGTCGGCCTCGCCGAGGACCAGCGGGGCCAGGCCGCCGGTGGCGATCACCTGGACGTCGTTCGGGTCCTTGGCCAGTTCCTTGGCCATCCGGTTGACCAGGCCGTCGACCTGTCCGGCGAAGCCGTACAGGATGCCCGACTGCATGCCCTCGACGGTGTTCTTTCCGATCACGTTGCGCGGGCGGGCCAGCTCGATCTTGCGGAGCATCGCGGTGCGGCCGCCCAGGGCGTCGACCGAGATCTCGATGCCCGGGGCGATCGCGCCGCCCACGTAGTCGCCGCGCGCGTTGATCGCGTCGAAGGTGGTGGCGGTGCCGAAGTCGACCACGATGCACGGCCCGCCGTAGAGGTGGTTGGCGGCCAGCGCGTTGACGATCCGGTCCGCGCCGACCTCCTTCGGGTTGTCCATCAGCACGTGCACGCCGGTCTTCACACCCGGCTCCACGATCACCGCCGGCACGTCCCCGTAGTACCGGCGGGTCACCTCGCGCAGTTCGTGCAGCACCGCCGGCACCGAGGAGCAGATCGCCAGGCCGGCCACCCGGTCGTCCGCCGAGACGATCGGGTGGGCGCCCATCAACCCCTGGAGCAGCACCGCCATTTCGTCGGCGGTGCGGCGCGGGTCGGTGGAGATCCGCCAGTGCTCGACGATCTCCTCGCCGTCGAACAGGCCGAGCGTGGTCTGGGTGTTGCCGACGTCGATGGTGAGGAGCATGGGGCGCTTTCTGCTTGGAAGGGTCAGGAACTGCGGAGGTCCAGGCCGATGTCCAGGATCGGCGAGGAGTGCGTCAGGGCGCCGACGGCCAGGAAGTCGACACCAGTCTCCGCGACCTCGCGCGCCGTGGCCAGGGTCAGGCCACCGGAAGCCTCCAGCTTCGCCCGGCCCGCGACCAGGGCGACCGCCTCGCGCAGCTGCTCGGTGCTGAAGTTGTCCAGCAGGATCAGGTCCGCGCCGGCCTCCAGCACGGGGGTGATCTGGTCGATGGTGTCCACCTCGACCTCGATCGGCAGCTCCGGGAACGCGGCCCGGACGGCGGTGAACGCCTCGGCGACGCCGCCGGCCGCGACCACGTGGTTGTCCTTCACCAGGGCCGCGTCCGAGAGCGCCATCCGGTGGTTGGCGCCGCCGCCCGCGCGGACCGCGAACTTCTCCAGCGCGCGCAGGCCCGGGGTGGTCTTGCGGGTGTCGCGGACGACCGCCTTGGTGCCCTCCAGGGCGTCCGCCCAGGCGCGGGTCGCGGTGGCGATGCCGGACAGGTGGCAGAGCAGGTTCAGCGCCGAACGCTCGGCGGTGAGCAGGTCGCGGGTGCGGCTGCGCACCGAGAGCAGCACCTGGCCGGCCTCGACCGCCGCGCCGTCCTCGACGTGCCGCTCGACCTCGAACTCGTCCTCGCACACCAGCGAGACGACCGCCTCGGCAACCCGCAGGCCCGCGACGACGCCCGCCTGACGGGCCGTGAAGTCCGCGGTCGCGACGGCTTCGGCGGGGACGGTCGCCACCGAGGTGACGTCCTCGCCGCCGGCCAGGTCCTCGGACAGGGCCATCATCGCCACGTCCTCGACCTCGACCGGGTCCAGGCCGGCCTCCTCCAGCAGCTCGGCCAGCGCCGGGTCGAGCCCGGTCTCGTACACCTCGCCGTCACCGCACGCGCAGCCGTCACCACAGCCGCCTTCGGCGGATTCGGCGGAGAGCAGGGGGAGTTCGTCGTGGGACATGAAGAGGGCTCCAAAGGGGGATGCGGGGCGCGAAGAGCGGGATGCGGGAGACGTCAGCTGCTGAGCGGGTGGGTCACGTGGCGGTGCCAGGTGGTGTCGTCGCGGTCGGGGAAGTCCTCGCGCCAGTGGCAGCCGCGGGTCTCCTCGCGGAGGGTGGCGGCGGCGGTGAGGGCGGTGGCGACCTGGTGGAGGTTGGTGGCTTCCCAGGTCTCGACGGACGGGGAGGCGGGGTGGGCCGGTTCGGGCAGGGCCTCCAGGCCCTTCGCGGTAGCGGCCAGCGAGTCCGCGGAGCGGATCACGCCCGCGCCGGTGGACATCAGGTGCTGGATCGCGCCGCGGCTCTCCGCGGGCAGCAGCGGCACCGGCGCGGCGGCCTGGGCGGCGTCCGCGTCCACGGTGCGGGCGGGGAGCCGGCCGGCCTCGGCGAGCTCGGCGAGGTCGGCGGCGATCCGTTCGGAGAACACCAGGCCTTCGAGCAGCGAGTTGGAGGCGAGGCGGTTGGCCCCGTGCACGCCGGTGCAGGCGACCTCGCCGCAGGCGTACAGGCCGGGGACGGTGGTGCGGCCGTGCAGGTCGGTGCGGATGCCGCCGGAGGCGTAGTGCGCGGCGGGGGCGACCGGTATCGGCTCGGTGACCGGGTCGATGCCGTGGCTGCGGCAGGCGGCCAGGATGGTCGGGAAGCGGTTCTCCCACATCTCGGCGCCGAAGTGCCGCCCGTCCAGGTACATGTGCCGGGTGCCGTGCTCGTGCATCCGGCGGGTGATGGCCTTGGCGACGATGTCGCGCGGGGCGAGCTCGGCGAGTTCGTGCTGACCGGTCATGAAACGCACGCCGTCGGCGTCCACCAGGTACGCGCCCTCGCCGCGGACGGCCTCGGAGACCAGCGGCTGCTGGCCCTGCGCGTCCGCGCCGAGGAACAGCACGGTGGGGTGGAACTGGACGAACTCCAGGTCGGTGACCTCGGCGCCGGCCCGCAGGGCGAGCGCGACGCCGTCGCCGGTGGAGACCGCCGGGTTGGTGGTGGCCGAGAAGATCTGGCCCATGCCGCCGGACGCCAGCACCACGGCGCGGGCCAGGATCGCGCCGACGCCGTCCCGCTGGCCCTCGCCCATCACGTGCAGGGTGACGCCGGAGGCGTGGCCGCCGGCGTCGGTGAGCAGGTCCAGGACGAGGGCGTGCTCGATGAGTTCGAGGCCGGGGTCGGCCTCGACGGCGGCGACCAGGGCGCGCTCGATCTCGGCGCCGGTGGCGTCGCCGCCGGCGTGCGCGATCCGGCGCCGGTGGTGGCCGCCCTCGCGGGTGAGGACGATCTCGCCGTCCTCGTCCAGGTCGAACTCGGCACCCACCTCGATGAGCCGGCGCACCGCGTCCGGCCCCTCGGTGACCAGGGTGCGGACCGCTTCCTCGTCGCACAGCCCGGCGCCCGCGACCAGGGTGTCCTGGAGGTGCTGCTCCGGGGTGTCGCCCTCGCCCAGGGCGGCGGCGATGCCGCCCTGGGCCCAGCGGGTGGAACCGTCGTCGAGCATCGCCTTGGTGACCACCATGGCCCGCAGACCGGCCTTGCGGACATTGAGCGCGACGGTGAGTCCGGCCACGCCGGAGCCGACCACGACCACGTCGGTGCTCGTGGTCCAGCCGGGGGCAGGGGCGGTCAGGCGGTGCGACATGGCTTCAGCTGCTCCTTCAGTGCGCGGCGGCGACGGCCACGCCGTCCGCCCCACCGTACGCGGCGTCGCCGCGCAGCAGTCCGCTGCCCTCGGGGGCGTCCGCGGGGTCGCCGCCCAGGCCGGTGATCCGGTTGTGCTCGTCCACGAACACCACCTTCGGCAGGTACGCCTTGGCCTCGGCGGTGTCCATCTGCCCGTAGGCGATCAGGATCACCAGGTCGCCGGGGTGGACCAGCCGGGCGGCCGCGCCGTTGATGCCGATGATGCCGGAGCCGCGCGGGCCCGCGATGGTGTAGGTCTCCAGCCGGGCGCCGTTGTTGATGTCGACGATGTGGACCAGCTCGCCGGGGAGCAGGTCCGCGGCGTCGAGCAGGTCCTCATCGACCGTCACCGATCCCACGTAGTGCAGGTCGGCCTGGGTGACGGTGGCTCGGTGGATCTTGGACTTGAGCATGGTGCGGAGCATGTGGTCACGCCTCTCTGAGTGCATGCCTGGGCTACAGCCGTACTTATCGGACGATGATGCTCACGTTGTCGATCAGCCGGGTCGGACCGACCTTGGCCGCCAGCGCGAGCACCGCCTCGCCCCGGTAGTCGTCCGGCGCCTCGGTGAAGGACATCGGATCGATCAGGGCGAGGTAGTCGAGGGAGATGCCCTCCGCGCCGTCCAGCGCGGCGGCGGCCGCCTCACGGACGGCCTTGGCACCCTGGGCGCCGGCGTCGCGGCCGGCGAACAGGGCGCGGGAGAGGGCGAGCGCCTGGGTGCGCTCCTCGTCGGAGAGGAAGCGGTTGCGGGAGGACAGCGCCAGGCCGTCCTCCTCGCGGACGGTCGGGACACCGACGATCTCCACGTCGAAGTCCAGGTCCGCGACCATCCGGCGGATGATCGCCAGCTGCTGGGCGTCCTTCTCGCCGAAGACCGCGAAGTCCGGGTCGGTGATGTGCAGCAGCTTGGCGACGACGGTCAGCATGCCGTCGAAGTGGCCGGGGCGGGACGCGCCCTCGAAGCCGGCGCCCATCGGGCCCGCCGAGAGGCGCACCAGCGGCTCGCCGTTCGGGTACACCTCGTCCACGGACGGGGCGAACACCACGTCCGCGCCCATCTCCTCGGCGAGCGCGACGTCCGCGTCCAGGGTGCGCGGGTAGCTGTCCAGGTCCTCGCCGGCGCCGAACTGCAGCGGGTTCACGAACACCGTGACGGCCACCCGGCCGTCCTTGCCGACCTGGCGGCGGGCCTCCCGGACCAGCGCCGCGTGGCCCTGGTGCAGGGCGCCCATGGTCATCACCACGGCGTTGTCCACCGGCTGCTCGTCCGGCCAGAACGCGGCCTCGAACTCCTCGACGGTGCGGGTCAGCACCGCCTTGCGGACCTTCGCCGCCTTCGGGGCCTTCGCCGGGCGCCTGTCGCGTGCCATCAGTGGTTCTCCTCGTTCAGTACGTCCAGCAGTGCTGCCGCCGGTTCCGGCTTCAGCGATCCGTTGGCGACCGCCCGTTGCGCGGTCGCCTTCGCCATCGCCCGGTACGCCTGGCCGATGTCCGGGGTCACCGTAGCGAGTCGGTCCAGGTGCTTGCGCACCGTTCCCACATCACCCCGGGCGACCGGGCCGGTCAGGGCCAGATCGCCGGAGCGCAGGGCGTTGTCCAGGGCCGCGCCGAGCAGCGGGCCGAGCATCTGGCCGGGCTCGGCGACACCCGCGGTGCGCAGCAGCTCCATCGCCTGCGCGACCAGCGTGACCAGGTGATTCGCGCCGTGCGCGAGAGCCGTGTGGTACAGCGGCCGGACGTCCTCCGGGATCCACGACGGCTCGCCGCCCATCTCCACCACCAGCGCCTCGGCGACCGGACGCAACCCCTCGGGCGCGGTCACACCGAACGGGCAGCCGGCCAGCCGGGCCACATCCACCGAGGTGCCGGTGAACGTCATCGCCGGGTGCAGCGCCAGCGGCAACGCGCCCTTGCGGGTCGCGGGCTCCAGCACGGCCACGCCGTGCGCGCCCGAAGTGTGGACGAGTATCTGGCCGGGACGGACGGCGTCGGTCGCGGCCAGACCGCTCACCAGATCCGGCAGGGCATCGTCCGGGACGGTCAGCAGCACCAGATCGGCCGCCGCCATCACCTGCGGCGGCGTCACCAGGCGGACACCGGGCAGCAGGGCCTCGGCGCGACGCCGCGAGGCGGCGGAGACGCCGGACGCGGCAACTACGCGATGGCCGGCCAGCTGCAGGGCCGCACCCAGGGCAGGACCGACCCGGCCGGCCCCGACCACACCGACAGCGAGCCGGGCCGGGCGGTTACCGGGGTCGGAGGGGTCTCCGAAGTCGTGCAGCACTCTTCCGTTCCAGTCCTCGGCGGGTACCAGACGTACCGCTCAATGGTACGGGCTGCGGGGGTGCACGTTACTGCGCCTGCCCACCCACCCGTGACCCGACAGCGGAACGGAGACGGGCGGGGTGTGCGCTGCTGCGGCCGGCCGCGGCGCAGCGGCTGCGCCGTTGGCCAGGTGGGTGCTCGGGTGGGGGTCAGGGGGTTTCGCCGGCGCGGACCAGGCCGTTCTCGTAGGCGAGGACGACGGCCTGGACGCGGTCGCGGAGGCTGAGCTTGGCGAGGATGCGGCCGACGTGGGTTTTGACGGTGGCTTCGGAGAGGACCAGCCGGCGGGCGATCTCGCCGTTGGAGAGGCCCTGGGCGACCAGCAGGAAGACCTCGCGTTCGCGTTCGGTGAGCGGGGTGAGGACGGCGGAGCCGGGCGTCGCGGTGGGAGTGGGCAGAACCTCGGCGAAGCGGTCGATCATGCGGCGGGTGGTGGTGGGTGCGACCACCGCGTCGCCGCCGTTGACGGCGCGGATCGCGGCGACCAGTTCGGCCGGCGGTACGTCCTTGAGCAGGAAGCCGGACGCGCCGGCCTTGAGCGCGGCGAAGGCGTATTCGTCGAGGTCGAAGGTGGTGAGGATGAGGACGCGGGGGGCGCCCTCGATCGGGGTGCCGCGGTCGTCGAGGCAGATGCGGCGGGTGGCCTGGACGCCGTCGAGGCGGGGCATCCGGACGTCCATCAGGATCACGTCGACGTCGGCGGTGCGCAGGACGTCGAGTGCCTGCTGGCCGTCACCGGCCTCGGCGGCGATCTCGATGTCGCCCTGCGATTGCAGGACCATCCGGAAGCCGGTTCGCAGCAGTTCCTGGTCGTCGACCAGCATTACGCGGATCGGCATCGGTCGGGTCTCCTTCACTTGGACACTTTGAGGGGGAGGACGGCTCGGATCCGGAAGCCGCCGCCGGGCCGGGGCCCGACGTCCAGGCTTCCGCTGACCATGCCGACCCGTTCGCGCATGCCGATCAGACCGTGGCCGAGACCGTCGGTGCCGCCGGTGGCGAGCTGTTCGCGGGTGCTGCCGCGGCCGTCGTCCTCGACCAGGACCTCCAGGTCGCCGTCCCGGAAGTCGACGGCGACGGTGGCGTGGGCGTCGGGGCCGCCGTGCTTGCGGACGTTGGTGAGGGCTTCCTGGACGATCCGGTAGACCGTGAGCTCCAGGCCGCGGGGCAGTTCGCGGGCCTCGCCGGTGGCGGTGAACTCGACCGGCAGGCCGGCCGTGCGGACCTGTTCGAGCAGTTCGGGGAGTTCCTCGACGCCGGGCTGCGGCACGTACTCGCCGGTGGTGTCGGCGGTGCGCAGCACGCCGAGCAGGCGGCGCATTTCGGCGAGCGCCTGGCGGCCGGTGGAGGCGATGGTGCCGAGCGCTTCCTTGGTCTGCTGCGGGGAGGAGTCCATGACGTACGCGGCGCCGTCGGCCTGGACGATCATCACGGAGACGTTGTGCGCCACCACGTCGTGCAGTTCGCGGGCGATCCGGGCGCGCTCGGCGGCGACCGCGACCTGCGACTGGGCGTCCCGTTCGCGCTCCAGTCGGGCGGCCCGGTCCTCCAGCTCGATCAGGTAGGCGCGGCGGACCCGGGTCAGCCGGCCCCACGCCCAGCACAGTACGAACGGGGTGGTCATCAGTGCGGCCACCAGGACCCGCTTGGCGAAGGTGTCGTTCGGGGCATCGGGCGACGTCGGCATCAGCCGCCAGACGGTGAGCGGCCCGGCGGCCAGGCTGGCGACCAGTGCCAGCCAGGGCGTCCAGCGTCTGCCGAAGGCCGCGCCGGTGTAGGCGAACACCAAGTAGCCGATGCTGGCCGCGCCGGGTTCGATCACGAGGGCGACCTGGCCGATGCCGAGGACGACGGCCACCGCGGTGGTGACGTCGGGCCAGCGCCGCCGGACGACCATCAGTCCGGGCAGGATCACCGCGACCGCGACGGCCAGGAACCTCGCGGCGCCGGAGAGCCGATATCCGTCGGGCGTGGCCTGGTCCAGCGCGACGAGCACGCCCGGGAACAGCACCATCAGTGCCCAGGCGGAGTCGACCACCATGGGATGTCGGCGGAGCCAGGCGTTGAGTCGATGCACAGGTCCAGCCTAGGGAGTCGGATGGCGTGTTCAGGTCCGTCGGGAGAGCGATCCGGTGCTACTCCCCAAGGTGGAGATCCCCTCCTCCGGGTAACGTCGCCCGCTATGACATGGATGCGGTGGCGGCCCGCGATCGAACACGCGCTGTACCGGCCCGACGGCGGCTTCTACCGCAGGCCGGAGGGCCCGGCCGGGCACTTCCGCACCTCCGTGCACGCCTCCGCCCGGTTCGCCGGCGCGGTGGCCCGCCTGTTGGCAGGGGTCGACGCCGCGCTCGGCTCGCCGGACCGGCTGGCCTTCGTGGACGTCGGCGCCGGCCGCGGCGAACTCACGGTCGCCGTCCGTGACGCACTGCCCGCCGAACTGCGCGCCCGGGTCGCGTTCCACGCCGTCGAATTCGCCGACCGCCCCGCCGGCCTGCCCGACGGGATCGGCTGGGGCCCCGAGCTGCCGTCCGGCGTCACCGGCCTGCTGTTCGCCAACGAGTGGCTCGACAACGTCCCCCTTGACCTCGCCGAACGCGACGAGGACGGGCAGCTGCGGTACCTCGAGGTCGCCCCCGACGGCTACGAACGGCTGGGTGAACCGCTCGATGCGGACGACGCGGCCTGGGCCGCACAGTGGTGGCCCGGGGAACGGGTGGAGCTGGGCGGCCCCCGGGACGCCGCCTGGGCCGGGGCGGTCGGCGCCCTGGAACGCGGCCTCGCGGTGGCCGTCGACTACGCACACACCCGCGACACCCGCCCCCCGTTCGGCACCCTCACCGGCTTCCGGGACGGCCGGGAGACCGCACCCGTCCCCGACGGCAGCTGCGACCTGACCGCGCACGTCGCCCTCGACGCCGCCGCGGTCCCGGCTCATCCGGTGCTGCTGACCACCCAGCGCACCGCCCTGCGCGCGCTCGGCGTCAGCGGCGCCCGCCCGCCGCTCGCCCTCGCCAGCACCGACCCGGCCGGCTACCTGCGGGCCCTGGGCGGGGCCGGCGAGGCCGCCGAACTCACCGACCCGGCCGGGCTCGGAGCATTCCACTGGCTGGTCCAGGCCGTCCGCATGCCGGTACCGGACGACCTCGCGGGCCTGCCGGGATGGCAGACTCTCCCCTCATGAAGGAGTCGACGGGCATGACGGAGACCACGGTCGGCATCGGCCCGGGCGCGCAGACGCTCCCCGGGGAGCCCGGCAGCACCGACATGGTGCTCAACATCGGCCCCCAGCACCCGTCCACGCACGGCGTGCTGCGCCTGAAGCTGGTCCTCGACGGCGAGCGGATCATCTCCGCCGAACCCGTGATCGGCTACATGCACCGCGGCGCGGAGAAGCTCTTCGAGGCCCGTGACTACCGGCAGATCATCATGCTGGCCAACCGGCACGACTGGCTGTCCGCCTTCGCCAACGAACTCGGCGTGGTCCTCGCCGTCGAGCGGATGCTCGGCATGGAGGTCCCCGAGCGCGCCGTCTGGCTGCGGATGCTGCTGGCCGAGCTGAACCGGGTGCTCAACCACCTGATGTTCCTCGGCTCGTACCCCCTGGAACTGGGCGGCATCACGCCGATCTTCCACTCCTTCAACGGCCGCGAAGAACTCCAGCACGTCCTGGAGGAAGCCTCCGGCGGACGCATGCACTACATGTTCAACCGGGTCGGCGGCCTCAAGGAGGACCTCCCGGCAGGCTGGCTCGGCCGGGTCCGCGCGGCCATCGGCGTCGTCCGCTCGCAGCTGCCGGTCTTCGAGAACCTGGTCCTCGGCAACGAGATCTTCCGCGGCCGGACGGCCGGCATCGGCGTCCTCTCCCGCGAACACGTGCACGCGTACGGCGTCACCGGGCCGATCGCCCGGGCCAGCGGCGTCGACTTCGACCTGCGACGCGACGAGCCGTACCTCGCGTACGGCGAACTGCAGGACGTACTGCGGGTGCCGGTGCGGGAGGAGGGGGACTGCCTGGCCCGGTTCGAGTGCCTGCTCGAACAGACCGAGAACTCGCTCGCGCTGGCGGACGCGTGCCTGGACCGGCTGGTGGAGATGCCGGCCGGGCCGATCAACCTGCGGCTGCCCAAGGTGCTCAAGGCGCCGGAAGGTGAGACGTACGCGTGGACCGAGAACCCGCTCGGGGTGAACGGGTACTACCTGGTGTCGCGCGGGGAGAAGACGCCCTGGCGGCTGAAGCTTCGGTCCGCGTCGTTCAACAACATTCAGGCGCTGACGGAATTGCTGCCGGGGACGCTGGTGGCGGACATGGTGGCGATTCTGGGGTCGATGTTCTTCGTGGTGGGGGACATCGACAAGTAGGGAAGGCGGACGGGGAGGCAAATCAGGGGCCCGGGGAACGGCGGGGCCGGGCTGCTGGTGGTCGGAGACAGCGGGGGTCGTGTCTGCGGCGGGTCAAGGACGGGGACCAGAAACTACGGGGCCTTTTCGTGCCCCGTTGATCCTCCGCAGTCTCGGCCCCGCCGTTCCCCGGGCCCCTGAATGCACGCCCCCTAGATGCCTGCGGGGTGCGGCGCCAGCTTGGGGTTGTGGGCTTCGCAGAGGGTGACGAGTGTCGCGTACGCCTCGGGGCCCATGAGTTCGATGAGTTCGGGGCGGTAGGAGACGTAGACGGGCTTGGCGGCGTTGTGGGCCTCGGGTGAGCTGGTGCACCACCAGTGGAGGTCGTGGCCGCCGGGGCCCCAGCCGCGGCGGTCGTATTCGCCGATGGAGACCTGGAGGTAGCGGGTGTCGTCGGGGCGGTCGATCCAGTCGTAGGTGCGGCGGATCGGGAGTTGCCAGCAGACGTCGGGCTTGGTTTCCAGGGGTTCGAGGCCCTCGCGGAGGGCGAGGACGTGCAGGGCGCAGCCGGCGCCGCCGGGGAAGCCGGGGCTGTTCAGGAAGAGGCAGGCGCCGTTGACGCGGCGGGTCTGGCGGTCGCCGTCCTCGTCCAACATGGTGATGCCGCCGTCGCGGCGGATCCGGCCCTTGGCGTCGGTGCCTTCGGCGTGGTGTTCCCAGATGTCGGGGGTGAGGCGGGCGGCGTGTCCGGTGACGCGCTGTTCGTCGTCCTCGTCGGAGTAGTGGGCGCCGAGGGTGCAGCAGCCGTCGGAGGCGCCGCGGCCGGGCTGGATGCCGTGGCAGCCCTTGCCGAAGATGCAGCCCCAGTTGGAGGTGAGCCAGGTGAGGTCGCAGCGGAACACCTGGTCCTCGTCGGCGGGGTCGGTGAACTCGACCCAGGCGCGCGGGAAGTCGAGGGCGACTTCGCGGACGGTGGGCATCGCCAGGTCGACGACCGGGGCCTTGGCCGCGCCGTCGGCCTTGCCTGCCTTGCCGGACTTCTTGGACTTCTTGTTCTCAGCTGGTGCCACCCGGCAAGGGTATGGCCTGGCGGGGCGAGGGCGGAGGGGCATCGCGGCTTTTGGTCCGGTTTGCCGGGGTTGGGGGGTTTTCCGGGGCTGCCCGTGGGCGGCGTAGGTGAAACGGCTGTGAAAAGGGCCGCAGCCCGGGCGGCGGCGGCCGTGCGCGGCCCTAGGATGGCCCAGCCGGGGGTAGGTCGGGCGCATGAGCGCCCTTGCACGGGGGAGTGCACATGGGCGACAAGGTCGTCATCCGGTCGTGGGAACTCCACGGCGAGGCAAAGGAGTTCGAGACAGTCTCGAACGAGTTCGGCAGTGCGGCGAAGCAGTTGGAGAGCGGGCTGGCGGCGCTGGGTGCGCCGTGGGGCAGCGACGCTCCGGGCAAGCCGTTCGGTACCGCGTACGGCGAGGCCCGGGAGGGCGTGCTGGCGGGGCTGCAGGGTCTGTCGGAGCGGCTGGGCCGGATCGGCCAGGGGCTGCACAGCATGGCGGACAGCATGGAGCGCACCGACAGCGAGGTCAGCGCGGACTTCAACGCGCCTTCGTCGAACCACCCGACCGCAACCGGCCGGGCCTGAACCGCAGTCAGAGCACGCGGCGGGCGGCTGTGCACGCCGAACCGCACCACCCGAAGGGGGAGCACGTGTCCAGGAACCTGCCGGAGGAACTCGCCCCCGCGCTGGCACGGACCGGCCACGCGTGGCCACAGGCGGACGAGGACGGGCTGCGCCGGGCGGCCGGCCTGTGGCGGGAGTTCGGTTCGGAGGCGGACGCCCTGGTGCGGCGCGGCAACACGGCCGCGCAGCGGGTGTCCGGGGAGAACGAGGGCCCCGCGGTGGACGCGTTCACCACGCACTGGCGGCAGTTCAGCGGCGGCGGCCGCGGCCAGCTGGACGACGCCTCGGCGGCGGCGGGCCTGGTGGCCGGCGCGCTGGACAAGGCGGCCGGCGTGGTCGACCACAGCAAGGCCGAGATCATCGCGGTGCTGCAGGAGCTGACCGAGAAGATCCGGGCGGCGGACGCGGCCGAGGCGAAGGCCAAGGCGCAGATCGCCCAGGCCGGCAAGGACATCGTCTCCGGCGGCCTGATCTCCGGGCTGGTGTCCGGCGCGGCCGGCCTGGTGAAGGAGGGCGTCGCCGAGGCCGAGGAACTGGCCGCCGTCGAGCACGCCAAGCTGAAGATCGGACAGCTGCTGGAGCAGCTCGAGCGGGACATGGCGGAGGCGGCGAAGTCGCTCGCCAAGGAGCCCCCGCTGATAGCCCTGGAGCGGATCGCCCAGGCCGACGGCCGCGGCCTGCACGGCGAGAAGCGCGAGAGCTCGATGGCCGCCCGGTCCGGTCAGGTCACCGGCGTCCTGGCGAAGTCCGGAGTGGCCCGCTCGGTGGAGGTCGCCGGCGTGGCCGGCGTGCACGCCGAGCTGAAGGCCGACGGCACCGTCAAGACCGACCGGCACGGCAACCCGATCCTGGTCGGCGACGACGGCCAGCGGGTCAAGGGCGTCGAGGGCCTGAAGGTCACCCAGGGCACCGACGGCACCCAGCAGCTGGTCGGCCCGGACGGCACCCCGGTGGGCGGCGTGGCGATGGGCGAGGACGGCAAGCCGCTGCTCGGCAAGGACGGCAAGCCGGTGCTGGTCGGCCTGACCGGCGCGCTGGTCGGCACCGGCATCGTGCTGGCCCTCGGCCTGGACGGCCACCCCAAGCTCGACGACGACGGCCACCCGGTGATGATGGCCGCCAACGGCACCCCGGTCTCCGGCCTGGTCGCCGACCAGAAGGGCCACCTGCTGATCGGCAGCAACGGCCAGGCCGTCACCGTCAACGCGGACATGCAGGCGGTCGGCCCGAACGGGCAGATCGTGCAGTTCGGCGCCGACGGCCGCCCGCTCGACGTGCTCGGCAAGGACGGGCAGCCGCTGCCGATCGGCGACGGCCAGAACAACAGCCCGTACGGGGACGGCACGCGCGGCCACAACGGCCAGGGCGGCCACGACGGCCACGACGGCCACAACGGCCACGACGGCCAGGGCAACGGCAACGGCAACGGCCAGGGCAACGGCCGCGGCAACGGACCCGGCAGCAACATGTCCGGTGGCAACTCCCCGCTGAACGGGCTCCCGGGCAAGCTCGACGGCGCGATCTTCGACCAGCAGGGCGGCCAGGACCAGGGCGGCGGCCAGTCGCAGTCCGCTCCGGCGGGCGGCGGTGGGCACCGCGGTGGCGGCAACTCCGGCGGCTACCAGAACAACTCGGCTCCGGTGTACGGCAATTCGCACAGCGGCTCGTCCGGTGGCGGCGGCGGTGGCGGTGGCGGTTCGTACGGCGGCGGTGGCGGTGGCGGTGGTTCCTACGGTGGCGGTGGCGGCTGGTCCCCGAGCGACTCGCCCTCGCCCTCCTCGTCGCACGGGCCGGTGTCGGTGCACGTCGACTCGGTGCTGACGCCGCCCGCGCCGCACCTCCCGCCGTCGGTGGACAGCAGTGACATCTGGTCGTCCGGCGGTAGCGGTGGCGGTGGCGGTGGTGTGCACCGCGGCGACCCCGGTTCGGTGTTCGGCGGTTCGGGCGGTTCGGGTGGCGGCTCGTCCATCCAGCTCGGCCCGGTCGGCGGCGGTTCCGCCCCGGCCGGCGGCGGCGTGCCGGTCGGCGGTTCGGTCGGCGGTTCGGTCGGCGCCGGCCCGGTGGCCGGTGCGGGCCCGGTCGGCGGTGCCTCCGGCGGCACTCCCGGCGCGGCCGGTACCCCCGGTGCCCCGGGCGCTGCGGCCGGTGCCGCCGGCGCCCCCGGTGCTGCGGCCGGTGCGGCAGCCGGCACCCCGGGTGCTCCCGGCGCTGCGGCCGGTACCCCCGGCGCCCCCGGCGCGGGTGGGCAGGGCGGCGGTGCGGCCGCGGTGGTCGGTGTCGGCCAGCACGCGGCGGACGGCCGCCCGGTGGCGGCCCGTCCGGTGACCGGCCCGGTCCCGCCCACGGGCGGCGGCGGCATCGGTCAGCAGGCCCCCGGTGGTCCCGTCCGGCACGACCCGCTGCCGGACGTCCGGCGGCACAGCCCCGCCGACGAGTCCGGCGCGCCGCTCCACCAGGCGTCCGCGGCCTGGCTGGTGCTCTCCGGCGGCGGGCAGGGCGGCGTGGTGCGGCCCGGCTCCGCCGAGCAGGTGGTGCGCACCCTCGCCGACAGCCGCCCGTACGGGCTGCCCGGCGGGCTCGGCCCGGTCGATCCCGCGCACCAGGCCGAGGTGGTGCGGCGCACCCCCGCGCCATTCCCGGACCCGATGGTCGGCGAGTGGATCGAGGTCCTCAACGGCGGCGGCCCGACCGAGAGCGGACGCGCCAACAACTGTGTGGACGTGGCACTTTCGGCCGTCGACACGCTCGGCACCGCACCCACCTGCGCCGCGCCGCGACTGCCCGACGGCCCGGCCGGCGAGCGCGGCGGCCGCGACCGCGCCGAGCTCGAACTCGGCACCCGCTTCCTCGACCTGGGCGACGGCGCCGAGGCGCACGGCAAGCTCGGCCAGGCACTGCTCGCGCACGGCACCGGCACCCGCGCGGTGCTGCTCACCGTCGACGGCTTCGGCCGCTCGCACACCTGGAACGCCGTCAACCACAAGGGCGTGCTCAGCTACCTCGACCACCAGACCGGCTACGCCGCGCCGACCCCGCTCTACCCGGCCGACCACGGCCTGTGGGCGATCGCGGTGGACGCCGCCGACCGGCCGATCGACCTGTCCGCTCCGCTGCCCGTCACCGTCGCCGTCCCCACCGGGGACCGCGACGACGCGGTGGCCGAGCCGGTGCCCGCCATGGCCGGCGCCCCCGCAGAGGAACCGGCCGCGGACGTCCCGCCCGCGGCAGCGCCGCCGCGCTCCCGTCTCACCATCCACCGCACCGCCGGGAGCACCAACCGATGATCAGCCGTGAACAGGCCCTCGCCACCGCCCACCGCTGGGTCAACGGCGACCTCCCGCAGGAGGCTTCGCGGCCTGTCAGGTGCCACGAGTTCGACCTCGGCTGGGTGCTCTGGCCGGAGCCCGCGCCGATCCTCACCGACCCGCTCACCGGGGTGCGCCGCGCCCCGGAGGAGATCGGCGCGGCCTGCGCCGTGGTCGACCGGGTCAGCGGCGAACTCACCGTCTTCCCGTCCGTCCCGGTTCCCGAGGTGGAGCGGCTCTACCGCGACCGCCTCGGCGCCGGCAGCCACCACCCGGCGCTGCCGCCCGTCACCGGCCCCGGCACCCGGGCCGCGCTCAGCTACCGGGACGGCAAGGGCGTCACCCAGTCGCTCGCCGTGCACTCCGCGCACGGCCACCCGCACCCCGCGCTGCGCGCCTGGCAGCAGCTGTCCGCGCAGGGCGTCGCCCTCGACGACCTGATCGCGCTCCGCACCGACCTGCGGCTGTCGATGCTCCCCGGCGGCTACTGGGAGCACGTCATCGCGGCCCGGCTGCCTGGCGTCCGGATCGAGTTCGAGCAGCCGTACGGCCCGCGCCACGACCACCGGGCGGCCGCCGTCCGGGCGCTGGCCGCCCGCACCGGCCGGCACTGGAACCGGGTGCCGTTCCCGCTCGCCGTGCCGCCCGCCCAGCCCGAGGACGAGAACGGCCTCGGGCAGCGGTTGGCCGCGCTGTTCGGCGAGGACGGCGCGCACCGCTTCGAGCAGACCGCGGTGCTCGCCGCCGACCTGCCCGAGGCCGCCGCCCGCGCCCTGCAACGTACCGGCCTGCCGCGGGTGGTGGCCGGGTTCTTCACCCTCCACCTCCCCGAGAGCGACGGCATCGCCGGGCAGGCCGGACCCGTCCTGCCCGACCTCACCGAACACCTCGGCGCGCTCGGCCGCGGCCGCCGCGCCACCGCCGCGGCCCGCGCCGCGCTGATCGGCCAGCGGCTGCTCGGCACCGACGGCTGGGCGCTGTTCACCGTCGACACCGCGCAGGGCCGGATCCGCGCCGTCGACCCCGACACCTGCGAGGCCCGCTACACCAACGCCGACCTGACCGCCTTCACCCGCTGCCTCGCGCTGCTCGCCGAGCGCTACCCGCGCCTGCGCGACCTGCCGCCCGAGCAGGCCGGCCCGGCCGTCGCCGAGTTCCAGTGGGCGCTGGCCGCACTCGACCGGACCGCGCTGCGGAACCCCGAGAACTGGTGGGCGGTCATCGTCGAACAGCTCTGGGACGGACTGCTGTGACCCCACCGGTACCCCGGGAGGTCACCGGTCTGGGCTAAGTTGGACGGTCATGCGACTCGGTGTGCTCGACGTAGGCTCCAACACCGTCCACTTCCTCGTGGTGGACGCCCACCCCGGTGCGGCCCCCCTGCCCGCCTACTCCCACAAGGCCGACCTGCGCCTCGCCGAGCTGCTGGACGCGGACGGGGCGATCAGCCCGATCGGCATCGAACGGCTGGTCTCGATGGTCGCCTCCTCGCTGCGGGTCGCCGAGGACAAGGGCGTCGTCGACCTGCTGCCGTTCGCCACCTCCGCCGTCCGGGAGGCCAGCAACGGCGAGGAGGTGCTGCGCCGGGTCGAGGACGAGACCGGCGTCGCGCTCACCGTGCTGTCCGGCCAGGACGAGGCCCGGCTGACCTTCCTCGCCGTCCGCCGCTGGTTCGGCTGGTCCTCCGGCCGGCTGCTCAACCTCGACATCGGCGGCGGCTCCCTGGAGATCGCCTGCGGCCTCGACGAACAGCCCGACGTCGCCACCTCCCTGCCGCTCGGCGCCGGACGCCTCACCTCCCGGCTCCCCGGCGACGTCGCCGACCCCCGCGACATCCGCGAACTGCGGCGGCACATCCGCGCCGAGATCGCCGGCGCGGTCGGCGAGATCGCCCGCCTCGGCGCGCCCGACCACTCGGTGGCCACCTCCAAGACCTTCAAGCAGCTCGCCCGGATGACCGGCGCCGCCCCCGAGGGCGCCGGCGTCCGCGTCCCCCGCAAGCTCACCCGGGCCGGCCTCTCCGCCTGGCTGCCCCGCCTCGCCGCCATGACCCCCGCCGAACGCGCCCGCATCCCCGGCGTCTCGCTCGGCCGCGCCCGCCAGCTGCTGGCCGGCGCGCTGGTCGCCGACGCCGCGATGGACCTGTTCGGCCTGGACGAGCTGGACATCTGCCCGTGGGCGCTGCGCGAGGGCATCATCCTGCGCCGCCTCGACACCATGGACGGCCAGGACAGCCGGGTCGCAATCGAAGCGTGACCCGGCGGGCGGTAGCAACTCGCCTTTTCCCCTGGGGGATTCGTGTGCGAGCGGCTAGGATCCCGGTGGTTTCAGGGGATCGTTCGCTGGGGGGATCGCGATGTCCGTGCCGTTTCTTGCCGACCGCCGAAGAGTGACCCGCTGGACAGCCGTGATCGGCAGGCTTCCGGTGGTCGCCGTGCTGGTGTCGATGGCCATGCTGCTGCCGGGCAACGGCCCGCAGCCGGTCGCGGCCGGGGCCGCTCCGGTCTCCGCACCACTGTCCGCCGTCCCGGCGCCGCCGCCCGGCGGCGTGGGCAACACCGGTAACGGCGGCGGGCCGGTCCAGGCCGGCGACGGCGCGACCCCGTCCTCCCCCCAGGGCCTGTTGGCGTCCGGCGTTCCCACGCCGAGCCGGCCGCCGCGTCCGGTCTCGTATCCCACCGGGTCGCCCGGTTCGACCGGCCCGTGCCCGACCGGGCTGGCGCCCCAGGTGCTGGTGTACTGCGGTGCCGCTCCGAACGCACCGACAGAGTTCAAGTTCTACGTGACGGCGGACCGGGACATGGTGATCGTCCAGGTGGCCAGCACGCAGTACGGCCTGGTGCCGCGGCTGTTCGGCCCGGACGGCGAGCAGGTGACGTGCGACATCAAGCCCGAGAGCTACACCTTCGGGCCGGTGCGGTGCGTCACCGGCAAGGCCGGCACGTACACGCTGCGGCTGGTCAACCCCGGCTCGTGGGTCCTGCCCATCGCGCTGTCGTACCTGCCGGTGTTCTCCACCGACAAGTGCGTGGCCATGCGCGGCAAGGACAGTTCGCTGGGCGATCCCACCGTCTACTCCGGCACCGTGCCGTCGGGCATGGCGGGTGACTGCTGGACGACCGACTTCGCCACCGGCGATGTGGTGCGGCAGCTCGGCAGCAACCTGAGCCAGAGCGTGTTCGACGCCACCGGCCGGGACGTGTGCGCCCCCGGCAGCCCGCAGGTGTCCGGGCCCGACTGCCGGCTGGCCGGCACCGCCCCCTACCGGCTGGTCGTCCAGTACGGGTACGAGTCCACCACCCCCGGCGAGCCCAGCACGCATGCCTACAAGATGGCCATGTCGCGGCTGTCGCGGCCGGAGGGCTGCGCGGTGGTCGAGCCGCAGACGTACGGGGTGGCCCCCGACCTGACGGACACCACCCGCTGCCGGATCCTGCGGGTGCCCGCCGACGGCCACTACATGTTCCGCGGGACCCGCGAGAGCGGCCCCACGGGCGGCACCCTGTACCGGTCCGACCTCAGCACGCTCTGCCCGTCCGGGGACTGCGACCTGACCGCCGGCGACTACCTGTTCACGCCTCCGCCGAGCACCAGTGCGACCCCGTACGGGATGGTCCTCCGCTCGGCCACCGAGACCCGCGGCTGCACCGCCGGCCGGGACGACCAGATGGCGTCGGGCGCGCCCGTCGAGAACTTCGGCTCGGCCGGACACGACCTCTGCCGCACCCTGCCGACCGCGTCCGGCCGGGCCGTGTACGTGCTGAACGGGACGGCCAACGGCGGGACGGCGCGCTACCGGGTGCTGGACGCCACCGGCGCCGAGCAGTGCCACGGCTTCACCGTCAACGACACCTACCAGGTGTGCCGGCTGACCGGCACCGCCCCGTTCCGGCTGGTGGCGGATGCCCAGGGCCCGTTCGACTACCGGCTGCTGGTCCAGCGGGTCGACGAGACCGCCGGCTGCACCCCCTGGGGCGCCGCAGAGTACGGCACCGGCAGCGGCCTGCGCACCGGCCTGTCCGGGAAGCCGGCCGACGGGGCGCTGGAGAGCTGCTTCGCCGTCCCGGCCGACCACCCCGCCACCGAACTGGTCGGCTTCCGGCTGCCGGGGACCCAGGTCGGTGCCGCCCTCCACCTGGTCGGCCCGTCCGGTGAGGAGTTCTGCCAGGTCGTCGTCGGCGGTGAGGGCACCTGCCGACCGCCCGTCGGCAAGGCCTACACCGCCGTGCTGACCTACGGCCGCGCCCTGGGCGACTACACGCTGGTCCGCCGCGACGCCACCCCGTCCGCCGCCTGCGACCTGCCCGCCGCCACGGGCCAGGTCGGCGGCCCGTCCACCGGCTTCACCTTCGACAGCACCGTCGACGCGCACTGCACCGCCTTCGACGCGGCCGCCACCGACCTGCTGCAGGCGAGCACCCACACCAACACCAGCCAGGTGTCCGCCGGGGTCACCGTGCTGGACGCCGACGGCAGGACGCTGTGCAGCGGCTGGGGCGCCGACTGCCGGGTCACCGGCTCGACCCGCTACCTCGCGGTGGTGGCCGCCCCGGACCCGCTCGGCCGGGCCGCCGCGCCCGGCGGGCTGGACGTCTGGCGGCTGGCCACCGCGGCCGGCTGGGCACCCGAGTGCGCCGCCCACCCGGTCTCGGCCGACGGCTTCGACCAGCGCAGCGGGGTGCTGACCTCCGACGCCCCGCTGTACTGCGCGGTACTGGAGATGCGCCCGGGCCAGAAGGTGGACGTCGCCTCCGTCACCGACGACTACAGCACCTGGGCGCGGCTGACCGTCGCCGGCCGGGAGAACTGGGCCGACGGCGACACCGCCTACAAGTGCACCCAGGACAGCGCGGTCACCGGCCTCAACACCGTGTGCACGTACAGCGGCACCACCACCGGGCACGCCGTGCTGCTGTTCAGCCCGGGCCACGCGCACCTCCCGCTGCCCTACACGCTGCAGGGGGCCAGGCCCGGCACCGGCACCGCACGCTCCGGCCTCCCGGAGTCGGTCACCCCGGCCGAACTGCACTTCGGCGGCTCCCCCGAGGTGACCGTCCACGGCACCGGGCTCAGCCTCAACACGCAGATGCAGCTGTCCGTCGGAGACTTTCCCGGCTGGTGCACGGTGCTGAGGTGGCGCCCGCTGCGGGTGAACGCGGACGGCACCGAGCTGGTCATCCAGGTCGACCTGGCCAGTGGCTGCGTGGGCACCTACGACCTGGTGATCCAGGGCGCCCCCTACCAGCGCGGAGTCCCCTCGCCCGGCTACCTGCCCAAGGCGCTGAAGGTGATCGCCTGACTCCCGGGTGCCGCATCGCACACTGATCGGCATCCCGACGGGGCCGCGCGTTGCGCTTAACCTGGTTCGCGTGGCGGATTCAGCGGATCAGCGAAAGCCGAGGCGCGGCCCCCTGCCGTTGAAGGCGGCGCGGGCCGCCCGTGCGGCGCGGCGGAAGCTGGAGCGGCCGCCGCTGCTGCGCACCACGGACCGGCTGGTGCTGCCGCCGCACCCGGCGCTGCACGTGCCGGACACCAAGGTGGCGCTGTCGACGGCGTCCGTGTACCCGTCGACCACCGAGACGGCGTTCGAGCTGGCCTCCCGGCTGGGCTACGACGGCGTCGAGGTGATGGTCTGGAACGACCCGGTGAGCCAGGACGTGGAGGCGCTGCGGCGGCTCTCCGACACCTACGAGGTGCCGATCCTCGCGGTGCACGCCCCGTGCCTGCTGATCACCCAGCGGGTCTGGAGCACCGACCCGTGGACCAAGCTGGTGCGGGCCCGGAAGGCGGCCGAGCGGCTGGGCGCGGACACCGTGGTGGTGCACCCGCCGTTCCGCTGGCAGCGGCAGTACGCCAGGGAGTTCGTGGCGGGCATCGACCGGATGGCGGGGGAGACGCCGGTCCGGTTCGCGGTGGAGAACATGTACCCGTGGCGCTACCGGGACCGCGAGATGCTGGCGTACGCGCCCGGCTGGGACGTCACCGACGAGGAGTACCGGCACTTCACCGTCGACCTGTCCCACGCGGCGACCTCGCGGGTGGACGCGCTGGAACTGGCCGCCCGGATGGGGGACCGGCTGGCGCACGTGCACCTGGCGGACGGGTCCGGGTCCGGCAAGGACGAGCACCTGATCCCGGGGCGCGGCAAGCAGCCGTGCGCGGAGCTGCTGGAGCGGCTGGCCCGGACCGGCTTCGACGGGCACGTGGTGCTGGAGGTCAACACCCGCAAGTCCGGCTCCCCGGCCGACCGGGAGGCCGACCTGGCGGAGGCGCTGGCCTTCACCCGGCTGCACCTGGCGGCGGTCCGGCCCATGATGTGACGGATTGTCAGTTCACGGATCACCGGACAGCCCGGCGGGCCCGCGCCTAGAGTCGCCAGCATGATCAACCACCGAACGGCGGTCCCGGCGTGATCGGCCCCGGCACCCACGTCCGGCTGGCCCGCCCGTCCCTGGACCTGGCGGCCGCCGAACGCTTCTACGTCGAGGGCCTCGGCCTGTCCGTGCTGTGGCGCAGCACCGTGCGGGTGTCCGGGCAGCACGACCTGCTGATGGTCGGATTCCCGGGCGGCACCTGGCACTTCGAGCTGGCCCTCGACCCGGAGCGCCCGGTCGCGCCGGCCCCGACGGTCGAGGACCTGTTCGTGCTGTACCTGGGCGAGCCCGTCGACGAGGCGCTGGTCGAGCGCCTGGTCGCGGCGGGCGGCCGCCGGGTGCCCGCGCACAACCCGTACTGGGACGAGTTCGGGGTGAC
Source organism: Kitasatospora sp. NPDC051984 (assembly GCF_044593455.1). Classification (NCBI taxonomy): domain Bacteria; kingdom Bacillati; phylum Actinomycetota; class Actinomycetes; order Kitasatosporales; family Streptomycetaceae; genus Kitasatospora; species Kitasatospora sp. NPDC051984. The sequence continues at coordinate 40,711 of NZ_JBIUCB010000006.1, forward strand.
GGTGCTGGATCCGGACGGGTACGGCCTGGTGCTGTGCTCGCGCACCTGGGAATGACGGGAGACGAATCGATGACTGACAAGCAGGCCCACGCGAACTCCTTCGGCGCGGTCGCCGCCGAGTACAACGCGGCCCGGCCGTCCTACCCGGACGAGCTGCTTGACGAGCTGGAGCGGCTGTCCGGCCGCCCACTGAAGGGCGCGGACGTCCTGGACGTCGGCGCCGGCACGGGCATCGCCACCCGGCTGCTGGCCGGCCGCGGTGCCCGGGTGGTCGCGGTGGAACCCAGCGACGGCATGGCCGCGGTGCTCCGCGAGGTCAGTCCCGGACTGCCGGTGGTGAAGGCCGGCGGCGACGAACTGCCGTTCCACGACGCCTCGGTGGACCTCGTCACCTACGCGCAGGCGTTCCACTGGACCGATCCCGAGCGGTCCATCCCGGAGGCGTTGCGGGTGCTGCGCCCGGGCGGGGCGCTGGCGGTGTGGTGGAACATCAAGGACTACGAGACGCCCTGGCTGGCCGCCCACCAGGAGCGGATGGCGGCCGCCCTGCCCGGCTACCACTACTACGGCGGGGTGATCGCCGGGCACGAGAAGTTGACCGAGGCCGGCCTGGAGGTCCGCGAGGCCACGGTGCGCTGGGAACGGCAGGTGACGGTCGACCAGCTGATCACCGACCTGACCTCCCGCTCGTACGTCGCGGTGCTGGACCCGGAGCTGCGGGCCCCGATCCTGGCCGCCGAACGGGAGGCGCTGCTCGCCGAGTTCCCGGACGGGCAGCTGGTCGAGCCGTACCGGCTGGAGCTGTTCGTCGCCCCGAAGCCTTAGGGCCTGTCCGGCACCGGCAGCCGCCCGCGCTGACCGCATCGCGGACACCTGGTCCGGTTCCGGTCGGCGCGGGCGTAGGCTCGACGGACCCCCGAAATGTCCCGAAGGAGCGGCTCCGATGCCCCAGCTGAGGTCCAACACGGTCACCCAAGGTCGCAACATGGCGGGCGCGCGCGCCCTTCTGCGCGCCGCGGGCGTAGCCCGCGAGGACTTCGGCAAGCCGATCATCGCGGTCGCCAACTCCTTCACCGAGTTCGTCCCCGGCCACACCCACCTGCAGCCGGTCGGCCGGATCGTCTCCGAGGCGATCAAGCAGGCGGGCGGCATCCCGCGCGAGTTCAACACCATCGCGGTGGACGACGGCATCGCCATGGGCCACAACGGCATGCTCTACTCGCTGCCGTCCCGCGACCTGATCGCCGACTCGGTCGAGTACATGGTCAACGCGCACTGCGCGGACGCGCTGATCTGCATCTCCAACTGCGACAAGATCACCCCCGGCATGCTGATGGCCGCGCTGCGCCTCAACATCCCCACCGTGTTCGTCTCCGGCGGCCCGATGGAGGCCGGCCAGGCCACCCTGGTGGACGGCACCGTCCGCAAGCTGGACCTGGTGGACGCGATCTCCCAGGCGGTGAACGAGAACGTCTCCGACGCGGACATCTCGATCATCGAGGAGAACGCCTGCCCGACCTGCGGCTCCTGCTCCGGCATGTTCACCGCCAACTCGATGAACTGCCTGACCGAGGCGATCGGCCTGTCGCTCCCGGGCAACGGCTCGGTGCTGGCCACCCACACCGCCCGCCGCGCGCTGTACGAGCAGGCCGGCCGCACCGTCGTGGACATCGCCAACCGCTACTACGGCGGCGACGACGCCTCCGTCCTGCCGCGCAACATCGCCACCCGCGCCGCGTTCGAGAACGCCATGGCGCTGGACATCGCGATGGGCGGCTCCACCAACACGATCCTGCACCTGCTGGCCGCCGCCCAGGAGGCCGAGGTCGACTTCGACATGCGGGCCATCGACGCCATCTCGCGCAAGGTGCCGTGCCTGTCCAAGGTCGCCCCGAACGGCAAGTACTACATGGAGGACGTGCACCGGGCCGGCGGCATCCCCGCCATCCTCGGCGAGCTGTACCGCGGCGGGCTGCTCAACGAGGAGGTGCACACCGTGCACTCCGACTCGATCGCCGAGTGGCTGAAGACCTGGGACGTGCGCGGCGGCTCGCCCTCCGAGCAGGCCGTCGAACTGTGGCACGCCGCCCCGGGCTGCGTCCGCTCCGCCGAGGCGTTCAGCCAGTCCGAGCGCTGGGACACCCTGGACACCGACGCGGCCGGCGGCTGCATCCGCAGCGTCGAGCACGCCTACTCGGTCGAGGGCGGCCTGGCCGTGCTGTACGGCAACATCGCCGAGGACGGCTGCGTGGTGAAGACCGCCGGCGTGGACGAGTCGATCTGGCGCTTCCAGGGCAAGGCCGTGGTCTGCGAGTCCCAGGACGAGGCCGTCGAGAAGATCCTCGCCAAGCAGGTCACCGAGGGCGACGTGGTGGTCATCCGCTACGAGGGCCCCAAGGGCGGCCCGGGCATGCAGGAGATGCTCTACCCGACGTCCTTCCTGAAGGGCCGCGGCCTCGGCAAGGCCTGCGCGCTGATCACCGACGGCCGGTTCTCCGGCGGCACCTCCGGCCTGTCCATCGGCCACATCTCCCCGGAGGCGGCGTCCGGGGGTGCCATCGCCCTGGTCGAGGACGGCGACCCGATCACCATCGACATCCCGGCCCGCACCATCAACCTCGACGTCTCCTTCGAGGACCTGCACGAGCGCCGGCTCAAGCTGGAGGCGGCGGGCGGCTACCGCCCGAAGTCCCGCGACCGTCAGGTCTCGGCCGCCCTCAAGGCGTACGCGGCGATGGCCACCTCCGCCGACAAGGGTGCCGTCCGGGACGTCAGCAAGCTCGGCTGAGGCGCGCCGCCCGGGGCGGGTAGTTCGACGTGGCGATAATCGGGCCCGTGAGGACCACCACTGAGGACGCGCCGGCCCCCGAACCGATCCGCTTCTTCGGCACCACCTGGGTCGACCGCGGCGCCGCCTACTGGCTGCGCCGCGTCCTGGTGCCGCTCGGCGCCCTGGCGGCCACCACCGCCGGGGCGCTGCTGCTGCGCCTGGGCGTCTCCGGCGTCCGGATCTCCGGCGCCGCCCCGCTCACGGTGCTGCTGACGCTCGCCATCGGCATCTGCACCGCGCTGGCGGGCCTGCGCACCTGGAAGATCCTCACCGAGGGCCGCGAATCGCTCACCGGCTGGATGGCCGAGGACAAATCACTGGCCGGCGTCTGGCTGGTCGGCTTCACCGGCTCGCTCGCCGTCTACTTCCTGCGCAGCCTGGTCGAGGCCCCCGGCGAGGGCCTGCGGCGGGCCGTCCACGACCAGCAGACCGCCACCTGGCAGCGCCGCCGGGCCGCCCGTGCGGAGCGCGACGCCCGCAAGGCGGCCCGGCGGCGGGCCTGAGATTCCGTCAACTACGGCTGGCGGTACCACACTTGCCGTCGCTGTTCAGCGGCTTGCTCCAGTCGTACGGGTCGCTGGTCGGCCCGGCCCCGGGCGAGGCGCTCGCGGCGCCCCGGTCAGCCCGGAAGGCGGGCCGCAGGTAGCCGCCGCCGAAGGTGCACAACGTGTTGGCGCGCTCGCTGCTCCAACTGACCAGCGACACCTTGTCCTTCTTCACCTGGAAGCGCGCCGGGTCGGCGAACCGGAAGTCGATCTTGCGGCGGACGATCTCCCGCTCCACCTCGACCCCACCCGGCTCGGCCCGGACGAAGCCCACCGCCTTCGCACCCGCGCTGCCGGACGGCTGCGCCCCGGTGCCGCGGCCCGAGGGCTGCGCCGACGGCGAGGCCTGGCCGACCTTCGGGCCCGGCTTGAGCGCGTAGACGAAGGTGACGTCGGCGTGCACCAGCAGGCCCTGCTCGCCGTCGCCCTCGAAGGTGATCAGGCCCTGCACCTTCACCTGGTCGGTCACCGGCACCGCCCAGTCCGGGTCGAAGCGGCTCACCCAGTTCGCCGGGTCGCGCTCCTCGCTCGGGTGGGACAGCTCCGACGTCATCCGGTCGCCGGTCTCCCGGTTCGCCAGGTCGAGCGCGCCCTGCGGGTACCCGCCCGCCACCACCTTCGGATCCAGGTTGGTCGCCACCAGGTAGGCCTTGGCCAGCTCCAGGTCCTTGGCCACCCGGTCCTGGTCGAACACCCCGACCGCGGTGGCCTCCGGCAGCTTCAGCCCCTCCGGGCCGGCCGGCCACGCCTCGGCGGGCGAACCCGCCCACGGCCGGTCCACCGTCGCGGTCTCCGGCGCCAGGCTCGGCGGCGCGCTGCTGGGCGCCGCCGTCGCCGCACCCACCGACGGCAGCGCCGAGGACTTGGCCGCCGGCTGCTCCGACTTCTGGTGGTTCAGCGTCACCGCCACCGTCACCAGCGCCATCGCCGCCAGCCACGCCAGCAGCGCTTTGCGCCCCGGACGCGGCTTCTTCGCCGGCTGCTCGTTCTGCACCAACCCCGCGAAGGGGTCCCCCTCTTGTCCGGGGACGCCGTTGTCCGGCCCCGGCCCGTCTATTCTCGGCACGGCCGGAAGTATGCCGATCACCTCCGACACGCCCGACACCGGGGGCCGGAAACGGCTACTCCTTGCGGGCCGCCTTCACCGAGCCGACCACACCCGCCACAGCCAGCAGCAGACCTGCGGGCAGCAGCGAGGTGAACAGCGCCGCGAACAGGCCCCAGTCGCCCAGCAGCCACAGGTTCACGGTGTTCGCCAGCCACAGCGCCGCGGACGCCGGAACCACCGACTGCCACGGGTGCTCGTCCGCCCAGCGCCGCAGCCGCCGGTCCCCGCTCTTGCGCAGCCGCCCGCCGACCGTGCCCACCAGGAAGAAGAAGAACAGCCCGAGGCCGACCGGCCCCGCCAGGATGTCCATCGCCCAGTGCCCAGTCACCACATCGACCGCGAGTGCGGCGCCGCCGACCACCGCACCCACCGCCGTCGCCGTCCGCCACGGCCCGAGCGTCGCGGCGGCGACGGCGACCTGGCGGTTCTCACGTCCTGACAACTCTCCGTGTCCCATGTCTCCACGGTGCTCCTCGGCCGCCCCGGAATCCAGCATCGGGGCCCCTGAGATTCCCCCTACGGGCCGATACCCGCACCGGCACACGGCCGGTGACGCCCTGTCGGTCCGCCCGGGCAGACTGGCCCGATGACTCCGACCGCGAACGACTACGCCTGGCTCGACCACTCCCAGTGGTTCGGGCGCTGCGACCAGGACGGATACTCCCTCACGCTGGTGCGCGGCCGCACTCCGCAGCAGGTGCTCGAGGCGATCGGCGCCGTCCCGCAGGGCTTCGGCGACGGCTTCGACGACCTGCTCGACTGCCACGAGGAACTGCGCGAGTGGGTCGACGACTACCAGGACGACTCGTTTGCCGCGGCCGCCGTCACCGTCCCGGGCGAGGGCGGCGACTGGACGCTGCTGCTCGCCCTCGACTCCGGCGTCGGCATCAGCGGCCACCTGCCGGCGCTCTCCGCGGGCGGCGTCACCGTCACCCACGACAGCAACGCCGGCAAGCCCATGCAGCGGTTCACCCACTACCGGGACGGCGAAGTGCTCACCAGCTTCGAGGGGCCCGAGCGGTCCCACGGCAGCGCCCCGGGGGCCCTCGGACCGCTGCTGCGCGAGGTCGGCTACGACGGGTCCGGCAAGCAGGCGGCGTTCTTCGCGCTGGCCGAGCGGCTCACCGGCGTCCGGATCACCGACGAGACCGTCCGCGACGCCGAGTTCCTGCTCGGCGTGGTGGCCGACGAGGACGAAGAGGGCACCGACTGATCCCGACCGCAGGGTGGACGCCTGCCCCGGAGCGGAGGCGTTCCGGGGCAGGATGGGGGCCAGGAACCGCAGCGCACGGAGGGCCTCCATGAGCAACACCACCACCGCCGGCCAGAAGATCGCCTTCCTCGGCACCGGAAAGATCGGCGAAGCCCTGCTCTCCGGCCTGCTGCGGGCCGGCGCCGACCCGGCCGACGTCATGATCACCGCCCGCCGCCCCGAGCGCGCCACCGAACTCGCCGACCGCTACGGCGTCGCCACGGCCACCAACGCCGAGGCCGCCAAGCTCGCCGACACCCTGATCCTCGCCGTCAAGCCGCAGGACATGGGCACCCTGCTCGACGAACTCGCCGAGCACGTCGCCGCCGACAAGCTGATCGTCTCCGCCGCCGCCGGCATCCCCACCGCCTGGTTCGAGGAGCGCCTCGCCCCCGGCACCCCCGTGGTCCGCGTCATGCCCAACACCCCGGTGCTGGTGGACGAGGGCATGAGCGTGATCTCCGGCGGCTCGCACGCCACCGAGGCCCACCTGGAGCGCACCGAGGCGATCTTCCGCTCGGTCGGCAAGGCGCTGCGCGTCCCCGAGAACCAGCAGGACGCCGCCACCGCGCTGTCCGGCTCCGGCCCCGCCTACTTCTACTTCCTGGTCGAGGCGATGATCGACGCCGGCATCCTGCTCGGCCTGCCCCGCCAGGTCGCGCACGAGCTGATCGTGCAGTCCGCGATCGGCGCCTCGGTGATGCTCCGCGACTCCGGCGAGCACCCCGTCAAGCTCCGCGAGGCCGTCACCTCCCCGGCCGGCACCACCATCGCCGCCATCCGCGAACTGGAGAACCACGGCGTCCGGGCCGCCATGCTCGGCGCCCTGGAGGCCGCCCGGGACCGCTCCCGGGAACTCGCCACCGGCGGAAAGTAGTCTGGAGCAACGTGAGCTACGACCTGCTGATCCTCGACAATGACGGCGTGCTGGTGGACAGCGAGCCGATATCCAACCGGGTGCTCGCCGAGTACCTCACCGAACTCGGCTTCCCCACCACCGTCGAGGACTCCTACCGCGACTTCATGGGCACCGCCGCGCACCACGTCCACGACGTGATCGCGCAGCGGTACGGGGCCACCCTCCCCGAGGGCTTCGACGACCTGTTCCACGACCGGGTGTTCGCCGCCTTCGACGGTGAACTGCGGCCCGTGCGCGGCGCCGAGAAGTTCCTGACGCACCTCCAGGAACGCGGCATCCGCTACTGCGTCGCCTCCTCCGCCCACCACTCCTGGATCCGCACCGCGCACCGCCTCACCGGCCTGTCCGGGTACTTCACCGACGAACTGCTGTTCTCCGCCCAGGACGTCGGCATCGGCAAGCCCGCCCCCGACCTGTTCCTGCACGCCGCCCGCACCATGGGCGCCGACCCGGCCCGCTGCCTGGTCCTGGAGGACAGCGCCAACGGCGTCCTCGCCGCCCGCGCCGCCGGAATGGACGTGTACGGGTACGCCGCGCTCACCGACCCCGAGAAGCTCAACTCCGCTGGGGCCACCGGCCTTTACGCCGACCTGCAGGGGGCGGTCGATCTTCTGAACTGATCGCGCGCGACCCCTCCCGCCGACGCCGCCCACCGCCTACGCTCTGGCCCAACGTCCTTCGTACCGGCCGGTAGCGTCGGTGGTGAGCGAGGTTTTGATGCAGGCCGAACCGACCCCCCGGCTCCGCCAGGCCCGGGCCGCGCTCGCCGTCTCGTTCTTCCTCCAGGGCACCACCTTCGCGCTGCTGGTGGCCTGCATCCCCGAACTCCAGAAGCGCTACGGCCTCAGCGACGGCCTGCTGCCGGTCTTCCTGGCCGCCGTCCCGATCCTGGCCGGTATCGGCTCGATCGGCTCCGAGGCACTGGTCAAGCGCACCACCGCACGTGGCGTGCTGCGCGTCGTCCAGCCCGCCGTCTGCCTCACCCTCGCGCTCACCGGTCTCGGCAACCAACTGTGGCAACTCGCCATCGCCCTCGGCCTGTTCGGCCTCCTGGTCGGCGCCCTCGACGCCTCCATGAACATGCTCGGCGTCGGCCTCCAGCACCGCTACGGCCGCAGCATCATGATCGGCTTCCACGCCGCGTTCAGCCTCGGCGGCATCCTCGGCGCCGCACTGGCCGGCCTCGGCGCCCACTGGGACGCCGGCCTGCCGCTGCTGTTCGGCGGCGCGGCCGCCCTGCTGATACCCGCCGCCTTCGTCGTCGGCCGCCACTTCGCCGGCCCCGCCGAACTCGGCGACGCCGTCCGGGAAGCCGCCGAACTCGCCGCCCGCCGCATCCCCTGGCGGCCGCTGCTGCCGCTGTGCGCCGCGATGGCCTTCGCCTACATCGCGGACGCCTCGGTCTCCAACTACAGCGTCAAGTACCTCACCGACGGCCTCGGCAGCCGCGAGGACCTCGCCAAACTCTCCTACCTCGGCTACATGGTCGCCATGCTGCTCGGCCGCGCCGTCGGCGACCGCGCCGTCCAGCGCTTCGGCGCGACCGCCGTCGTCCGCACCGGCGCGAGCCTGGCCGGCGCCGGCTTCCTGCTCGCCGCCACCGCCCCCAGCACCTCGGCCGGCATCCTCGGCTTCACCGTCCTCGGCTTCGGCATCTGCGCGATCATCCCCCAGGTCTTCGCCGCCGGCGGCCGTCTCCTCCCGCACGCGAGCGACGCCGCCGTCGCCCGCCTCAACCTCTTCAACTACGCCGGCTTCCTGATCGGCGCCCCGCTCGTCGGCACCCTCGCCGAACTCTCCAATTACCGCTGGGCCTTCGGCGCCCCCATGCTGCTGATCCTCGCGATCATCCCGCTCGCCCCGCACTTCGCCCCGGCGGCGAAGCAAGTGGTTGCGCACACAGAGGCGCAGGCGGGTGCGCAACCGGGGGCGCAGGTGGGTGCGAAACCGGGGGCGCGGGGAACTGCGCGAAACGGAAGCTGACCGGCGGAAAGATCGCGCCACGGACAATGACTTGCACGTGAGCGCGCCCCCGCAGGTGCCCAGGATTCGCGCCTCGTCCCATACCCTCGCGCCCCCGCCGGACCCGCCCCGATACGGTGGCCCCATGGCGGAAACTTGCGGACTGCACCTGTTCTGGGACGAGGACGAAACCGGCTACGACTTCGGCCCCGGCCACCCCATGGACCCGACCCGGCTAGCCCTGACGATGCGTCTGATCGAATCTCTCGGCCTCACCAAGCACCCGTCCGTGACGGTGCGTTCCGCCCCCGCCGCCGGTGACTCCACGCTCCGCCTGGTGCACACCGCCGACTACCTCGCCGCGGTGAAGCGCGCCGCCGCCGACCCGTCCGCCACCGATCCGGCGCACGGTCTCGGCACCGACGACAACTGGTCGTTCCCCGCGCTGCACACCGCCTCCGCGCTGATCGCCGGCCAGTCGGTGGCCGCCGCCGAGGCGGTGTGGCGCGGACAGACCCCGCACGCCGTGAACTTCGCGGGCGGACTGCACCACGCCATGCCCGGCCAGGCGTCCGGGTTCTGCATCTACAACGACCCCGCCCTCGCCATCGCCCGTCTGCTGGAACTGGGCGCGGAACGGGTCGCCTACATCGACGTGGACGTCCACCACGGCGACGGCGTGCAGCAGACGTTCTGGAACGACCCCCGGGTGCTCACCGTCTCGGTGCACGAGAGCCCCAGCACGCTGTTCCCGCAGACCGGCTGGGCCACCGAGACCGGCGGCCCGGACGCCGAGGGCACCGCCGCCAACCTGGCGCTGCCAGCCGGCACCGGTGACGCAGGCTGGCTGCGTGCCTTCCACGCCGTCGTCCCGGACCTGCTGGCCGCGTTCCGCCCGCAGGTGATCGTCAGCCAGCACGGCGCGGACACCCACATCGAGGACCCGCTCGCCCATCTGGCCGTCACCGTCGACGCCCAGCGCCTGATGGCCGAGTCGGTGCACCGCCTGGCCCACCAGTACGCGGACGGCCGCTGGGTGGCCACCGGCGGCGGCGGGTACGCGGTGGTCGACGTGGTGCCCCGCACCTGGACCCACCTGGTGGCCACCGCCGCCGGGAACCCGGTCGATCCGGCCACCGAAACCCCCGAGGATTGGCGCGCCGAGGTCTACCGGCTGACCCGCCGCCCCGCCCCGCTGCGGATGACCGACGGCGCCACCCCGCACTGGGCGGACTTCCACGACGGCGGCTACGACCCCGCCGACCGCCTCGACCAGGCCGTCCTGGCCACCCGCCGCGCCGTCCTCCCGCACCACGGACTGATCCCGTGACCGCCCGCGACAATCTCCGCGCCCACCTGCTGAAGCACCGGCTGGCCGGCCCGGACGTGCCCACGCCCCGGCAGAACAACCTGCGCCACTACCGGCTCTTCGCCCAGGGCGACCCCAAGGCGCTGATGGGCCTCGAACCGGAGCCCCGCCGCGACCCGGACGCGGTGCTGCGCCTGATGGCCGAACGCGTCGGCGTGCACCCCGACCCCCGGTACACCGAGGGCCCCGACACCATCGACCCCGACCTCACCATCGCCGCCCTGGACCGCCTCGCCCTGCTGCTGCGCCGCACCGCCGCCCGCCGCGGCAGCGTGCTGGCCGGCACCGGGCACCCGACCAAGCTGGCGGGCTTCCACGGGGCGCTCGCAAGGGCGCTCGAAGCCGCGGGCTGCCCCGTGCACACCCCTGCGCGGGGCGTGCACTTCCGTGAGCCCACCCCGGACGGTGACCGCCCCCGTTACCTCGACGTGGTCGACCGGGTGCTGGTGATGCGCGCCCTGGACGGCCCCGACCGCCCCGGCCGCCCCGGCCGCCCGGCTGTGGGCGAGCTCGCCCACACGCACTCCCCGCTGCCCGTCCGCCTCGCCCTGACCGCCCTCGCCGACGCCGGGCACCGCCCGCCCGACCTGGTCCTGGGCGACCACGGCTGGCTGTGCGGCGCCGGCCGCCTCGGCATCCCGGCCGGCGGCGTCGCCGACTGCAACGACGTCGCCCCGTTCGCCGCCGAGGCGGACGGCCTGGTCGCCGTGGTCGTCCCGCTGGAGGACGGTTCGGACCCGTCCTGCTACAGAGCGCTGAGCGACTACGTACTGCAACGGGCGGATCTCGCACCGTACAACAGTTGACGGCCACCCTCTTCCCACCCGTACCACCCATAACTACTCTGGGGATACACGTGTGCCGGTGGAGTCACCGGAGGGGAAGCCGGTGCCTTGCACACGGGTAAGGGTCGGGTGAGGGTCATGAGCGAGCGTCCCCTGCAGGATGTGGTCTTCCTGACCGTCGCCGAGGTCGCCTCGGTGATGCGGGTCTCGAAGATGACGGTCTACCGCCTTGTGCACAGCGGCGAACTTCCGGCCATCAGGGTCGGACGCTCGTTCCGGGTGCCCGAGCAGAAGGTGCACGAATACCTTCAGGAGTCCTACGTGCGGCTGCAGAGCGCGTAGTCCGGAAAGGCCGACGGACTCCGATTACGGCAAACGCGAGGTGGACGGTAGGCTAGGCCCTCCGTCAGTCGTATGGACTCCCGTTCCTCACGGGCGCGGGTCCGAGTGAGCGAGGAATGTTCCGTGGGCTCTGTCATCAAGAAGCGTCGCAAGCGTATGGCCAAGAAGAAGCACCGCAAGCTTCTGAAGAGGACCCGCGTTCAGCGTCGCAACAAGAAGTAACACCGTTCGGCGCCATCCTCGCTCACGCGGGGGTCAACCCCGCACACGCGTTCAGCGACGCAGGAAGAACTGGCGCCGAAGGTGCACCACTGCCCGTCCCCGGATGATTTCCGGCGGCGGGCAGTGGCGTTTCCGCTCCCGCCTTCGCGGCGCGGTACGGTGCAGCCCAGGGGGAAGGCAGCAACGGCAGCCATGGGAGGTCGCGGCAACGTGGGCAGGGTCGTGCTCGTCACCGGCGTGTCGCACCGGCTCGGTGCGCGTTTCGCCGGGCAGATCGCCGAACAGCCGGGCGTGGACCGGGTGGTGGGAGTGGACGCCGGCCCGCCGCCGGCCGCGCTGCCGTCCGGCGTCCAGTACGCGCAGGTCGACCTGCGCCGGCCGGCGATCGCCCGGGTGATCGCCGAGCACGAGGTCGACACCGTGGTGCACCTGCACGTCACCGCGCTCGGCCACGGCGGCCGGGCGCTGGTGAAGGAGACCAACGTCATCGGCACCATGCAGCTGCTCGGGGCCTGCCAGAAGGCCCCCGGCGTGCGCCGCCTGGTGGTGAAGTCGACCACCGCCGTCTACGGCTCCGCGCCGCGCGACCCGGCGGTGTTCGGCGAGCGGATGCAGCCGAAGGCGCTGCCGGCCGGCGGCTTCGCCCGGGACGCCGCCGAAGTGGAGGGCTACGTACGGGGGTTCGCCCGCCGCCGCCCCGACGTCGCCGTCACGGTGCTGCGGTTCGCCAACATCCTCGGCCCGCACGGCGACACCCCGCTGACCGCGTACTTCCGGCTGCCGGTGCTGCCGACCGCGCTCGGCCACGACCCGCGCCTGCAGTTCGTCCACGAGGACGACGCGCTGGAGGTGCTGCGGATGGCCGCGCTGGACGCGCCGACCGGCACCTACAACGTGGCGGGCGACGGCGTGCTGCTGCTCTCCCAGTGCGCCCGCAGGCTAGGCCGGCCCACCGTGCCGCTGCTGCGGCCCGCGCTCGGCCTGGTCGCCCAGCTGGCCCGGCAGCTGACCGCCCCCGCGGACCGCGCGTTCTCCCAGGAACAGCTCCAACTGCTCACCCACGGACGGGTGGTGAGCACCGCGCTGCTGCGCGACACGTTCGGCTTCACGCCCCGCTGGACCACCTCCGAGGCGTTCGCCGACTTCGCCGCACACGTGGTGCCCGGCCCGCTTCCGCCGGCCCGGCTGACCGCCGTCACCGACCGGCTCACCGATCTGCTCGCCGACCACCGTCCCACCCAGCCCGAGGAGTTGAGGCCGCGATGACAGCCGCGCGGGAGCCCGCCGACCCGGCGGCCAAGGTCATCCCGATCGAGTCCGCGCCGAGCTGGTCCGGCCCCGAGCCGCGCCCGGCGCTCGCCGACCGGCTGGCCGACAGCGTCGGCGCGGCCCTCTCCGGCCGGCTCGGCGCGACCGCGACCCAGCTGTTCGGCAAGGGCTGGGAACAGCGCGCCGCCGGCGGACTCGGCTTCCTGCGCCGCCGGTTGACGGGCGACTACGAGGTCGACGACTTCGGCTTCGACCGGGAGCTGACCGAGGAGGTGTTCCTCGCGATGCTGCGGCCGCTGGCGGAGAAGTACTTCCGGATCGAGGTCCGCGGCACCGAGCACATCCCCGCCGAGGGCGGCGTGCTGATCGTCGCCAACCACTCCGGCACCATCCCGCTGGACGCGCTGATGACCCAGGTCGCGGTGCACGACCACGCCGACCGGCACCTGCGGATGCTGGCCGCCGACCTGGTGTTCGTGCTGCCGGTGGTCAACGAGCTGGCCCGCAAGGCCGGGCACACGCTGGCCTGCAACGAGGACGCGCAGACGCTGCTGGAGCGCGGCGAGGTGGTCGGGGTCTGGCCGGAGGGGTTCAAGGGCATCGGCAAGCCGTTCGCCGACCGGTACAAGCTCCAGCGGTTCGGCCGCGGCGGCTTCGTGGCGTCCGCGCTGCGGGCCGGGGTGCCGATCGTGCCGTGCTCGATCGTCGGGGCGGAGGAGACCTACCCGATGATCGGCAACTTCCGGACGCTGGCCCGGCTGCTCGGCCTGCCGTACGTGCCGATCACGCCGACCTTCCCGTGGCTGGGCCCGCTCGGGGCGATCCCGCTGCCGACCAAGTGGACCATCCAGTTCGGCGAGCCGATCCCGACGGACAGCTACCCGAAGGACGCCGCCGACGACCCGATGCTGGTGTTCAACCTGACCGACCAGGTGCGGGAGACCATCCAGCACACGCTGTACAAGCTGCTGGTGCAGCGCCGCTCGGTCTTCGGCTGACGGGCCGGCGGGCTGACGGGCCGGCGGGCCGGCGGGCCGGCGGGCCGGCGGGCCGATGCTTCGCCGATCGCCCCGCGCCCCCGGTGCGGGGCGCGGGGCGATCGGGGCTCAGCCGAGGGTGAGCCCGGGCAGCAGCCCCGGGAGGAGCGGCGGGAGGTTGAGGCCCTGGTTGCCTCCCGGGGGCGCGGCCGGTGAGGCCGACGGGGCCGGAGCGCCGCCCTGGGCCGGCGGGGCGGTCGGCGAGGGCGCGGAGCCGGTGAGGCCGCCCAGCAGATCGCCCAGACCGGGCTTGGCGGACGGGCTGGCCGACGGGGTGGCCCCCCGCGCGGACGACCCGTCGGCCGGGCCGTTCCCGGTGCCGCCGTTGGCGCCCGTGGTGGTGCCGCCCGGCTGCTGCTGGCCGGCCCCCGTGCCGGAACCGCCGGTGGTTCCGCTGCCGTCGCTGCCCTGGCCGGAAGGCTGCACCAGCCGCAGGGGCGCGACGTCCTCGCTTATGTCGCTGAACAGGCGGTCCACCTTGTCGGCCTGACCGGCCAGGCCGGACGGCAGCCGGGACTGCAGGGCCGACCAGCGCTCGTCCTGCCCGGCGAAGCCGGCGAGTTGGCGCATCGGGGCGAGCGAGCCGTTGGAGCGGTAGACCGCGCGCAGCAGGGCGCGGCCGCGCAGCGCCTCGGCGTGCATGTCGTCGAGGGCGCGGCGGACCTGGTCGACCGTGGCGGGGCTGAGCGTGTTGCCCGGGTCGGTGCGGCCGACCAGCGACTGCGCCTCGTCGAGCCGGGTGGAGGCCTGCTGGAGGAGCAGGGCGCCGCGCTCGGAGTCGCTGTCGGCCAGGTCGAGGCGCAGCCCTTCGAGGCCGCGCTTCATGCCGTACAGGGCGTCCCCGGGCAGGGCGTTGGTGGAGGCCGCGGCGACCCCGCCGAGGGAGCCGACGGCGACACCCGCGACCAGTCCGCCGATGGCCAGGCGGCGGCCCCACCGGGTGCGGCGGGTGCGCCTGGCGCGCTGGACGGGGAGGACCGCCGTGGGGGCGCCTTCGGCCCACTGCTGTTCGAACGCGGCCATCAGCCGGGCGCGCTGGACCGTCCGCGTCTCGGCGGCGAGCCCGGGGGCGGGGAGCGCGCCGAGGGCGTCGGCCATGGTGAGCAGCTCGGTCATGGCGGTGGAGCCGGCCCGGTGCGCGCCGCTCCTCCGGTGGTCACTCTGGTGGGCCTCCAGCGCCTCGGCGAAGGACTTCGCCCGCCGGTGCTCCAGCACATTTGCCGTCACGGGCCACACCTCCCTTCGTCGTTTTCGACACCGTGGCCCGTCGGTTGGTTGTCCCGACAGGCCGAAACCACACCATCGGGTGACAGCTCGAAATCCCACTTGACTGCGGGCCCGGTGGCGGGATGCACGCTGGCCAACGAGCGGTGTCGGGAGTCGGTTACGCACGACCCCCCTGGCGTATTAAGCAGAGCAGATGACCGTCCCATCACCCGGACGGGCAAGCGCCCGCGCGGGGTTGACGGCGCATCACGGCCCGGGCGATCCGGCGGCACGCCCGCCGGGCCCGGGCGCGCCGCCAACGGGCGCGCCGGGCAAGGTCGTTCGCGCCGGGGCCTGCCGGGCGAGGGTCTGCCGGTCCGGGGTCTGCGGGTCGGGGGTCTGCGGGTCGGGGGTCTCTCGGGTGTCGCGTCCACGGCCCGCGGATCACCGGGCGTCGGGCGGTAGCAGGCGGGCCAGCGTGCGCACCGCCCGGTACTGCAGCGTCTTGATGGCGCCCTCGTTCTTGCCCATGATCCGGGCCGTCTCGGCGACCGAAAGCCCTTGCAGGAAGCGCAGCGTGACGCACTCCTGCTGCTGCGGGTTGAGCCGCCGCACCGCGTCCAGCAGGGCGGCGTTGGAGAGCGACTCCAGCACCGACTCCTCGGGGCTGCGCTCGCACTCGTTGGAGTCGAGCATCTCGCCGGTGGTGACCTCCAGCCGGAACCGGCTGGACTTGAAGTGGTCGGCCACCAGGTTGCGGGCGATGGTGACCAGCCAGGCCCCGAAGTCGCGGCCCTGCCAGGTGAAGGTGCCGATCCGGCGCAGCGCGCGCAGGAAGGTCTCGCTGGTGAGGTCCTCGGCGGTGGCCCGGCTGCCGACCCGGTAGTAGATGTACCGGTAGACGGTGTCGGCGTAGTGGTCGTAGAGCCGCCCGAAGGCCTCGCTCTCGCCGTTCTGGGCACGTTCGACCAGATCGACGACGGGGTTGTGCTCGGTGTCGTAGCCGGGGCCGGCGGGCGCGGTGCGGGTGCGGCCGCGGGTGCCGGGGGAGGGCACGGTCCGGCTGCGCGGGGCGGCGGCGGGGCTGCCGGCGGCGGTGGAGCGCAGCAGTGGCGCGGCGAACGCGGCGGGGGCGGGCGTGGTGAACGCGGGGCCGGCCACCGCGGGTTGGGGCACCAGCAGTTCGAACTCGCGGATCGCGGCCCACAGTCGCTCCAGGCGCACACTGCGGCGGAGGCCGGCGCTCGACGGGCGGGAGGTGGCTGGCGCGTCGTTCCGGACGGGTGGGTACACGGGACTCCCAGAGGCAGAACTGTGGACGGATCACCTCCGCCTGTGCGGAGAGGCACGCCGCATTGACCACCCGTCACGGGGACGTTCGGGGTGGCGTGCATCCAAGAGAGAATAACGCTTTGTGCAATGACAGCTACACCCCGTGGTCGAAGTGGTCGAAGGAAGTCCACTTCTCGCGCAAATTCGGCTGCCGATGACCGGAGTTGACGCCATTTCTCCGGCTCAATGCGACCGCTTGTGCGCACCTGGTGACCGACTGGTGATGGATGGCCCGGGTTTCCCCGGTCGGGGCGTGCCCAACCCACGACTTTGACCGACTGCCGAACGATCACTTCCGGTCACGGCCGCGGCGCCTGCTCAGGGCCTGCCCGGGAGGGTCCGCGGGCATGCCGGGACCACCCGTCGGGGGGCGTGTCGGCGGCGGCGGGTTGACGCCCGGTCAAGGGCGGGGCGGGTGATGCCGGGTCAGGCCCGCTGGCGGCGGCGCATCGCCACCGCGGCGGCGGCCGCCCCGGCCGCGACGCCGAGCGCGGCCGCCGCGGGGATGCCGATCCTGGCTGCCTTGCGCCCGGTGCGGAAGTCCCGAACCCGCCAGCCCATCGCGCGGGCGTGCCGACGCAGCGCCGCGTCCGGGTTGATCACGTACGGGTGGCCGACCAGGCTGAGCATCGGGATGTCGTTGGCGGAGTCGCTGAACGCGGCGCAGCGGGCCAGGTCGAGGTGCTCGCGGCGGGCCAGGGCCTGGACGGCGGCGGCCTTGGCGGGGCCGTGCAGCATGCCGCCGACCAGCCGTCCGGTGTACTCGCCGGCGCGGGTCTCGGCGACGGTGCCGAGGGCGCCGGTCATGCCGAGCCGGCGGGCGATCAGCCGGGCGACCTCCTGCGGGGCGGCGGTGACCAGCCAGACCCGCTGTCCGGCGTCCAGGTGCATCTGGACCAGGGCGCGGGTGCCGGGCCAGACCTTCTCGGCCAGCACGGGCTCGAAGATCTCCTCGCAGATCCGTTCCAGGTCGGCGGTGCGCTTGCCCGCGACCAGGCCGAGCGCGCTGTCCCGGGCGTCGGCGATGTGTTCGGCGTTCTCGGCGCCGCGCAGCCGGAACGCGGCCTGCTGCCAGGCGAACCGGGCCAGGTCGCGGCGGGTGAAGAAGCGCCGCCGGTACAGGCCGACGCCGAGGTAGAAGATCGCGGCGCCGCGCAGGATGGTGTTGTCGCAGTCGAAGAACGCGGCGGCCCGGACGTCGCCGGGCACCGGGGTGTGGTCGCCCTCGGGGGCCTTGGGGCGGCCCGGTTCCGTACCGTCGGGGGTGAGCTGTTCCTGAGCGGCGTCGGCCGCGGCCTCGCCCGCCAGGACGGTCCGTTCGTCGGTGGAACGCCTCGACCGGGTGAGCCTTCGCAGCGCTGCCATGGGACGAGCATAGTCAGCCGGGGCGCCCGTCCCCGTGACCGAGGAGTGCCGCACCGGTGAACGAGGGGCATCCGGGGCGGCGCCGTGAGCGCCTGCACAATGAGTGGGGTGAGCCTGCTGCGACGTGCGAAGAAGAACCCGGCCGACACCACGGTGACGCTGATCGGCAAGCCCGGCTGCCATCTGTGCGAGGACGCCCGGGCGGTGATCCTCAAGGTGGTCGGCGAGCTCGGCGTCGGCTTCGAGGAGAAGGACATCCTGCAGGACGCGGCGCTGTACGAGCAGTACGCCGAGCAGATCCCGGTGACGCTGATCGACGGCCGCCAGCACGACTTCTGGCGGGTGGACGAGAAGCGGCTGCGCAAGGCGCTGGCCTGACTCCCCGGCCGGCGGGCCCCGAGGGCCTGTCCTCGCTCCGGCGGTCCTTCGTAGGCGCTCGACGCCCTCGGCCCTAGGAGTTCCAGCGGCTCCCGGCTTACCATCGAACGGTTGTCCACCGGGGGCCGTGCAAGAGGAGGGCGCGATGAACGGCTATGCCGTCGTCGACGTCGAGGCCACCGGTCGCAGCCCCTGGCGCCACCGGGTGGTCGAGGTCGCCGTGGTGCAGCTGGACGCCGCCCTGCGCACCGAGCGGGTGTTCGCCACGCTGCTCGACCCGGCCGGGCCGGTGGGGCCGACGCACGTGCACCGGATAGCGCAGGAGGACGTGGTCGGCGCACCGCGGTTCCGGCAGATCGCGCCCTGGCTGCTGGAGCTGCTGGCCGACCGGGTGCTGGTCGGACACCACGTGACCTGCGACCGGGCGTTCCTGGAGCGGGAGTTCGCGCGGATCGGCGTGGTGCTGCCGGTGCTGCCGGCGGTGTGCACGATGCGGCTGGCCCGGCGGCTGATGCCGCAGGCGGGCGGTTTCGGACTGTCGGCGTGCGTGGAGGCGGCCGGGCTCGGCTGGTTCCCGGCGCACACCGCGCTCGGCGACGCCCGGGCCACCGTCGAACTGCTGCGCCACTGCCTGCGGCTCGGATCCCCGATGGACGAGCTGGTTCCGGAGGCTGGTCGAGCCACAGCGGTGCCGTGGCCGCGGCTGGCGGCGGCCCGTTCGGCCCGTGCCCCGGGGTCGGTCCCACTGCTGCGCCGGTGGGCTCCGCTGGGTCCGTGGCCGGCCGGAGCGGAAGGGTCGCGTCCGCTGGTCGGTGCGGCGGGTTACGAGTGATGCGTGTCACTGTTCGGGGACAAATCGGACACCATCTTTGTGCACACGTTCACAAACGCATAGCCTGGCGGTCCAAGCCCAGCTTCACCCACAGGAGCACCGTGGCAATCGGCCGACCCTCACCCCACAGTTCGCAGACGCCCGATCCGGGCGCCGCGCGCCGGACCTCGCGTGCGCGGGGCATTCCGGAGGCGACGGTGGCCCGTCTCCCGCTCTACCTGCGGGCGCTGACCGCGCTGTCCGAGCGTTCCGTGCCGACCGTCTCCTCCGAGGAGCTGGCCGCCGCGGCCGGCGTGAACTCCGCCAAGCTCCGCAAGGACTTCTCCTACCTCGGGTCCTACGGCACCCGCGGCGTCGGCTACGACGTGGAATACCTCGTCTACCAGATCTCCCGCGAGCTCGGCCTCACCCAGGACTGGCCGGTCGTCATCGTCGGCATCGGCAACCTCGGCCACGCCCTCGCCAACTACGGCGGCTTCGCCTCCCGCGGCTTCCGGGTCGCCGCCCTGCTGGACGCCGACCCCAACGTGGTCGGCAGCACCGCCGCCGGCCTGCCGGTGCGGCACATGGACGAGCTGGAGGACATCGTCGTCTCCCAGCACGTCTCCATCGGCGTGATCACCACCCCGCCCGGCGCCGCCCAGCTGGTCTGCGACCGCCTGGTCGAGGCCGGCGTCACCAGCATCCTCAACTTCGCCCCCACCGTGCTGACCGTTCCGGACGGTGTGGACGTGCGCAAGGTCGACCTGTCGATCGAGCTGCAGATCCTCGCCTTCCACGAGCAGCGCAAGGCCGGCGACGAGCCCGCCGCCGGCGACTCGGTGCTCGACCGCGCCCCCGGGCCGGTCCGCGCCGCCGCCGCCAAGCTGCGCCGCGCCGCCGGTGGTGGCAAGGGCGAGCAGGCGAAGAGCACCCCGGCCGCCAAGGGCACCAAGGGCCCCGAGGACGACCTGTCCGCGGTGATGCCGGCGTGAGCACCAACATCCGTCACGACGAGGTGGGGGCATGAGTCTTCTGGTAGTCGGTCTGAGTCACCGGACCGCACCGGTCGGCGTACTGGAGCGCGCCGCGCTCACCGGCGAGAGCCCGACCCGGCTGCTGCACGACGCCGCCGCCTCGGCGACCGTCGCGGAAGCGGCACTGGTCAACACCTGCAACCGGATCGAGCTGTACGCCGACGTGGACAAGTTCCACGCCGGCGTCGCCGAGCTGTCCCAGATGCTCGCCGGGCACAGCGGCGTCGACCTCGACGAGCTCACCCCGCACCTGTACGTGCACTACGAGGACCGCGCCGTCCACCACCTGTTCTCGGTGGCCTGCGGCCTGGACTCGATGGTCGTCGGCGAGGGCCAGATCCTCGGCCAGCTGCGCGACGCCCTGGCCAAGGCCCAGGACGAGCACACCGCGGGCCGCGGCCTCAACGAGCTGTTCCAGCAGGCCCTGCGGGTCGGCAAGCGGGCGCACAGCGAGACCGGCATCGACAAGGCCGGCCAGTCGCTGGTCACCTTCGGTCTGGAGCAGGTCGCCGTCGGCGCCGGCCCGATCGCCGGCAAGCGCGCCCTGGTGGTCGGCGCGGGCTCGATGAGCTCGCTGGCCGCCGCCACCCTGGTCCGGGTCGGCATCACCGACCTGCAGATCGCCAACCGCACCCCGGCCCGCGCCGAACGCCTGGTGGAGATCCTCGGCGGCGCCGCCCGTACCCTGGACTTCGACAAGGTCCCGCAGGCACTCGCCGACGTGGACCTGGTGATCTCCTGCACCGGCGCCGCCGGCACCGTGATCGACGCCGCCGAGGTGGCCGCCGCGGTCGCCGCCCGCAGCGCCGAGCAGCCGCTCGCCTTCCTCGACCTCGCCATGCCGCGGGACGTCGACCACGCCGTGCACCAGCTCGACGGCGCCCTGCTGGTCGACCTGGAGAGCCTCTCCCACGCGCACGCCGCCACCCCCGGCGCGGGCGACGTGGACGCCGTCTCCACCATCGTCGGCGACGAGGTCACCGCATTCGGCCAGGCGCAGCGCGCCGCCCGGATCGCCCCCACCGTGGTCGCCCTGCGCGCCATGGCCTCCGAGGTGGTCCGCAGCGAACTCGCCCGGCTCACCTCCCGGTTGCCCGACCTCGACGAGCGCTCCAGCGCGGAGATCTCGCAGGCCGTCCGCCGGGTGGTCGAAAAACTGCTGCACGCCCCGACCGTCAAGGTCAAGCAGCTCGCCGCCGAACCCGGCGGGGCCTCCTACGCGGAAGCCCTGCGCGAACTGTTCGACTTGGACCCCGCGGCAGTGCACGCTGTCTCCGGCACCCCGACCGGCGACCGGGCCGGGTCCTCGATCCCGGCCGGCGGTATCCCCGCCGCCCAGGCCGCCGTCGCCCCGCCCGCCGGAGCACCCAGATGAACACCCCGTCAGCCCCCCAGCACGACCAGGACGATCACCTCATGAATGGTCCAGAGACAGTGACGCCGCTGCGCCTCGGTACCCGCCGCAGCGCCCTCGCCATGGCCCAGTCGGGCATGGTCGCCGAGGAGGTGGCCAAGATCACCGGCCGCCGGGTGGAGCTGGTCGAGATCACCACCTACGGGGACGTCTCCCGGGAGTCGCTGGCGCAGATCGGCGGCACCGGTGTGTTCGTCTCCGCGCTGCGCGACGCCCTGCTGGAGGGCCGCATCGACCTGGCCGTCCACTCGCTCAAGGACCTGCCGACCGCCGCCCCCACCGGGCTGCTGCTGGCCGCCGTCCCCGAGCGCGAGGACGTCCGGGACGCCCTGATCGCCCGCGACGGCCTCACCCTGGCCGAGCTGGTCGGCAAGGCCGACGGCCGCACCGTCCGGATCGGCACCGGCTCCCCGCGCCGGATGGCCCAGCTCAACGCCTGGGCCCGGGCGCACGACGCCGACCTCGAGACCGTCGCCATCCGCGGCAACGTCGACACCCGCATCAACTTCGTCACCTCCGGCGAACTCGACGCCGTGGTGCTGGCCACCGCGGGCCTGAACCGGCTCGGCCGCCACGCCGAGATCACCGAGCACCTCGACACCGCGCTGATGCTGCCCGCCCCCGGGCAGGGCGCGCTCGCCGTCGAGTGCGTCGACCCGACCCTGGCCGCCGTGCTGTCCCGGCTCGACCACGTCCCCACCCGGGCCGCCGTGGTCGCCGAGCGCGCCCTGCTGGCCACCCTGGAGGCCGGCTGCTCCGCGCCGGTCGCCGCGCTGGCCACCTGGGCCGGCACCGAACTGCGCCTGGAGGGCGTGGTCGGCACCACCGATGGCGCCGAACTGCTCAAGATGTCCGCCAACGGCCCGCTCGTCCTCGACGAAGCCGCCGAGGAGCAGGCCGCGGCCCTGGGCCGCGCCCTGGCCACCCGGCTGCTCGACGCCGGAGCGGCCGACCTGATGGGGGAGCGCGCCCGATGACCGCCGCCGGATTCCACCCGCCCGCAGGGCGCTGCACTTTCCTCGGCGCCGGCCCCGGCGACCCCGGACTGCTCACCCTGCGCGCCGTCGACGTGCTCAGCACCGCCGACGTGCTGATCGCCGACCCGCTGACCGCCGCCGCGGTCCGCACCCACTGCCCCAGCGGCGTCCAGGTGATCGACCCGGCCGACGCCGGCAAGGAGCTGTGCGACCTGGCCGCCGACGCGGTCCGGGCCGGCCGCCACCTGGTCCGCACCGTCGACGGCGACCCCGGCCTGGACGGCTGCGCCGCCCAGGAGATGCTGCGCTGCGCCAAGGCCGGCGTCCCGTTCGAGGTCGTCCCCGGCGTCGCCCAGTCGGTCGGCGTGCCCGCCTACGCGGGTGTCCCGCTCCGCGGCGACCAGGGCGCGGACGTCCGGTTCGTGGACGGCGAGGCGCTGCTCGGCGGCCAGCTGGTCGACCTCGGCGCGCCCGAGACCACCCTGGTGGTGCGCACCACCCTGGGCCAGCTGCCCGCGACCGCGAACGCCCTGGTGGCGCACGGCCGCAAGCCCGACGCGGCGCTGTCCGCGACGCTCTCCGGCACCACCACCCGCCAGCGCACCTTCACCTCCACGCTGGCCGCCATCGCCGCCGACCTGAAGGCCGCCCGGGTGCTGCCCTCGCCGGTCTCCGCCCCGGTGGACCCGGCGACCTCGGTGATAGCCGTGGTGGGCGAGCAGGTCGCCCACCGCGCCTCGCACTCCTGGTTCGAGACCAAGCCGCTGTTCGGCTGGAACGTGCTGGTGCCGCGCACCAAGGAGCAGGCCCACGGCCTGTCCGAGCAGCTGCGCTCGTACGGCGCGGTGCCGCAGGAGGTGCCGACCATCGCGGTCGAGCCGCCGCGCACCCCGCAGCAGATGGAACGCGCGATCAAGGGCCTGGTCACCGGCCGCTACGAGTGGATCGCCTTCACCTCGGTGAACGCCGTCAAGGCCGTCCGGGAGAAGTTCGAGGAGTACGGGCTCGACGCCCGCGCCTTCGCCGGCATCAAGGTCGCGGCGGTCGGCGAGACCACCGCGCAGGCGCTGGTCGACTTCGGCGTGAAGCCCGACCTGGTGCCGTCCGGCGAGCAGTCCGCCGCCGGCCTGCTGGAGGACTGGCCGCCCTACGACCCGGTGTTCGACCCGATCGACCGGGTGCTGCTGCCGCGCGCCGACATCGCCACCGAGACCCTGGTGGCCGGCCTGGTCGAGCTCGGCTGGGAGGTCGACGACGTGACGGCGTACCGGACGGTGCGCGCCTCGCCGCCGCCGGCCGAGACCCGCGAGGCGATCAAGGGCGGCGGTTTCGACGCGGTGCTGTTCACCTCGTCCTCGACCGTCCGGAACCTGGTCGGCATCGCCGGCAAGCCGCACAACGTGACCGTCATCGCCTGCATCGGCCCGGCCACCGCCAAGACGGCGGAGGAGCACGGCCTGCGGGTCGACGTGATGGCCCCGGCCCCGTCCGCGTCCGCGCTCGCCCAGGCGCTGGCCGACTTCGGGGCCAACCGCCGGGACGCCGCCACCGCGGCGGGCGAGCCGGTCTACCGGCCGAGCGAACGCCGCCCCGGTTCGCGCCGCAAGGCGCGCTGACCCTCCGTCGGGGGAGGCCGACCAAGCCTCCCCCGGCGTCTTTTTCGTGACTCAGGGAGCCTTCGAAGTGTCCGCCGAATTCCCGTCCGTCCGCCCGCGCCGCCTGCGCTCCACCCCCGCGATGCGCCGCCTGGTCGCCGAGACCCGGCTCCACCCGGCCGAGCTGATCCTGCCCGCGTTCGTCCGCGAGGGCATCGCCGAGCCGAAGCCGATCACCTCGATGCCCGGCGTCGTCCAGCACACCCGGGACACCCTGCGCCGGGCCGCCGTCGAGGCCGCCGAGGCCGGGCTGGGCGGCATCATGCTGTTCGGCGTCCCCGAGGTGCAGGACGCGGTCGGTACCGAGGGCACCAACCCCGACGGCATCCTGCAGGTCGCCATCCGCGACGTGGTTTCCGAGGTCGGCGACGCCCTGGTGGTGATGTCCGACCTGTGCCTGGACGAGTACACCGACCACGGCCACTGCGGCGTGCTCGCCGAGGACGGCTCGGTCGACAACGACGCCACCCTGGAGCGCTACGCCGAGATGGCCGTCGTGCAGGCCGAGGCGGGCGTCCACCTGGTCGGCCCGTCCGGGATGATGGACGGTCAGGTCGCCGTCATCCGCCGCGCCCTGGACGACGCGGGTTACCAGGACACCGGCATCCTCGCCTACACCGCGAAGTACGCCTCCGCGTTCTACGGCCCGTTCCGGGAGGCCGTCGGCTCCTCGCTCAAGGGCGACCGCAAGACCTACCAGCAGGACCCGGCCAACGCCCGCGAGTCGCTGCGCGAGTTGGAGCAGGACCTCGCCGAGGGCGCGGACATGGTGATGGTCAAGCCCGCGATGGCCTACCTGGACGTCCTGCGCCAGATCGCCGACGCCTCCCCGGTGCCGGTCTCCGCCTACCAGGTCTCCGGCGAGTACTCGATGGTCGAGGCCGCCGCCGCCAACGGCTGGATCGACCGCGAGCGCACCATCCTGGAGACGCTCACCTCGATCCGCCGGGCCGGCGCCGAGCAGATCCTCACCTACTGGGCCACCGAGGCCGCCCAGTTGCTGCGCTAGCAGCAAGAAGGGGCGCGGGGTACTGCGCGGCAAGCGCAAGGCCGGTCCGCAAGGTCGCGATCACGTGCAGGTCATTGTCCTGCGTTGCGATCTTGCGGTGGGATGCCTTCCGCTGCGCGCAGTTCCCCGCGCCCCTGTTCTCGCGCCCGCAAGCCTTCGCGCCCGCAGGCCTTCGCGTCCGCAGGCCTTTGCGGGGTCAGCCGATGGCGATGATGCCGCCCTCGCCGCCGCCGATCGCGGTGGAGGTGGCCCAGCCGTAGCGGCCGCCCGCGGTGAAGATGTGGTCGGTCGCGGCGAAGCCCGCTCCGTGGCCCGCGATGAAGGGCTCGTGGGCGGTGATCACGCCCTCCTCGCCGCCACCGGCAGCGACGTGCGCACAGGCGGGGGAGGCGATGCCGGCCAGGGCGAGCGCGGCGACAGTGGTGACGACGGCCTTGCCCAGCTTGCTCTTCATAAGAGTTCCTCTCTGCGTCGGGTGGTGTCTCTACGTCAACACGGGGGTGCGGCTGGCGGGGCGCTGCACGCGCTCGCCGGTGCTCCGATCACCCGGTCGCGCCGCGGACGAACGGGTGGGGGTACGGCCGGAGACACGGAACCGCCGGGCCCGGGGCTGGCCCCGGACCCGGCGGTCGGCTGTGACCGGGAAGATCAGCCGATCAGGTGGCTGACGCCACCGTCGCCGGCGGTGGCGGTGTTCTGGCCGATGTCGCAGGTCTGCTTGGCACCGTTGTTGAGCGCGTCGACCTCGACCGGGACGACGATGCCGATGAGGGCACCCACGCCGATGTTGTGGATGTCGGGCAGGCAGATGTTCGGGTTGTCCAGCACGTGGTTGTTCGGGCTGTGGTTGCCGTGGGTGCCGGTGGCGTTGGTGCCGCCGTCGCCCTGCAGGGAGACGGCGGAGCCGTCCGCGTCGCCGATGGCCATCGCGGGGGAGGCGGACATGGCGAAACCGGCGGCGACGACGCCGACTGCGGCGAGAGCCTTCTTGATCATGGGGTCATTCCTTTTCGGATCTGATGGAGTGGAGCAGCGCCCCTTGCGCGTGGCTCGCGCCGGGGCCACCGCCCGGCCGGGGGAACGGCGCGGGCGGATCGTGGGGCGCGGAGCGGGAGGCTCCGCGCCAGGGCGGTGACGGGACGTCAGCCGACCAGGTGGGAGACGCCGCCGTCGCCGCTGCCGACGGTGCCCTGGCCGACCACACAGGTCTGCTTGGGCTCGTTGTTGAGCGCGTCGACCTCGACCGGGATGGCCACGCCCAGCACTGCCACGCCGATGTTGTGGATCTCCGGCAGGCAGATGTTCGGGTTGTCGGCGAAGTGGAAGTTCGGGCTGTGGTTGCCCCAGGTGCCGCTGGAGTTGGTGCCGCCATTCCCCTGGATGGTGGCGGCCGAACCGTCCGCGTCGCCGATCGCGACGGCGGGGGAGGACACTGCGGCCAGCGCGGCGGCGGCCAGGCCGACGGTGGCCAAAGACTTCTTGAGCATGGTCGAGATACCTCTCTGAAATACCGTTCGAGGGGTGCTGCCCCGTCGTCGTCGGGATCAAAGAATGGCGAACAGGAAAGTTACGGGGGCGGAGAAAATTCGTCGAGGATCATCGATTTCTCCGCGCGCCAGTCGGATTATTAGGCCGTTCCGGTTAACTGCCGCTATCCGGGGGGAGGTGGCTCGTTCGCCAGGGTGTGCGCGACGCACCCGAAGTACCTCCCGGGCTGCTGGCGGCACGAGAAGTCATACGGAATGACCGACGTACCGAATTACCGGATACCCGAACGAACGGCGAACACCATGAAGCTCTCCAAGCGGGCCGCGGGCGCCCTGCTGCTGGCGGTCGGCGCGGGCGTGGCGGCGACGCAGGGCGTGGCCCAGGCCGCGGCGAAGACCCCGGCCGAGGTGGCCGCGCTAGAGGACGGACTGGCCACCAAGCAGGTGCCGTTCAGCATTCCGCTCAGCACGCCGGACTCGCCGCTGCCGCTGCTCGCGGACGGCGGCGAGATCCACGGCGGCATCCCGTCCTCGCCGCTGCTGCCGCCGAGCGGGACCGGCCAGAGCCCGACCGAGCCGATCCCGGACCACGTGCTGCCGGCCCTGGGCGGCACCAAGCTGGGCCCGTCGCTGGGCGCCACGCTGCCGCTGCCCGAACTGGACCAGGGCGCGCGGCTCGGCAGCCTGGACCTGGACGCGCCGCCCGCCCCGCTGAACGTGGCCGGCCCGGCGGTCGGCCTGGGCCGGCCGGTCAGCTTCGTGCAGGGCGAGAGCGGCCGGCTGACCGACGCCGCACTGACGCTGGACAAGGTGGACCCGCACCTGGTGACCGCCCCGGTGCAGGCCGTGCCGGGCGCCAAGGCCTCGCTCGGCGGCGAGCAGGACCAGATCTCGGTCACCGACTCGGTGAAGACGCTGGCCGGCACCACCACCGCCATGGCCGGCGAGATGCTGAACCAGGCCAACCCGGCGCAGACCCTCACCGGCGCGCTGGACCAGTCGCAGATGTGACACCAGTCGCAGATGTGACGCGGCACCACCACTCGTTCGTACGGCCCGGTTGCTCCGTATGGAGCAGCCGGGCCGTACGGGTGTCCGGGGACGTCAGAGCGGCAGCGCGTTGAGCAGCGGGCCGGCCAGCGGGAGGTCCTTGGCCCCGCCGCCGGCGGACAGCGGCTTGGTGACCGTGCCGGTGCCGATCGGACCGGGTCCGTTGTCGGGGATCACCGTGACGCCGTTGTTGAACACGTCCGCACCGGATCCGGCCCACGGGTCGAGCCGCAGGTCCTTGGCAGGGGCGACCGCGTAGCCGAGCGCGGAGGTGGTGCCACCGAGCGCCGCCTGGGCGTCGGCGGGCTGCAGGTGGGGGGCGGGCAGCGGGAGCCCGGCGAGCTGGTCGGTCTCGGCGTGCGCGGTCTGGGCGGTGAGGCCGCCGAGCAGCAGCGCGGCGCCGAGCGCGGCCAGCGCTCCGGTGGTCGTCCGGGACATCGGCCATTCCTTCGGGGAGGGGACTTCGGGTGACAGGTACGTCGGGTTAACGAGTCGCCGGGGCGCTGGGTACTCCGAGGCGACGAGTACGTGGGTGCGGCGGGGACGAGCACTGCCCCCCGGCCGGTGGCCGAGGGGCAGTGTGCGCGGGGCTGGCGATCGGCCGGGACCGGTCAGTCGCAGTCCTCGTCCACCGGCTCCTGGTGGTGGTGGTGCCCGTGGTGGTGCTCGTGCTCCGCCGGCGGCTCGGAGTGCTCGTGCTCGGCCGGCTCGCCGTGCTCGTGCTCGACCGGCGCGGCCACGGGCTCCACACCCTCGGTACCGCCGTCGCCGTTGATGCAGGTGTTGCCGAACGCCGGGTTCAGCAGGGCGATGATGCCGATCGAGTTGCCGCATACGTTGACCGGGACGTGGACCGGGACCTGGATCAGGTTGCCGGAGAGCACACCGGGGGAGTTGGCGGCGACGCCCTCGGCCTCGGCGGAGGCGTTGGCCAGGCCGGCCGAGCCGAGGACCAGGCCGGCGGCGGCGACGGTCAGGACCGCGGCCTTCTTGAAGTTGCGCATGAGGGGTTGATCTCCTAGATCGCAGCGGGGAGTTGGTGTGCCGCGTGGCGCGGGCGTACGGCGCGGTACGGCGTCGGGCGGTTCAGCCGCCGTTGATGCAGGTGTTGCCGAAGGCCGGGTTCAGGACGCCGACGATGTCGATCGTGTTGCCGCACAGGTTGATCGGGATGTGGATCGGAACCTGGATGTCGTTGCCGGAGAGCACGCCGGGGGAACCGGCGGCGACGCCCTCGGCCTCGGCGGAGGCGTTGGCCAGGCCGGCCGAGCCGAGGACCAGGCCGGCGGCGGCGATGGACAGGACCGCCGCCTTCTTGAAGTTGCGCATGGCTCTTTCTTCCTCACGTTCTGCCCGACTGTGGAAGGTCGGGTGTCGGGCGATTGGCATCATCGCCCGCTGTTTTCCGGATGCGCCGTGAATGTCACTCACGCGGCTCAAGACCCGCGTGTCGCCCGTGGCTTGGGCGGTGCGTGCTGCGTCGGGGGTGCGCCGGCGGCTGTTCACGTCAGCGGGGTTCGCCAGGAAGAACGAACCAGTACGGCGGGGGAAACGGTCGAGTTCGCCGATCGTCCGGGCCGTTCACCCGAATGCTGCGGTTACGCCGGACGGGTGATTGTCCGAAGAGCATCGCAACTGATTCGGAGTGGCTTCGTTGGCTGAGTGCACGTCCCGTGTGCTTCCTTCCGGTAGCCCCGGCGCGGCAATTGGAAGATCTGATTTATCGAGGAGACTCAAATGAGCATCAAGAAGGCCGCCGCTGTCGGCGCCGCTGTCGTGGGCATCGTCGCCGCCGGTGCGGGTTCCGCCATGGCGAGCAGCGAGGCCGAGGGCGTCGCCGCCGGTTCCCCCGGTGTCGTGTCCGGCAACCAGGTCCAGGTCCCGATCCACATCCCGGTCAACCTGTGCGGCAACTCGATCGACATCATCGGCCTGCTGAACCCGGCGTTCGGCAACACCTGCGTCAACGGCGGCTGACAGCACCCGCTGGTTGACCAAGCCGTCGTCCACATCCTCCTGGTGGGGTGTGGGCGGCGGCTCAGCTGCGTTTGCGGGCCGAGCTCCTGACGGGCCGTCGCGGGTGCCGTAGCCGTTCGCTCCGCGAGTCTTGTTGTGTTACCTGTCAGTACCTAGCATGTGAGCCTGCCTCATGTTCGCCGGGTTCCGGCCCGGTTCCCCCATGCTCCGCGCCGCCCGGCACCCGCCGGGCGTACCCCCACCCCCGCAAGGAGTCATGAGTGTCCAGGACACCAATGGTCCGCCGCAGGTCCCCCGCCCTGCTCGCCACCGCCGCGCTGCTGGCCTCCCTCGGCCTCGGCTCCGGCCTCGGCACCGCGGCCACCGCCCAGGCCGCCTCGCCCAGCGCGGGCAAGCCCGCCGCGATCGTCGCCCTCGGCGACAGCGCGATCTCCGGCGAGGGAGCCGGCACCGACACCAACGACGACTACGTCACCGGCACGGACAGCCCCACCAACTACTGCCACCGCTCCACCAAGTCCGAGATCTTCGTGACCCAGCTCCCCGGCGTCACCCCGATCGACCTGGCCTGCTCCGGCGCGCAGACCGGCGACCTGGTCAGCGACCCCGAGCTGGCGAAGATCACCGGACCGGGCAGCGGCGACTTCGGCGAGGCCAAGCAGGACGTCCAGCTGGCCGCCACCGCCGCCAACTACGACGTGAAGATGGTCGTCGTCACGATCGGCGCGAACGACGACTTCGAGTTCGCCGGCATCATGATGTCCTGCCTCGCCCAGTACTTCCCGATCCCGCAGTCCCAGGGCTGCCGGGACACCATCGGCAGCGCCGAGATCACCCGGCGCGCCGCCGGGGTCAAGCCCAAGGTGACGGCCGCGCTCACCAACGTCCGCAACACCATGCGCAAGGCCGGCTACTCCGACGACTCCTACCAGCTGGTCTACCAGTCGTACTTCAACCCGATCACCCCCGACATCCGGCGCAACGACTACGTCGGCAAGGTCGCCGACGGCTGCCCGGCCTTCCCCGAGGACCTCGCCTGGGGCCACAACTGGGGCGTCCCCACGCTCAGCGACGCGCTGCGCGACGCCGCCTCCGGCGTGCCGGGCGTGCGCTACCTCGACCAGCGGCGGGTCGCCTTCGGGCACGAGGTGTGCGCGGAGTGGACCAGCTCGCCGTACGAGTACACCAACGGCGACGTGATCGACCTGTCGGAGAGCACCCGCAACGGCTGCGACAGCCCGATCTCCATCCCCGGCCTGTGCATGAACAACGTCCGCCAGTCGTACCACCTGCGGGTCGCCGGCTACGCGGCCGAGGCGGCCTGCCTGCGGCAGTTCTACCAGCAGGCCGGGCTCGGGCAGGCGTTCTGCTCGCTCAACCAGCAGAACACCACCTCGATCACCGCGCTCACCCCCGGCAAGCCGTTCCCGGACACCCCCGAGGACGGCGCCTGGTACCAGCTCACCAACCAGGCCAACGGCAAGGCGCTCGACCTGTCCGGCGGCGGCACCTACGGTGACTCCACCAACGGCCGCCCCGCGATCACCTATCCGGCCACCGGCGGGCTGAACCAGTCCTTCGTGTTCGAGATCAAGGCCGGCGGCTCCTTCGAACTCGACTTCAGCGGCAACCGCAACATGTGCCTGGACGTGTCCGGGGCCTCCACCGCGCCCGGTGCCAAGATCCAGCAGTGGGGCTGCAACGGCGGCGGCAACCAGCACTGGCTCCTGCAGCCGGTCGGTGACGGCACTTATAAGCTGGCCGACTCCCAGGACGCCACCAAGCTGGCCACCGCCACCACCCAGACCGACGCCCAGGGCAACCCGCTGGTGCAGCTGGCCACCGACAACGGCTCCGCCGCGCAGCACTGGCAGCTGACCAAGCTCGGCATCGTCTACCTGCACGGCTGATCCTGCCTGCGGGCCGGCGGCTCGCCGTCAGCCCGCACCCAGTCGGGCGGCCGCACCCGGTGGCATCGGGTACGGCCGCTCCGGCGGCAGCAGCGCCGCGTCCCTGGTGGCGTGCAACTCGTGGGCCAGCGGCGTCAGGTCCTCGATCCGCACCAGCCACTCCCCGGCGTAACGCCGCACCAGCTCCCCGCTCAGCCCCAACTGCAACGACCGGTGCGGCAGCGGCTGCAGGTGCAGATCCCGCTCCGGATCCCACTGCACCCGGGCCGGACTGCGCCGCAACGCCCGCTGCCACTCCGCCTTCGACGCGTGCAGCCCCGGCTCGTACCCGCTCAGCACCGCCGCCTCCAGCGCCGCGTCGAACCCCTGACGCGTGATCACCACCCCGACGATCCGCTCCTGCCCCGGGCTCCGCGCCCAGTCGCTGCGGTACATCAGCCAGCGGAACGACGGCTTGATCCACGTCATCCGATCCCGCGAGAACGCCTCCGGCCACCGACCGTCGGCCACCGCCGGGTCCGCGATCTCGGGCCGGAACGCCTGGTAGACCGTCACCGTCTCCTCGTCGTAACGGGCTCTGATCTGCTTCTTCGGTACCTCGTCCATCCGGCCATCCTGTCCGTCGGGGCCGCCGCGCGCCCGCGAATATTCGGTCAGGTCGCGAAGACCGGGGCGCGGGGAACTGCGCGAGGCGGAAGGCACTCGTCGGGAAGATCGCGACGCATGGCGATGACCTGCACGTGCTCGGGACCTGACGGGCCGGTGAGCGTTTGTCGCGAAGTTCCGCCAGTATCGGCGCCATGGACCTTCTCGCCCAGCTCGACCCCGTCGGCCCGCTCACGCCCTTTGCGGCGGACCGGGTGGCCGTCGAGTCCTGGCCCGGGGTGCTACTGCCGGGCGAGTACTGGGAGTTGACGCGGTAAGGGACGGTGGTGATCGGCGGGGAGATCGCGCTGGCCGCGCCCACCCGGGAGCAGCTCGGGACGCTGGCGTGGTCCAAGCACGACCTGCGGGTCGAGCTGCGTGAGGCGGGAGTCGTCCCGCCCCGCCTGTATCCGGCGCCCGGCGGGCTGCTGCCCTGGGGGAGTGTCGTGAACGGCCGGACGTTCCTGTGTTGGAACACCGCTGATCCGGATCCGGACCACTGGACGGTGGTGCTGTGCGCTCCGACCCGGCCCGAGCCGTTGCTCGACTCGGGGCTGACGTTGGCCGCCTTCCTGGAGGCGGTGATTCTCGACCGGGTCGGCCACCTGGGCCCGCTGCCGGCCACTATCGCGCCGTCCTGGCAGCAGGACGTTCGGTGGAGCCCGTCGCCGCGCCGTGAACCCACCGGGGACGAACGCGAGTTCGCGTTGCGCGGGCCGGCCGGGCTGGCCGCGTTGCGGCTTCTGGTGCCGCCCCCGGAGCGGCCGATTGCGGACCTATTTGGTGCCCGACTGCCTTCCGATTACCGGGAGTTGATGGCGCTGTACGGCAGGGGCACCTGGTCGGAGTGGCTGGGGCTGCCTTCGCTGTCGCGCGGGTTGGACGCCCCGGCGGACGGCTTCCTGGTGATCGGGACGAGCATCGACGCCGACCGGCTGGGCTGGCTGGTCACCGGCGCGGACCCGGACACCTGGCCGCTGGTGGTCCGGCCCCGGCACGTGTGGGGTGAAGTGCCGCTGTCGGGTGGGCTGGTGGCGGTGCTGGTGGGCTGGCTGCGGGGGGAGCTGGACGTGCCCGGACTGCCGGGGCTGGATCCGGAGGACGACCCGTTCGAGTGTGCGGGGTTCGAGCCCTGGTGACGGAAGCCGGGTTGATTCCCTGCACTGGTCTAGTCCTGTCGTTGACAGCGGTGGCGGACCGGGCCGACCATGTGAGCCGTCCCACAGTGCTCTGCCTGGAGGTTCCCGTGACCAGCCCTTCTGCGGCCGACTTCGTTGCTGCCGCCCATGCCGCCATCGACAAGGTCAGCAGCTCGCAGGCCGGGGAGGTGGCGCGGGCCGCTGAGCTGATTGCGGATGCGCTGGCTGCGGACGGCATTGTGCAGGCGTTCGGTACCGGGCACTCCGAGGCGTTTGCGATGGAGATCGCCGGGCGGGCCGGCGGGCTGGTGCCGAGCAATCGGATCGCGCTGCGTGATGTGGTGCTGTTCGGCGGGCGGCCGGTGGAGATCCTGTCCGGCTCGGAGCTGGAGCGCGGTACCGAATCCGCCGCGATGCTCTGGGAGTTGACCGACCCGCACCCGGCGGACGTGTTCATTCTGGCGTCCAACTCCGGCGTCAACGGCTGCGTGGTGGAACTCGCCCGGCTGGCGAAGGAGAACGGCCACCCGCTGATCGTCGTCACCTCGGCCGAGCACACGGCGGGTGTTCAGCCCAAGCACCCGTCCGGCCTGCGGCTGCGCGACTACGCGGACGTGGTGCTGGACAACGGCGCGCCGTTCGGTGACGCCGTGCTTCCGATGGCGGGCGGCGGCCGGGCCTGTGGCATTTCGTCGATCACGGCCGCGCTGCTCGGTCAGCAGATCGTCGCCGAGGTGATTCGCCGGGTCGAGGAGAGCGGCGGCGTTCCGCCCGTCTACCTGTCGGCGAACATTCCCGGCGGCGACGAGCACAACAACAAGCTGGAAGCGCTGTACGCCGGCCGCATCCGTCGCACCGCATGACCGGCACGCCGCTGGTGCTCGGCCTCGACGTGGGCGGCACCAGCACCCGGGCGCTGGTCGCGACCCTGGACGGGCAGATCCTCGGCACCGCGCACGGTGCCGGGGGCAACCCGGTCGCGCACGGTGCGGAGGTTGCCGTCCGGGAGATCGGCGGGGCTGTGCGGGCCGCGCTGGCCGGGCTCGATCCGGCGCGGGTGGCGGCGGGTGTGATCGGTCTCGCGGGCGGTTCGCTCGCTCCGCCGGAGGTGCTGGCGCTCTGGCCCGCCACCGGACTGACCATCACACCTCGCCTGGTCGGCGACGCCGAACTCGCCCACGCGGCCGGGACCGCCGCCGCCGACGGCACCCTGCTGCTCAGCGGCACGGGCGCGATCGCCGCGGAGATCCGCGACCACGCGCTGCGCCGCACCGCGGACGGCCACGGCTGGCTGCTCGGCGACCGCGGCTCCGGCTTCTGGCTGGGGCGCGAAGCGGTCTCCGCCGCGCTCACGGCCGTGGACCGCGCGCTGCCGTTCGACGGATCGTCACTTGAACTGCCCGGCCTGGCGGGTGCGATCGCCGACGCGCTGGTCGGGCCCGGCGGCCTGGGCCGCGAGCCGCGTTCCGCGCTGATCGCCGCCGCCCACGCCGAGGCGCCGGCCCGGCTGGCCCGGTTCGCCCCGATCGTCCTCGACCGGGCGGCGACCGGTGACCCGGTGGCGCTCGCCCTGGTCGACCGCGCCGCCGACCACCTGATCGACACGCTCGCCCTGGTCCGCGAACCCGACTCGTCGCTGCCGCTGGTGCTGGCCGGCGGTCTGCTCGCCTCCGAGACGCCGCTGGTCGCTCACCTGCGTCCCCGGCTGGCCGCGCGCTGGCCGGACGCGGAGGTCTTCACCGCCCGCAACGGCGCCGGTGCCGCCGCCTGGCTCGCCGCCCGGACCTTGGGCCACGGAACGGAGGAGCTCCACGGCCGCCTGACCGCGTGAGTGGTCGAGCGGGCGTCAGTGGCAGGTCATGGCTCCGGGCCCGACCCGGTCGGCCGGGGTCTTCCGCGGGACGCCCTCCTCCGGGCTCCGACCGGGCCCCCGGTGTTCCTTCGTGCTCCGGTGCCGGGCCGGCCACCACAGGCGGTCGGCCCGCCCGGCCGGGAGGGCTATCTCGGCCCACACCCATTTCCCGGTGCGCTTGCGGATCACCCCGTGGGCGAGGGCGAGTTCGGCGATCAGCAGGATGCCGCGGCCGGACTCGGAGTCCCGGTCGGGGCGCCCGGCCATCGGGACGGTGGGGGCGGTGTCGTAGACCTCGATGACGGCCCGGTGGTGCAGCGGGTCGGCGTGCACGCCGACGGTGACGACCGGGCCGGACGCGTGGCGGACGGCGTTGCCGAGCAGTTCGGAGGTGACCAGATCGACGGTCAGTTGGGTGTCCTCGTCCAGGGGCGTGCCGCCCCAGGCGGTGATGAGCGCGCGGACCCGGCGGCGTCCGGCGGCGACGGTGGCGGGCTCGCGGGGCAGTGAGAACCATCGACGGTGCACGGACATGGTGGGCTCCTCACGCGGTTTCGTTCGATGAACGCTGGTGAAACGCCCATGAACGGGAGACTCGGCAGCCGATATGAGGGTATGTCAGATTGCAGCATCTCTAGACAAGCTGAAATCTCTAGAGATGTCAATGCATCGGGGGGCGTACCGTGCGTAGGATGTCTAGAGAAGGGAAGGAAGCCCGCCGCCATGACCAGTCACCCCCGCGCCACCCAGCCCAAGTACCAGCGGATTGCCGAGGATCTCAAGCGCGACATCGACTCAGGCCGCTACCGACCGGGTGACCGGCTGCCGGGCGAGAACGATCTGATGGTGACGTACGGCGTGGCCCGGATGACGGCCCGCCAGGCGCTCGGCGTGCTGCAGACCGAGGGGATCGCGGAGGCCCGCAAGGGGGTGGGGGTCTTCGTCCGGGAGTTCCGGCCGATAAGGCGCCGCGGCATCCAGCGGCTGTCCGACCGGAACTGGGGCGGCGGCTTCTCGGTCTGGTCGACCGACATAGCGGCCCGCGAACTGACGGTGGACCAGCTGACCGTCACCGAACGCGAGGTGCCCGAGCAGATCGCCGCCGTCCTCGGCCTGAAGCCGGGCGAGTCGGCCTGCGTGCGCAGCCGCCGCTTCGTCCTGGACGGCAAGCCAGTGCTGCTCTCCGAGTCCTACCTGCCGGCCGCGCTGGTGGCGGGCAGCCGGATCACCGACCCGGACACCGGCCCCGGCGGCACCTACGCCCGGCTCGCCGAACTCGGCCACAAGCCGGTGCACTTCCAGGAACACATCCGCTCCCGGATGCCCGCCGGCAACGAGGCCGAGCGCCTCGCCCTCGCGCCCGGCACGCCGGTCTTCCTGGTGAACCGCACCGCCTTCGCCGAGGACGGCCAGGTGGTGGAGTTCAACGAGATGGTGCTCGACTCGGCCTCGTACATCCTCGAATACGACTTCGACGCCTGAGCATCCACAGCCGACGGGCAACTGAGCGCAGTTGTCCACAGGGCTGTGGACAAGTCCGCTACCCGTGGTTTCGACGGAACTCGATCCGTCTGGACCAATCAGGGGTGGAGGGCGTGCCCGGCGGGCCGGGGGCGGTGGGTGGTGGCGATGGCGGAGAGGTCGTGCTCGGCGAGGGCGGGGTCGGCGAGCAGGGTGGTGCGGGCGGCCTGGAGGACGGGTCCGCCGTTGGCGAGGGTCAGGTCCTTCGCGGCAAGGCGGATCGGGAAGTCGGCCTCCGTGCTCCCGGCCCGGGCCATGATGCCGGCGAGCGGGCCGGCGGACAGCGCGCGACGCGCCAACTCCTCGGATACGCCCAGCTGTTCGGCGACGGTGAGCGCCTCGCCGACGGCGGTCACCGACGCGACGACCGCGCCCATCACCACCAGCTTGAGCGCCGCACCCGCGCCGGGGCCGCCGCAGCGGAGGACCCGGCCGAGGCGTTCCAGGACGGGCTGGGCCCGGTCCAGATCCGCCGCCTCGCCGCCCGCGTACACCACCAGGTCGCCGGTCGCGGCGGGACCGACGCTGCCCAGCACCGGGGCGTCCACCATTGTGACGCCGTCCGGGAGTTGAGCGCGCAGCCCGGCCGCGGCCTGCGGGCCGATCGAGGACATCTCGATCCACAGCGTGCCGGGCTCCAGGGCCGGGAGGAACCGCTTCGCGACCTCGGCCACCGCCGCCGGGTCGGACAGCATGGTGACGACGACCCCGGCGCCGCGTACGGCCTCCGCCGGGGCGGCGGCCTCGCTGAGGCCCTCGGCCCGGCCCGGTGTGCGGTTCCACACCGCCAACTCGGGCGTGGCGCCCGCGAGTCGGCGGGCCATCGGGAGGCCCATCCGGCCGAGTCCGAGAAAGGCAATGCGCTCCGTGATCTCCATGGCCGCCACGCTAGGGGCGGCCCAGGCAGGCGACAAGCGAATGTCTCGCATGGTAACCATGCCGAATGGACATGGCTTGGCTCGACGTCTTCCGCACCGCCGCCCGGCTCGGCTCGTTCACCGCGGCGGGGGAGCAGCTGGGGTTCACCCAGTCCGCGATCTCCCGCCAAATCTCCACGCTGGAAGCCGAGTTCGGCGTCCCGCTGTTCGACCGGCTGGCCCGCGGAGTGCGGCTCACCGAGCACGGGCGGGCCCTGCTGCCGCACGCCGAAGCGATGCTGGACCGGCTGGACGGCACCCGCCGCGACCTCACCGCGCTGACTCAACTCGCCTCCGGCCAGCTTCGGTTGGGCGCGTTCGACAGCGCCAACGCGGCCCTCGTCCCGGCCGCGCTGGCCGCGTTCCGGGCCGCACACCCCGGCATCGCGCTCACCCTCACCGAGGGGCTGTCCGCGCAGCTGCTGGAACTGCTCGCGGAGGGCGCGATCGACCTCGCACTTGTCACCGCCTACCCGGAACACCCGTACGACACCGAGCAGTTCGAGCTCCACCGGATCGCCGACGACCCGGTTCTGGTGGCCCTGCCGCGCGGACACCGGCTGGCCCGGCGCCGCCGCCTGCGACTGGCCGACCTCGCCGAAGAGCCGTGGATCACCGCCAGCCGCCGCATCGAGACCACCCTGCTCGCCGCCTGCGCCCGCAGCGGCTTCCAGCCCCGGGTCGAGTACGAGGTGGCCGGCTGGACGGCCAAACTCGGCCTGGTGGCAGCCGGGTTGGGCATCACCCTGATCCCGTCCCTGGCCGCCCGCGCCGCCCGCCCGGACCTCGCCCTCGTCCCGCTGCACCCGGACGACACCCCGGTCCGCCACGTCCACACCGCCATCCGCCGGGGCCACCGACCCGCACCGGCGGTCACGGCCTTCCTCCCCCTGCTGCGCGCCGCAGCCGCCGAGTGACGGGGTGGTCAGGCCGTCTCTCCTCCAGGGGCGCCCACAGCAGCGGCTGGACCGCCCGGCAGTACTCGTCCACGCCCTCCTCCCGCGAAAGCCCGACGCCCGCCCTGCCGGGCCCTACCGTGTCGGCATGACCGGAAGACCCCGCATGTTCGCCTACGTCGGCCCGCCCGAACTGCTCGCCCGCGCAGACCGAAGCACCCTCGGCCGCGCCATTCCCGCCCTCGCCGAACTCGACCGCTGGCTGGCGGAGTTGGCCCCCGCCGAGCGCGACGAGCCGGTCACCTACGTGGTCGACCCCACCGGCATGCTGCGGCTGGCACCACGCCGCAGCGAGCACGTCGCGTGCGCAGGCGGGGCGGACGTCCTGGCGGCCGGTGAGATCCGCTTCGCCCGGCAGGACGGCGGCGGGTGGGCGGTCCGCGAGATCAGCAACCTGTCCACCGGCTACTGCCCGGACCTGGACAGCTGGTCGGCCGCCGCCGACGCCCTCGACCGGGCCGGCCTCACCGCCCGGCCGGACGGGTTCACCCATGCGTGCGCCTTCCGCCGCTGCCGGGCGTGCGCACAGATCAACCTGGTCAAGGACGATGACCTGACCTGCGCCGTCTGCGACACCGCCCTCCCCGCGGAGTGGAACCTCGCCGCACCACGCCCGGCCGCGGCCGTGATCGACCTGCCGCTGCCGCCGGACGACTGGGCCGTCGAACTCGCCGCGACCCTCCGGGCGGTCGACAACGCGCCGTTCCTGCAGGCCGTTTCGTCCCGCGAGGTGCGGGTCCACCACCGTTCCGCCACCACCCTCGTGGCGGCACCCCGCCCGCACGGCGGCCCCGAGCCGACCTGGAGCCTGCTGGTTCGCGCCGCCCACCAGAGCTTCTGCGCGCACCTCCCGCTCAGCCTCGCGCCGGACGTCCTCTGGTACGCCGTGGTGCACGAGGTGGCGATCCATGTGCGGCTCAACTCCGAGACGTACGCCGGGATCTTCACCGACACGCCCGCGCACCAGCAGGAGATCGCAGTCCAGGACGACAGCCTGCTCGCCCCGGATCCGGACTGGAGCCGGTCGATCCGGCTGGTGCTCGAACCGCTGCGCGAGAAGCTCGGCGCGGAGGTCACCGACCTCTTCCTGCCCCGCTTCAGCACCACCACCCCCGACGACCTGTCCTCGGCCCTGGTGGCGCTGATGTCCGTGGTCGGCCCGTACTACCGCTTCACCTGGACGACCCTGTGCGGCATCCCGCGGATCCGCCTGGAGGGCGCCGCCGAGGACTGGCAGCTGCTCGCCGGCCGGGTCGATTCCCTCGCGGCCCGGTTCGACGGCCTGCGCCCCTGGTTCGACGCGTTGCGCCCCGTCCTCGCCGAGATTGCCCGTACCGCCGCCGGCGGGCCCGCCGACGAGGACTTCTGGCGCTCGTTCTACAAGTGGGAGTCGCATTCCGGCGGCGAATCCGTCACCGGCTGGATCACCGCCCTGTTCGCCCACACCCAGACCCCGGACGGCCCGCGGCCCAAGACGTCCTTCGACTGGCGGGGCGGAAGGAGCTACCAGCAGAAAGACTTCCCGTCCCACGTCTCCAGCGCCCCGTTCCGCTGGCAACGCCCGGACGGCGAGGGCGAGATGACGTTCCTGGCCGGCCTGCTCGGCCTCGAACGCGACGGCGACTACCTCCGCCCGCGCCTCGCCCACGCCGTCCTGGAACTCCTCCCGGACCGGCCCCACCCCGCCGACCGCCTGCTCCCGGACGGCTGGACCCACGCCCGGCTCCGCGAAGTCACCGGCGACCCCGTCGCCCGGGCCCTCCCCCTCGACCGGACGGTCACCGACGACGACCCCACCCGAACCGGCGCCTTCGAGCCCAGCCACATCGTCCAGGTCGGCTCGGACTACTACGTCCGGTCGGCGTCCGACGGCCGCTGGCACCTCGGGGAATCCCTCCCCGACACCGGGGAGATCGAGCTCTACGACCGCTTCGGCCCGGACCTGGACGAGGCGCTGGGGTACCGCGACTGATCGATCACCGGGAACGGCCCTGCGCCTGGCGGAGCGTCAGGGCCAGACCAGGCAGTACAGCTGGTGCCCCGCCTCGTGCAGGCGGGAGGCGAAGTCCTGCCACTCGTGCAGCATCTGGTAGATGACGAAGGCGTCCCGCGGGCCGCGGCGGTCGGGGACGGTGGACCAGATGAACGCGGCGGCGCCGAGCTCGGGTTCGTCGGCCTTGCGGAGCGGTTCGACGACGGTGTGCGGGAGTTGGACCACCGCGTAGTCGGGGTGCAGGACCACCAGTTCGAGCGGCGGGACGTGGTGCAGCGGGACGCCCTGAATGCCCGTGAGGACCATCGCGCTCATCGTCTCGGGCTTGATCTTGGTGGAGAGGTGCCCGTTGCCGGAGCCACTGGTCTCCATCAGGTCGCCGAGCCGGCCCAGGGCGCCGAGCTCACCGGCGTCGAGGCCGAGGCCACCGGGGCCGAGGGCGGTGGGGACTCTGGCGGCGGTGGCGCGGTCCGGTGCG
Source organism: Kitasatospora sp. NPDC051984 (assembly GCF_044593455.1). Classification (NCBI taxonomy): domain Bacteria; kingdom Bacillati; phylum Actinomycetota; class Actinomycetes; order Kitasatosporales; family Streptomycetaceae; genus Kitasatospora; species Kitasatospora sp. NPDC051984. Next base: position 81,460 of record NZ_JBIUCB010000006.1, read on the forward strand.
CCGAAGTACTTGTAGGTGACCCCCACTCTGCCCTCGCCCCTCCTTCCCCTGCCCGCTTCCCTGCCCCCGCCGGTCTCGTCCGGCCTGCGGGTACGCTCCGCGGCCTCGTCGAAACCGTCCTGCCTCTCGGACACTCGGACCATCCTCACCGGAACTCGCCGGAATCGACAGACCCCCGCATGTCCGACTTTCCCTCCGGACATGCCCCTTACCCGTCTGCTTGCGCGCTACACGAGCACGCGCTACACGACCTTACCTTCGCCACAGGCAGTGAGGGGAGCAGCACACGGATCATCGTTCCAGATGATCGGGCCCGACATGCAGAACGCAAAGACACGATTTGAGACCATGTTCGGGTAAGAGAGGCTCCAGGCCACCCCGCGGACCCAACGGATGAGCGAGCAGATGAGCTACCCGTACGAAGCACCCCAGTCCCAGTCGCTGTTCGAGCGCGCCTTGGCGGTCACCCCCGGCGGCGTCAACTCGCCGGTGCGGGCCTTCCGCGCGGTCGGCGGCACGCCCCGGTTCATGGTGTCGGGCAGCGGCCCGTACCTGACCGACGCCGATGGCCGCGAGTACGTGGACCTGGTGTGTTCCTGGGGCCCGATGCTGCTGGGCCACTCGCACCCGGCGGTGATCGAGGCCGTGCAGCAGGCGGTTTCCCGCGGCACCTCGTTCGGCACGCCCGGTCAGGGCGAGGTCGAGCTCGGCGAGGAGATCGTCGCCCGGATCGCCCCGGTCGAGCAGGTCCGCCTGGTTTCCAGCGGCACCGAGGCCACCATGTCGGCGATCCGGCTGGCCCGCGGCTTCACGGGCCGCGCCAAGGTGGTCAAGTTCGCGGGCTGCTACCACGGTCATGTGGACGCGCTGCTGGCCGCCGCCGGTTCCGGCGTCGCCACCTTCGGCCTGCCGGACACCCCGGGCGTCACCGGCGCGCAGGCCGGCGACACCATCGTGCTGCCGTACAACGACCTGGAGGCGGTGCGCGCCGCGTTCGCCGCGCACCCCGGCGAGATCGCCTGCGTGATCACCGAGGCCTCGCCCGGCAACATGGGCGTCGTCCCGCCGCTGCCCGGCTTCAACGGCGGCCTGGCCGAACTGTGCCGGGAGAACGGCGCGTTGTTCATCTCCGACGAGGTGATGACCGGCTTCCGCGTCTCCAAGGCGGGCTGGTACGGGCTGGAGGCCGCCCGCGAGGGCTGGGCGCCGGACCTGCTGACCTTCGGCAAGGTGATGGGCGGCGGCTTCCCGGCCGCGGCGTTCGGCGGCCGCGCCGACGTGATGGCGCACCTCGCCCCGGCCGGCCCGGTCTACCAGGCGGGCACCCTGTCCGGTAACCCGATCGCCACCGCCGCCGGCCTGGCCCAGCTGCGCAACTGCACCGACGAGGTCTACGCCACCGTCGACAAGGTCGCCGCCGAGGTGTCCGGCCTGGTCACCGAGGCGCTCACCAAGGAGGGCGTGGCGCACCGCCTGCAGACCGCGGGCAACATGTTCTCGGTCTTCTTCACCGATCAGCAGGTCACCAACTACGACGAGGCCCGCCGTCAGCAGGCGTTCCGCTTCAACGGGTTCTTCCACTCGATGCTGAGCCAGGGCGTCTACCTGCCGCCGTCGGCGTTCGAGTCCTGGTTCGTCTCGGCCGCGCACGACGCGCGCGCGATCGAGCGGATCGCCGCCGCCCTGCCCGCCGCCGCCCGTGCCGCCGCCGAGGCCACCGAGGAGTCGAAGTGAGCGAGAAGAAGGACATCACCGTCGTCCACGTGATGCGGCACGGCGAGGTACACAACCCGGAGGGCGTGCTGTACGGCCGGCTGCCCGGCTACCACCTCTCCGAGCTGGGGCGGCAGATGGCCGAGCGGGTGGCCGACCACCTGAAGGACCGTGACATCACCCACGTGGTGGCCTCTCCGCTGGAGCGCGCCCAGGAGACCGCCGAGCCGATCGCCAAGGCGCACGGCCTGACCGTCGCGGCCGACCCGCGGCTGATCGAGGCGGAGAACATCTTCGAGGGCAAGACCTTCGGCGTCGGCGACGGCTCGCTGCGCAACCCGGGGTACTGGAAGTACCTGACCAACCCGTTCAAGCCGTCCTGGGGAGAGCCGTACATCGACCAGGTGGTGCGGATGATGGGCGCGATCGCCGGCGCCCGGGACGCCGCGCGCGGGCACGAGGCGGTGTGCGTCAGCCACCAGCTGCCGATCTGGATCCTGCGCTCGTTCGCCGAGCGCCGCCGCCTGTGGCACGACCCGCGCCGCCGGCAGTGCTCGCTCGCTTCGCTGACCAGCTTCACCTACGAGGGTGACCGGATCGTCTCGATCGGCTACCGCGAGCCGGCCCGCGATCTGCTGCCGGCGCACCTGGTGGGCAAGGGCAAGAAGGGCGACAAGCCGGTCGGGAAGAGCTTCGGGGCGTAGCTCACATTGATGGTGCTCAGGTAAGCCTGGCCTGCCTGGAAAATGCCCGAATTAAGACGATCATAAATAAAGTATTCGCAGGTCAGAGGGGGTCCGGTCATCAACGCCGGACCCCCCTAAAACGGGCCGAAGAGCCATGCGAAACTTTTCACATGTCTTGGACGTCCAGCCGCCGCGCCCGCCTCACCGCCGCCCTCGGCGCGGCCACCGCCCTGGCCCTCACCGGGTGCTCCAGCTCCGGCTCCGGAGCCGGCTCGGTCGGCTTCATCACCGGCAAGGGCGGCATCGACACCGCCGCCGCCGGTCACCGGGTGGACGCTCCGGACATCAGCGGCACCGGGCTGGACAGCACCGCGCTCAAGCTCTCCGACTACCGCGGCAAGGTGGTCGTCCTCAACATCTGGGGCTCCTGGTGCAGCCCCTGCCGGGCCGAGGCCAAGGGCCTGCAGGAGAGCTCCCAGAAGTACGGCGACCAGGTCCAGTTCCTCGGCATCAACACCCGGGACACCGACCCCGCCAACGCCGTCGCGTTCGAGAAGAACTTCGGGATCACCTACCCGAGCATCTATGACCCGGACGGCACCCAGATCCTCAAGTTCCCCAAGGGCAGCCTCAACCCGCAGTCCATCCCGACCACCATCGTGATCGACAAGGACGGCAAGCTGGCCGCCCGCGCCATGCGCGCGATGTCCAGCGAGGACCTCGACAAGATGGTCGAACCGGTCCTCGCGGAGTCCAAGTGAGCGCCGCCCTGGCGGCGGCCGGGGTCGGCTACAACGACACCGTCGGCAGCGGCGCCCTGCTGGCCGCCCTGCCGATCGCGCTGGCCGCCGGTCTGCTCTCGTTCTTCTCGCCGTGCGTGCTGCCGCTGGTGCCCGGCTACCTCAGCTACGTCACCGGCTTCTCCGCCGCCGACCTCTCCGACGCCCGCGGCGCGCGCCGCGGCCGGATGCTGGCCGGCTCGCTGCTGTTCGTGCTCGGCTTCGCGGTGGTCTTCGTCTCCACCGGCCTGCTGTTCGGCTCCTTCGGGCAGACCCTGCAGGAGCACAAGCGGGTCATCTCGATCGTGATGGGCTCGCTCACCGTGCTGATGGGCCTGGCCTTCATGGGCCTGCTTCCCGGCTTCACCATGCGCGAGCTGCGTTCGCACCGCCGTCCCGCGGTCGGCCTGGCCGGCGCCCCGCTGCTCGGCGTGGTGTTCGGCCTGGGCTGGACGCCGTGCATCGGCCCGACCATGGCCGCCATCCAGTCGCTGGCGTTCAACCAGGCCAGCGCCGGGCGTGGCGCGCTGCTGATGGCCGTTTACTGCCTCGGCCTCGGCGTACCGTTCGTCCTGGCCGCGCTGGCCTTCCGCAAGGCGCTGGGTGCCTTCGGCTGGGTCAAGCGCCACTACCAGTGGGTGATGCGGATCGGCGGCGGCATGCTCGTCGCCGTCGGCCTGGCCCTGGTGACGGGGGCGTGGGACGCGCTGGTCAACCAGCTCCAGTACCTCACCCAGAACTTCTCGATCGGAATCTGAGCCGTGAGCGACACCAAGACCAGCCCCCAGCCGGCCGACGCCGCGGACCCGGACTCCCCGGACGTCGAGCGGCTCAGCACCGCACCCGAGGAAGGCGAGATCCCGACCGGCAGCATAGGCGTCACCGGCTGGCTGCGCTGGGTCTGGCGGCAGCTCACCTCGATGCGGGTCGCCCTGCTGCTGCTGTTCCTGCTGTCGCTGGCGGCCATCCCCGGCTCGCTGGTCCCGCAGGAGGGCCCCGACACGATGAAGCTGGTGGCGTGGAAGGAGGCCCACAAGGGCATCACGCCGCTGTTCGAGAAGCTCCAGGTCTTCCACGTCTACAGCTCGTCCTGGTTCTCGGCGATCTACATCCTGCTGTTCATCTCGCTGGCCGGCTGCATCGTCCCGCGTACCTGGCAGTTCGTCGGCGTGCTGCGCTCGCAGCCCCCTGCCGCCCCGCGCAACCTGACCCGGATGCCGGTGTACGCGGCCTGGCACAGCGGCGCCGACCCGGAGACCGTGCACGCCGCCGCCCACGCGCTGCTGAAGAAGCGCGGCTTCCGGGCCCACGCCAACGGCACGTCGGTCGCCGCCGAGAAGGGCTACCTGCGCGAGGTCGGCAACCTGCTGTTCCACTTCTCGCTGTTCGCGCTGCTGATCGGCGTCGCCTGGGCCGGCGTGGCCTCCGGCTCCGCCAGCAAGCTGGTGCTGGAGGGCCAGGGCTACTCCAACACCACCACCCAGATCGACGACTTCTACGGCTCGCAGTTCTACGGCGTGAACGACCTGGACAAGTTCGGCTTCAAGCTGGACGGCTTCACCGCCCGCTACCAGGAGACCGGCCCGCAGACCGGCACCGCCCGGCAGTTCACCGCCAACGTCCGTTACTGGACGGGCGACGACGCGACCAAGCTGACGAAGTCCACCATCGAGGTCAACCACCCGCTGGAGATCGGCGGCTCCAAGGTCTACCTGATCGGCCACGGCTACGCCCCGGTGGTGACGGTCAAGAACGCCAAGGACGAGATCGTCTTCCGCGGCCCGACGCCGTTCCTGCCGCTCGACGCCAACATGAAGTCGCGGGGCGTGGTCAAGGTCAACGACTACGGCCTCGACGCCAACGGCAACAAGACCCAGCTGGCCTTCCAGGGCTTCTTCCTGCCGACCGCGGCGCCGAACTTCCAGCAGACCGGTCCGATCTCGCTGTTCCCGGCCCCCGCGAACCCGGAGCTGGTGATCAACGCCTACGCCGGCGACCTGCGCACCGACAGCGGCCTGCCGCAGAACGTGTACCAGCTGGACGACAAGGCGATGACCCAGCTGAAGAGGGACGGCGACATCGCCAAGGCCCGCCTCAAGGTCGGCGAGAAGTGGGAGCTGCCCGACAACTACGGCTCGCTCACCTACGACGGCTACCAGCAGTGGGCGACGTTCACCATCTCGCACCACCCCGGCAACTCCGTCGCGCTGGTCGGCGCGGTCGCCGCGATCCTCGGTCTGATCGGCTCGCTGTTCGTCCAGCGCCGCCGGATCTGGGTCCGGGCCACCACCGGCGCCGACGGCCGCACCCTGGTCGAGGTGGCCGGGCTGGGCCGCAGCGAGTCCGCCCGCACCGCGGAGGAGCTCGCCGAGCTCGCCGTCGAGCTGCAGAACGACGCCCCGGCCACCGACGAGGAACCGGCCCCCGCCGGCCCCGCCGACGACACCGCTGACGACGACGCACCGACTGCGGCCGACTCCCCGGCCGCAGCCGCCCCCACCGCCCCGGAAACCAAGGAGTAGACGGTGCTGCTCGCGCAGGTCAACCATGAGTTGGCCGATATCTCCAACAAGCTGGTCTACTCGGCCATGGCCGTCTACACCTTGGCCATGTTTGCTCAGATGTTCGAGTGGACGTTCGGCGCCAAGGGCGGCGTCGCCGTCCGCTCCCGGCAGCAGGCCACCCTCGGGGAGTCGGTCAGCGACTCCGCCGACGCGGCGAAGGGCGTGCGCAAGGTCAGCGTCACGGTGGCCTCGCAGGGCGGCGGCACCGCCACCCTGACCCGCACCGCGCTGGCCGACGCCGGCGCCACCACGGTGACCAGCGGCCGCGGCGACGACACCCCGGCCGACGGCCTCGGCCCGGCCGGCAGCAGCGAGAAGGCCGACGTGGCCGGCCGGATCGCGGTCTCGCTGACCGTGCTCGGCATGCTGCTGCACATCGGTGGCGTGGTCACCCGCGGCCTGTCGGTGATGCGCTGGCCGTGGGGCAACATGTACGAGTTCTCCGTCGCGTTCGGCCTGATGATGGTCGCTTCGTACGTCGTGCTGCTGGCCACCAAGAAGAACGTGCGCTGGCTCGGCCTGCCCGTGGTGATCGCGGTCCTGCTGATCCTCGGCGTCGCCGTCAGCGTGCTGTACACCGAGTCCGAGCAGCTCGTCCCGGCGCTGCACTCCTACTGGCTGGGCATCCACGTCTCCACCGCGACGATCTGCGGCGGCGCCCTCTTCGCGGCGGCCGTCGCCACCGGCGCCTACCTGCTCAAGGACCGCTACGAGCACCGGATCGCGGCCGGCCTGACCGTCCGGGCCGCCAACTTCATGGACCGGCTGCCCGCGGCGAGCACCCTGGACAAGCTGTCCTACCGGATCAACGCCCTCGTCTTCCCGCTGTGGACGTTCACCATCATCGCGGGCGCGATCTGGGCCGAGGCCGCCTGGGGCAAGTACTGGGAGTGGGACCCGAAGGAGACCTGGTCGTTCATCACCTGGGTCGCCTACGCCGCCTACCTGCACGCCCGGGCCACCGCCGGCTGGCGCGGACGCAAGGCCGCCTACCTGGCCCTGCTCGCCTTCGCCTGCTGGCTGTTCAACTTCTACGGCGTCAACATCTTCGTCACCGGCAAGCACTCGTACGCCGGTATCTGACGCCCCGCCCCACCTGCTCCACCACCCCCTGATCCACCCCCGAGATCCACAAAGCCGCGAGGAGGGCCGCACCATGGAGTGCGACGAGGTCATCATGACCGTCCGAATCACCGCAGCGGAACGTGCGCTGCTGCGACGGCTCGCCCAGGGCCATCACAGCGATGTCTCCGAGGTCGTCGCCGACGGCCTGCTGGACGTTCTGCCCACGCTGCACTGCCCGGCGGACGCCCACCGGCTGCTCGCCGCGCTCGCCACCCCGGCGCCCTGCGCGCTCACGGTGTGGCTGCCGACCGAGCTCGCCGACCTGCTCACCATCGCCACCGCGCGGATCGCCCACTCCACCGGCGTCCGCCTCGGCTCGTCCTGCATCATGCTCGGGGCCGCGGTGCGGCTCTGGCTGGCCCAGGACCCGCAGCGGCTGGCGGCCAACCTCATCACCATGCACGCCGGCCGCCCTGCGGCGCTGGCCGCGGCGTAGCAGCACGCAACACGCGAGGGGCTCCGGAGGCACTGCCTCCGGAGTCCCTCGCGTGTTCACGCCTACGCGGCCTGCTGCCAGCTGACCGGGGAGAAGTACGCCGGGCGGCGCTCGATCCGGGACCAGGTGGCGATCGGTTCGACGACCTGGTTGGCGGCGGCGACCGCCGAGGCCTGCGCGGCGCGGGCGGCCAGCACGGCGGTCAGGGCGGCGAGCTCCTCGACGGACAGCGAGCCGCGGACGATGCGGACGAGAGGTTCGTTCATGGTTCCTGTTTCTCCCCCAGGCTGGCGGCTGAACGGTGGTGTCGGGCGCGACGCACCGGTTACATCGGCGGGTTGCCGTGCTTGCGGCTCGGCAGGTCGGCGTGCTTGGTGCGGAGCATGGCCAGCGAGGAGGCCAGCACGGCCCGGGTCTCCGCGGGGTCGATGACATCGTCGACGAGGCCGCGCTCGGCCGCGTAGTACGGGTGCATCAGCTCGCTCTTGTACTCCTTGATCTTCTGCGCGCGCATCGCCTCGGGGTCCTCGGCCCCGTTGATGTCACGGCGGAAGATCACGTTGGCGGCGCCCTCGGCGCCCATCACGGCGATCTCGTTGGTCGGCCAGGCGAAGGACAGGTCCGCGCCGATCGAGCGGGAGTCCATCACGATGTACGCGCCGCCGTAGGCCTTGCGCAGGATCAGCTGGATGCGCGGCACGGTGGCGTTGCAGTACGCGTACAGCAGCTTGGCGCCGTGCCGGATGATGCCGTCGTGCTCCTGGTCCACGCCGGGCAGGAAGCCGGGCACGTCCAGCATGGTCACCAGCGGGATGTTGAACGCGTCGCACATCTGCACGAAGCGCGCGGACTTCTCGGAGGCGTTGATGTCCAGCACGCCGGCCAGCGACTGCGGCTGGTTGGCGATGATGCCGACCACGTGGCCGTCCACCCGGGCCAGCGCGCAGATCACGTTGGTCGCCCAGCGCTCGTGGACCTCGAGGTACTCGCCGTGGTCGACGATCTCCTCGATCACCTTGCGCATGTCGTACGGCCGGTTGCCGTCGGCCGGGACGAGGTCCAGCAGCGAGTCGTTGCGGCGGTCCACCGGGTCGTCGTTGGCGACGGTCGGCGGCATCTCGCGGTTGTTCTGCGGCAGCAGCGAGAGCAGGTAGCGGACCTCTTCGATGCAGGACTGCTCGTCGTCGTAGACGAAGTGCGAGACACCGGACACCGAGGAGTGGACGTCGGCGCCGCCGAGGCCGTTCTGGGTGATCTTCTCGCCGGTGACGGCCTGGACCACGTCCGGGCCGGTGATGAACATCTGCGAGGTCTCACGGACCATGAACACGAAGTCGGTCAGCGCGGGGGAGTACGCAGCGCCACCGGCGCACGGGCCGAGCATCACCGAGATCTGCGGGATCACGCCGGAGGCGCGGGTGTTGCGCTGGAAGATGCCGCCGTAACCGGCCAGCGCGGTGACACCCTCCTGGATGCGGGCGCCGGCGCCGTCGTTCAGCGAGACCAGCGGGGCACCGGCCGCGATGGCCATGTCCATGATCTTGTGGATCTTCTGCGCGTGGGCCTCGCCCAGCGCGCCACCGAAGATCCGGAAGTCGTGGGCGTAGGTGAAGACGGTACGGCCGTGGACGGTGCCCCAGCCGACGATCACGCCGTCGGTGTGCGGCTTCTTCGCCTCCAGGCCGAAACCCTGCGCGCGGTGCCGGCGCAGCGGCTCGACCTCGCGGAACGAACCCTCGTCCAGCAGCAGCTCGATCCGCTCCCGGGCGGTCAGCTTGCCCTTGGCGTGCTGCGCCTCGGTGGCCTTCTCGCTCGGACCCCGGCGGACCTGCTCGCGCAGCTCGTGAAGTTCGGTGACCCGGCTACGGGCATCGGCCGGAGCCTCGCCGCCGACCGGCGCATCGTGCAGGACCGTCATCTCGAACCTCTCCAAGGTCACGTGAGCCAGCGAACACCTCTTCTGTTACGACAGTACGAGCCAGTGCGCCCGCGTTTCGGCGTCGGTTCCGTACAAGGTCGGACGCCGATCGCTGTAGAGGACGCACAGAAGGGGGCGCACGGGCCTACCGCCGGGTCACTCCGGGCGGGTGCTGGGGGATACCCCCACCGGGATCTCCCGGACCAGTGAATTGGCAGGTCAGCGGCAAGATGGAGGGCATACGAAGGCCGCCGGAACGAGGCCCCCGAAAGGGGCGCGCGAAGGCCGGCGGCCGGATGGAGCGGAACTGGAGAACGCCTGGATCGTAGGGATCCGCCAAAAGCGGGATCAGGCCTTGGAGCCGTCGCCTTCCTCGGGACGTTCGCCCCTTCGGCGCAGCTCCTCTTCGCGGCGCCGCAGGTCGGCCTCCCACTGCTCCAGCAGCTGCTCGTGCTGCTGGTTGCCGCGGTTCAGCGAAGCCAGGAACTCCGGGTCGTCGTCCGGCGCGAGCGGGCGCCCGCGCTCCGGGAACCCGGCGGCCGGGCCGGACGGCCACGACCCCCGCCGCCGTCGGGCGGCGGCCCGGTCCTTGCCGGCCACCAGCCAGGCGATCGAGCCGACCAGCGGGAACAGCAGCACGATGATCACCCACACCACCTTCGGCAGGTGGCGTATCTCGTCCTCCGGGGTGGTCAGGCAGTCGATGAACGCCCACACCCACAGGGCCAGCAGTGCCACCGTGGGGACGACTCGCAGAAGCACAGCGCAGAACTCCGAAGTACGTTCGAACAGGACCCTTGGCGGGCTCAGGTTAGCCCGTATCGGATACTGACAGGTATGGCATACGACGATCTCCGTTCCTTCCTCCGGGCCCTGGAACGCGACGGTGACCTGAAGCGGATCAAGGTGGAGGTCGACCCGTACTTGGAGGTCGGTGAGATCGTCGACCGGGTGCAGAAGGCCAAGGGCCCCGCGCTGCTCTTCGAGAACGTCAAGGGCTCGGCGATGCCGCTGGCCATGAACGTCTTCGGCACCGAGCGCCGGCTCTCCAAGGCCCTCGGCCTGAAGTCCCCCGACGACATCGCCGAGAAGATCGGCGGCCTGCTCAAGCCGGAACTGCCGCACGGCTTCACCGGCTTCCGCGAGGCCTTCGGCAAGCTCGCCTCGATGGCACACGTCCCGCCGAAGAACGTGAAGTCCGGCGACGCGCCCGTGCACGAGGTGGTGCTCACCGGCGACGACGTCGACCTTGAGCAGCTGCCCGCGCTGTTCACCTGGCCCGAGGACGGCGGCTCCTTCTTCAACCTCGGCCTGACCCACACCAAGGACCCGGACTCGGGCATCCGCAACCTCGGCCTGTACCGGCTGCAGCGGCACGACAAGCGCACCATCGGCATGCACTGGCAGATCCACAAGGACAGCCGCAACCACGCCGCGGTCGCCGCCAAGCGCGGCGAGAAGCTGCCCGTCGCGATCGCCTTCGGCTGCCCGCCCGCCGTCACCTACGCCGCCACCGCCCCGCTGCCCGGCGACATCGACGAGTACCTGTTCGCCGGCTTCGTCGCGGGCGAGCGGACCCGCATGGTCGACTGCAAGACCGTCCCGCTGCAGGTCCCGGCGGACGCCGAGGTCGTCCTCGAAGGCTGGCTGGAGCCCGGCGAGATGCTGCCCGAGGGCCCGTTCGGCGACCACACCGGCTTCTACACGCCGCAGGAGCCGTTCCCCGCGCTCACCATCGACTGCGTCACCATGCGCCGCCGCCCGATCCTGCAGTCCATCGTGGTCGGCCGCCCGCCGACCGAGGACGGCCCGCTCGGCAAGTTCACCGAGCGCTTCTTCCTGCCGCTGCTCAAGGTGATCATCCCGGACATCGTCGACTACGACCTGCCCGAGGCCGGCGGCTTCCACAACTGCGTGATCGTCTCGATCGACAAGAAGTATCCGAAGCACGCGCAGAAGGTCATGCACGCCATCTGGGGCGCCCACATGATGTCGCTGACCAAGCTGATCATCGTGGTGGACGCCGACTGCGACGTCCACGACTACCAGGAAGTCGCCTGGCGGGCCCTCGGCAACGTCGACTACAGCCGTGACCTGTCCGTCGTCGAAGGCCCCGTCGACCACCTCGACCACGCTTCCTACCAGCAGTTCTGGGGCGGCAAGGCGGGCATCGACGCCACCCGCAAGCTCCCCGAGGAGGGCTACACCCGCGACGGCGGCTGGCCCGAGATGGTCGCCTCCGACCCGGCGACAGCCGCCCGGGTCACCCGCCGCTGGAAGGAATACGGGCTGTGACCACCGCCGCCTTCGAAGCCCCGAAGAGCAGGACCAAGGCCTTCCTGCGCCTGGTCATGATCGAACACTCGATCTTCGCCCTGCCCTTCGCCTACATCGCCGCCCTCACCGCGATGTTCCTCGCCGACGAGTCCGTGCACTGGGGCCAGCTGCTGCTGGTCACCATCTGCATGGTCGGCCTGCGCACCTTCGCGATGGCCGCCAACCGGATCATCGACCGCGAGATCGACGCCCGGAACCCGCGCACCGCGAACCGCGAACTCGTCACCGGCGCCGTCTCGGTGCGCACCGCGTACATCGGCTCCGCCATCGCCCTGGTGGTCTTCCTCGGCTCCGCCGCCCTGCTCAACACCCTCTGCCTGGTGCTGGCCCCGGTCGCGGTGATCCCGATGGTGGTCTACCCCTACGGCAAGCGGTTCACCGACTTCCCGCAGGCCATCCTCGGCATCGCCCAGGCCATGGGCCCGGTCGGCGCCTGGCTCGCCGTCACCGGCAGCTGGTCCTGGGAGGCGGCCGTCCTCGGCCTTGCCGTCGGCATCTGGATCGGCGGCTTCGACCTCATCTACGCCTGCCAGGACGTCGCCGCCGACCGCGGCATGGGCGTCCGCTCCGTCCCCGCCCGGTTCGGCATCCCCGCCGCCATCAACGGCGCCCGGGTCTGCCACGCCCTCACCACCGCACTGCTGATCTGGTACGCCGTCCTCACCGACGCCGGCGCCTTCTTCTGGTGCGGCCTCGCCGTCGTCGCCGGCGCCTTCGTCTACGAGCACACCATCGTGAAGCCGCACGACCTGTCCCGCCTCAACCGGGCGTTCTTCCAGACCAACGGCTTCGTGGGCATCTCGCTGTTCGCCTTCGCCCTGATCGACCTGATCGCCCGGGGCCTCACCGTGTGACCGGCGGGCGCGAAACCAGGGAGAGCACAACCAGGGGCGCTGGGGGTACCCCCAGGCGAAGCCGAGGGGGCGGAACTGCGCGAAGCGGAAGGCACCGACCGCAAGATCGCGAAGCAGGTCAATGACTTGCACGTGATCGCGACCTTGCGGACGGGCTTGCGCTTGCCGCGCAGGATTGCCCGCCGCCCACCCTCTTGATGAGCCATGCTGGAGCGAGAGACCGACGAGACCCGGACGGGGAGCGCACGATGATCGGCACACTGCAGTGCGTGGTACTGGACTGCCACTACCCGGCGGGCCTGGCCCACTTCTACGCCGCGCTGCTCGGGGGCGAGGTCGACCGGCCCGATCCGCGCTGGTCGCTCCACGAGGAGTGGTCCACCGTCCACCTGCCGAACGGCCAGGTTCTCGGGTTCCAGCGGGTCGAGGACTACCGCCCGCCGATCTGGCCGGACCCGGGTCACCCGCAGCAGCTCCACCTGGACATCGAGGTCGAGGACGTCTCCGCCGTCGAGCAGCGGGTGGTGGAGCTCGGCGCCGAGGTCAAGGACCGGGAGGCGGGCTGGACGGTGTTCGTCGACCCGGCCGGGCACCCGTTCTGCCTGATCCCGCGCCGGGCCGGCTGACCGCCTCAGGCCAGCGTCAGCACGTCCCCGACCCGCAGCCGGCCGGGCCGGGAGACGGACGCCAGCGCGCCGAGCTCGGAGTCCCGCTCGTGCGCGACGGTCTTCAGGATCTCCGGCGCGTGCGGCAGCCCGGGCTGCGGCGCCCCGACCATCACGCACCGCACGCTGGCCCGGACGAACGCCAGCCGCACCCCGCCCTTCACCCGGCCCTCCCGGCCGTACCAGGCGTCCTCGGTGAACGGGGGCGTCCCGGGCGGGGTGCGCAGCAGCACGTTCGGCCGGAACCGGCGCTCGTCCACCACCGCGGACGGTACCGCCGCGGCCACCCAGTCCAGGGTGGCGGTGGTCAGCACGCTCACCGGCAGTTCGTCGAAGTGCGAGACGGCGTCCTCGCGGGCCAGGGCGACGTCCTCCTGCTCCAGGTAGGCGCGCAGGAAGGCGTCCGGGTCCGGGACCGGCATGCCCAGCGGGTCGAACAGCTCCGGGCCGTCGATCCGGCCGCCCAGCCGGGAGCTGAGCCGCAGCAGACCGTCCATCCGCCGGAACCGGCGGGTGCTCTTGCCCGATCCGAACTTCCCGGCGCCGTCGCGCACCGCGTAGAGGCGGTCGCCGACCAGGCCGCGTTCTTCCACCTCGACGGAGTCGAGCAACTCGCCGCCCGTGGATTTCACGGGGTAGCGCCACAAGCGCTCGACCACACCGACGATCTGAGGCATGGCGGGAGCCTAGCGGCGCCATGCCAAGGTGGTCTAGACCAAGTCGCGGACGGCGGCGGCCCGTCAGCCGATTCGCGCCACCGCCCGCACCGGCGCCCCGTCCGCCGCCGTCAACCGCAACGGGAACAGCGACACCTCCACCGGCACCCCCGCCGCCTGCGCCTCCAGCAGCAACGACAGGTCCGTCAGGTTCTCCGCGATCACCCCACCGCCCTCCGGCCCCAACAGCACCCGGTGCGCCGCCAGCGTCGGCAACTCCGGCGCCGGATCGTGCTCGTCCTTCAACTCGGCCAGCAGACTCGCCACTTCGGGATCGGACGGCCCCGGATCGGGCGTCGGATCCACCGACAGCGCGTCCACCCCGACGGTGCGCACACCCGCCGCGACAATCGCCGCCGCGGCCTCCTCGGACAGGTACGGATGCGCGAAGTACCGGTCCGTCCCCCAGTACTTGGGCCACCCCGTCGCCAACAGCAGCACCGTGCGCGGCCCCGAGACCGCGAGCGCCGCCGCCAAGTGCTCCGCCGTCACCTCCCCGCGGGCCGGCAACCCGCGCAGATCCACCACCACCGCGGGCCCCGTGAACAGCTCCAACGGCAACCCGTCCAACGTCGGCCACCGCACATCCAGGTGATACGGCGCATCCACGTGCGTCCCCGTCTGCGACCCCAGATGCACCGCCAGCACATTCACCCCCTCCACCCCGGCCGTCAACGCCGCCCGCAACTCCACCCCGGGATCCCCCGGATACACCGGCATCCCGGACACCACCGGATGCGTCAAATCCACCAACACCGCTGCCATGTACACATTCTGAACCCAAGAGGCGCGCCACCAGGGGCGCGGGGAACTGCGCGAAGGGGAACGCACCCGCCGGAAAGATCGCGATGCGGGGCAATGACCTGCCCGTGGACGCGACAATGGCGGTATGAGCAACAGCCGTCGCCCCTGGGTCATCGGCGTCTCCGGCGCCAGCGGCACCCCCTACGCCGCGTCCGTGATCCGTGCGCTGCTGGATGCCGGCGAGTCCGTCGACCTGATCGTGAGCAGGGCCGCCCGGCTGACCATCCTGGACGAGACCGGCATCTCGTTCCGGGACGCGCACTGGAAGGCCGATCTCGCGCAGTGGCTGGGCCGGGACGAGAAGGGGCTGGACGACGTCCGGTACTGGCCCGCAGGGGACTTCGCGGCCGGCCCGTCCTCCGGCTCGTACCCGGCAAAGGGCATGCTGGTCGTCCCGGCCACCACCGGCGCGGCGGCGGGCATCGCGCTGGGGCTGTCCAAGGACCTGCTCCAGCGCACCGCCTCGGTCACGCTCAAGGAGCGCCGCCCGCTGGTGATCTGCCTGCGCGAGACGCCGCTCACCGGCTCGACCCTGCAGCACCTGGTGACCCTCGACGCGCAGGGCGCGGTCGTGCTGCCGGCCTCGCCGGGGTTCTACGCGGGGGGCTCGACCGCCCAGGAGCTGGTGGATTTCGTGGCCGGCCGGGTGCTGGACGCGGTGGGCGTGCGGCACTCCCTGTACCGGCGCTGGACGGGCAGCCTCGGCGAGGCGGGCAGCACTCCCGGACGTTCCCAGGAAACCGGGCCGCGCCGGGGCGAGTGAGCGGCCGCGCTACGGGAGAGTATGTTCTCTGGGATACCCCGGTCGATCGGCGCTCGGCGCCTTGGAATCCAGAAAATGATCTGTGGTTCTGGAGTGGTTCGGAAGGACGCGGCAGGTAATGGACTCTGTGGACAGGCAGCTCATTCAGGCACTTCGTGAGAACGGCCGTGCCTCGTACGCCGAGCTGGGCCGTCTGGTGGGCCTCTCCGGGCCGAGCGTGACGGACCGGATCAACCGCCTTGAGCAGGCGGGCGTGATCACCGGGTACCGGGCGACGGTCAACCCGGCCACCCTGGGCTACGGCGTGACGGCGCTGATCGGTCTTCAACTGACCGACGCCGCCGACCACGACGACGTCTCGCACCGGCTGAAGGACCTCCCGGAGGTGGAGGACTGCTGGTTCATCGCGGGTGACGACTCGTACATGCTGAAGGTCCGGGTGCCGGACGTGGAGGGCCTGGAGTCGGTGGTCAAGCGGCTGTCGGGCACCAAGGGGGTGGCGCGCACCCGGACCACGGTGGTGCTCTCCACCAAGTGGGAGAACAGGGTCAGCGAACTGCCGCTGCACCTCGCCGAGTAGGGTCGCCACCTCACACCCCGTCAACTCCCGAGGATGGCCCCGGATGTCCCTGGTCGATCTGGAAGACCTGCGCGCCGCCCAACGCCGGATCGCCGGTGCGGCGGTCCGCACTCCGCTGCTGCCCTGCCCGTGGGCGGAGCAGCCGGACGGGCGCCGGCTGTGGATCAAGCCGGAGAGTCTCCAGCCGACCGGGGCGTTCAAGGTCCGCGGGGCGTTCAACCGGCTGGCGGCGCTGACCGAGGAGGAGCGTTCCCGGGGCGTGGTGGCGCAGTCCAGCGGCAACCACGCCCAGGCGGTGGCCTACGCGGCGCGGCGGCTCGGCATCAAGGCGGTCGTCGTGATGCCGGACACCTCGCCCGCCGTGAAGATCGAGAACACCCGTGCGTTCGGCGCCGAGGTGCTGGTCGTCCCGGCCGAGCAGCGTGACACGCTCCCGCCGCGGCTGGTCGCCGAGCACGGCTACGTGTGGGTGCCGCCGTACGACGACCCGTACATCGTGGCGGGCCAGGGCACGGTCGGCCTGGAGATCGCCGAGGACGCCCCGGACGACCTGGACACCGTGCTGGTGCCGGTCTCCGGCGGCGGCCTGATCTCCGGGACGGCGGCGGCGCTGAAGCTGGCCTGCCCGGGCGTGCGGGTGATCGGCGTGGAGCCGGAGCTCGCGGCGGACGCGCAGGAGAGCCTGCGCAAGGGCATCCGCACCGCCTGGCCGATGGCCGACACCTACCGCACCATCGCGGACGGCCTGCGCACTCCGTCGGTGGGCGTGCTCCCGTTCGAGCACCTCACCGCGTACGTGGACGACATCGTCACCGTCTCCGAGCAGGAGATCAAGGACACCGTCGCGCTGCTGGCCCGCCGCGGCCGGCTGGTCGCCGAGCCGTCCGGCGCGGTCGCCCCGGCCGCGTACTTCCACCGCGCGGACGAGCTCGGCGGCCGGGTGTTCGCGGCCGTCCTGAGCGGCGGCAACCTGGACCCTGCCCTGCTGGCCGAACTGCTGGCGGCCTAGGCGTAGTCTCGACTGGCAACGAACCGAAGGACCGAGGAGGCGGAGCGCCGCATGGACGCAGGGCTCAAGCGCGAGCTGGAGGCGAAGGTCTACGCCGGTGAGCGGCTGACCCGCGAGGACGGGATCGCGCTCTACGAGAGCGACGACCTGGCCTGGCTGGGCGGCCTGGCGCACCACGTGCGGACGCAGAAGAACGGCGACGTCGTCCACTTCAACGTCAACCGTCACCTCAACATGACCAACGTGTGCAGCGCCTCCTGCGCGTACTGCTCGTTCCAGCGCAAGCCGGGCGAGAAGGACGCGTACACGATGCGCATCGAGGAGGCCGTCCGGCTCGCCAAGGCGATGGAGTCGGAGTCCCTCACCGAGCTGCACATCGTCAACGGCCTGCACCCGACCCTGCCGTGGCGCTACTACCCGCGCTCGCTGAAGGAGCTGAAGGCCGCGCTGCCGAACGTCTCGCTGAAGGCATTCACCGCGACCGAGATCCACTGGTTCGAGCGGATCAGCGGCCTGACGGCCAGCGAGATCCTGGACGAGCTGATCGAGGCCGGCCTGGAGTCGCTGACCGGCGGCGGCGCGGAGATCTTCGACTGGGAGGTCCGCCAGCACATCGTGGACCACGAAACCCACTGGGAGGACTGGTCGCGGATCCACCGCCTGGCGCACGAAAAGGGCCTCAAGACCCCGGCCACCATGCTGTACGGCCACATCGAGGAGCCCCGCCACCGGGTCGACCACGTGCTGCGGCTGCGTGAACTGCAGGACGAGACCGGCGGTTTCCAGGTCTTCATCCCGCTGCGCTACCAGCACGACTTCCACGACTCCAAGGACGGCAAGGTCCGCAACCGTCTGATGGACCGCACCGAGATGGCCACCGGCGCCGAGGCGCTGAAGACCTTCGCGGTGTCCCGTCTGCTGTTCGACAACGTCCCGCACGTCAAGGTGTTCTGGGTGATGCACGGCGTCACCACCGCGCAGCTGGCGCTCAGCCACGGCGCGGACGACATGGACGGCTCGGTGGTCGAGTACAAGATCACCCACGACGCGGACAACTTCGGCACCCCGAACAAGCTGGGCCGCGACGACCTGCTCCAGCTGATCCGGGACGCCGGCTTCCGCCCGGTCGAGCGCAACACCCGCTACGAGATCATCCGCGAGTACGACGGGCCGGACCTGCTGCGCCGGGAGACCCCGCAGGCGATGCGCCTCTGACTTTCGCTCGGCCAGCGCCCGGCGGCCGGTCTCCGGCCGCCGGGCGCAGCTGTTTTTCCAGGGGCGCGCGGGACGGCCGTGCACCACCCGAAGTGCCTCTCACCACCGGAGAAGCATCGCCGGACGCGTATGCTCACAGGCTCATCACACAGCCCGGGTTCCACCGCGTCCCCCAGGTCTGGGAGGATCGACGGCATGTCCGGTTCCCATCGTTCCGCCTCGCACCGCCGCTCGGCCCCCGCGCCGGCCTCCCGGAGCGAGGGAGAGCAGCCCCAGGGCCGAGCCGAGAGCCGCCGCCGGCGCAAGCCGAAGCCGCGCCGCGCCGCCAAGCTCACCGTCGGCACCGCGACCCTGCTGGCCCTGACGGCCGGCTGGTTCACCATCGGCCCGGGCCGGTCCTTCCAGGGCGAGACCGCCAGCGCCGCCCCGGACCGCGAGCCCGAGACCGCCCCGATGAAGGCCGCCGACTCCCACACCGAGCCCCCGGCCGCCGACCGGTCCTCCCGCGACAAGATCACCAGCATCCCGGGCCTGGGCGCCGACTGGATGGCCAAGATCCCCGCCGAGACCCGCCAGCTGGTGGTCGCCAGCGGCAAGGGCAAGGACTCCTCCGACAACACCGTCACGCTGTGGACCCGCGGCGACGACGGCGGCTGGCAGGCCGGCGAGTCCTGGCCCGCCCACAACGCCCTCAAGGGCTGGACCACCAACCACCGCTCCGGCGACCTGCACAGCCCGATCGGCCTGTACTCGCTCTCCGACGCCGGCGGCCGCAAGGCCAACCCGGGCTCCAAGATGCCGTACGACGAGAACGCCAAGTTCGTGATGCCCGGCCGCGGCTTCAACAACGAACCGCTGGCCGGCTCCTTCGACTACGTGGTCGCGATCAACTACAACCGGGTGGTCGGCGCCTCCCCGCTCGACGGCCGCTTCCCGGAGGGCGCGGCCAAGGGCGGCGGCATCTGGCTGCACCTCGACCACGGCGGCCCCACCCACGGCTGCATCTCGCTGACCGAGGACCACATGGTCGCCCTGCTCAAGGCCCTCGACCCGGCCATGCACCCGATGATCGCCATGGGCGACGCCGAGTCCCTGGCGGCCTGACCTGTTTCGATTGTGAAGGCCCTACAGCATCCGGCGCCCGATCCTGTGCCAGGGCGTTACCGCCCGACTGACCGGTAACCCGGTTGAGTGGCAGTATGACCGCCTCCCGCATCGTGGCGCTGGGCCACTGCCAGCCGCCGAAGATCCTCACCAACGACGATCTCTCGGCGATGGTCGACACCGACGACCAGTGGATCCGGAGCCGGGTCGGCATCCGTACCCGGCACATCGCCGAGGGCGAGACCCTGGTCGACCTCGCCGCGGAAGCCGCCCAGAAGGCCCTGGCCCGCGCGGGAGTGACCCCCGACCAGATCGACCTGGTCGCCGTCGCCACCTGCACCGCCGTCGAACGCAGCCCCAACACCGCCGCCGCGGTCGCCGCCCGGCTCGGCATCCCCACGCCCGCCGCCTACGACATCAACACCGTCTGCTCGGGCTTCTCGTACGCCCTGGCCACCGCCGACCACGCGATCCGGGCCGGCGCCGCCACCCGCGCGCTGGTGATCGGCGCCGAGCGGATGTCCGACATCGTGGACTGGACCGACCGCACCACCTGCGTGATCTTCGCGGACGGCGCGGGCGCCGCCGTCCTGGAGGCCGTCCCCGACGAGCAGACCGGCATCGGCCCGGTGGTGTGGGGCTCCGAGCCGGAGAAGGGCGAGGCGGTGGTGATCAGCGGCTGGCAGCCGGTCATCAGCCAGCAGGGCCAGACCGTCTTCCGCTGGGCCACCACCCAGGTCGCCCCGCTGGCCCGCCGGGCCTGCGAGAAGGCCGGCCTGGACCCGTCCGAGCTGCGCGGCTTCGTCGCCCACCAGGCCAACCTGCGGATCATCGACGCGATCGCCGGGAAGCTCGGCCTGGCCGAGGACGCCGTGGTCGCCCGCGACGTGGTCGAATCCGGCAACACCTCCGCCGCCTCCATCCCGCTCGCGCTGTCCAAGCTGGTCGAGCGCGGCGAGCTGCACAGCGGCGACCCGGTGCTGCTGTTCGGCTTCGGCGGCGGCCTGGCCTACGCGGGCCAGGTGGTGCGCTGCCCCTGACCCGGGAGCGCCACGGACACGGCGCAGGGGCGGTCGGGAAACCTTTCTCCCGACCGCCCCTGCGCTTCGTTGTCGGTGCGGATGACACCCCTGCGGTACGTCGGCGAACCTCCCCCGAGGACACGGCCGCGTCCGACGCACCCCGGACAGGAACCGGGGCGGGCGTCACTGGACTGGACTGAGTGTTACTTCGGCGGCTTCTTTCCGGTGACTCCGAGGTACACCTGGAGCGCCAGGCTGGGCTTGAGGTCCTTGACCTTCACGCCCCACGAGGTGAACGCCTTCGAGTGCTCCGCGGCCCCGGCCAGCAACGTCACCAGGGCGCCGGCGATGGCCGACCCGTCGACCGTCTTGTCGGTCTTGCCCTGGGTGTTGCGAACCGCTTCGGCGAGCGGAGCCGCCACCGAGTTGAGGACCTTCATGCGGATCTTGAAGAACCGCTTGTCCCCTTCTGCGGCACCGAGTGTGATCACTCGGAGAATGGCGTCATTCTTGCGCCAGAAGGCGAGGAATCCGTCCACCAGTTCTTCGGAAGTGGTGAAGCCGGTCTTTCCCGCCCAGGACTTTCCATCGACGAGCTCTTTGAGCCCGGCGCTGTCCTCGGCCATTTCCTCGGCGATCTCAAGGACTGCGCCCTCGACATCCGGGAAGTACTGGTAGAAGGTCGCGGGGGAGGTACCCGCCATACGGGCGACGTCGATGACCTTGACGTCACGGTACGGCGACGTGCTGAGCATCTCGCGGAGGCAGTCGAGCAGCTTCTGCCGCGTCTCCTGTCCGCGCCGCCCGGCGACGCGACCGTCGACGGTGCGAACTTGTCCTGTCATGCCGTCAGCTTACCGTGGCACGATCTTGGCGCGATTCGGTAGTGCGACTATTAGTCCGCCCGTGCGGAGAATCAACGACTTTTCAGCGTGTGTTGTTGCCCCCCCGTGCACTGATGACCTCACAGCGTGACGACAAGTCAGCAGTGAAGGGTTCGGTGGGGGCCGCGGGACCGCCCGGCGTCCGGCCGGCCGCTCTACCACCCCGGGGGACACGGGCGGGGGAGATTGGCTCCAGGACGGCGGGCATTGGAGAATCGGGGGCGCGCCACCGCCGGGGGGCGTTGGCTGAAGGGGAGGTGGCTGCGGAGTGGACCAGCTGACGGCGCACGATCCGAGGCGGATCGGGCCCTTCGAGGTGCTGGCCCGGCTCGGCGCGGGCGGCATGGGTCTGGTGTACCTGGCCCGGTCGGCCTCGGGTCGCCGGGTGGCCATCAAGACCGTCCGCAGCGAACTGGCCGAGGACAACCTGTTCCGGGTCCGCTTCGCCCGCGAGATCGCCGCCGCGAAAACGGTCGGCGGCTTCTACACCGCCGCCGTGGTGGACGCCGACGCCGACGCGGCGGTGCCGTGGCTGGCCACCGCGTACGTGCCCGCGCCCTCGCTGGAGGACCTGGTCAACGACTGCGGGCCGCTGCCCGCCGACGCGGTGCGCTGGCTGACCGCCGGCATCGCCGAGGCGCTGCAGTCCATCCACGCCGCCGGGCTGGTGCACCGGGACCTCAAGCCGTCCAACGTGCTGGTGGTCGAGGACGGGCCGCGGGTGATCGACTTCGGAATCGCCGCCGGGGTCTCCAGCACCCGGCTCACCATGACCAACGTCGCGGTCGGCACCCCCGCCTACATGTCGCCCGAGCAGGCCCGCGACAGCCGCAGCGTCACCGGCGCCAGCGACGTGTTCTCGCTCGGCTCGCTGGTGGTGTTCTGCGCCACCGGGCACCCGCCGTACCGGGGCACCAACCCGGTCGAGACGGTGTTCCAGCTGCTGCGCGACCAGCCCGACCTGTCCGGGCTGCCGGCCGAACTGGTCGACCTGGTGCGGGCCTGCATGCGGCCCGCGCCCGAGCACCGGCCGACGCCCGCCCAGATCCAGGCCGAACTGGCCCCGCACCTGTTCTCCCGGGCCGACGCTTCCGGCGAGGCCGGGGACTGGCTGCCGCCCGCCGCGCTCGACCTGATCGAGGCCAAGCGCAGCAGCCGCCGCCCCGTCAGCCAGCCGCCGCAGCCGCCGCAGCCCCAGCCGGTCCCTGTGCCGCCGCAGCCGCTCGCCCCGCCGATGCCCGTAGTGCCGGTCGGGCCGCCGTCCGAGGAGGTGGCCACCGAGCGGGTGCGGCCGCACCAGCGGCCGGTGGCCGGCGTTCCCGGCGGCGACGGCGAGGTCCGGCTGGCCGGCGCGCACGTGCCGATAGGCCCCGGGCCGCGGGTGGAGCCGGTCGCGCCGTCCGCCGCCCCGGTCGGTACCGACTGGGTGCGCCGCACCCCCGCGCCGGCCGCCCCGCCGCAGCCGCCCGCCGCCCGCTGGCGGCCCTGGCGGTTCCGGATGTCCAACGACGTCTGGGGCACCCCGGTGGTCGCCGACGGGACGCTGTTCGTCTCCAGCTTCGAGGTGCACGCCCTGGACATCCGCTCCGGCGAGCGCCGCTGGAAGACCCGCGACGTGGCCTGGGCCCTGGCCGTGGACGGCGGCCGGCTGCACGCCGCCGACGGGCCGCACCTGTACACCGTGGACTCCGCCGACGGCACCGAACGCTGGCGCAGCTCGCTGGACGGCTGGGTCTACTCGCTGGACGCCGCCGACGGCGTGCTGTGCTGCGGCATCCGCGGCGGCGGGGTACAGCTGCGCTCGGCCGCCAGCGGCGCCGAACTGTGGCGCGCCGACGACGCTCAGCAGGAGTACGAGAACCCGCAGTCCGGCCCGGCGCTGATCGCCGGCTCCGCCTACTACCAGGGCGCCGGCCGGCTGCACTGCGTGGACCCGCGCGGCAGCGGCGTGCGCTGGGCGTTCCCGGTCAGCGGCAAGGTCCCGGCCCGGCCGGTGGAGCGGGCCGGCGTGCTGTACCTGACGTCCGGCCAGCGGGTGCACGCGCTGGACGCCGCCACCGGCGCCGAGCGCTGGCGGTTCGACGCCCCTGTGGTGCTGTTCACCCCGCCCGCGGTGGACGACCGGGCGGTGTACGTCGCCGACTACCTCGGCACCCTGTACGCGCTGGACGCCGCCACCGGGCACGGCCTGTGGCGGGCCGCCACCACCTCCCGGCAGGGCGCCGAACCCGCCGTGGTCGCCGACGGCACGGTGCTGCTGGGCTCCGGCGACACCCTGTTCGCCTTCGACAGCGCCACCGGCCAGGAACGCTGGCGCTACGCCGCCCGCGCCGACCTGGTCGGCTCCCCGGCGGTCGCCGACGGCCTGGTCCACCTGGGCAGCCGCGACCACTCGCTGCACACCCTGGAACTCGCCACCGGCCGCCTGCGCTGGGAACTCGGCACCAAGGGCGAACTGACCGGCTCCCCGGTCGCCGTCGACGGCCGGGTCTTCGTCGGCTCCAAGGACCGCTGCGTGTACGCGCTGGACTCGTTCTACGGCACGGCCGTCCCGCACTGACCTGCGGGCGGGCGATTTCTCCGCCACAGGAGGCGACCGCCGGTCGAGCTCTGGCACACCCCCCGAGTGATCATCGAGTTCGGTGGTCGCCGGCCGGTACAACGGCAGCACGGCCGACAGCGCGCCCTCCCGGCGAACTGATACGGCGACGGCCCCGGACCGGTGCGGTCCGGGGCCGTCGTGGTCGGCGGCTACGGGTGGCGGTGCTGCCAGCCGGCCCAGGCGGAGGCGACCATGGCGCGGACGTCGTGGCGGGCGGTCCAGCCGAGTTCGCGGTGGATCAACTCTGCGGAGGCCACCACACGGGCCGGGTCGCCGGCGCGGCGGGCGGTCACCTCGGGGGCGGTGTCGAGGCCGGTGACCTCGGCGATCTCGGCGAGCATCTCGCGGACGGAGACGCCGTGCCCGGTGCCGATGTTGAGGGTCAGCCGGACCTGCTCGCCGGACTCGGTGGCGCTCAGCCGGCGGACGGCGGCGACGTGCGCGGAGGCGACGTCCGAGACGTGGATGTAGTCGCGGACGCAGGTGCCGTCGGGGGTCGGGTAGTCGTCCCCGAAGATCAGCGGGGGCAGCCCGGCGGTGAGGCGCTGGAAGGCCAGCGGCACCAGGTTGGCCGCGCCCGGGTCGGACAGCTCGGGGAGGGCCGCGCCCGCCACGTTGAAGTAGCGCAGCGACACCGCGGACAGGCCGTACGCGTCGGCGCAGGCGTTCAGCAGCCACTCGCCGGCCAGCTTGGTCTCGCCGTACGGGTTCATCGGCGCGCACGGCGTGGACTCGGTGACCAGGTCGACGTCCGGCATGCCGTAGACGGCGGCGGAGGAGGACAGCACCACCCGGCGCACGCCCGCGTCGACCGCGGCGGCCAGCACGACCCGCAGGCCCTCCACGTTCTCGTGGTAGTAGCGCAGCGGCTGGGCGACCGACTCGCCGACCTGCTTGCGGGCCGCCAGGTGCAGCACGCCTCGGACGCCGTGTTCGGTGAGGACGCGGTCCAGCAGCGGGCGGTCCAGCGTGGAGCCCGTCACCAGGGGGACGCCGGGGGGCAGGTGGGAGGCCGCGCCGGTGCTCAGGTCGTCCAGGACGACCACGGACTCGCCGGCCGCGACCAGCTCCCGGACGACATGACCGCCGATGTAGCCGGCCCCGCCCGTGATCAACCAGGTCATGGCCCGATCCTAGACGGCCGCTTTCCGGGTGGTGGCTGGAGTGTCTGGGCGGCCATTCGGACATATCGCTGAAATGCTGACAAAGTTCTGTCCCGCGACCGGAGGTGGCAGTCGTGCGCCCGAAGAAGGAACCGACCCGCCCGCTTCCGGCCGGCCCCCGGCCCACCGGGCCCAGGCTGTGGCTCGGTCCGGCGGCAGTGCTGGTCTCGGCGGCCCTGCTGGTCACCGGCTGCTCCAGCGCCCACAAGGGTTCCGGGTCCAACACGGCGGCCGGCGCCACCACGACCGCTCCCGCCCCGTCCGCCAGCAACCAGACGGAGCAGGACTACCAGCAGGTGATCAACCAGGTGCTGCCCTCGGTGGTGCAGATCACCGCGGGTGACAGCCTCGGCTCCGGGATCGTCTTCGACGACAAGGGCGACATCGTCACCAACGCGCACGTGATCGGCACCGCGCAGACCTTCACCGTGACGCTGGCCAACAGCACCAAGCCGCTGAACGCCACCCTGGTGGGCAGCTACCCGCAGTCCGACCTCGCGGTGATCAAGCTCAGCAGCCCGCCCAGTGGGCTCAAGCCTGCCACCTTCGCGGACAGCGCGAAGGTGGCGGTCGGCCAGATCACGCTGGCCATGGGCAGCCCGCTGGGTCTGTCCAGCAGCGTCACCCAGGGCATCGTCTCGGCGGTCGGACGGACCGTCAGCGAGCCGTCGAGCTCCGGCTCGCCCGGCGCCACCATCGGCAACATGGTGCAGACCTCGGCCGCGATCAACCCCGGCAACAGCGGCGGCGCGCTCGTCAACCTCTCCAGCCAGGTGATCGGGATCAACACGCTGACCGCGGTGGACCCGGAGCTGGGCAACTCGGCCGCGCCCGGCATCGGCTTCGCCATCCCGGCCGTCACCGTGACCAGCATCGCCAGTCAGCTGATCGCCACCGGCACCGTCACCAACTCCGGGCGGGCCGCGCTCGGGGTGACCGTCCGCCCCTTCTTCAACGCGAACTTCCAGCCCGCCGGGGCGGTGATCGTCTCGGTGACCTCCGGCGGACCGGCCGACTCCGCGGGGCTGCAGGCGGGCGACGTGATCACGAAGATCAATGACACCGCGATCACCAGCCCCTCCGCGCTGACCAGCGCACTGGCCTCGTTCTCCCCGGGCGACAAGGTCACCGTCGGCTACCAGCGCAACGGGCAGGACCAGACCGCGGACGTCACCCTCGGGGCGCTCTAGCCCCGCTCGCTCGGGCCCGGGGTGCCGCACCGCGCAAGGGAGGCGGCACCCCGGGCCCGTCCATGACCTGGGCGGCCTGTCAGGCCCGGCCGGCCCTGGTGCGCCAGGGGAGTTCGACCGTCACCGAGGTCGGACCGGCGGCCGGGCTGTCCACCACGAACACGCCGTCCACCGACTCGGCGCGCTCGGCCAGGCCGGCCAGGCCGCCGCCGGGCCGGATCTCGGCGCCGCCCTTGCCGTCGTCCTGCACCGTCAGCATCAGCCGGTCCTCCTGGCGCCAGAGATCCACCGTGGCGGAGCGGGCGCCGGAGTGCTTGGAAGCGTTGGTGAGCAGCTCGCTGACGGTGAAGTAGGCGATGCCCTCGACCGCCGAGTCGGGGCGCTCCCCGCCCAGCTCGACCTGGACCTTGACGCCGCCCGGCAGCGTGCAGCGGGCCGCCACCGAGGACAGCGCGGCATCCAGACCGCGGTCGGTCAGCACCGCCGGGTGGATGCCCCGGGCGAGATCGCGCAGCTCCTGCAGGGCGAGCTTCACCTCGCCGTGCGCCGCGTCGACCATCTTCTGCGCGGCCACCGGATCCTCCGACAGCTTCTCCTTGGCCAGGCCGAGATCCATCGCCAGCGCCACCAGCCGGGCCTGCGCGCCGTCGTGCAGATCCCGCTCGATGCGGCGCAGATCGGCGGCGGCGTGGTCGACCACCGTGCCCCGGTCGTCCTCCAGCTCGCGGACCCGCTCCTCCAGCGCGCCCGGCGACAGCAGACCCTCCACCAGCAGCCGGGAGACCCACGCCAGCCCCCGCATCGCCCACGGCAGCACCGGCCAGCCGACGGTCAACAGCACCACCGTCAGCGTGAAGCTGAGGACGCCCCAGGGCAGCATCAGCAGGCAGTACAGCGCGCAGCGCCAGCTCAGCCCGTCCGAGAGCGAGGCTATGACCCAGCCCGCCGTGCCGGGACGGGAGACCACCAGCGGCCCCGGCTCGGCGACCCGGCTGTCCAGCGCGGCCCGGGCCCGGACCCGGCCCAGCCGGCCGAACAGACGGCAGCACGTCAGCCCGAAGGCCAGCAGCGGCAGCCCGATCACCGTCACCGCCAGGCCGACGCCCGTCCACAGCAGCGTCACCATCACCGTGAACGCGGCGATGCCGACCGGGAGGTTCAGCAACTCGTGCTGGACCTGTTGCCACAGCTGCGGCCCGTACAACGACGGGCGCTTCGCCTTGTCCTCCATGTCGGCGCCCTCTCCCTGGTGTTCGCCGGTTTCTTGACGATCACCAGCATCCCGGTTGCGGACAGCCGGCCGCCATGGTGCTGCACTCCGTCTTCGTCCGGGGGTTATCCCCACCCCCCGTGCTGAACCCCGCTCCCGACGGGCCGACAAGCGGAATTCCACCGGGCGTCCACCGGACGTCTTGCAGAACGGGCAGATGGGGGAGTAGACGAGCGGTGCACATAGACTCCCGCGATAGCGATGGTTATGGACGGGCAAAGAAGAAGGGCGTAATCCATGGAGTGGCAGCCGCTCGCTGCCGACCCCGCCGCCGGCAGCGGTTACTTCGACGCCT
Organism: Kitasatospora sp. NPDC051984; assembly: GCF_044593455.1. Taxonomy (NCBI): domain Bacteria; kingdom Bacillati; phylum Actinomycetota; class Actinomycetes; order Kitasatosporales; family Streptomycetaceae; genus Kitasatospora; species Kitasatospora sp. NPDC051984. Next base: position 109,154 of record NZ_JBIUCB010000006.1, read on the forward strand.
ACGCGGCGATCGGCCTGCTGGCGGTCATCGGCGTCCTCTTCGTCACGGTGGCTTTCACCGCCAACCGCCTGCTGCGACCGGTGGTCGACACCCCGGAGAAACTGCTCGCCTACGAGTGCGGCGTCGATCCGGTCGGCGAGGGCTGGGCGCACACCCAGATCCGCTACTACGTCTACGCCTTCCTGTACGTGATCTTCGCAGTCGACGCGATCTACCTGTTCCCGTGGGCCACGGTGTTCGCCGCCGCCGGCTTCGGGGCGGTCACGCTGGTGGAGATGTTCGTCTTCATCGGCTTCCTCGCGGTCGGACTGCTCTACGCCTGGAAGAAGGGCGTTCTGGAATGGACGTGACGCACGCGCACGGGACGCCCGCCGACGGGCCGGTCCCGCTCGGCATCCCCGACCCGGCCAACCCCGGCGCCGCCGTCGAGCAGCGCCGCCTCGGCCCGCTCGCCCGGCTCGCCCCGGACCCGGTCAAGGTGGTGCTCAACTGGGGCCGCCGCTACAGCCTCTGGTGCTTCAACTTCGGACTCGCCTGCTGCGCGATCGAGTTCATCGCCGCGTCCATGGCCAAGCACGACTTCATCCGGATGGGTGTCATCCCGTTCGCGCCCGGCCCCCGGCAGGCCGACCTGATGATCGTCTCGGGCACCGTCACCGACAAGATGGCCCCCGCCGTCAAGCGCCTGTACGAGCAGATGCCCGAACCGAAGTACGTCATCTCCTTCGGCGCCTGCGCCAACTCCGGCGGCCCCTACTGGGACTCCTACTCCGTCACCAAGGGCGTCGACCAGATCATCCCCGTCGACGTCTACGTGCCCGGCTGCCCGCCCCGGCCCGAGGCGCTGCTCCAGGGCATCCTCAAGCTCCAGGAGAAGATCGCCGCCGAGGACATCCCGCAGCGCTACGCCGCACCCGCCGCCGCGCTGCGCCGCCCGCTGCGGACCGCGCCCGCGCCCGTGTCGGACGAGGGGGCCGAGCAGTGACCGACACCCCTGACGTTCCCGAGGTTCCGGCCGCCGAGCCGACCCCCGCCGAACGCACCGCCGCCGCGATCGGACCGTGGGCGACCGCCGCCGAGGCGTACGACCTGCTCACCGTCACCGTCCCCGCCGAGCACTGGATCGAGGCACTCACCGCCGCCCGCGACGGCCTCGGCCTGACGTTCCTGGACTGGCTGAGCGCCGTCGACGAACTCGCCGAGGGCTTCGCGGTCTGCGCCCACCTGGCCGCCGTCGGCGAGCCCGGCAGCGTGCGCCGACTGCTGCTGCGCACCCGGGTGCCGCGCGACAAGGCAGTGCTGCCGACCGCCGTCGGGGTGTACGCCGGCGCCGCCTGGCACGAGCGGGAGACCCGGGAGATGTTCGGCATCGAATTCCCCGGCCACCCCTACCCGGCCACCCTGCTGCTGCCGGACGGCTTCGAGGGCCACCCGCTGCGCAAGGACTTCGTGCTGGCCGCCCGGGTCGCCAAGGACTGGCCCGGGGCCAAAGAACCCGGCGAGTCCGACCACGGCGGCGGCCCCGCCCGCCGCAAGATGCTGCCCCCCGGCGTCCCCGACCCGAACGAGTGGGGCCCGCTCAAGGGCACCCTGCCGCCCGTCGCCGAACGCCCCGCGCGCGCCGCACGGGCCGGCGCCGGCGCCGGCGTCGACCGTCCGCGCCGCACCCGCAGCGTGGGGGAGGGCTCCGCCAGCCAGGCGGCGCCGGCCCCGGGCACGCCCGCCGCCGACGCGCCGCCGCCGGTGCGCGCCGACCGTCCGCGCCGCAGCCGCAGCGTCGGTGAGGGATCGGTCAGCCAGGCCGCCGATTCGGCTGCGCCCGCCGCTGAGCCGCCGTCGACTCCCGAGGCCCCGCGCCGCACCGCCCGGACCCAGTCGTCCGACGCCCCGTGGCACGCGCCCGTCCCGGCCCACGACGAGTCCGCGAAGCCTGCGGCCGCGAAGCCCGAGGCCGTGCAGCCCGAGCCTGCGGCGACCGGGCCCGCGAAGCCTGCGGCCGTGCAGCCCGGGCCCGCGAGGTCCGCCGACGCGAAGCCTGAGCCCGCGAAGGCGGCCGAGGTGCAGCCGGAGGCCGGGCAGGCCGAGCCTGCGGCCGCTGAGCCTGCGAAGCCTGGGGCCGTGGAGTCCGGGGGCGAGGAGGCGAAGCCCGTGCAGGCCGAGCCTGCGGCGACCGGGCCTGCGAAGCCTGCGGCCGTGCAGCCCGAGCCTGCGGCGACCGGGCCCGCGAAGCCTGCGGCCGTGCAGCCCGGGCCCGCGAGGTCCGCCGACGCGAAGCCTGAGCCTGCGAAGGCCGCCGAGGCACAGCCCGAGCCCGCGAAGCCTGAGCCTGCGAAGGCCGCCGAGGCACAGCCGGAGGCCGCGAAGCCCGAGCCCGCGAAGCCCGAGGCCGTGCAGGCCGAGCCTGCGGCCGCTGAGCCTGCGAAGCCTGGGGCCGTGGAGTCCGGGGGCGAGGAGGCGAAGCCCGTGCAGGCCGAGCCTGCGGCGA
>NZ_JBIUCB010000006.1:111737-244450 GCF_044593455.1 Kitasatospora sp. NPDC051984
ACCGGGCCCGCGAAGCCTGCGGCCGTGCAGCCCGGACCCGCGAGGTCCGCCGACGCGAAGCCTGAGGCCGCGAAGGCGGCCGAGGTGCAGCCGGAGGCCGGGCAGGCCGAGCCTGCGGCCGCTGAGCCTGCGAAGCCTGCGGCCGCGCAGCCCGGGCCCGCGAGGTCCGCCGACGCGAAGCCTGAGCCCGCGAAGCCCGAGCCCGCGAAGGCCGCCGAGGTGCAGCCGGAGGCCGGGCACCCCGAGCCCCCCGCGCAGCCCGAGCCTGAGCCCGAGTCCGAGCAGTCCGAATCCGACCAGCAACCCGAACAGCCCGAGCAGAACGGAGACGGCGCGTGAACCTCCTCGACACGCTGCTGCGCTGCGTCGGCGCGCTGGTGGTGTTCCTGGTGCTGCCGCTGGTGGTCGGTCAGGCCGAGCACAAGGTGATGGCGCACATGCAGGGCCGGCTGGGCCCGATGTACGCGGGTGGGTTCCACGGCTGGGCGCAGCTGGTCGCCGACGGCGTGAAGTTCGCGCAGAAGGAGGACATCGTCCCGGCCGACGCGGACCGGCGGATCTTCCGGCTGGCGCCGGCGGTCGCGCTGCTGCCGTACCTGCTGGTGCTGCTGGTGATCCCGATCGGCCCGAACGGGCTGGTCGGGCAGGCGGTGGACGCGGGCATCTTCTTCGTGCTGGCGGTCATGGGCATCGGCGTGCTGGGTTCGCTGATGGGCGGCTGGGCGTCGGCGAACAAGTTCTCGCTGCTGGGTGCGTTGCGTACGGCCGCGCAGCTGATGTCGTACGAGCTGCCGATGCTGCTCGCGGCGGCGTCGGTGGCGATGGCGGCGGGTACCGTGTCGCTGCCGGGGATCGTGGACGCCTTCCACTGGTGGTGGGTGCCGTGGCAGCTGATCGGTGCGTTCGTGTTCTTCACGGCGGGCCTGGCGGAGCTTCAGCGTCCGCCGTTCGACATGCCGGTGGCCGATTCGGAGATCATCTTCGGCGCGTACACCGAGTACACCGGTCTGCGTTTCGCGCTGTTCCTGCTCTCCGAGTACGCGGGCATCGTGGTGCTCTGCGGACTGACCACGGTGCTGTTCTTCGGTGGTTGGCACGGCCCGTTCTCCGACAGCCTGGGCTGGCTGTGGACGCTGGTGAAGACCTTCGCGCTGGCGTTCGTGGTGCTCTGGCTGCGGGTCACCTACCCGCGGCTGCGCGAGGACCAGCTGATGCGCTTCGCGTGGACGGTGCTGATCCCGCTGGCCCTGGCTCAGCTCGCCCTCACCGGCATCGTCAAGGTGGCGATCTCCTGATGAAGTTTCCCGGCTCCGGCCTGGCCAAGGGCCTGGCCGTCACCATGCGCACGATGACGCGCAGGACCGTCACGGCGCAGTACCCCGACGTGCAGCCCGATCTGCCGCCGCGTTCGCGCGGGGTGATCGCGCTGCTGGAGGAGAACTGCACGGTCTGCATGCTGTGCGCCCGCGAGTGCCCGGACTGGTGCATCTACATCGACTCCCACAAGGAGACGCTGCCCGCCGCCGACCCGAACGCCCGCGCCCGCACCCGCAACGTGCTGGACCGCTTCGCCATCGACTTCTCGCTCTGCATGTACTGCGGTATCTGCATCGAGGTGTGCCCGTTCGACGCGCTGTTCTGGTCCCCGGAGTTCGAGTACGCGGAGACCGACATCCGTGAGCTCACCCACGAGCGCGACCGGCTGCGCGAGTGGATGTGGACCGTCCCTCCGCCGCCCGCGCACGACGCCGCGGCGGAGGAGCCCAAGGAGATCGCCATGGCCCGCAAGGCCGCCGACAAGCTGGCCGCGGCCGCTGCCGCCGCCGAAGCCGCTGCCGCCGCCGAGGAGGGTGAGCAGAGTTGAGCACCCTGCTGGCCGCGGCGGGCTCGCTGGAGCCCGCCGCGCGCTCGTACCTCTCGCCGACCGGGCAGGAAATAGTCTTCCTGCTGGTCGGTGTGCTGGTGCTCGGCGCGGCCGTCGTCTCGGTGACCACCCGCCAGCTGGTGCACGCCGCGCTGTGGCTGGTGGTCGCGCTGGGCGGGCTGGCGGTCGAGTTCCTGCTGCTGACGGCCGAGTTCGTGGCCTGGGTGCAGGTGCTGGTGTACCTGGGCTCGGTGGTCGTGCTGGTGCTGTTCGGCCTGATGCTGACCCGCGCCCCGATCGGCCGCTCCCCGGACGCCGACTCCGGCAACCGCCCGGCGGCGCTGGCCGTCGGCGTGGCCTCCGCCGCGACCCTGGTGACGCTGGTGGTGGACGCGTTCCGCTCGTCCTGGATCGAGCTGTCAGGACCGGTCGGCACCACCCGGCTCACCGGCGAGTTCCTGTTCTCGCACTGGGTGCTGCCGTTCGAGGCGCTCTCGGTGCTGCTGCTGGCCGCCCTGGTCGGCGCGATCGTGCTGTCCCGCGGCAAGGGCGACCGGCCGAAGCCGCGGCCCGGGAACCTGCGCACCGCCCTGACGAAGACGAAGGAGCGCTGAGCGTGCACCTCGCCTACCCGGCCGTCCTCGCCGTGCTGCTGTTCAGCGTCGGCGTGTACGGCGTGCTCGCCCGGCGCAACGTCGTCCTGGTGCTGATGTCGGTCGAGCTGATGCTCAACGCCGTCAACCTCAACCTGGTCGCCTTCGACGTCTGGCTGCGCGACACCCTGCACGCCGGCCAGGCGCTCACCCTGTTCACCATCACCGTCGCCGCCGCCGAGATCGGCCTCGGCCTGGCCATCGTGCTGCTGGTGTACCGCACCCGCGGCACCGCCGCCGTCGACCGGGTCACCGCGCTCGGCGACCGCCACGAGGCGGACGCCCTGGCCGACGATACGGCCGACGACGCGAAGGAGCAGGCCGCCGCATGAACCTCGCGCTGCCGATTCTCGTCCCCGTCCTGCCCGCGCTCGGCGCCGCCGCCGGCCTGGCCACCGGACGCCGCTACCCCGCCCTGGCCCGCCCGCTCGCGGTGCTGCCGGTCGCGGTGTCCGCCGTGCTCGCCCTGGTGGTGGCCCTCCAGCTGGGCACCGGCGCCACCCTGGACGCCGCCACCCGGCTCGCCCCCACCGGCGGCCCGGAGATCTCGCTGGCCCTGCACCTGGACGGCTTCAGCTCGCTGATCTCGGTGCTGGTCGGCCTGGTCGCCACGTGCGTGCAGATCTACTCCACCGCCTACCTGAAGGACGACCCGCGCTACCCGTCGTACGCGGCGCTGGTCTCGCTGTTCACCGCGGCGATGTTCCTGGTCGTCTACTCGGGCGACCTGATCGTGCTGCTGGTCGGCTGGGAAGTGATGGGCATCTGCTCGTACTTCCTGATCGGCCACCACTGGGAGACCGCCGACGCCCGGGCCGCCTCGCTGAAGGCCTTCCTGGTCACCAAGCTCGGCGACGTGCCGTTCCTGTTCGGCCTGTTCCTGCTCGGCGCGGACGCCGGGAGCTTCCGGATCAGCGAGGTGCTGAAGGCCGCCGGCAGCGGACAGCTGCACCACCCCACGCTGATCGCGCTGCTGCTGCTGGCCGGCGTGGCCGGCAAGAGCGCCCAGTTCCCGCTGCACACCTGGCTCCCGGACGCGATGGCCGGCCCGACGCCGGTGTCCGCGCTGATCCACGCCGCCACCATGGTCGCGGCCGGCGTCTACCTGGTGGCCCGGCTGCTGCCGGTGTTCCTGCAGTCCTCCGCCGCGCTGGTGGTGCTGGCCGTGATGGCCGCCGTCACCATGATCGGCTCCGCGCTGTGCGCACTCGCCCAGGACGACCTGAAGCGCGTGCTCGCCTACTCGACGGTCGGCCAGCTCGGCTACATGACCGGCGCGCTGGCCTCCGGCGACCGGCAGGCCGCGGTGTTCCACCTGGTCTCGCACGGCGCGTTCAAGGCCCTGCTGTTCCTGGGCGCCGGCGTGGTCATCCACGCCGCGCACACCAACTCGCTCAGCGCGATGGCCCGGATGGACGGCCTGCGCCACCGCATCCCCGACGCCTGGTGGACCATGGGCGTCGGCCTGGTCGCCCTGGTCGGCCTGCCGCCGTTCGCCGGCTTCTTCTCCAAGGAGTCGGTGCTCACCGCCGCCGAGCACGCCGCCCACGGCGAGGCCCTCACCGGCAACCTCGGCCCCGCGTCCGCCGTACCCACCGCCGTCGGCTGGACGGTGCTGGTGGCCGGCCTGCTCACCGCGCTGCTCACCGCCGCCTACGCCGCCCGGCTGTGGCTGGCCGTCTTCTACGGCCGCTCGACGGACGGCACGAGCCTCGCCCCCCAGCCCGGCGCCCCGTACTCCCCGGAGGTCGACGAGGCCGACCCGGCGCACGCCGAACCGGCCGCGATGCGCCTGGTCCTGTGGGTCCTGGCGGTGCCCGCGCTGGCCTTCGGCGTGACCGGGCTGCGCACCGACTGGCTGCCCGCGCTGCTCGACGGCGAATCGCTGCGCCCGTCCCTCGCCACCGGCGTGCTCGGCACCGGCATCGCCGTCGCGGGCCTGCTGATCGGCTGGGCCGCCTGGCGCACCGTCACCGCCCGCACCGCCGCCGGACAGCCCGCCGGCGACCCCGGACGCCTGCTGCTCGGCCCGCTGTACCGGCCCGCCCAGCACGGCTTCGGCGTCGACCGGCTGTACAGCACGCTGTTCGTCCGGCCCACCGAGGCCGCCGCCAAGCTGGTCCGGTTCCTGGACCGTGCCGTCGTGGAGACCTACGTCCGCGGCGCGGGCGCCGCGCCCGGCTGGCTCGGCCGCGCCGTGCGCTTCACCCAGACCGGCAACGCCCAGGGCTACCTGAGCGCGCTGCTCGCCGGGGTCGTCCTGCTCGTCGTCCTGGTGGCGGTGGGATCGTGACGCACCCCCAGTCCTTCAATACGGCACGTCCTAGGAGCCACCGATGAACGCGGTCCTCATCGCCCTCCTGGTGCTGCCGCTGCTCGGCGCCGCCCTGATGCTCGCCCCGATCGGCGACAAGCGGGCACTGCGCCTGGGCACCACCCTCACCGGTGCCACGCTGCTGCTGGCGATCGCCCTCGCCGCCGGCTTCGACCACGGCGCGCCGAGCCGGATGCAGGCCGTCACCGACGTCGCCTGGATCCCCGCGCTGGACGTGCGCCTGCACCTCGGCGTGGACGGCATCTCGCTGCCGCTGCTGGTGCTCACCGCGCTGCTCACCTTCCTGTGCGCCGTGTACTCGGTGAAGAAGCTCCCCGCCGGCCCCGGCGGCCGCGCCTTCACCGGGCTGCTGCTCCTGCTTGAGACCGGCATGCTGGCCACCTTCGCGGTGCTCGACCTGGTGCTGTTCTTCCTGGCCTTCGAGATCGTGCTGATCCCGATGTACTTCCTGATCTCCCGCTGGGGCAGCGGGCAGAAGGTCCGGGCCGCCAACCGGTTCATCCTCTACACCCTGCTCGGCTCCGCCGTGATGCTGCTCGGCTTCCTGCTGATCGGCGTCAAGGCCGGCACCTTCGACATGGTGAAGCTCGCCGACGCGCACGGCGCCGGCCTGTCCCACACCACCCAGCTGATCGCCGCGCTGGCGATCCTGGTCGGCCTGGCCGTGAAGGCCCCGGCCTGGCCGCTGCACTCCTGGCTGCCCGACGCGCACACCGCCGCGCCGACCGCCGGCTCGGTGCTGCTGGCCGGCGTGCTGCTGAAGATGGGCACCTACGGCATGGTCCGGGTGCTGCTGCCGATCGTCCCCGACGGCACCGCCACCTACGCCCCGTACCTGGGCGCGTTCGCCGCCGTCGGCATCGTCTACGGTTCGCTGGCCTGCCTGGCGCTGTCCCGGACCGGAGCCAAGGGCGACCTGAAGCGGCTGATCGCGTACTCCTCGGTCGGCCACATGGGATTCGTGCTGCTCGGCATCGCCTCGCTCACCCCGACCGGCGTGAACGGCGCGCTGTTCGCCAACATCGCGCACGGCCTGATCACCGGCCTGCTGTTCTTCCTGGTCGGCGCCGTCAAGGACCGCTACGGCACCGCCGACCTGGACACCCTCGCCGGGGCCACCGGCGCCGCGCTGTACGGCCGCGCCCCCCGGATCGGCGGGCTGCTGGCGTTCGCCGCCGTCGCCAGCCTCGGCCTGCCCGGCCTGGCCGGCTTCTGGGGCGAACTGCTCGCCATGTACGGCGCGTTCGACCCGGCCGCGGGCCTGTCGCGGCCCGCCTTCGTCACCTACATGGTGCTGGCCGGCCTCGGCACCCTGCTGACCGCCGCCTACCTGCTGGTCGTGGTCCGGCGGGTCTGCATGGGCGACCCGAAGCAGCCCGCCCCGGTCGCCGACCTGCCCGACCTGCAGGGCTACGAGGCTGCCAGCTGGACGCCGCTCGCCGCGCTCACCCTGGTGGCGGGCCTGTGGCCGGCGCTGCTGCTCGGCCTCTCCGACCCGGCCGTCAAGCACCTCCTCGGGAGCGGCTGATGACCACCACTTACGACCTGGGGCAGCCCGTCATGACTCCGCTCGCCGTCGCCGACCCGGGCGGCCTGATCCAGTCCGTCGACTGGGTGGCCGTCGCGCCGCCGCTGATCGCCGCGCTCGCCGCCCTCGCCGTGCTGGTCACCGACCTGTTCCTGCCCCCGGCCCGCAAGCGCCTGCTCGGGTGGCTGAGCGCCGCTGGCCTGCTCGCCGCGCTGGCCATGCTGCTGCCGCTGGTGCTCGGCGACACCCGCTCCACCTTCTGCTTCACCAGCGGTGGCTGCTCCTACACCGCCGACCACTTCGCGCTGGCCTTCCAGTTGCTGGTCCTCGGCGGCGCGCTGCTCACGGTGCTGCTCTCCCTGCACACCGTCGACGAGGAGAAGCTCCCCGGCGGCGAGTACTGGTTCCTGCTCCTCTCCTCCGCCTGCGGCGCGGCCCTGCTGCCCGCCGCCCGCGACCTCGCCACCCTGGTGATCGCCCTGGAGGTCGCCACCCTGCCCGCGTTCGCCCTGGTCGCGCTGCGCCGGGACGGCCGGGGCGCGGAGAGCGCGCTCAAGTTCTTCCTCTCCTCCGTCACCGCGACCGCCGTGATGCTGCTCGGCGTCAGCTTCGTCTACGCGGCTGCCGGAACGATCCAGCTCCAGGGCATCGCCGACGGCCTGGCGCACGCCCCCGCCCAGCTGAAGCCGCTGGCCGAGGCCGGCGCGGTGCTCACCCTGGTCGGCTTCGCGTTCAAGACCGCCGCCGTCCCGTTCCACTTCTGGGTCCCGGACACCTACGTCGGCGCGCCGCTCCCGGTGGCCGGCTACCTGTCGGTGGTCGGCAAGGCCGCGGGCCTCTCCGGCCTGGCGCTGGTGACGACGCTGGCGTTCCGCCCGTACGGCCACACCTGGGGCCTGGTGCTGGCGGTGCTGGCCGCGCTGACCATGACGGTCGGCAACGCGGCGGCGCTGCGCCAGCGCGCCGACACCCCGTACGGCGCGGTGCGGCTGCTCGCCTGGTCCTCGGTCGGTCAGGCCGGCTACCTGCTGGTGCCGCTGGCCGCCGCCGGGTACGCGGACTCCGCCGAGCCGCTGGGTGCGACGGTGGCGTACGCGCTGATTTACGGCCTGGTGAACCTGGGCGCGTTCGGTGTGGTCGCGCTGGTCGGCGGCTCGGGCCGGCTGGAGTCGTTCCGCGGTCTGGCCGGACGCAACCGCTGGGCGGCGTTCGCGATGGCGTTCTTCCTGCTCTGCCTGGCCGGTCTGCCGCCGGGCGTGGTCGGCCTGTTCGGCAAGGTCGTGGTGTTCCGGTCGGCCGTGGACGCGGGCCTGGGCTGGCTGGCCGTGGTGATGGCGGTGAACGTGGTGATCGCGCTCGCCTACTACCTGAAGTGGACCGCCCTGCTGTTCGCCCCGTCCACCGAGCAGGTTGTCGCGCCGCGCCGCGTTCCGGCCTCGCTGGCCACCGCGCTCGGCCTCGCGGCGAGCGCCGCCGTGGTGCTGTCGGTGGCCCCGCAACTGGTGCTTCAGGTGGTGTCGGGCAGCCTGTTCTGACCTGTGGTCGAATGCCGAAGGGAACGATCGGGCCAGCTCGGCGCGTTGATCCCGGCAGAAGGAAGCTGCTCCACCCGCTTCCCCGGCACCACAGGAGGGCCCGCAGTGCACCGCCACCACAACGGATTGCGGACGGCCGTCCTGCTCGGCGGCCTGTCCGCACTGATCCTGATCATCGGCAGTTTCTTCGGCCGCACCGGCCTGCTGGTGGCGCTGCTGATCGCGCTCGGCACCAACGCCTACGCGTACTGGAACAGCGACAAGCTGGCGCTGCGCGCGATGCGGGCCCGGCCGGTCAGCGAGATCGAGGCCCCGCAGCTGTACCGGATCGTCCGTGAACTCTCCACCGCCGCCCGGCAGCCGATGCCCCGGCTGTACATCTCGCCCACGCCGGCGCCGAATGCTTTCGCCACCGGCCGCAACCCGCGCAACGCGGCGGTCTGCTGCACCGACGGCATCCTCCAGCTGCTGGACGAGCGCGAGCTGCGCGGGGTGCTCGGCCACGAGCTCAGCCACGTCTACAACCGGGACATCCTGATCTCCTCGGTGGCCGGCGCGCTGGCCTCGGTGGTGATGTTCCTGGTCAACTTCGCCTGGCTGATCCCGTTCGGCCGCTCCGACGACGACGAGGGCCCGGGCCTGTTCGGCATGCTGCTGATCATGATCCTGGGGCCGATCGCGGCGAGCCTGATCCAACTGGCCGTCAGCCGCTCCCGCGAGTACCAGGCGGACGCCGACGGAGCCCGGATCACCGGCGACCCGCTCGCCCTGGCCAGCGCGCTGCGCAAGCTGGAGGCCGGCACCCAGCGCCTCCCGCTGCCGCCCGAGCCGCAGTTGCAGACCGCCAGCCACATGATGATCGCCAACCCGTTCCGGCCCGGGGAGGTCGGCGCGAAGCTGTTCTCCACCCACCCGCCGATGCGCGAGCGGATCGACCGCCTGGAGCGGATGGCAGGGCGCTGACGAGGCTGGGCTCCCGCGGCTGACTCCTTCGGGCGACGGCCCGGCGAGCGTCCGTCCGGGCGATCGGCCCCGCTGGTAGTGCTGGACGCACTCCCAGACCCGAGGCCGGAGGTGCGGTGCGGTGACGATGCTGCCGAGCGATACCGAACTGGGCGTGACCGGCCCGCCTGTCGAGCGGGCACCGCGCCGCCGCTTCGGCCGGGCCACCCGTCCGCACCGGGGCCGCCGGTTGGTGACGTGGCTGACCACCACCGACCACAAGCAGATCGGCACCCTCTACCTGGTCACCTCGTTCGCGTTCTTCCTGGTCGGCGGGGTGATGGCGCTGCTGATGCGGGCCGAGCTGGCCCGGCCGGGGACGCAGCTCCTCTCGAACGAGCAGTTCAACCAGCTGTTCACCATCCACGGCACGATCATGCTGCTGATGTTCGCCACCCCGCTGTTCGCGGGCTTCGCGAACTGGTTCATGCCGATCCAGATCGGCGCCCCCGACGTCGCCTTCCCCCGGCTGAACGCCTTCGCGTACTGGCTGTACCTGTTCGGCTCGCTGATCGTGATGGCCGGGTTCGTCACCCCGGGCGGTGCGGCGGACTTCGGCTGGTTCGCCTACGCGCCGCTGAACTCCGCGGTGCACTCGCCGAACATCGGCGCCGACATGTGGATCATGGGCCTGGCGTTCTCCGGCTTCGGCACCATTCTCGGCTCGGTCAACTTCATCGCCACGATCGCCTGCCTGCGGGCGCCGGGGATGACCATGTTCCGGATGCCGATCCTGGTCTGGAACGTGCTGCTGACCGCCGTGCTGGTCCTGATGGCCTTTCCGGTGCTGGCCGCCGCGCTGCTCTGCCTGGAGGCCGACCGCAAGTTCGGCGCGCACGTCTTCGACCCGGCGAACGGCGGGGCGATCCTCTGGCAGCACCTGTTCTGGTTCTTCGGCCACCCCGAGGTGTACATCATCGCGCTGCCGTTCTTCGGCATCGTCTCGGAGATCATCCCGGTGTTCAGCCGCAAGCCGATGTTCGGATATTCGGGCCTGATCGCCGCCACCATCGCGATCGCCGGCCTGTCGATCACCGTCTGGGCGCACCACATGTTCGTCACCGGGCAGGTGCTGCTGCCGTTCTTCTCCTTCATGACCCTGCTGATCGCCGTCCCGACCGGAGTGAAGTTCTTCAACTGGATCGGCACCATGTGGCGCGGCTCGCTGTCCTTCGAGACGCCGATGCTCTGGTCGATCGGCTTCCTGGTGACCTTCCTGTTCGGCGGCCTGACCGGCGTGCTGCTGGCCTCCCCGCCGATCGACTTCCACGTCTCCGACAGCTACTTCGTCGTCGCGCACTTCCACTACGTGGTGTTCGGCACGGTGGTGTTCGCGATGTTCGCGGGCTTCTACTTCTGGTGGCCGAAGATGACCGGCCGGATGCTCGACGAACGGCTCGGGAAGATCCACTTCTGGACGCTGTTCGTCGGCTTCCACACCACCTTCCTGGTCCAGCACTGGCTCGGCGCCGAGGGCATGCCGCGCCGCTACGCCGACTACCTGGCCTCGGACGGGTTCACCACCCTGAACACCGTCTCCACCATCGGCTCGTTCCTGCTCGGCCTGTCCACTCTGCCGTTCCTGTACAACGTCTGGCGGACGGCCGGGCACGCGCCGCGAGTGGCCACGGACGACCCGTGGGGCTACGGCCGCTCGCTGGAGTGGACCACCCCCTGCCCGCCGCCGCGCCACAACTTCGTCACCCTGCCGCGGGTCCGCTCCGAATCCCCGGCGTTCGATCTCCACCACCCCGACATCGCCGAGCTCGACCGCCTGCAGAACAACCCGGACCGGGTCCCCTGACGCCCGACATGCGATGCCCGTTTCACGGTGATACGAATCGTTTCGTCCCTGTGCCGTGCGAGGCGTGGGGGCGTTCCGTCTGACTGTGCGCGGGATCGGAGCGTCATGGACTATCCGTTGCTCAACATCTTCTGGACGATGCTGGAGCTGTTCCTCTGGATCCTCTGGTTCTTCCTGCTGTTCAAGATCATCGGGGATATCTTCCGCAGCCAGGACATGGGCGGCGGCGCCAAGGCCGGCTGGACGGTGCTGGTGATCCTGCTGCCCTTCCTCGGCGTCCTGATCTACCTGATCGTCCGCGGCGGCTCCATGCACGAACGCGACCTCGCCCAGGCCCAACAGGCCGACGCCGCCTTCCAGGACTACATCCGCCGCGCCGCCGGCACCGCCCCGGCCTCCGGCACTGCCGAGGGCGGCTCGAAGGGGCACGTGGACGATCTGCACAGGCTGGCCGACCTGAAGAACAGCGGCGCGATCACCGACGAGGAGTACCAGCGGGCCAAGGACAAACTGCTCGCCTGACACCCCGGCCCGTGCAGGAAGGCCCGTCCCCCGGGGCGGGCCTTCCGCCTGTCCCGGCCGCATCGTCACACCCCTGCCACAACGGCGCCGCACCGGCTCCCCAGCCGGGCCAGGGCGTGGGACGCTGGAGGCATGAAGCTGGTCAACTTCCTGCTCAACGTCATCTGGCTGCTGTTCTGCGGCCTGTGGATGGCGATCGGGTACGCCCTCGCCGGGATCATCTGCTTCGTCCTGATCGTCACCATCCCGTTCGGCATCGCGTCCTTCCGGCTGGCCGGCTTCATGCTGTGGCCGTTCGGCCGGACCACCGTGGTGCGGCCCGACGTCGGCGCGCCATCCTGCGTGGGGAACGTGATCTGGCTGGTGTTCGCCGGGTGGTGGCTGGCGCTCGGTCACATCGTCACCTCGATCCCGCTGTTCCTGTCGGTCATCGGCATCCCGTTCGGCTGGGCGAACCTCAAGATGGTGCCGATCTCGCTCACCCCGCTCGGCCGCGAGGTGGTCAGCTCCGACCACGGGTTCGGCGCGCGCTGACCGGAAAAGCGGTTGGCGGCCGCCCGGGGCCGGGGTAGAAACGTCCGGTCCTTGACGGCTGACGGAGGAGCGGGCGCGTGGCGGACAGCGAGATCCTGGCCGGTGGCGTCAACCAGGTGGAGCGGGTCGGGGAGCGGGTGCTGCGGCCGACCGGGCCGTGGTCGCCGGCCGTGCACGGGCTGCTCGGGCACCTGCGGACGAACGGGTTCACCGCGGCGCCCCGGTTCCACGGGCTGACGGCCGACGGACGGGAGATCCTCGACTTCCTGCCCGGCGAGGTCTCCGACTACCCGGCCACACCCGCCGCCGCCTCCCGCACCGCGCTGCTCACCGCGGCCCGGGTGCTGCGCGCCTACCACGACGCCACCGCCGGCTACGCGGCCGACGGCTGGATGCTGCCCGCCCGCGAGCCCGCCGAGGTGATCTGCCACGGCGACTACGCCCCGCACAACTGCGTGCTGGACGGCGAACGGGTGGTCGGCGTCATCGACTTCGACACCGCGCATCCCGGCCCCCGGCTGTGGGACGTCGCGTACGCGGTCTACCGATGGGCCCCCACCACCGCGCCCGGGAACGCCGACGGGTTCGGCACGCCCGACGAACAGGCCGCCCGGGCCAGGGAGTTCTGCGACGCGTACGGGCTGGACGCGGCCGGGCGGGCCGGGCTGGTGGACGCCGTCGAGGCCCGGCTGCACGCACTGGTCGGCCACATGCGGGCCGAGGCCGCCGCCGGCAGCGCCGCGTTCGCCTCGCACCTGGCCGACGGGCACCACCTGATGTACCTGTCGGACGCCGCGTACGTGGTGCGCGAACGCGAGCGCTTCGAGCGGGCGCTACTGGGCGGTTGACGCCTCCAGGTGCTCGCGCAGGGTGCGGAACTCGGCGGCGATCCCGTCCAGCGTGTAGTGCGCGTTCAGCCCGCTCGGGTTCGGCAGCAGCCAGACCTCGGTGTCGCCGATGGTCTCCGGCTGCCGGCCCACCGCCGCCTTCGGCCGTCCGAACGCGGCGCGGTACGCGCCGATGCCGAGCACCGCCAGCGCGCGCGGCCGCAGGCGGAGCACCCGGGCGGCCAGCGCCTCGCCGCCCGCTCGGTACTCCGCGGGGGTCAGTTCGGCGGCCTTCGCGGTGGTCCGGGCCACCACGTTGGTGATGCCCAGCCCGAGCGCGAGCAGTTCGTCCTGTTCCTCGGGCCCCAACTGCCGCGGGGTGAAGCCGGACCGGTGCAGGGCCGGCCAGAAACGGTTGCCGGGGCGGGCGAAGTGGTGGCCGGTGGCGCCCGACCACAGGCCCGGGTTGATGCCGCAGAACAGCACCCTCAGGCCCGGCGCGGCGACGTCGGGGATGGTGGTGTCCTGGGCGGCGGCGAGCTGTTCGGCGGTCGGGCGGGGCGGGGGAGTGCGGGTCACCCGGACCACTCTGCCGCACCCCGTCGGCGGGTGGGGGTACTTGATCGGTGCATGTCCGGTATATCCGATGGATAGCCAGTTCGATTGTTTTCCAGACCTGATGACTTTTCGGGCGGAGAATGGGGAGGTGCCATACGAACTGAACGCCCTGATCGCCACCGATGAGCTGATCACCGTCGTGGCGGCCGAGCTCCCGATCGCGCGGGTCGCCCGCCTGCCCCACGGGCTGGCGCTCATCCCGATGACGGACGAACTCCACCACGCGCTCCAGCAGCCGTCCACCGCGCCCGACTACGACTTCAAGCGATTCCCCTCCGGATTCGCGATGCGGATCGCGGGCTGGTCCAAGGCCGCGCCGATCGCCTTCGCCGAGATCGACGCCGAGCACCCCACCGGCCGGCGCGCCGCCCTCTGGTACGACGGCCGCATCACCCTCGGCCCGCTCACCCCCGCCGACGGCGCCCCGCTCGCCCGCATCCTCCACGACCTCGGCGCACCCGCCACCGGCCTGCAGGAGCTCGCCGACGCCCTCGACGCCCTCTGCCGCGCCACGCCCGAGAACCCCGCCCCGCCCGGGAACTGACCCGGCGTCCGACCCCTGCCCCGCCGTGCGGCGCCCGACCGGACGGCGCGAGAATGATCACCGGCGATCGGACGGACGGGGAGCTGGCAAGGTGCGGATCAACGTGCTGGGACCGCTCCACGTGGTGCCCGACGACGGGCCGGCGCCGGGACTCGGCGGAACCCGGCTGCGGCTGCTGCTGATCCGGCTGTCCCTCGACCCCGGGCGGGTGGTCACCCGCGAACGGCTGGTCGACGACCTCTGGGGCGACACCCCGCCCGACGAACCGGCCGGCGCCGTGCAGTCACTGGTCTCCCGGCTGCGCCGCACCCTCGGCCCGGACCGCACCGCCATCGGCTCGCACCCCGCCGGATACCTGCTCGACCTGCCCCGCGGCCACGTCGACGCCTGGGACTTCGAACAGCGCGCCGCCACCGGCCGGGCCGCCCTCGCCGCAGGCGAACCCGCCCGCGCCGCCGACGAGTTGAGCCGCGCCCTGGAACTCTGGCGCGGCGCACCGTTCGCCGACGCCGAAGCCGCCGGATTCGCCGCCGCCCCCGCCGCCCGGCTCGCCGAACTGCGGCTCGCCGCCACCGAGGACCGCGCCGACGCCCTGCTCGCCCTCTGCCGGGCCGACACCCTGCCCCGGCTGGTCGCCGAACTCACCGCACAGCGCGTCGCCCACCCGCTGCGCGAACGGACCGCCGCCCGGCTGATCCGCGCCCTGCACGCCAACGGCCAGGGCGCCGACGCGCTGGAGGTTTTCGACCGCACCCGGCAGGCGCTGGCCGAAGAGCTCGGCACCGACCCGTCCGACGAACTGCGCGACGCCCACCTGCACGTCCTGGCAGGCACCCGGCCGCCCGCTCCGCGCCCCGCCCCGGCGGGCCGCCCCGCGCCGGTGGGCCGCCCCGCGCTGCCCGGCCCGCTCACCGCGCTGATCGGCCGCGACGCCGACCTGGTGGCCGTCCGGGACCGGCTGCGCCGCTCCCGCCTGGTGACCCTCACCGGACCGGGCGGCGTCGGCAAGACCCGCCTCGCCCTCGCCGCCACCACGGGGGTCGCGGCGGACGTCCGGCTCGCCGAACTCGCCGGCGCCGAAGGCCCCGACGGGCCCGCCCGGGCCGTACTGGCCGCGCTGCGCCCCGCCGACGCCGGGGCGCTCACCGGCGGCCTCCCCACCGGCGAGCAGCCCGGCGACCCGCTGGAACGGATCGTCCGCGCCCTGGACGGCCGCGACGTCCTGCTCGTCCTCGACAACTGCGAACACCTGATCGCGGACGCCGCCCACCTCGCCCACCGCCTGCTGGCGGCCGCCCCCCGGCTCACCGTGCTCGCCACCAGCCGCGAACCCCTCGGCGTCCCCGGCGAGACACTCTGGCCGGTGCCGCCGCTCGCCGTCCCCGAACCCGGCAGCACCCCGGAGCAGGCCCTCGCCCACCCCGCCGTCGCCCTGTTCGCCGAACGAGCGGCCGCCGCCCGGCCCGGATTCGCCCTCGACCAGGACACCGTCGAACCGGTGGTCCGGATCTGCCGGGAACTCGACGGCCTCCCGCTGGCCCTCGAACTCGCCGCCGCCCGGCTCCGCGCCCTCACCCCCGACCGGATCGCGGCCCGCCTGCACGACCGCCTCCGCCTGCTCGACCGCGGCCCGCGCACCGCCCCCGACCGGCACCGCACCCTGCGCGCCGTCATCGACTGGAGCTGGGACCTGCTCGACCCCGACGAACGCGTCCTGCTGCGCCGGCTCTCCGTCTTCGCCGCCGGAGCCGTCCTCCACGACGCCCACACCGTCTGCGCCGCGCACTGGCCCACCGGACCGGACCCCGACCCCACTGCCGTCGAGGACCTGCTGACCGCACTCGCCGACAAGTCCCTGCTGGTGAGCGCCGGTTCGGAGACCGGGCCGCCGCGCTACCGCCTGCTGGAGACCGTCCGCGCCTACGCCGCCGAACGTCTCGCCGAGGCCGGCGAACACGACCGCACCGCCGCCGCCCACCTGCGCTGCTTCCTCGACCTCGCCGAAGACGCCGAACCCCTGCTGCGGACCGACCGCCAACTCGACCGACTCGCCCGGCTCGACGCCGAACAGGACAACCTCGACGCCGCACTCCGCCGCGCCGTCGCCGCCGGCCCGCCCGACCACGCCCTCCGGCTGGCGGCCGCCCGCGCCTGGCCCTGGCTGATGCGCGGCCGCGCCCACGAAGCCGGCGAACGGACCGTGGCCGTACTCGCCGCCCACGGCGCAACGCCGCCGCCCGGCCTGGAACAGCAGCACGCCCGGTGCGTGATCCTCGCCCAACTCACCGCCCCGCTAAGGGAATCCGGGACGCCTCCGGCGCCCGAGGCCTTCGGTGCGGCACTCGCCACCGCCCGGCACGCCGACCACCCCGTCGCCCTCGCCGCTGCCCTGCTGCTCGCCCTTGCCGGGCCGCCGGACGCGCTCGCCGCAACCGCGCGGGAGTACCGCGAACACCCCGACGCGTGGACCCGGTCCACCGCCCAACTGGTGCTCGGACGCGTTGAGTTGAGCGCCGGCCGGATCGACCCCGCCGAGGCCTGCCTGCGCACCGCCGTCGACGGTTTCCGCACCCTCGGCGACCGCTGGGGCCACGCCATGGCCCTGGTCACGCTGGCCGCGCTGCTGGCGGTCACCGGCGCCGCCGACGAAGCGCTCGGCGCACTCGACGAAGCCGCAGTCCTGGACGCCGAGACCGGCGGCCCCGGCGAAGCGCCACTGACCCTGCTGCTGTCCGGCCGCCTCCGCGCCCGCAACGGCGACCCCGCCGCCGCCCGGGCCGACCTCGAACGCGCCCGCGCCGCCGCCGAACACGCCCGCGACCCGCACCTGGCAGCCGCCGCCCACTACGCACTCGGCGAACTCGCCCGCCGCACCGGCGACTTGACCACCGCCCTGACCACCCAACGAGCCACCCTGCACCGACTCGAACAACTCCCCGCGACCGGCCCCACCCACCTCCACCTGCTCGCCCTCCTGCACACCAGCCTGGCCCGCACCCACCAGCGCCTCGCCGACCCGGCCACCGCCGCCCTCATGCACCGGCGCGCACTCGAACTCGCCACCACCAGCCAGGACCGCCCCGTCCGCGCCGACGTCCTGGAAGGCTGCGCCGAACACCACCTCGCCCTCGCCGCCCCCACCCGCGCCACCACCACCCTCGCCGCCGCCTACGCCCTCCGCGGCGGCCACGACGCCGGCGACCCCGAACTCCGCACCGTCCTGGACGCCTGCGCCACCGCCCTCGGGGACACCGCCTTCCGGGCCGCCTGGGACGCCGGGCTGAACCTCACCGACCCGGAGGCGGCGGCGCTGGACGGCGACTGAGGGCGGGACGAGAGGGGCGGCCCGGCTCGGAGCGGGGCGCCGAACGCCGCCACCGCTCTCACCGTTCTCGCCGGCCTCACTTGGGCCGACGGCCGCTCAGCCCTGCTCGAACGGCCCCCGGTTCGGCGCGCACACCGTCCCCGCCGCCGGCAGGGTGCCGTCCACCAGGTAGCGGGCCTCGTGCCGGGCCGCGCAGTCGCTCGGGTTGGCCAGCACGGTGTGGCCGAAGCCGTTCACCGTCAGCAGGGTGGCCCGGTCGAGCGAGCGGGCCAGTGCGCGCGAACCCTCGTACGGCATCGCGGGGTCGCCGGTGTTCGCCACCACCAGGACCGGCCGGGCCGTCCGGCGGTTCCACGGGCCGTCGTACCGGTCGCGGTCCGGGGCAGACCAGCCGGTGCAGCGCTCGTCCGTCCAGGCGAACCACGGGCCGAGCGCACCCGACCTGGCCCGGGCCAGCGCCGCCGTCCTCGCCGGGTCGGCGGTGGCCGACGGGGCGGCGCTGTCCGCGCACACCACCGCCAGCGCCTGGTCCGGCGACGGGTGGACAGCGGGCGGCAGCGGCCCGGTGGGCGCGTCGGTCGCCGCCCACAGCGTCTGGAGCTTCGTGCCGAGCTGCGCCCAGCCGGTGCCGGGGATGCCGGGGACGGGCGCCGCGGCGTACAAGTGGATGATCGTCGTCTCCACCGCCACGGCCTCGGTGAACGTGGTGTCGCCGAGCACCGCCGGCCGGGCGCGCAGTCGGGTCAGCAGTTCGTCGTACCGGGCCCGGGTGGCGGCGGCCGTCCCGGCGGAGAACGCGCACCCGGCGGGGCCGGCCTGGCCGCAGTCGTCGAGGAAGGCGTCCAGCACCCGGGCGGCGGCGACGTCGCTGCGATTGCGCAGCAGCGGGCCCATGGTGGCGGCCTGCCCGTCGCGCCCGGTGGACCAGGCCACCGGGTCGGGGCCGCTGTCCAGCACCATGGCGCGCACCCGGTCGGGGAACAGGTTGGCGTACGTGGCACCCAGGTAGCTGCCGTACGAGGTGCCCAGGTAGCTGAGGTCCCGGTCACCCACGGCCCGGCGGAGCAGGTCCAGGTCCCGGGCGGTGTTCGCGGTCGACAGGTGCGACACCAGAGGCCGGGACGCGCACTGCCGGCCCAGCTGCCGGTACGCGTCCACCCAGGCCCGCTGCTGCTCGGGGCCCTCCGGGTAGCCGACGGCGGTGCCGGACAGCAGCGCCTGCTCGTCCGCCGGGTTGTCGAAGCACTGGACGGGCGCGCTGCCGCCGCTGCCGCGCGGGTCGAAGCTGACGATGTCGAAGCGCTCCCGCACCTCCTCCGGGAACCGGTCGAGCACCAGCGGCAGCGCCATCGTGCCGGGCACGGCCGGTCCGCCCGGGTTGTAGAACAGCGACCCGATCCGGTGTGCCGGATCGCCCGCCGGATGCCGGATGACGGCCAGGTCGAGCCCGGCCCCGCGCGGATCCCGGTAGTCCACCGGCACCCGGGCGGTCGCGCACTCGAAACCCTCCGCGCACGCCGCCCACGCCAACCGCGGCACCGTCGCCGCCACCGCCTCGGCCGGAGCCGTCGCCCCCAACAGCGCGGCCACCGCGGCCCCCGCCCCCAACCGCCACGCAACACGCCCACGACGAGCCATCCGAACGTCCTCCCTCCGCCGACCGGCCGGTCGCCCACGCCCCTCGGTCGCAGCGTCCCGCCCAGCACCCGGAACGCTCCCGCACCCCGCTGCCGAACCACTGGCAGATCGCTGGCACGCCCGCCCGCCCGAGCCGGACCGCGGCAATCCGGTCGGTGAGCCCCCGGGAGCCGACCGGCTCGCCGCACGGCCGCTGCACAAGACCGCCATGGGCGCGCTGGACGGAGTGTTCTCGGTCTACTGCCCGTCGTATCGGACGACGACGCCGTTGAGTTCCTTCGCGACCTGGCCGGCGAGGTCGTAGTCGCAGAGATTGACCGACCAGTTCGCGGCTGTGACCAGGGCCGCAGGCACTCCGCGGTAGGCGGTGGCGGTGCGCAGCGCCTTGTCCCGGTCGGCGTCGCGGCCGTAGAGCTGCAGGGTTGCGCAATTGGGGGTGCGGCCGATCCTGCTTCCGGTCCGGCAGGTCAGGGACCCGGCGGTTCCCGGCTTCTGCTCCTCGCATCCGACGGCGGAGTCGAGGGCCGCGGCGAGTTGTTCGACGTCGGCGAATCGGGGGGACGGCGGGATCGATGGCAGCGGGTGGTCGGGGATCTCCTGCTCGTCGCCGGGGAGCACGACGCCACCGAGTGCCTGGGCGATTTGCGGCGCGTAGGCAGGGTTGACGACGTTGATGCGCCAGTTCCCGGCGGCGACGAAGGTCTGGTGGAACGCTGTGCGTCCGGCTGCGATCGCGTCCCCGATGTCGTCGCGGGTGTAGCGGTCCGGGTCGAATACGTCCACGACGTACTCGAAACTGTTGCCGTTGAGGGTCGCGGCGCAGTCGACCCGCGAGTCCCCGTTCAGGGTGTTGCGCAGCGTGACGCTGCACGAGATGCCTGCCTCGGCGAGAGCATCCACGACGGCATCCGCGCTGGTGAACTGAGGCGCAGTTGGCACATTCGAGGGCATGGGGACGCGTGGCGGCGGCCCGCCGCTTCCACAGGAGACCAGGGAAGCGGCGGACAGCAGCACGACCAGCGTGCAGGCGAGGGCGGGTCGGCGCATCAGGCGCTCAGCCCGCCGGTGGTACGGGAGCCGGGCCGGGGCTCGGTGCTGGCAAGCCAGGCGCCGGCGTGGGTGTGGTGCCCGGCGGCAAGAGGGCCGGTGGGCGGGGTTGGTCCGGGGGCAGCGGCGCGGTGCCGCGTCCGCTGGTGCTCACTCCCGGACCGGCGTAGATCGGGTTCACGTTGACGTTGTGGTCGCTGGGGGTTTGGGCCGCGAGTTCGTCAAGGGCCTTGCGCCGCGCCATCCGTGATGCGCGCTGCCGGCGGTCTCTGCGTGGTCCAGCATGAATCCCCGGCGGCTGTCCGTGCTGGCCTCCTGCATGGAGACCGCTATTCGGTGCACGCTTTCCGGATCGATGTCGATGTCGGCCCGCAAGTCATCCCCCCGTGGTGACTCATTGTCCAGCGATCTTGACATTCCGTAGGACGCGCCTGTCTCGTCGGCGGTTCCTGGGGGGTGGGGATCTCCGGACCGCGGGCCACGCATCCCTGGAGCGCGACTTGCCGGGGGGCTCTGGGGTGGCAGGGTCAGGAGTGGTCCCGCGATGGCGTGGAGGGCGCATCAAGTGGCGCTGATCGATGGTGCCTTCAGCTTGTGCCCTTGATACGCCCTCCCGTGCCGGAGTGCCGGCCCTACCGCCGTTGCGTCAGCGGTAGTTGACGAACTGCAGCGCGAACTCCAGGTCCTTGCCCTTCAGCAGGGTCTGCACGGCCTGCAGGTCGTCGCGCGACTTCGAGGTGACCCGCAGCTCGTCGCCCTGGACCTGGGCCTTGACGCCCTTGGGGCCCTCGTCGCGGATGATCTTCGCCACCTTCTTGGCATCCTCGGTGGTGATGCCCTCCTTGATGTCGGCGAAGATCTTGTACTCCTTGCCGGACAGGTGCGGCTCCGCCGCGTCCAGCGCCTTCAGCGACAGTCCGCGCTTCACGAACTTGGTCTGCAGCACGTCCAGGATCGCCCGGACCCGCTCCTCGCCGTTGGCCTTCATCTCGATCTTCTCGCCGGTCCGCTTGATCTCGGCGCCCACGTTCTTGAAGTCGAAGCGGGTGGCGATCTCGCGGGAGGTCTGGTTGATCGCGTTGTCGACCTCCTGCCACTCGACCTTCGAGACGATGTCGAAACTGGAGTCGGCCATGGGTGTTGGTCTCCTTGAACTACTGGCTGCACGGTCTGCGCCACCCGCCACTGGCGGGCGACGCCCCAGCCTATCCAGCCCCCCGCGCACCCGCCCGCAACAGCTCGCGTCCTGACCTTGATCATCATGTGACGAAACGAGTGGCAGACCACCCCCCAACATCGGGTATCGTTTACGACGTCGAACGGGGCAGTGCTCCGCGAGACACCATCCCTGGCTGGTTGCCCGAGCGGCCAAAGGGAGCAGACTGTAAATCTGTCGCGCAAGCTACGCAGGTTCGAACCCTGCACCAGCCACTGGATAGTGAAACAGCCCCCGATCTGCGGAAACGCAGACCGGGGGCTTTTTCGTTGTACTCGAACACAGGTCACGTCGGATGGTCGTTTTGGGTGGTTTGTCTCACCTGGTTTCGCCTGGATCCCAGTCCTGACCAGCATTTACGGACCAGGGGCGGACCAGACTTTCGGCTCTACGGGGAGGGCCGCCGCTGGAGCCGCTCGGTGATGAGCCGGTTCGCGTGATCCTCGTCACCGTGGATGCACTTTGCGTAGACCCGGAGCAGGACGGCGATGCTGTGCCCTGCCCTGCGGGCGCACTCGGCCGGCGAGACGCGGGAAGCCAGCCAGAGCGAGATCCCGGCGTGCCGGGCGTCGTACGGGCGCTTGGCGAGCGGGGTGGCCTGCTCCTCCTCGCTCAGCACCTGGGCCCGGGCGGCGGCCCAGACGACGCCGTACCCGCTCTCCTGCACCATGCCGTTCCGGAAGGTCCGGAACAGGCGGCCGTCGGGTGCGGTGCCGTACTGCTCGATGTGCTGCCGCAGCAGCGCCACCAGCTCGGGCGGAATCGGCACCGGCCGCGTGGCCTTCTCCGGTCGGTGCTTCAGGCCCCGGGGGTCATGGGAGGCGCCCGTGTCCGTCCAGGACGACCCGACGCGGGGGCTGTTGCCGTTGAGGTTCAGCTTCCCCCAGCCGTCGGCCGGCAGGACGCACCGGTCCTTGCGCAGGTGGACCACCTCGCCGGGCCGCATGCCCGCGTAGTACATGCACGCGAAGAACGCCACCAGCCGCGGGCCGCGTCGCCCCTGCCGGCCGACCGCTTCCAGCATCGCGGCGGCCTGCTCGGGGCTCATCACGTACTCCGGGTCGACTTCCTCCTCGGTCCGGGGCGGCTGCCACTGCACCGACGGCAGCGGGTTGGCGGTCAACAGGCCGTCCTCGACGGCGCGGCCCAGGACGTGGTTCAGGATCCGGCGCTTCCGGAGCGTGGTCGAGGCGGCGGCCTTGGTGCCGTCGAGCTTCACCGAGAGGGCGGCGAGCAGGCGGCGGACCATCTTCGGGTCCGCCAGCTCGGACACGTCCACGGAGTTGCGCGCCACCCAGGTCAGGGCCTTGGCGACGTCCGCCGGCGGCTCATCGGTCCAGCGGTTCACGTTGAAGGCCCAGGCGTACAGCGCGCGGCGCACGAGCAGCTTGTTCGGCATGCCGGTCTTGCTCTTGACCAGCTCGAACGTGACGCTGGCCAGGGCGTCCGCCCACGTCGTCCGGGTCTTGGCCGGGGCGCCGTCCCACCGGGCCTCGACGTAGTTCCGGCCGTGCTGGTACCAGGTGACGGCGTTCTGCTCCTCCTGGCGCTTGCGGAGCTCCGCGAGCGGGAGGCCGGTCTCCGTGTCGAACGGCTGGTGGGAAGCCGCCGCGACGAGCAGTTCGGCCTTCCGGCCGTCCGCCTGGGTCTTCGTGAGGTAGGACTCCGAGAACTCCCGGCCGTTCACCGTCCACCGGACCATCCAGGGCTTGCGGCGGTCGGGGCGGTGGCGGTGGTCCCAGAACGTGACCTTGTAGGAGGTCGGCATCAGGCGGCCACCTCGCACGCGGCGAGCCACGCGTTCAGGTCGGCCCGGTCGATTCGGACCTGCTTGTTGGGCAGCTTGATGATTCGCGGCGCCTTGCCGCGGGCGCGCATTCGGTAGAAGGCGGCGCGGGACATGCCGAGTTCGGCGAGCACGGCGGGGAGCTTGAGCAGTTCGCGCTTGGGCATGGCGAAGTCTCCTGCTGTGGGTACGGATGGTGGTTGCTGTGCGTCACGGCCCCTGTGTGTGGACGGAGGTTGGGGCCGGAAAGTGTCAGGGATGTCAGGGAAAATCGCTGACCTGCTGTTTTGGCTCCTGGCTGGGCGTCAGGGATTGTCAGGGATGTCAGGGAAATTCGGCTTTTCCCTGACATCCCTGACGTTCCCTGACAGGCGGTCAGGGGGAGTTTTTGCTGGTCGGGGATTTCCCCTGACACCCCTGACGGTTACGGGGCGTCCGTGGTGTCCACGGTGTCCGCGAGGGCGGGGTGGATACGGAACGTGACGGCGGGCTGGCGGCCCCGGCGGCCGTCGGCCGGGGGCTGGTCGGTGCGGAGGTAGCCGTGCTGTTCGAGCAGGTGCAGGGCGGGTTCGACGTCGGCGACCTTCTTGAAGCGGCGGCTGCTGGCGACGGCGTCGTGGGCCTTGATGTGGGTGCGGTGGGTGCCGTCCTGCTTCGGCCGCTGGAGCCACTGGAGGATCGCGTGGGCGTCCTCGGTGGCGGGGTCGGCGGCGATGAGGTCGAAGACGGCGAGGGTGTGGGCGGTGTAGTAGTCGGCGATTTCGGCGGCGCGTTCGACGGTGACGGCGCCGAGTTCGCCCCGCCACGAGCCCTGGTCCTGGTCGGAGGCGATGCGGTCGGCGAGGTGGAGCAGGACGGCGATGCGGGCGATGTGGCCGACCAACTTGCCGGCCCAGTCCCGGATGTGGGCGAGCGGCTGATCGGGGCGGAGCTGGACCTCGACCCGTTCCTGGAGCTTTTCGATGGCGAGGTCGGCGGCCTGGTCCATGACGACGGTGACCGGCTCGGCGAGGTCGGTCATGGCGCGGAGCAGGCGGGTGAGGTTGCGGTCGTAGGCGTTGGCCACGGCCTCGGGGATCGGCGTGGTGCGGATCTTGCGGTAGCCGAGGTTGGAGGGCGGCAGCGAGTAGAGGAAGCGGGCGAGCAGGCCGCGGTCGCGGGCGCCGGGGGCGGCGCCGAGTTCCTGGAGGACGGCGGGCTGCGGGGTGACGCCGATGGTGAGCGCCGGCCGGTCGGTCGTGGGCTGCTCGCGGGTGATGCGGTCGGTCTGGAGCCGCTCGCCCTTGTGGGCCTGGAGGAACACGCCGAGGTTGGGCTTGCTGCTGTAGCGGCCGGCGATGCTGTCGAACAGGTCGCCCTCGGGGGAGAGGGCGGCGAGGCAGCGGTGCACGCCGAGGTGGTGGGTGACGGTCTCGGGGGTGATGTCCCCGGACAGGGTGAGGCGCGGGTTGGGCGGGACCTCGATCTCCTCGGCGATCATCTTGGCGGCGGAGATCTCCGCGACGAGTTGGGCGCGGTCACCGTCGGGGTTCTTGCGGGCCTTGGCCATCAGGGCCTCGACCTCGGCGAGGGCGGCGTCCCGGGTGGTCTCGGCCTCGATGATCCGGGAGCGGGCCTCGGCCTGGAGTTCGGCCTCGATCTTGTAGACGGGGCCGGTGGTTAGGCCGAACACGTCGCTCTTGCGGCTGGCCGGGGGCATCGCGCAGACCAGGTAGAGGTTGGACTGCTCGCACCAGCCGGGCCGGATCTGGACGCCCACCCGGCCGCCGGCGGCGGTGGACAGCGCGGCCAGTGCCATGGTGGCGGCCATGTCGGGCGGGGTCTGGGTGAACTCGGCGACCGCGTCGACGTAGGCGGCGACCCACTTGGGCAGGGCCTTGACGGGGAAGGTCGGCAGGCCGGTGTGGGAGCCGAGCGGGACGGGGTCGAGCCAGGTGTCGCCGGCGGCGAGGTCGGCGAGCACGGAGAGGGCGGCGGCGCGGACGGCGTCCAGGTCGGTCTCGCCGTCGCCGGCGAGGTGGGCGAGGCGGCTGGTGGTGGTGCCGATCCGGCGGCGCTCGGCGGCGACCCGTACGACCTCGGCGTAGTAGTCGCCGTTGGCGGCGGTGGGGGTGGCCTCGATGCAGGTGTGCAGGTAGCCGGGCCCGCCGACGCGGCCCAGGTCGCCCTGGGCACGCAGGACGCCGGTCAGCAGCAGCGGGTCCACCGGCCGCTCGCCACCGGCCATGCGGGTGATGGCGCGCCAGATCGTCTCGTGCGCGGGGTGGTAGAAGACGCCGGGGTCGCCGAGCTGGACGGCGAGGGCGGGGATCTGGGCGGGGTCGAGCAGGGCGGAGCCGATGACGGCCTGCTCGGCCGCCTTCACCTCGGCGGGCTCGGGCCGGAACGGGATCACGTTCGGGGCGAACTCGGTGGTCAACGGGGGGCTCCCTTCGTGCGGAGCGGAGGCGGCCCGCACCAGTCGTAGGTGCCGGGGCGGGCCGCAGGTGGAGGGAAGTCAGAGATCGAAGAGGGCGTCCGGCGCGGCCGGGGCGACGGCCCGGGCGGCCCTGCGGGCGGCGGCGAGCGCGCTGTCGTGGCAGGTGGGGCACCAGGCGGCGAGGGCCTGCTTGGGCAGGGCGGCGACGCGGTGCGGGGGTAGCAGCAGATTGGCCGGGTTGGCGGGGGCGGCGAGGAGGCGGACGGTACCGCCGCCGTGGTGCTGCTGGTAGCCGTCGTGCTCGCGTCCGCACCGTCCGGCGTTCTT
Organism: Kitasatospora sp. NPDC051984; assembly: GCF_044593455.1. Classification (NCBI taxonomy): domain Bacteria; kingdom Bacillati; phylum Actinomycetota; class Actinomycetes; order Kitasatosporales; family Streptomycetaceae; genus Kitasatospora; species Kitasatospora sp. NPDC051984. The sequence goes on from NZ_JBIUCB010000006.1 coordinate 137,262, forward strand.
GGCGTGGGACTTCCCGCACGCGCCGCGGCACTGGCACCGGCCGGCTGCCGCGGCGATGACGGCCTGCCACAGGCCGGTGTCGGCGAGCGGCGGGATCCGGGTGCTCACGACCCGGCCCTGGCAGTGAGGTCGTTCACCAGGTGGGCGTGGGCGTTCGCCCAGATCACCAGTGCGGCGACGGCGTTCTTGGCCTGGGCGGTCATCTCGTAGCCCGGCACCGTGGCGGTCGGGGTGACGAGGACGTGGGCGGGGACGGGCAGCAGCACGGTGGCGGTGGCCAGCAGGGCACACCGGCCGGTGGGGCGGGGCTCGGTGAGGGCGGTGAAGCCGTCGGCGGTGGCCCACACGTCGCGCTGCCAGTCGGTGAGGCGGTGGTCGGCCCGGGCCACGAGGTGGTGGTGCCGCAGGGGGACGTCGATGCGGAGCGCGACCTGGTCCATGTCCTCGCCGTAGGGGGTGAGGGTGATGTTGTGCAGGTCGGGGCGGTGGCGGACGTAGCCGGGCGACATGACCGGGGCGGTGGCGATCCGCCAGACCGCGAACGCGAACTCCTGGGCGCTGAGCGGCTCGCCGTCGTCGTGGAGCCGGTGCGCGTTGAGAGCGAGGTAGGAGCCGAAGCGGGAGTTGCCGTCGGAGGCGTCGCGCCGGTCGGCGACGTCGTCGGTGATAGCGAGCGTGGAGCGGGTGAAGTCGGGCATGCTGTGTCCTGGTTCGTCTCGTGTGGACTGGGGCCCCGCAACAGCCGTTTTCATCTGCCAGGATTCGGCGGCTGTTGTGGGGTTTTGTGGTTCCGGGGTCGGACTGTCCGTCCCCCGCGCCGCCCAACAGCCGCCGCGAGGGCGGGTGTTGGGCGGCACAGCGGTCGGCACGGGCCGATCCGATCAATCGCGGTGGAGGCCGTCGCAGTACGAGTCCTCGCATGAGCAGCCCGAGCACTCGTCGCAGATGTCGTCGTCGCAGGAGGCGCACGCCACATGGCCGGGACAGCCGTAGTCGGCGCACTCGTCGCAGTAGGTGTCGTCATAGTCGTCGTACACGGGCGAGCCTTTCAGCGGTTGCGGTTGGTGACGTTGACCTGCACGTTCACGGCCCCGCACTGCCCAACCCCAGCCGCACGGAAGGATGTTGGGCGGTGCGGCGATCGGCACAGGTTGGTCAGTCCTGGTGGATCACTCGGGCGACCGCTTCGAACGCGGCGAGGGCGCGCGGGTCGAACTGTCCGTAGTCGGTCTGGATTTCGTTAGCCAGCTCGCGGTAGAGGTGCGCGGCGATGCGGTTCCGGCCCTCCAACGCGGCGGTCCCGGCTGCGGCGGAGCGGCGGGTGATCTCTTCGTCGGTGAGGCGGCTCATGTCAGCTCCTGGGGGTCGGTCAGCGGGCGGTGGCGGCGGGGGGTTCGGTGATGGGGCCGGTCCAGACGCGGACGTCGGGAATGCCGCCGTCGGCGCGGTAGTCGCGGGCGGTCTCCTCGGCGAGCTCCTTGGCGGTGCCGTCGAAGTGGGTGCCCATGACTCGCTCGCCGAGGGCTGCCTGGTAGCTGTAGTGGGTGCGGGGCATTGGGTTCCTCCGGTGTCTCGGTGCCCTGTGGTCGGGCGTGTAGTTGGGCTTGTAGTTGGGGTGTAGTCGGGGGTTGTAGTTGGTAGTTGTGCAGGTGGGAGGGGGTCTGTAGTCGGCGGGGTGGGGGCGGGCCCGCTCCTGGGGGAGGGGCCCCGGAAGGGGCTTGGAGAGGGGTTCTGGGAGGGGCTCGGGGGCCCCGAATTGGACCCCAATTCAGGCGGCTTGGGCGGGGGTGTGGTCGACGGCCGGGCGGGGCGGCAGGGAGGGGGCCCGGCCGAGGAGGCCGCGGAGGTAGCTGACGGACCATCCGGTGGACGTCTTGCGTTTGTCCCCGATGACGACCCCGACCGACGGGGCGGGAGGCATGTTGGCGGCCCTCACCGCGGCGCCGAATTCGCGGGTGTCGGAGCCCTGGTAGTGGCCGATGTGCTGGAGGGCGGCGAGGGCCTCGGACAGGAGGAGGTTGCCGGCGCCGCCGTCCCGGGTGGCGCGGATGGCGACCATCTGCTCGATGGTGGTGGCGAGTTCGGCGTGGGTGAGGGGCTGGGGTGCGGGGGCGGAGTCGTCCTTGTCGGCGTGGTCGTCGTCGCCCTGGTCGACGTTGGGCTCGTCCTGGTCGGGATCGGACTCCTCGGATTCCTCGGGGTCCGCTTGCCGATCGCGCTTGGCGGCCGCTGCTGCGGCGGCGGCCATGGTGGCGGGGGTGGGGGCGTGCATGAGGGCGACGAGCCACCAGGCGGCGGCCGCGACTGCTGCGACGGTGGGGATCCAGGGGCGGGCCAGCGACCAGACGAGCGGGCCGCCAACGATCAGCAGCAGGGCGGCCGCGCCGGCGCTGTCGCCGAGCTTGCTGCGCTTGGCCTTGCGGGTGACCTTGGCCTGTTCCAGCTTGACCTGGCGGGCGGTCAGCCGCGCGGTCTCCCGGGCCTCGACCATCGCGGCGCGCTTGTCCGCGTCCAGCTCCGCCTCCAGCTTCCTCTGGAACGCGTCCTCGGCGTCCGCAGTGGCCTTGGCGGTGAGTGCCTCCTGCTGGATCCGGAGCTCGGTGGCCTCGGCGCGCTTCTTGCGCTGGCCGGCCGTGAGCTTGGCGATGAGGGGCGGGGTGCCGGTGATGACTCCGGTGATGGGCCACAGGGCGACCGAGGCCACCCAGTACTTCATGTCGGGGTCGTCGCTGGCGGGCGCGGTGGGGAAGAGGAGCGTCTTCATCGTCATGACGGCCTCAGCTCACGAACGCGGTGATCACGCCGAACAGGGACGCGGGGAGAACCCAGATCCCCCCGGCGGCGGCGAACAGGGACGGGGCGATGGCCCCGCACAGAGCGTCTTTCCACGGCCGCGGCTTGAGCCCGAAAACGGCCACGGTCAGAAGGGCGGCGGTCGCACCTACCTTCCACTCGCCGAGCGCGGCGTTGTTCTGGAACGCGTCGCTGAGCTGGGTGCCGACCCCGGCGAGCTGCTGGAACGCGGTGCCGGCGTTCGCGCTCAGCATGCCGATGCTGAACGCCCAGTAGGGGACGTGGTCGTCGTCGACCTTGATCTTGTTCTTCCCGCGCACGCCGACGTACAGGTAGAACGTGGCGACGGTCGCGGCTCCGCCGGTGCCGAGGGCGATGAGGCTGCTCATGGTGTGTCTCCTGACGGTCAGTAGAGGGAGATGCCGGAGAAGAGAGGGCCGAGGCCGGCGGCGACGACCAGGCCGGAGGCGACCGGGACGCGCGCGAGGATGAGCAGGGTGATGGGCCAGGGGCGGGCGACCTCGGAGACCCGCAGGCGGCCGTGGTCGCGCAGCCACAGATCGAGGACGAGTCCGACGGCGGCGAGCACCAGCCCGGCGAGGGGGCCGCTCGCCGAGACAAAGGCGATCAGGCCGGTGAGATAGCCGCCGGTAGCGCTGATCGCGGTGAGGACGCACCAGCGGCGGAAGCGGCGGGTGCGATCCGAGGGACCGGCGACCCGGGCGGCCTGGCGGCGCGCGCGCCGGGCCTTGGCGGCGGCTTCGCGCTTGTCGGCGAGCTGCTGCTGGCGGTGGCGCTTGGTGCGCTGCTCGGGAGTCTCGCCGGCGGCGGCCAACTCGGCGTCCTGGCGGGCCCGGCGCCGCTTCTTGTCGAGCTCCTGCTCGGCCTCCAGGCGGGCGGCGCGCTCGTCGGCGGTCTCGGTGATCCGCGCGCCGAGCATGTCGATCACGCCGATGAGGTCGGTCCGCTGGATCGGGCCCGGGTCGAGGATCTGCTCGATGCGGTGGCGCTCGGTGCGCTGCTCGCGCGTCTCGCCGGCGGCGGCGAACGCGGCGTCGCGCTCGGTGCGCTGCCGGGCGATCAGGTCCTCGTACTCGACCTGCTCGCGGGCGGAGCGCTGGGCCTCGGTCTCGGTCCACAGCTGGTGGACCTGGTGGCCGAGCTGGCCGATCTGCTCGCCCATCCGGTGGGCCATCAGGTCGGCGGCCTGCTCGAACTGGGCGGCCAGCGGTGCCCAGAACGCGGCGGCGGCGGCCTGCATCGAGGCGTCGTCGGTGGGATTGGCGGCCCCGAACGGGCTCGGGATGTAGCCGTGCATCCCGGCGGTCGGGGGCTGGTTTGGCGGCGGGGGGACGTCGTCCTGGATGCCGCCAGCGCGCCACCACTGGCTGCCGCTCGGGGAGTTGTGTCCGGCGGTGGGCGGCTCGGTGGGGTACGGGGGGATAGTGGACGGCTCGGACGAGAGCTGGGGGATGGTGGTCACCGGGTCCGCCGCCGTCCGCGGCGCACGCTGATGACGAACCGGGCGGCGAGGCCGAAGGCGATGGCGGCGTCCACCAGGAAGAACAGCAGGGTGGGCAGGTCCATGTGCGTTTCTCCAGTTCAGGGGAGGTGCGCACCCCGGGCGGACAGGGGTGCGCACCGGGTGTTCAGGAGGAGTGACGACCGAACTGCTCGGTGCTGTGGCCGGTGCGCGGGGCGTAGACCGGGCGGCCGTTGGCGCGGGCCTCGTCGTAGTCGGCGCCGGTCCAGGTGCGGCCGTCGGCGGCGACGTGGTCGGGCGTGTCGGTGCGGGTGGACGGCTTCGATTCGGAGCGGGAGAAGAGGCCCATCACCGCACCCCGGTGAACTCGCCGGTGACGACCAGGACCTGGCCGTCGAGCTCGACCAGCGCGTAGTAAGTTCCCTGGTCTTCACCGGAGTTGGAGCCGTCAGTCGCGTTCACCTTCCGGCACCACTCGGCCTTGGTCACCTGGCGGAGTTGGGCGACGGTGATCGGCTTGGTCGCGGTGTACGAGTCGGGTCGGCCCGGCGTGGGCCGCACGTCGCCGATGATCGGCAGGCACATCGTGCTCACTTCGAGCCACCCCCCAGCAGGCCGCGCAGCAGACGGGCGGCGGCGGACCCGGCGCGGGCCAGGTCGGCAGGGGTGACCGGAGGGATAGGGGGTGGAGTGGAGTCGAGCATGGCGGAACTCCAAAAGTGCTGTGGGGAGGGAGAGTTGATGGAGCTCATCGCCGCTCTCAGGCGGCGAGAAGGGCCCGGGTGCCTTCCAGTTCCTGGAAGCGGGCGGCGACCCAGCCGGTGGACCAGCCGGTCAGATCAGCCACGCGCCGCTGCGTCGTGCCCGGCGTGACGATCGCGGCCTTGACGATCTCCCGCGCCATGTCCTCGGGGACTTTCTCGGCGACGGCGGGGCCGGACAGCAGGGCGTCGCGCCGGGCCTGGAGGTCGGCCAGCCGATGCTGCTCACGCTGGCGCTCGGCGCGCTCACGCTCACTCACGAGGCGCTCACGGAGCTCCTTGCCGGCGTGCTCGTCGGCTTCCTTCCGGGCCCGCTCGGCACGCTCAGCGGCGTCCCGGCGCTCCTGCGCGGCGAGGTTCTCGCGCTGCATCAGCCGCTCGTGCTCACGCTGCTCCCGCTCGCGCTCACGTTGACGCTCGTCGGCTTCACGGGCGAGGCGCGCGGCGGTTTCGGCGGCCTCCTTCTGGTCGGCCCGGGCCCGCTCCTGTGCCTGCTCGGCGCGCAGCCGGTGCTCGTCCCGCTCGGCCCGCTCATGGGCCTCGCGGGCGGCCACCGCGCGGGCGATCGACCGCCGGTAGGCCAGCGACGTCTCGGCCGTGACGATCAGCAGCAGAGGCGCGACCGCGTGGACCGCGACCCCGACCAGGTCCCGCTTCAGGGCGGATTCGCCCACGTTGAGCAGCACCGTCGCCACACCGGTCATCCAGCGCAGCACCACCGGCCACCCGCCGCCGTCGCTGCCGAGGCGGGCCAGAAGACCGTCCATCCGGACCACGATCACCACCGCCGCGTCCACGACCAGCGGCAGAATCGGAGCCGTCCAACCCCAGCCCTCCGGCGTGTGATCGGCCATCAACGGCGTCACCGTGAGCATGCTGTACAGCACCGCACCGAACGTGATCGTCCACGTCCCGATGCTCAGGATCCGCTCGGCCGAGCGGACCTGCTGCGGCGTCACCAAGGCGCTCATCGCCCGCCCCGCTTCCCGCCCGACGAGCGGGCGATGAGCACGGATACGTGCGTTGTGAGCACGACCGGACGGCGGTGAGCGCGGCGCTTCATGGCGCTCACGCCGCCACCCCCACACTGACCGTGCTGCCTGCAACAATCGACTTCACGGGTCTCTACCTCTCTCGTAGGTGAGAAGGCCCGAGGGGCTGGTGCGCGCCCGGCCAAGGAATGCGCGCCAGCCCACTTGCGGGCCCGATGAAAGACAGCAACCTGGTGCGGTCGGCACCGGGGCTGTCAGCGAACGGGGAGGGAGTTGCACCCTCGCCCCCACAGGGGCCCACTACCGGCCGTCCGTTTGGTCTGCCTCCGCCTCACCCCAGTCACCTCCTAATGCGGGGTTCTCGGCGGGACCATGAAGTTGTCAAAGAGCCGACGCTTCCTTCGGGGGGCTGTCACCCCACCCCTCGGGGCGTGTTTGTGCAGGTCAGAGCAGCCCAAAGAAGGCCCCTCTGTGTCGCCCCTGTCTCACTTGGTGCGGCACTCACAACATAGGCAACCTGCTTAGGCAGGTCAAGAGAGTTGGGTTTCTCGCGCCTGTTGTGCACCTGCCCTAGCATGGGTCCATGGCCCTAGACCCGGACGACTCGCGCCCCCCGTATCAGCAGGTCAGCAGCTCTCTGCGGGCCTCGATCCTCACCAAGAAGCCGGGCTTCGAGACCGGCGACAAGCTCCCCTCAGGCCCCGAGCTGGCGAAGCACTTCGGCGTGGCGCGGGGCACGGTGGACAAGGCGCTCGACCTGCTCCGCACCGAGGGGCTGATCGTGACCCGGCAGGGGAGCGGCTCCTTCGTCCGGGAGAGGACCTCTCGGCCGGTCGGACTCCGGCCGCACCTGGAGGCGGCGTTCGAGCAGCAGCAGGTGACGCTCGACTTCGCCGGGTTCTCCAGCGAGACGCTGCACAACGCGCTCCAGGAGCCGCTCGACAAGGTCCGCTCCGGCCGGCTGGCGCCGGAGTCCATCACCGTCCGACTGCTGCTGCCGGACACGACCGAGCCGATGGCCGTGCCGGTGCTGGTGGATGGGCTCCAGGACGAGGCAGCGCTTCGGCAGCGCGCCCGCAACATCGCCCTGACGCATGCCGGCGGGATCGCGCACTCGGTGGAGATGCTGGCCGAGCTGGGCCTGGTCCAGAAGGCGAGCGTCCAGGTCAAGGTCCACCGGGCATCCAGCCTGTTCAAGCTGTACATCCTGAACCGGTCGGAGGCCTTCTTCGGCTTCTACCCGCTCCGCGAGCGCACCGTGACGATCGACGACGCCGCGCACACCTTCTACGACGTGACCGGCAAGGACACCACGCTGTTCCACCACGCCGCCGGCCCGGACGACGCCTCGCTCGGATCGCAGTACGTCCAGCAGGCCCAGATGTGGTTCGACAGTGTGTGGAGCACGATCGCTTATGAGCGGCAGCCGTGATCGCCACCCCTCAGCAACTCGCCGACGTGCTGCGGCCGGTGAAGCACGTGCTGCTCGACTTCGACGGCCCCGTGTGCTCGGTCTTCGCTGGCCTCCCAGCTCCGGAGGTTGCTCGGCGACTCCGCGAGCAGCTGCGTGCGACCGGCGAGCAGCTGCCGGCCGGCGCGGAGGAGGAGACCGACCCGCTCGCCTTGCTCCGGCTGATCTCAGACGCCCGACCCGAGCTCACGGCGAGCATGGACGCCGAGCTGGCCGCGCTGGAGACCGAAGCCGTTCGGGCAGCCCGCCCGACCCCGGGCGGAGAAGCGGTCCTGCGCGCCGCTGCCCGCTCCGGCCGCCTGGTCTCCGTGGTCAGCAACAACGCGGGCGTGGCCATCGCGGCCTACCTCGCCGAGTACGGCCTCAGCGACCACGTGGCTGGCGTCTTCGGACGCGCCCCCGGCGACCCCTCCTCCATGAAGCCGAACCCGCGCCTCCTGCTCGAAGCGATGGAAGTCGCGGGCATCGGACCAGAGCACAGCATCTTCATCGGCGACGCAGCCCGCGACGTCGAGGCCGGGAAGGCCGCTGGCATCCAGACGATCGGCTACGCCAACAAGCCAGGGAAGAGCGCCAAGTTGGCCGCGGCCGGCGCCGTGGTGGTCGTGGACTCGATGGAGCTCATCGAGGATGCCCTGACCCGATGAACACGTTCGATCGAGCATTCGACCGGTCAGCAACCGGACCCTCTCCGGGGCCACCGACCAGCGGTCGCGTTTGACCTGCACATCGAGGAAGGGCCCTACCGGTTTCTCCGGTAGGGCCCTTTCCTTTGGGTCGGGGTAGCGGGATTTGAACCCACGGCCTCTTCGCCCCGAAGCAACCTGGGCACCTACCCGGCCAGGGGGCAGGCGGCTCTGACCTGCACACCCGGGTCCCTGAACGTCCGTGGGCGTCCGTCGAAGGACGCGCCCGTTGTAACGCAACTAGACACTCAGCTCCCCCTGCGAGAGGGCTCCACTTCAGCAGCTCGAAGCACCAGCGGTCAACCTCCAAGTGGCGCCGGACTGACTGTTCCGTGCTGTTCTACCTGACATGGCCGTTATAGTCCTGGCGACATTGTTGGCCTGGGCAGGCTACCTTGACCTGGCCATGCACTTCAGCCCTCGCGGCGAGTCCCCCTCGTGAGTGTCTCGCAGGGCCTACCAAACACTCTTCCTTGTGGCAGCTTCACCGCCCCGCGTGACAAGCGCCAAGGCGTCTTGAGCAGCCAACTGCGCGGACCACCCGCTGGCTTTCATGTTGCCGCGTAGAAGCTTGGGTCATCAGCTGACGAGAGAACGCAGTCGCCGTCTAGACTGCCGCCATGTCTGCTGACACCTCCCTTGAGAACCTGGAAGAGCAACTCCGTGGCGAACGCGGGAAAGTTGATGTTGCTGTTCACAATTTTTCCGTTCGTGAGCTAGTGCGAATGATCGCTGATGAAGAGCTGAATGCCTCACCCAGTTATCAGCGAAAGTTTCGCTGGGAGGAAGCGGACGAGTCCCTCTTTATCGAATCAGTCTTCTTGGGGCTGCCGATCCCGCCTTTGTTTGTTGCCACCAATGTTGGATTTCAATGGGAGGTGGTGGATGGCCTGCAGCGGCTTTCCACACTTGCCCACTTCCTAGCTCGAGACGACGAAGAAGCGCGAGCCGTAGGCCGCAATCGACCGCTTATGCTTGGCGGGCTTGAGAAACTTACCTCCCTCAATGGAAATTCATATTCAGACCTGCCAAAGAATCTTCAAGTTTACTTTGGTCGACAGCCACTTCAGGTCATCTCGCTGACTGACAAGAGCGATCGCCAAGTCCGCTTTGATGTCTTCGAAAGGCTGAATCGTGGAGGAATTCAGCTGACGGCGCAGGAGGTTCGCGCATGCGTATATATGGGCCCATTCAATGACTTTATTGAAGAGCTCTCGGAGGATCCTCGACTTCGCGCAATTCTGAAGCTCCAAAAGGCGCATGAGAATGATGGAACCCAAGTGGAACAGGTTCTCAAGTTCTTTGCCTATAAGAACCGCCGCGAAGCGTTTGACGGGAAGGTGGAGCGATTCCTTAATGGCTACATGGAGATTGCTTCAGGCGCCTTCGACTATGCGAAGGAGCGAGAAATTTTCGACAAGGCCCTCGGGATTCTATACAACGTTTGTGAGGGGAAGCCGTTTTTGCGCAAGCAGACTCATGTGACCCCGCTCGTCCAGTTCGAAGCATGCCTGGTGGCAGCCGGCGATCTTGCGGCCGAAGGCCTGGGTCCGGGAGCGGTCGACGCCCTTTGGCTGGAGGATGCGGAGCTGCGCGCCTCTTCAGGCGCAGGCAGCAATACCAAGGGAATGCTTAGGCGTCGACTCGCGCGCGCGAAGGAACTCCTTCGTGGCCAGTCATGATGCACTCATTGCTGAGGTGCAGGCTCACGGGGAACGGCTGCTGCGCCGCTCGGATGATCTCAAAGGCTTCCTGGCCCTTGCAGGCCACAAGCCCAGGGACGAGGCCGGGCCGCGATGGGAATCTGAGGCGAGGGATGCTCGAGCGCTTGCGGCTATCTGCCTAATGGCCGAGCTGGAGAGCTTCACGAAATCTGTGATCCAAGAAACACACAAGGAGATCAACGAATCGGGGCTCTCGATAAGTAGACTGCGCCCAAGCCTTCGCCAACTGGCGGCGCATGCGGCATTCGAGAGCCTTCGCGAGTTGAACGACCATTCCAAACTCTGGGAGAGGCGCAGGTATGCCACAACTCTCGAGCTCTGCAACGATCCCACATCGCTTCCCGTGAATTACAAGCAGGCCCAGCCGCCACTTGATGGAAGAACACTCAAGCCTGAGCACTTCAATCGAATCTGGGAAATATACGGCATTCCAGGGGAGGCATTCCCGTATGCCACCTGGAGCGCCTCCCTCCAGAAAATGTCCCTGTTTAGGAATGATGTGGCCCACGGAAATATTCCGTACGTGGAAATCTTCCAGCAGGCTGGAAGGTCCGTCGCTGACGTAGAGCGCTACGTGGACGATCTCGGAGAATTTGCCATTCATCTGACTACGTCCTGGGTGGAGTACCTAGAGAAAAGTGGATATCTCAGCTTTTAATTGAGGCCTTCAAGCCTGGGCTCATAGGGTGGTGGAGCGGTTTTGGCCGGTGTCCTGTCTGGTCTGGGGTCGAGCATGATCGGGGGGCCGTAAGCTGTTGCGACTCGGTCAGGGCTTTTGGAGCCTGACCGCAATTTGGCCGAGTGGCCCCCCGGGTCTTGCTCGACGCGGGTCCCGGTCCTGGCAGGTGGGTAAAACCGCGGAGCCGCCCGCCCCGGCCCCGGTGGGGTTTTGGGCTCCGCCCCTCTCTGTCCGCCGGCGGCTTTGGGGCGGGAGTGAGCGAGGCGCGATAGCCGCGGTGCTGGACTTCCTCTGTTCAGGGTGGAGTTTGGGCGCGGTGACTGTAGCGTCGGCTGTCACCCCTGGCGGCTCTGCCGCCGGGCGGGGGCGGCCGGGGCGGCCCGGGGCGGAGACAGGAGGGCGGGCCCGGCCGTCCCGCCCCGTGCGTAGGTTTGTGTCGAACCGAGTGGGGCGGGATACGGCTGCGCGTTGAGCAGGTGTCGCATCAGGGCCGGGCTTCATCCCTGAGGGAGTGCGGGGCCTGGCTGAGTGACGAGTGAGCGGGCGACGATCCACCCATCTCAACTACCTACTTCCATCTGATGCCAGCCCGCCGCAGGCAGGCCTTGATGAGGTAGCGAAATTCGTAACAGTCCACCCCCTGTCCCGCTGGCATGCACCTGTGAGCGGGAGCCACCGCGACCATGATCCGGACCAGTGGCGGACCAGATACAGCTGATGATCAGGAGTCGCCAGGTCAGAGCCCCACGAGCCAGCGGCCTGTAAATCTGTCGCGCAAGCTACGCAGGTTCGAACCCTGCACCAGCCACTGGATAGTGAAACAGCCCCCGATCTGCGGAAACGCAGACCGGGGGCTTTTTCGTCGGCGGGGGCGGGGCCGGGCCCGGGAGCATGGGCGGCATGGAATTTCTTGAGTACCGGCCGGTCACGCCGCGGATGCTGTTGGTCCGGCGGATCGGCTGGTTCTGGTTGGAGCGGCCGGTGTTCATCCCGGCGGGCTGCAAGTTCTGGACGAAGGCGGATGCCCTGGTGGTCGAGCATCCGTCGGGGGAGCAGCGGCGGTATCCGGGGTACGTCCTCCGTTAGCCCGGGTGGTTCTGGCGGGGCAGGGCGAGGGCCACGGTGTCGGCGAACTCGCGGACGGCGCTGGTGCGGGAGACCACCCGGCCGCAGTGGACGACCAGGCGGGAGTGGCCGCCGGCGAAGGCGCCGACCAGGCTGTCGCCGCGGACGGCGAGGAGTTCGGCGGGGAAGCCGGCGTCGACCCGGACGGGGAGCAGGCCGAGGGTGGCGCGGGCCTGGGTGGAGACGGCGTCGTAGGCGGCTTCGGGGGAGAGTGCGCCGCCGGCGGCGAGGAGTCGGGCGGTTTCGAGCGGGTCGGCCCGGCCGACGGGGTTGGCGGCGTCACGCAGGCTGCCGGCGCCGGCAGTGAGGGCGACCCGGGCGTGGGCCAATTCGCGCAGCAGGGAGGGGTGCAGGCCGGTCGGGGGGGCTTCGAGGCCGGTGCAGCCGCCGTTCTGCGGGAGGCAGGCGACCCGCATGCCGGAGTTGGCGAGCACGGTGGAGCCGCCGGGTGGCAGCGCGCTGCACGGGCCGAGGGTGACCCGGGGTCGGTGCGGGGCCAGGGCGGCGACGAGGCGGGCGAGCTGGGTGCGGTCGGCGGCGTCGGTGTGCAGGTCGACGGGGCAGTCGGCCTCGGTGGCGGCGGACAGCAGGACCTGGACGTAGCCGATCGGGTCGGGGTCGAGGTCGGGGCAGCCGCCGGCCGCGTCCGCGCCGAGTTTGAGCGCCTCGCGCAGCTGGGCCCGGCCGTCGGCGCCGGCCAGGCCGGTGAGCAGCCGGGGCATGGCGACGGCCTGGAGTTCGGCGAGTCCGCGCAGCGACTGCCGGGCGGTGAGGACGGCCTCCAGCCGTCCGAGTCCGTGCACGTCGCCGATCCGGACGTGGGTGCGCTGGGCGGTGGCCCCGTAGCCGAGCGAGGTGAGTGCGGCCTCGGTGACCCGGCGGACCAGGTCGGCGGGCGCGTCCGGGGGAGGGGCGGGCAGGGCGGCGGAGAACGCGTCGTCGTAGTGGCTGTGCGGTTCGGCGGGGGCGGGCAGCAGCAGGTAGCCGGAGAGGTCGATGCGGGCGCCGGTGGTGACGGTGGGGCGGCCGGGCATCGCGGGCAGCGGTCCGAGGCTGCCGACGGTGCCGACGGCCTGGATCCGGTCCCCGCTGATCCGGACGTCCACCACCCGGCCGTCGATCAGCCGGGCCCCGGTGAGCAGCAGTACCGGCCCGTGTCCGAGCGGGTTGGCGGACGGCGGCGGCTGGGCGCCTTCGCTGCGTTCGCTCATCGGCCCGCTCCTCCAGTCCGGTTGACCGCCCGGCGGCCCGGGGGCCCGGTTGCGGGGCCGGTCTGCGGCGCACCCGCGAGAGGTCACTGACGGTCGAGCCTAGGCGGCGCCCGGCCGGGACGCTCGGATGCGGGCCGCCGCCCGTGTCGTGGGAGGGGGCGGTCGCGGAGGGCCGGTTCCGGTTGCGGCGGGCTCGAAGGGGTGTCGGGCGACGGGCCGTCAGTGCGGCCCCTTCGACCTGCGGAGATCGGTTGCGGATACGGATTTCACCTCTGGCCCGGAACCGTGTAATCTCTTCCTCGTTCGCCCCTATAGCTCAGTCGGTAGAGCGTCTCCATGGTAAGGAGAAGGTCTGCGGTTCGATTCCGCATGGGGGCTCTGGTGAAAGGCTCCTCGCCTCGGTGAGGTTTCGTTCATCAAAGCGGTGTAGCTCAGTTGGTAGAGCAAGCGGCTCATAATCGCTGTGTCACCGGTTCAAGTCCGGTCACCGCTACCCCGCGTAGTCGATCGGGGGGTTCAACTCCCGATCGGCTACTCTTATCTGTGTTCTTATTCGTTGTCCCAGGAAGGCACTCCCGTGGCTGCCACTGACGTCCGCCCGAAGATCACGCTGGCCTGCGTGGAGTGCAAGGAGCGGAACTACATCACCAAGAAGAACCGGCGCAACGACCCGGACCGTCTTGAGATGAAGAAGCACTGCCCGCGTTGCAACTCGCACACGGCGCACCGCGAGACCCGCTGACTTTGCCTCGACTCCAGGCCGCACCCCGTTACGGGGCGCGGCCTGGAGTCATTTCTGCATAGCGAACCTGACGGCCTGACCGCCCTGACGGACCACCAGAGGAGTTGCCCATGCCGCTCGACCCCTCGTTCATCGGGCGGACCTACCCGCCCACCCCGCCGTACGAGCTCGGCCGGGAGAAGATCCGCGAGTTCGCCGCCGCGATCGGCGACGCCAACCCGGCGTACACGGACGCCGAGGCGGCCAAGTCGCTCGGCCATCCGGACGTGATCGCCCCGCCGACCTTCCCGTTCATGCTGTCCTTCCAGGCCGCGGCGCAGGTGGTGAACGACCCGGAGCTGGGTCTGGACTACAGCCGGGTGGTGCACGGCGACCAGAAGTTCGTGTACTCCCGCCCGGCCCGGGCCGGTGACCGGCTCTCGGTGACGATCTCCATCGACGCGATCAAGTCGCTGGCGGGCAACGACGTGTTGACGGTCCGCGGCGAGGTGCACGACGCCAGTGGCGAGCACGTGGTGACGTCGATCATGACGCTGGTGGCCCGTGCCGCCGACGAAGCCGGGGAGGAGTGACCGTGGCGGTCCGCTTTGACGAGGTCCAGGTCGGCACCGAGCTGCCGGCCCAGTCGTTCCCGGTGACCCGGGCCACGCTGGTCCAATACGCGGGGGCGTCGGGGGACTTCAACCCGATCCACTGGAACGAGAAGTTCGCCCGCGAGGTCGGCCTGCCGGACGTGATCGCGCACGGCATGTTCACCATGGCCGAGGCCGTCCGGGTGGTCACCGACTGGGTCGGCGACCCGGCCGCGGTGGTCGAGTACGGCGTCCGCTTCACCAAGCCGGTGGTCGTCCCGAACGACGGCGTGGGCGCGGTGATCGAGGTCACCGGCAAGGTCGCGGTGCTGCTGGACGACAACCGGGTGCGGGTGGACCTGGTGGCGACCAGCGAGGGCCAGAAGGTCCTGGGCATGGCCCGGGCCGTGGTCCGGCTGGGCTGAGGCTCACCCCCCGGGTGCCAGGGCGCCCGGGGGCTCCGGGCCCCTTGCGGAGGCGCTCCGCCCGGGTGGCCGCGCGGCCTGCTGCTGCTCGCCTTCGTCCGGTACGAACTGCGCTGGGCACAGCGGCCGATGCTGCCGATGCGGCTGTTCCGCGGCCGGGCGTTCAGCGCCGTGAACGCGGCGAGCCTGCTGATGTACCTCGGCACGTTCGGCTCGATCTTCCTGATCAGCCAGTACTTCCAGGGCATCGGTGGCTACACCCCCGAGCAGGCCGGCCTGCGGATGCTCCCGTGGACCGGAATGCCGCTGCTGGTCTCCCCGCTCGCCGGACTGCTCATCGACCGGATCGGCGCCCGGCCGCTGGTCGTCACCGGCCTCGCCCTGCAGGCCCTCGGGCTGGGCGGGTACGCGCTGCTGATCGACCACTCCGCCGGGTACGGGCAGCAGGTTCCGATCCTGGTGGTCTGCGGCATCGGCATGTCGCTGTACTTCGCGCCCACCGCGAGCCTGGTGATGGCAAGCGTCCGCCCCGCCGAGCAGGGCATCGCCTCCGGCGCCAACAACGCGATGCGCGAGGTCGGCGGGGCGCTCGGGGTGGCCGTGCTGTCCGCCGTGTTCTCCGCGCAGGGCGGCTACGGCAGCGCCGCCGCCTTCACCGACGGCGTGGTCCCCGCGCTGATGGTCGGCGCCGCCGTGGTCGCCGCCGGATCGGTGGCCGCGTCCTTCGTCCCGCGCCGGCACGGCATGCGCGCCGCCGCCCCGGCCGGGGCCGGTGACCTCCCGCCGCTGGCCGCCGCCGGCCGCTCCTGATCCCCTCGGGCGGGTGGCGGTTACGCTGGGGCGGTGATTGAGCAGATGGACGCACCGCTGGCCCCGCTGACGACGCTGCGCCTCGGCGGCCCCGCCCGCCGGCTGGTGACGGCCGAGACGGACGCCGAGGTGGTCGCCGCGGTCCGCGCGGCCGACCGGGCCGGGGAGCCGCTGCTGGTGATCGGTGGCGGCTCCAACCTGGTGATCTCCGACGCCGGCTTCCCCGGCACCGTCCTGCGGATCGCCACCACCGGCTTCACGCTGGACGGCACGCTGCTGGAACTCGCGGCCGGCGAGGTCTGGTCGGACGCGGTGGCCCGCACCGTCGACGCCGGACTGGCCGGCATCGAGTTCCTGGCCGGCATCCCCGGCTCCGCGGGCGCGACCCCGGTGCAGAACGTCGGCGCGTACGGCCAGGAGGTCGCCGAGACCATCACCGAGGTGGTCGCCTACGACCGCCTGCTCGGCGAGACGGTGACGCTCGCGGGCGCCGACTGCGCCTTCTCCTACCGGCACAGCCGCTTCAAGGCCGACCCGGACCGGTACGTGGTGCTGCGGGTCCGCTTCCGGCTCGCCGACGAGGGCGGGCTGTCCTCCCCGGTGAAGTACGCGGAGGTGGCCCGCTCGCTCGGCGTCGAGGCCGGGCAGCGGGTGAAGCTCGCCGAGGCGCACACCGAGGTGCTGCGGCTGCGGGCCGGCAAGGGCATGGTGCTCGACCCCGCCGACCACGACACCTGGTCGGCGGGCTCCTTCTTCACCAACCCGATCCTGACGGACACTCAGTTCGCCGACTTCACCGCCCGATTGGGTGAACTTCGGGCCCCCAACTACCCGGCCGGTGACGGCCGCACCAAGACCTCGGCGGCCTGGCTGATCGACAACGCGGGCTTCCGCAAGGGCCACGGCACCGGCCCGGCCACGCTCTCCACCAAGCACACCCTGGCCCTCACCAACCGCGGCTCGGCCACCACCGAGGACCTGCTCGCACTCGCCCGCGAGGTGCGGGACGGCGTGCGGGCGGCCTTCGGGGTGGACCTGGTCAACGAACCGGTGATGGTCGGCGTCAGCCTCTAGAGCGAAACCGGAACCGCCTCGGTGGGGGCCGGCTCCTCGACCAGCCAGGCGTCGACGTCCGCCAGCAGCTCCTTGGCGATGTGCTCGGGGGCCCGCGACGACCGGATCGACTGCCGGGCCAGCTCGGCCAGTTCGGCGTCGGTGAACTCGTGCGACTCGCGGGCCAGGGTGTACTGGTCGGCCAGCCGGGAACCGAACAGCAGCGGGTCGTCGGCGCCCAGCGCCAGCGGCACCCCGGCCTCGAACAGGGTGCGCAGCGGGACGTCCTCGGGTCGCTCGTAGACGCCGAGCGCGACGTTCGACGCCGGGCAGACCTCGCAGGTGACCTGCCGGTCGGCGAGCCGCTGCAGCAGCCGCGGGTCCTCGGCGGCCCGCACGCCGTGGCCGATCCGGCCGGCGCCCAGGTCGTCCAGGCAGTCGCGGACCGAACCCGGCCCGGCCAGCTCCCCGCCGTGCGGCGCGGCCAGCAGCCCGCCGCTCCGGGCGATCGCGAACGCGCGGTCGAAGTCCCGTGCCAGGCCCCGCCGTTCGTCGTTCGACAGGCCGAAGCCGATGACGCCCTGGTCGGTGTACCGGACGGCCAGCCGGGCCAGCGTGCGGGCGTCCATCGGCGACTTCATCCGGTTCGCCGCGACCAGCACCCGGATGCCCACCCCGGTGGCCTCGGAGGCCTCCCGAACGGCGTCCAGGATCAGCTCCAGGGTGGGGGTCAGCCCGCCCAGCAGCGGCGCGTACGAGGTCGGGTCGACCTGGATCTCCAGCCAGCGGGAGCCGTCGGCGCGCTCGTCCTCGGCGGTCTCCCGGACCAGCCGGCGGATGTCGGACTCGTCGCGCAGGCAGGAGCGCGCGGTGTCGTACAGGCGCTGGAACCGGAACCAGCCGCGTTCGTCGGTCGCCCGCAGTTTCGGCGGATGGCCCGAACTGAGCGCCTCGGGCAGCCGAACGCCGTGCTTGTCGGCGAGTTCGAGCAGCGTCGTGGGGCGCATCGAACCGGTGAAGTGCAGGTGGAGATGAGCCTTCGGGAGGCTCCGGACATCACGCAGGCGATCCATTCACCGATCCTGCCGCATAACCCGCCGAAACCGGAACCGCCCCCCGCACGTCGCCCGAACGGGTGAGGTGCGAGGGGCGGTCGAAGCCCGGACGGGTCAGGCGCGGGCCTCGGCCAGCAGCTTCTGCATCCGGCTGACGCCCTCGACCAGGTCGGCGTCGCCCAGCGCGTAGGACAGCCGCAGGTAGCCCGGGGTGCCGAAGGCCTCGCCGGGGACGACCGCGACCTCGGCCTCCTCCAGGATCAGCGTGGCCAGCTCGGCGGAGGTCTGCGGGCGCTTGCCGCGGATCTCCTTGCCCAGCAGCGACTTGACCGACGGGTAGGCGTAGAACGCGCCCTCGGGCTCGGGGCAGTACACGCCCTCGATCTCGTTCAGCATCGCCACGATGGTGCGGCGGCGGCGGTCGAACGCGGTCTTCATCTCGTCCACCGCGCACAGGTCGCCGGACACGGCCGCCAGCGCGGCGCGCTGCGCCACGTTGGAGACGTTGGAGGTGGCGTGCGACTGCAGGTTGGAGGCGGCGGCCACCACGTCCTTGGGAGCGATCAGCCAGCCCACCCGCCAGCCGGTCATCGCGTAGGTCTTCGCCACGCCGTTGACCACGATGCACTTGTCGGCCAGCTCGGGCAGCAGGGCCGGCAGCGAGGTGAACTGCGCGTCGCCGTACACCAGGTGCTCGTAGATCTCGTCGGTGAGCACCCACAGGCCGTGCTCCAGCGCCCAGCGGCCGATCGCCTCGGCCTCGGCCTCGGTGTACACCGCGCCGGTCGGGTTGGACGGCGAGACGAACAGCACCACCTTGGTGTTCGCGGTGCGGGCGGCCTCCAGCTGCGCCACCGAGACCTTGTAGCCGGTGGTCTCGTCCGCGACGACCTCGACCGGGGTGCCGCCGGCCAGCTTCACGGCCTCCGGGTAGGTGGTCCAGTACGGGGCCGGGATGATCACCTCGTCGCCCGGGTCGAGGATCGCGGCGAAGGCGTTGTAGATCGCCTGCTTGCCGCCGTTGGTCACCAGCACCTGCGAGGCGTCCACCTGGTAGCCGGAGTCGCGCAGCGTCTTGGCGGCGATCGCGGCCTTCAGCTCCGGCAGGCCGCCGGCCGGGGTGTAGCGGTGGTTGGCCGGGTCCTGGCAGGCAGCGACGGCCGCGTCCACGATGTAGCCGGGGGTCGGGAAGTCGGGCTCGCCGGCGCCGAAGCCGATCACCGGACGGCCGGCCGCCTTGAGGGCCTTGGCCTTGGCGTCGACCGCGAGGGTGGCCGACTCGGCGATGGCGCCGACCCGGGCGGAGACCCGGCGGCTCGCGGGGGGGACGTTCTCGGGGGTGGGTGCGCTCATGTCTTGCATGGTCCCAGACCGCACAGGCCTCGGGCATCGCGGTTCCACCATGCGTACCGGCGCGTTCCAGCATCCGTACGCTGCCGCCGATCGGGTGACGCCGTGAGGCCGACCGGGTGACGCCGCCGCGCGGGCCGCGGTGAATGAGGTTCGACCAATCGGCGAAGAACCCGTACACTCACTGCTCGACGGCTCCCAAGTGCGGATCCTTCGGCCGGGTACACCACACGGCCGGGTGGATACGGTAGGTTGGGGGCCACGACGGAGCCGCAGGGTTCCGAAGGGCACTAGCTCAATTGGTAGAGCACCGGTCTCCAAAACCGGCGGTTGGGGGTTCGAGTCCCTCGTGCCCTGCAGCTCGACTCGTGCCAAGCCCGTTCGCTCCGAAGAGCGAGCGGGCTTGATGCGGAGAAGGCCCCGCCCAGCACTGCTTTCGCCGGATCGCCCGTGCAACAGGCACGGTAGCTCCGCAGGACCCGGATTCAGGTGAGGACGAGTGACGGAGACCACGGGCTCCACCGCAACGCCTGAGAGCGGCAACCCCGAGGGGGCCGACGCGGCGGACGAGACCACCGCGGACGGCAAGCTGTCGCGGCGTGAGCGTCGGCGTGCCAACAAGGCCGGCGGCGAGGGTGGCAAGAAGTCCGGCAAGCGGGCCAAGAAGGGCCTGTTCGCGCGGATGGGCATCTTCTACCGCCAGATCATCGCCGAACTGCGCAAGGTCGTCTGGCCCACCCGCAGCCAGCTGATCCAGTACACCACCGTCGTGGTGACCTTCGTGATCGTGCTGATGCTGCTGGTCGCCGGTCTCGACTGGGTCTTCGCCAAGGGAGCCTTCTGGCTCTTCGGCTGACGCCCGATCAGTCCGACCCGAAACCGGGATCCCCGCGGATTCCGCACCGATACTTCACCCCGACCCGGGCCGAATCCCTCGGCCCGGGTCGAGCTGTCGGCGCGAACGCTCACGGGCGACTACCGTTGAGTCGGTACTGTTGAGGTATCCGTTCCACAACCAGGAAAGAAGCAGCGACCGTGTCTGAGTCCCCCCTGTACGACGCCGACGAGACCGTCCGCGAGGCGGATGTCGCCGCCGAGCTGGACGCGGCCGAGGCTGCCGAAGCCGAGTCCGCTGAGGAGATCGTTGACGGCGTGGACGGCGACGAGGACGAGGTCGAGGCCGCCGACGCCGAGGCGGGCGAGCCGGCCGAGGTCGAGGCCGTGCACGAGGTGGATGACGAGGCTGCCGACGAGGCCGCCGACGAAGAGGCTCTGGTCGTCGAGGAGGTCGAGTCCGACCCCGTCGCCGAGTTCCGCGAGCAGCTGCGCCGCGCCCCGGGCGAGTGGTACGTCATCCACACCTACGCCGGCTACGAGAACCGGGTGAAGCAGAACCTGGAGCAGCGCTCCGTCTCGCTGAACGTCGAGGACTACATCTTCGAGTCCCAGGTTCCGCAGGAGGAGGTCGTCCAGATCAAGAACGGCGACCGCAAGACCATCCGGCAGAACAAGCTCCCCGGCTACGTGCTGGTGCGCATGGACCTCACCCCCGAGTCCTGGGGCGTCGTGCGCAACACCCCCGGTGTCACCGGCTTCGTCGGCAACGCCTACGACCCGTACCCGCTGACCCTGGACGAGGTCGTCAAGATGCTCGCCCCCGACGTGGAGCGCGCCGCCGCCAAGGAAGCCGGCAAGGCTTCGCCGGTGCGCCCGGTCGAGGTCCAGGTGCTGGACTTCGAGGTCGGCGACTCGGTCACCGTCACCGACGGTCCGTTCGCCACCCTGCAGGCGACCATCAACGAGATCAACCCCGACTCGAAGAAGGTCAAGGGCCTGGTGGAGATCTTCGGCCGGGAGACCCCGGTCGAGCTCTCCTTCGACCAGATCCAGAAGAACTGACCCACAGGTCACCGGTGCCGGGGCGGGGCGGAAGCCTCCGCCCCGGCACCGTTTTGGTCCAGCGCCGCATCAGCGGTTAGCCTGGTCCGATGTGTGTCCTGGCATCCGGGTTTCGCCCCGGTGCCGGGTACCACCAGCACTCACCTCTCGGAAGGACCCGGAGAGACATGCCTCCCAAGAAGAAGAAGGTCACGGGGCTTATCAAGCTCCAGATCAACGCCGGTGCGGCCAACCCGGCGCCGCCGGTCGGCCCCGCGCTGGGTCAGCACGGCGTCAACATCATGGAATTCTGCAAGGCGTACAACGCGGCCACCGAGTCGCAGCGCGGCATGATCGTGCCGGTGGAGATCACGGTCTACGACGACCGTTCCTTCACCTTCGTCACGAAGACCCCGCCGGCTGCGCGCCTCATCCTGAAGGCCGCGGGCATCGACAAGGGCTCCAAGGAGCCGCACAAGACCAAGGTCGCCAAGCTGACCTCGGCCCAGGTGCGCGAGATCGCCACCACCAAGATGCCCGACCTGAACGCCAACGACCTGGACGCCGCGGAGAAGATCATCGCCGGCACCGCCCGGTCGATGGGCATCACCGTCGAGGGCTGATCAGCCCGTACGTCCACCGTGGTAGGGCCAGCGCGGCCCGTGAATACCACGAACTCCATTAGTTACTAGGAGCAGCAGTGAAGCGCAGCAAGGCCCTCAAGGCCGCGGACGCCCAGGTCGACCGCACCCGGATCTACGCCCCGCTCGAGGCCGTCCGCCTCGCCAAGGCGACCTCCACCACCAAGTTCGACGGCACCGTCGAGGTTGCCATGCGCCTGGGTGTCGACCCGCGCAAGGCCGACCAGATGGTCCGCAGCACCGTCATCCTCCCGCACGGCACCGGTAAGACCGCCCGGGTCCTGGTCTTCGCGAACGGTGAGCGTGCCGAGGCCGCGCGTGCCGCGGGTGCCGACATCGTCGGCTCGGACGAGCTGATCGACGAGGTGGCCAAGGGTCGTCTGGACTTCGACGCCGTCGTCGCCACCCCGGACCTCATGGGCAAGGTCGGCCGCCTGGGCCGCGTGCTCGGTCCCCGTGGCCTGATGCCGAACCCGAAGACCGGCACCGTGACCCCGGACGTCGCCAAGGCCGTCAACGAGATCAAGGGCGGCAAGATCGAGTTCCGCGTCGACAAGCACTCGAACCTGCACCTGATCATCGGCAAGTCCTCGTTCTCGGACGAGCAGCTGGTCGAGAACTACGCCGCGGCGCTGGACGAGGTCCTCCGGGCCAAGCCGTCCGCCGCCAAGGGCCGCTACATCAAGAAGATCGCCTTCTCCACCACCATGGGCCCCGGCATCCAGGTGGACCCGAACCGCACCCGTAACCTCCTCGTCGAGGAGGACCCGGCGGCGGTCTGACCTCAGGTCAGTTCCCCACGCGGTCAACTCACCGGGCCCGCACCCCTCTTCGGGGGTGCGGGCCCGGTGCCGTTAATTGGTCGCGCGCGCCCGAAAGGCCATCGGATAGAGTCCGATGGCCTTTTGAATGAGAATCAGATTAGAGGGGGACTCTCGTGCGCGCACTGCGTACCGTTGCCGCGACCTGCCTGGCCGCAGGTCTGCTGACCGCTTGTGGTAGCTCCGGGTCGGGCAGCAGCACCGCCGACGCCAAGCCGGGTTCGACCGCCTCCGACGGTGTTGCGGCCGGCAAGGGTGCGGGCGGCGGCGCGAACCTCGGTGCCAAGGAGACGCTGCTCGCCTCGGCCGCGGTGATGGAGAAGGCCGGCAGCGCCAAGCTGGCCGTCACCGGCGAGGCCGCAGGCACCGGCGAGTTCGTCTGGAAGGCGCCGAAGTCCTTCCTGCTCAACACCAAGAGCGAGGGCCAGGACACCAAGGTCCTCTTCGTCGGTGACGTGATGTACGTCGGGGCCGGGGCAAGCCTCGCCCAGCTGGCCGGCGGCAAGACCTGGATGAAGATCGACCCGAAGGACGACGCCCAGGGCGCGCCGGGCGGGGGTGACGCCGTCGGCAAGGCCTCCAGCCTGGAGCTGATGGACCCGGCCGTGCAGCTGGCCGTCGCCGCGCCGACCGCGGTCCAGTCGGGCACCGAGACGGTGGAGGGTCAGTTCTGCAAGCACTACCGCAGCGACATCCCGGTGGACGCCCTGGTCGAGAAGCTGCAGCTGAAGCCGGAGCTGAAGACCAAGGTGCTGGACGAGCTGAAGAAGAAGGGCTCGACGATCACCGTCGAGTTCTGGATCAACGCCAAGAACGAGCTCGTCCAGCAGTCCGGTACCGGCCAGGCGACCGGCTTCTCCAAGATCACCTACAGCGACCTCGGCAGCGTCCAGCCGACCAAGGCCCCGGCTGACTCCGAGGTCTTCTCGCTGGAGGATGTGCTGAAGTAGCGATCCCGTCCCGTTCGGCCCGGGGTCGCCGCCGGGCCGGACGGGACGCGTGACAAGGTGGGGGAGCGGAACGGACGGCCGGAAGGAGGGACCGATGACGGCACGCGTGCGGACGACCGTGACCCTGCTCGGGGCCGCCCTGCTGCTGGCCGCGGTGAGCGGCTGCACCGGCTCGAGCCCGGGCGACAGCTCCGCGCGGCCCGCCACCCCGTCCCAGTCCAGCGCCCAGGCCACCCCCACCGACCGCTCCCCGCACGGGGTGCTGCTCTCCGCCCAGCTGGCGCTGCGCGAGGCCCGGCGGGGCGAGTTCCGGGCCGTCCTGGGGGAGGCGCACGCCAAGGGCGCGGTGTTCTGGGCGCCGAAGACGGTGCTGCAGTACCGGGGCGACGGGGACGCCCGGCGGCTGATGGTGCTGGACACCTCCGCCTACGTGGGCGGCGACCCGCAGACCGCCGCCAGGCTCGGCGGCCCGCACTGGGAGAAGTACTCGGGCGGCACCCACTGCCCCTACTCCGCGCTGATCGACCGGATCAGCCCGGTGGTCGCCACCACCGCCGCGGCCGCCGCCGACAGCCCGGTGCTGCTCGGCGAGGAGAAGCTGCTGGAGACCACCGTCCAGCACTACCGGGTCACCCTGACCGCCGCCCAGTACGCCGCCGCGCAGACCCAGCTCGACCAGGACCGGCGACAGGCCCTGGAGACCGCGCTCGGCCCCGGCGAGGTGGTGCTCGACCTGTGGCTCAACGACCACGACCAAGTGGTCCAGCTGCGCCGCGCCGCCGCCGAGGTGGACACCATCGGCTACAGCGAGTACGGAAGCTCCGCGATCTCGGTGCAGGGCCCCGCCGAGGCGGACATCGCCCCGGAGTCCGGCGCCGGCCTGCCGCTGTTCCCGTAGCGGTTTGCTCCCGTAGCGGTTTGCCGGATTTGGGGATTCGCGGATCGTCCCGTTAAGCTGGGCGAGCCAAAGACCGCTGGTTGTTGCCGTTTGCCCGAGAGGGTGGCCGGTGCCGAAGGATCCGCCTCGTGCGGGTCGCCCGCGCAGGTTATGGAGCAGACAAGATCTCCGAACCGTTCCACGGTTCGTCGAGGTTGTGACAAGCCCCGTGCGCCTGCGCGCCGGGGCTTTTTCGTTGTCCCGGGCGTCCGAGGCGTTGAATGGTCGACTTCTCGAAGGTCGGCCCGACTTCGACATCACGGAAGGAGGCGTAAGCCTATGGCCAGGCCCGACAAGGCTGCCGACGTCGCCGAGATCACGGACAAGTTCCGTGCTTCCAGCGCCGCCGTTCTGACCGAGTACCGCGGTCTCACGGTGAAGCAGCTCAAGACGCTGCGTCGCTCGCTCACCGGCAACGCCGATTACGCCGTGGTGAAGAACACGCTGACCAAGATCGCGGCCAATGAGGCCGGGATCTCCGAGCTGGACGACCTGTTCGCCGGCCCGACGGCTGTCGCCTTCGTCACCGGTGACCCGGTGGAGTCGGCGAAGGCTCTGCGTGACTTCGCCAAGGAGAACCCTGCTCTCATCATCAAGGGCGGTGTCCTTGACGGTAAGGCGCTGTCCGCCGATGAGATCAAGAAGCTCGCGGACCTCGAGTCCCGCGAGGTGCTGCTCGCCAAGCTGGCGGGTGCGATGAAGGCCAAGCCGTCCCAGGCTGCTGCGGTCTTCCAGGCGCTCCCGTCCAAGCTCGTTCGCACCGTGGAAGCGCTGCGCGAGAAGGTCGAGCAGGGCGGTGCCGGTACTCCGGCTCCCGCCGAGGACGCGGAGTAACTACTCCCCGTCCCAGCGGGCCCGCAAGTACGCCCGCCAATCCGTACATCCGGCACCTGCCGAATTAGTGGAAGGACGCCAATCATGGCGAAGCTCAGCACCGACGAACTGCTTGCCGAGTTCGAGGGCATGACCCTGATCGAGCTCTCCGAGTTCGTCAAGGCGTTCGAGGAGAAGTTCGACGTCACCGCCGCCGCCCCGGTCGCCGTTGCCGCCGCCGGTGGCCCGGTTGCCGCTGAGGCCGTCGAGGAGCAGGACGAGTTCGACGTCATCCTCGATGGTGCCGGCGACAAGAAGATCCAGGTCATCAAGGAGGTGCGCGCCCTGACCTCCCTCGGCCTGAAGGAGGCCAAGGACCTCGTTGACACCGCTGGTGCCAAGGTCCTGGAGAAGGTTGCCAAGGACGTCGCCGAGAAGGCGAAGGCTCAGCTCGAGGGCGCCGGCGCCAAGGTCACCGTCAAGTGACTTTCTCCTCTCTCTGAGAGGTGCTCTTCCGGCCGGGCCGGCCACCCTTCGGGGGGGCCGGCCCGGCCTGCTTTTTTTCCGCCCCGGCCCGACCCCGCCTCGGCCCCGGCCGGTTCGGCCCTCGGCGGACTCGGATCCTGTCGGTCCCCGGGGGTAGGGTGATCGCTGTCGTCACCGACCCCGTCACGGGCCGTGTGTAACGCCCGGAGTGGCTGTGACGATGGGCATTGCGAGGTCCGCACCCTGGTGGGGGCCTTGACGAACAGCACGCGGCGCGCGATTCTCGAGGCGCGTGCCCAAGCGGAACCGCCTCCGATGCATATTCGGCGGTGGCACTGGGAAGGTTCCCGGTGACGCAGGAGTGGGTGCGACGGCCCGGCCGGTGAGGGATCACTGCCCGGGTTGTCGGTTGTACGGGAGGAGCGTCCGATTCGGTCTCCGAATCAGGGCTTGCTAGCAGTGTCGCCATTGGCTACACTGTCCCTTTGCGCTGCCTGTTAGCTGCTCTGTGACTCGTCGCCCGGAGTGGCCCCTGTCCTGACCTGGGGTTTTCCGCCTCGGCCATGGCGCGGACGGTATGCGCGTAGTGAGCTCCGAGCCCTCGGAAGGACCCCCCTCTTGGCCGCGCCGCGCAACGCCTCGAACAATTCCGCATCCACCGCCCCGCTCCGCGTCTCGTTCGCGAAGATCAAGGAGCCCCTCGAGGTCCCCAACCTCCT
Organism: Kitasatospora sp. NPDC051984; assembly: GCF_044593455.1. Classification (NCBI taxonomy): domain Bacteria; kingdom Bacillati; phylum Actinomycetota; class Actinomycetes; order Kitasatosporales; family Streptomycetaceae; genus Kitasatospora; species Kitasatospora sp. NPDC051984. Next base: position 163,439 of record NZ_JBIUCB010000006.1, read on the forward strand.
CGCCCTGCAGACCGAGAGCTTTGACTGGCTGCTCGGCAATGCGGCCTGGAAGTCCCGGGTCGAGGCTGCCCTGGAGAGCGGTCAGGACGTCCCCACCAAGTCCGGTCTGGAGGAGATCTTCGAGGAGATCTCCCCGATCGAGGACTTCAGCGGGTCGATGTCCCTGACCTTCCGGGACCACCGTTTCGAGCCGCCGAAGAACTCCATCGACGAGTGCAAGGACCGCGACTTCACCTTCGCGGCCCCGCTCTTCGTCACTGCGGAGTTCACCAACAACGAGACCGGTGAGATCAAGTCCCAGACCGTGTTCATGGGCGACTTCCCGCTCATGACCAACAAGGGCACGTTCATCATCAACGGCACCGAGCGTGTCGTCGTGTCCCAGCTGGTGCGCTCCCCCGGTGTCTACTTCGACTCCACCCTGGACAAGGTGTCCGACAAGGACATCTTCTCCGCGAAGATCATCCCCTCCCGCGGTGCCTGGCTGGAGATGGAGATCGACAAGCGCGACATGGTCGGTGTCCGCATCGACCGCAAGCGCAAGCAGTCGGTCACCGTGCTGCTGAAGGCCCTCGGCTGGACCAATGAGATGATTCTCGAAGAGTTCGGCGAGTACGAGTCGATGCGCGCCACCCTGGAGAAGGACCACACCCAGGGCCAGGACGACGCGCTCCTCGACATCTACCGCAAGCTGCGCCCGGGCGAACCGCCCACGCGTGAGGCCGCGCAGACGCTGCTGGAGAACCTGTACTTCAACCCGAAGCGCTACGACCTGGCGAAGGTCGGCCGCTACAAGGTGAACCGCAAGCTCGGCAACGCCGAGTCGCTGGACTCCGGTGTGCTCACCGAGCCCGACATCATCAACACGATCAAGTACCTGGTCAAGCTGCACGCCGGCGAGACCGAGTGGCGTGATGACGAGGGCCGCGACATTGTCATCGAGGTCGACGACATCGACCACTTCGGCAACCGTCGCCTGCGCAACGTCGGCGAGCTGATCCAGAACCAGGTCCGCACCGGCCTCGCCCGCATGGAGCGAGTGGTCCGCGAGCGCATGACCACCCAGGACGTCGAGGCGATCACGCCGCAGACCCTGATCAACATCCGGCCGGTCGTCGCCTCCATCAAGGAGTTCTTCGGCACCAGCCAGCTGTCGCAGTTCATGGACCAGACGAACCCGCTGTCGGGCCTGACCCACAAGCGTCGTCTGTCCGCGCTCGGCCCCGGTGGTCTGTCCCGTGAGCGGGCCGGCTTCGAGGTCCGTGACGTGCACCCCTCGCACTACGGCCGCATGTGTCCGATCGAGACCCCCGAAGGCCCGAACATCGGTCTGATCGGCTCGCTGGCCTCGTACGGCCGGGTCAACGCGTTCGGTTTCATCGAGACCCCGTACCGCAAGGTCGTCGACGGTGTCGTCACCGAGGCCGTGGACTACCTGACCGCCGACGAGGAGGACCGCTTCGTCATCGCGCAGGCCAACGCCCCGCTGACCGCGGAGCTGACCTTCGCCGAGCCGCGTGTCCTGGTCCGCCGCCGTGGCGGCGAGATCGACTACATCCCCGGCACCGAGATCGACTACATGGACGTCTCGCCGCGCCAGATGGTGTCGGTCGCGACCGCCATGATCCCCTTCCTCGAGCACGACGACGCCAACCGCGCGCTGATGGGCTCGAACATGATGCGCCAGGCCGTCCCGCTGCTCCGCAGCGAGGCGCCGCTGGTCGGCACCGGCATGGAGTACCGCTGCGCCGTCGACGCCGCGGACGTCATCACCGCCGACAAGGCCGGTGTGGTGCAGGAGGTCTCGGCCGACTACGTCACCGTGGCCAACGACGACGGCACGTACAACACGTACCGCGCCGCCAAGTTCACCCGCTCCAACCAGGGCACCGCCTTCAACCAGAAGGTGCTCGTGGACGAGGGCGCCCGGGTGGAGGCCGGCCAGGTGCTGGCCGACGGCCCGTGCACCGACGAGGGCGAGATGGCCCTCGGCAAGAACCTCCTCGTGGCGTTCATGTCGTGGGAAGGCCACAACTACGAGGACGCGATCATCCTGTCGCAGCGCCTCGTCCAGGACGACGTCCTCTCCTCGATCCACATCGAGGAGCACGAGGTCGACGCCCGTGACACCAAGCTGGGCCCCGAGGAGATCACCCGGGACATCCCGAACGTCTCCGAGGAGGTCCTCGCCGACCTCGACGAGCGCGGCATCATCCGGATCGGCGCCGACGTCGTCACCGGCGACATCCTGGTCGGCAAGGTCACCCCGAAGGGTGAGACCGAGCTGACCCCGGAGGAGCGCCTGCTCCGCGCGATCTTCGGTGAGAAGGCCCGTGAGGTCCGCGACACCTCGCTGAAGGTGCCGCACGGTGAGTCCGGCAAGGTCATCGGCGTCCGCGTCTTCGACCGCGAGGAGGGCGACGAGCTTCCCCCCGGCGTGAACCAGCTGGTCCGCGTCTACGTCGCCCAGAAGCGCAAGATCACCAACGGTGACAAGCTCGCCGGCCGTCACGGCAACAAGGGTGTTATCTCCAAGATCCTGCCGGTCGAGGACATGCCGTTCCTGGAGGACGGCACCCCGGTCGACATCATCCTGAACCCGCTGGGTGTTCCGTCCCGAATGAACCCGGGACAGGTCCTGGAGATTCACCTCGGCTGGCTCGCCAAGCAGGGCTGGGACGTCTCCGGCCTCGCCGACGAGTGGGCCAAGCGCCTGCAGGCGATCGGCGCGGACACCGTCGAGGGTGGCACCAACCTCGCCACCCCGGTGTTCGACGGCGCCCGCGAGGACGAGATCACCGGCCTGCTGGACAACACCACCCTCACCCGTGACGGTGAGCGCCTGGTGAACTCCACCGGCAAGGCCCGGCTGTTCGACGGCCGCTCCGGCGAGCCGTTCCCGATGCCGGTCTCGGTCGGCTACATGTACATCCTCAAGCTGCACCACCTGGTCGACGACAAGCTGCACGCCCGTTCGACCGGTCCGTACTCGATGATCACCCAGCAGCCGCTCGGTGGTAAGGCGCAGTTCGGTGGTCAGCGCTTCGGTGAGATGGAGGTGTGGGCCCTTGAGGCATACGGCGCCGCGTACGCGCTGCAGGAACTGCTCACCATCAAGTCCGACGACGTCCTCGGCCGTGTGAAGGTCTACGAGGCCATCGTCAAGGGCGAGAACATCCCCGAGCCCGGCATTCCCGAGTCCTTCAAGGTCCTCATCAAGGAAATGCAGTCGCTCTGCCTCAACGTGGAGGTGCTGTCCTCGGACGGCCAGTCCATCGAGATGCGGGACAGCGACGAGGACGTGTTCCGCGCCGCCGAGGAGCTCGGCATTGACCTGTCCCGGCGCGAGCCGAGCAGCGTCGAAGAGGTCTGACGGAGGTCGGGCCGGCCGGCTGCTTCTAAATCGACGCAGCCCGGTCGGCCCGCCCCCAGGCCCCCCTCAGACCAACAGACAGACTCTCGAATCACGAAAGAGGGCTTGACGACCAGTGCTTGACGTCAACTTCTTCGACGAGCTCCGCATCGGACTGGCCACCGCCGACGACATCCGCCAGTGGTCGCACGGCGAGGTGAAGAAGCCGGAGACCATCAACTACCGCACGCTGAAGCCGGAAAAGGACGGCCTTTTCTGCGAGAAGATCTTCGGTCCCACCCGGGACTGGGAGTGCTACTGCGGTAAGTACAAGCGCGTCCGCTTCAAGGGCATCATCTGTGAGCGCTGCGGCGTCGAGGTGACCCGCGCCAAGGTGCGCCGTGAGCGGATGGGCCACATCGAGCTGGCCGCCCCGGTCACCCACATCTGGTACTTCAAGGGTGTCCCGTCGCGTCTGGGCTACCTGCTCGACCTCGCGCCGAAGGACCTCGAGAAGGTCATCTACTTCGCCGCCTACATGATCACCTGGGTGGACGACGAGCGCCGTCAGCGCGACCTCCCCTCCCTGGAGGCGCACGTCTCGGTCGAGCGCCAGCAGATCGAGAACCGCCGTGACTCCGACCTGGAGGCCCGGGCCAAGAAGGCCGAGTCCGACCTGGCCGAGCTGGAGGCCGAGGGCGCCAAGGCCGACGTCCGCCGCAAGGTGCGTGAGGGCGCCGAGCGCGAGATGAAGCAGCTCCGCGACCGCACCCAGCGCGAGATCGACCGCCTGGACGAGGTGTGGGCCCGCTTCAAGAACCTCAAGGTCCAGGACCTCGAGGGCGACGAGCTGCTCTACCGCGAGCTGCGCGACCGCTTCGGCACCTACTTCTCCGGCTCGATGGGCGCGGCGGCCCTCAAGGACCGCCTCGAGTCCTTCGACCTGGGCGAGGAGGCCGAGCGCCTCCGCGAGATCATCCGTACCGGCAAGGGCCAGAAGAAGACCCGTGCGCTCAAGCGCCTCAAGGTCGTCTCCGCCTTCCTGCAGACCAGCAACAAGCCCAAGGGCATGGTTCTGGACTGCGTCCCGGTGATCCCGCCGGACCTGCGTCCGATGGTCCAGCTCGACGGTGGCCGCTTCGCCACCTCCGACCTGAACGACCTGTACCGCCGCGTCATCAACCGCAACAACCGCCTGAAGCGGCTTCTCGACCTCGGCGCGCCCGAGATCATCGTGAACAACGAGAAGCGCATGCTGCAGGAGGCCGTCGACGCGCTGTTCGACAACGGCCGTCGTGGCCGTCCGGTCACCGGTCCGGGCAACCGCCCGCTGAAGTCCCTCAGCGACATGCTGAAGGGCAAGCAGGGTCGTTTCCGTCAGAACCTGCTCGGCAAGCGAGTCGACTACTCGGCCCGTTCGGTCATCGTCGTCGGCCCGCAGCTCAAGCTGCACCAGTGCGGTCTGCCGAAGGCCATGGCGCTGGAGCTCTTCAAGCCGTTCGTGATGAAGCGCCTGGTCGACCTGAACCACGCGCAGAACATCAAGTCGGCCAAGCGCATGGTCGAGCGCGCCCGCCCCGTGGTGTGGGACGTCCTCGAAGAGGTCATCGCCGAGCACCCGGTTCTGCTGAACCGTGCGCCCACCCTGCACCGCCTCGGCATCCAGGCCTTCGAGCCGCAGCTGGTCGAGGGCAAGGCCATCCAGATCCACCCGCTCGTCTGCACCGCGTTCAACGCGGACTTCGACGGTGACCAGATGGCCGTGCACCTGCCGCTGTCCGCGGAGGCGCAGGCCGAGGCCCGCATCCTGATGCTGTCCTCGAACAACATCCTGAAGCCGGCCGACGGTCGCCCCGTCACCATGCCGACCCAGGACATGGTGCTGGGCCTGTTCTTCCTCACCTCGGACCGCGAGGAGGTCAAGGGCAAGGGCCGTTCCTTCTCCTCGACCGCCGAGGCGATCATGGCCTTCGACGCCCGCGAGCTGGACGTCCAGGCCACCATCGACCTGCGCATGGCCGCCGGCACCGTCCCGCCGCGCGGCTGGACCCCGCCGGTGGACGAGGACGGGCAGCCGACCTGGCACGAGGGTGAGCCGTTCCGGATCACCACCACGCTGGGCCGGGCGCTCTTCAACGAGCTGCTGCCCGAGGACTACCCGTTCGTCGACTACGAGATCGGCAAGAAGCAGCTCTCGGCGATCGTCAACGACCTCGCCGAGCGTTACCCGAAGGTCGTCGTCGCCGCGGCGCTCGACAACCTGAAGGCGGCCGGCTTCCACTGGTCGACCCGTTCCGGTGTCACCGTCTCGATCTCGGACGTCATCGTCCCGCCGAGCAAGCCCGCCATCCTGGAGGGCTACGAGGCGCAGGCGGAGAAGGTCCAGCGCCAGTACGAGCGCGGTCTGATCACGGACAACGAGCGCAAGTCCGAGCTCATCGGCATCTGGACCCGCGCGACCAACGAGGTCGCCGACGCGATGGCCGCGAACTTCCCGAAGACGAACCCCATCTTCATGATGGTCGACTCGGGTGCTCGAGGAAACATGATGCAGATGCGTCAGATCGCCGGTATGCGTGGTCTGGTGTCGAACGCGAAGAACGAGACCATCGCGCGTCCCATCAAGGCCTCGTTCCGTGAGGGCCTGTCCGTGCTGGAGTACTTCATCTCCACCCACGGTGCCCGTAAGGGTCTGGCCGACACCGCGCTGCGTACCGCCGACTCGGGTTACCTGACCCGTCGTCTGGTGGACGTCTCGCAGGACGTGATCATCCGCGAGGAGGACTGCGGCACCGAGCGCGGCCTCAAGCTGGAGATCGGCCAGGTCGGCGCGGACGGTGTGCTGCGCAAGGCCGACGACGTCGAGACCAGCGTGTACGCCCGCATGCTCGCCGAGGACATCACTGTCGACGGCAAGCTGATCGCGACCGCCAACACCGACCTCGGCGACGTCCTGATGGACGAGCTGATCCGGCACGGCGTCAGCGCGGTCAAGGTCCGCTCGATCCTGACCTGTGAGTCGGCGGTCGGCACCTGTGCCTTCTGCTACGGCCGCTCGCTGGCCACCGGCAAGCTGGTCGACATCGGTGAGGCGGTCGGCATCATCGCCGCCCAGTCCATCGGTGAGCCCGGTACCCAGCTGACCATGCGTACCTTCCACACCGGTGGTGTGGCCGGTGACGACATCACCCAGGGTCTGCCGCGTGTCGTCGAGCTCTTCGAGGCGCGTACCCCGAAGGGTGTCGCCCCGATCTCGGAGGCGCAGGGTCGGGTCCGCATCGAGGACACCGAGAAGACCCGCAAGGTCGTCGTCACGCCGGACGACGGCACGGACGAGATCGCCTACCCGGTCTCCAAGCGCGTCAAGCTGCTCGTCAGCGAGGGCGAGGCGGTCGAGGTCGGCCAGAAGCTGACCGTCGGTGCCACCAACCCGCACGACGTGCTGCGGATCATGGGCCAGCGTGCCGTCCAGATCCACCTGGTCGCCGAAGTCCAGAAGGTCTACAACTCGCAGGGTGTGTCGATCCACGACAAGCACATCGAGATCATCATCCGGCAGATGCTCCGCCGCGTGACGATCATCGAGTCGGGCGACGCCGAGCTGCTGCCGGGCGAGCTGGTCGAGCGCGGCCGCTTCGAGCAGGAGAACCGCCGCGTGGTGTCCGAGGGCGGCCACCCCGCCTCCGGCCGTCCGCAGCTGATGGGTATCACCAAGGCCTCGCTGGCCACCGAGTCCTGGCTGTCGGCCGCCTCCTTCCAGGAGACGACCCGGGTGCTGACCGACGCGGCGATCCACGCCAAGTCGGACCCGCTGCTGGGCCTCAAGGAGAACGTCATCCTCGGTAAGCTCATCCCGGCCGGTACGGGTCTGCCCCGCTACCGCAACATCCGGGTCGAGCCGACCGAAGAGGCCAAGGCCGCGATGTACTCGGCCGTCGGCTACGACGACTACGACCTGTCGCCGTTCGGCGCGGGCTCCGGTCAGGCCGTCCCGCTGGACGACTACGACTACGGTCCGTACACCGGCTGATCCTTCGGCTGATCTTTCGGTTGAACCGCAGGGCGGTCACCCCACTCGGGGTGGCCGCCCTGCGGCGTTCCCGGCCCCGCGTTTCACCTAGGGGATCCCCCTGGGGACGGAGGCGGCCGAACCACTCCGTGGAGGGAGGCGCCGGGGCCCCGGGGGACGGGAGACTTGGGGAAGTCGAAAGGAGGCCGCGGTGAAGCGGATCATGGGGGCGGCGGCGGTCGTGGGACTGCTGGTGGTCGGGGCGGTGGGCTGCGGGCCGTGGGGCGATCAGCAGCGCAAGACGGTGTCGTACGAGGTGCCCGGTCAGGTCAACGAGCTGGTGGTCGACGGGACCAGTGGCGGGATCGACGTGAAGGTCGACGACGGGCCGGTGCGGGTGGTGGAGAAGCGCGCCTGGAAGGACGAGGAGCCGCAGGGCACTCACGAGCTCAAGGACGGGGTGCTGAAGCTCACCTACTCCTGCAGCAGCTGCGGGATCGGCTACGAGGTGCACGTGCCGGCCGGGACGAAGCTGACGCTCAAGCAGACCAGCGGCGGCATCCAGCTGCACGACGTGGCGGGCGACGTGGACGCCAAGGTGAGCTCCGGCGGGATCGACGCCTTCGGGCTGAAGTCCAAGAACGTGAAGATGTCCGTGGAGTCCGGCGGCGTGAACGCCCGGTTCGCCGAGGCGCCGGCCCGGGCGGAGATGACCACCGAGTCCGGCGGCGTGCAGGTGAAGGTGCCGTCGGGGGAGCAGTACCAGGTGGACGCGCGCGCCGACAGCGGCGGCACCGAGGTGAAGGTGCCCTCGACCCCCGGCGCGCCGCACGTCCTGATCGCCCGCGCCGACAGCGGCGGTGTGCAGGTGTACAACAGCTGACCGGCCGTCGGGGCTGTCGGTGGCAGGGCCTAGATTGAGGTGTGTCGGCAGGTGGCGAGGGCCCCGCCGGCACCCCCCGAACTCTGTGCCCGAAAGGGGCGTCGGCCATGTCTGCCACCGTTTCCGCAGACCCGCAGGTGACCTACCTGGAACTCTCCGAGGACCAGGGCAGTGCCCACAAGTTCTACGAAGTCACCGTCGTGGGCGCCGAGTTGACGATCCGCTACGGCCGGATCGGCGAGCCGGGAACGACCAAGACCACGGTATGCCCGAGCCCGGAGAAGGCCGCCGCCACGGCCGCCAAGAAGATCGGCGAGAAGGTCCGCAAGGGCTACGCGCCGGCCGTCCAGGGCGTGCGCCAGCGCCGGGCGGTGACCCGCCGGGAGATCACCTCGACCCGCTCCACCGCCCGCCAGGCGCCGCTGCTGTGGCGCTTCCGCTCCGGCTCGCCCGCGTTCGGGGTGTACGTCGGCGAGGACCACGCCTGGGTCGGCAACGAGAGCGGCGACGTCTACACGCTGACCCGGGACGGTGAGGTCACCGGCCGGTTCGGCCTCCCCGACGGCGTCAAGTGCATCGTCGCCGACGACTGGTGGATCTACGCGGGCTGCGACGACGGCAAGGTGTACGACCTGGGCGGCAAGGTGCCGCGGGTGGCGTACGAGATCGCCCAGGACGTCGACATCTACTGGCTGGACATCCACGACGGCGTGCTCGGCGTCGCCGACGCGCGCGGCGGGCTGACCACCGTCGACCACGAGGACGAGTTCCAGTGGCGGCGGAAGGCCGACGGCAGCGCCGGCTGGATGGTGCGCTGCGACGCCGACTCCGTCTACCACGGCTACTCGGCGGGCGTCAGCCGGTACGCGAAGCGCGGCGGCGACCAGCAGTGGCACACCCGCACCAAGGGCCAGGTGCTGTTCGGCTGGCAGGAACGGGACGAGGTGTTCGCCGGTACCTCGCAGGGCTGGGTGCACCGGCTGCGCAAGTCCGACGGCGCCGAGGTCACCGCGTACAAGTGCGACGCCGCGGTGTTCTCCTGCGCGGCCTCCCCGGACGGCGAGTACGTGTTCGCCGGCGACAACCACTCGTCGGTGTACTGCTTCGCTGCCGACGGCACCCGGCTGTGGAAGCTCGGCACCGGCTGCGGCTCCGCGTACAGCATGCAGTACCGCGACGGGCGGCTGTACGTCGTCACCACCGACGGCTCGCTGGCCTGCCTGGACGCCTCGCCGGGCGCCGTGCAGGCCGCCGAGCAGGGCACCCTGCCGGCCACCGCCGAGGTCACCGGCCGCGGCTTCGCCCGGGTCGAGTCGTCCGCGGTGCTGGAGACCGTCAGCGTCACCGCGGCGGCCGGCAGCGGCATCGAGGTGGAGTGCGTCGCCGACGGCAGCCGGCTGCGGGTGCGGGTGGTGTCGCCCGGCTTCGACCCGTCCTGGCGGGTGCAGTTCCCCAAGGACGTCCGCGTCGCCGGGGCGCGCTACCTGGTGGCGGAGGTGCGGGAGTCCGCGTCCGGCGGGTTCTACCGGGCGCGCGGAGAGATCAAGCGGCTGCTGTGACGCCCGGTCATTGACGCATCGTCAAGGGCGCTCCCGGTCGGGGGCGCCCTTCGGCGTTCCCTGGGGAGGGGCGGCGGCCGTCCGACGATGCGAGAGGATGCGCGAATGGGGAAGTGGACGGAAGGCCTGCTGGCCTGGGGGAGGGCCCGGCCGTGGGCGGTGGACCTGCCGCTGGTCGCGCTGGCGGTCTGGGTCTCGGTCATGGGCGTGTGGACCGACCCGGAAGGTGCGGGCGGGAAGTGGTGGGCGTACGCGCTGGCGCTCGCCGGGTCGGTGCCGCTGTGGTGGCGGCGCCGGTGGCCGTGGGCGGTGCTGCTGATCTGCTCGCTGCCCACCATGGCGCTGTCCGTGCTGGCGCACTTCGCGATGCCGCAGATCCAGGTCGCCATGGCGGTCGCCATCTACACCGCCGCCGACCGCGGCAAGGACTGGCAGCGCGCCGTGCTGCTGGCCGTCCTGGTGATCGGCAACGTGATCGGCACCCACTCCTTCGGCGGCGCGCTGTTCAGCCTGGTGGTGTCCGTCGGCAGCTTCGTGGTCGGCTCGCTGGTGCGCGAGCTGCGCCGACTGGCCGGCGTCGAGGCCGAACGCGCCCGGCAGGCCGGGCTGCGCGCCGCCAGCGACGCCGCCCGGGCCGTCGCCGAGGAACGCGGCCGGATCGCCCGCGAGATGCACGACATCCTCGCCCACGCCGTCTCCCTGATGGTCGTCCAGGCCGAAGCCGGCCCACTGGTCGTGCGCAGCAACCCCGACCGGGCGATCCGCGCCTTCGACGCCATCGCCGACTCCGGACGCGACGCGATGGTCCAGCTCCGGCGCGTACTCGGCGTACTCAAGGAGGACGGGGCGGTGCCCGCGCTCGCCCCGCAGCCCCGGCTGGCCGAACTCGCGGGGGTCCTCGACCGCGTCCGCGAATCGGGCGTCGACGTCGACGCCCGCATCGAGGAGGCCGGGCCCGCGGAGGTGCAGGCCGCGGCCTACCGGATCGTCCAGGAGGCCCTCACCAACGTGGTCAAGCACGCCGGGGCGGGCCGGGTCGTGGTGCGGGTCGCCGTTCGGGACGGTGCCGATCTGACCGTTTCGGTCGCCGACGACGGGAGGGGGCCATCCGTTTCGGTCGGGGCCGGGATCGACGGGCGCTCCGGCGGACGCGGTCTGCTCTCCATCCGGGAACGCGCCGCCGCCTGCGGCGGCAGCGTCGAAACCGGCCCCCGGCCCGACGGCCCGGGCTACCTGGTGGCCGCCGTGCTGCCGCTCAACGCCTGAGAGAGGAAGTTCAGTTGCCCATACGAGTGGTGATCGCCGACGACCAGGAACTGGTCCGCGCCGGATTCGGCATGATCCTCGACGCCCAACCCGACATCGAGGTCGTCGCCGAAGCCGGCGACGGACAGCAGGCGATAGAGGCTGTGCGCAGCTTTGATCCCGACGTGCTGCTGCTCGACGTCCGGATGCCGGTGATGGACGGGCTGGAGGCGGCGCGCCGGGTCTGTGCCGAGTTCCCCCGCTGCAAAGTGATCATGCTGACCACCTTCGACGTCGATGACTACGTGTTCGACGCGCTGTACGCAGGGGCGAGCGGCTTCCTGCTCAAGGATGTCCGCCGCGACGACCTCGCCCACGCCGTCCGGGTCGTCAACTCCGGCGAGGCCCTGCTCGCGCCGTCCGTCACCCGGCGGGTCATCGGCGAGGTCACCGCGCGGAAGGCGGGCGGGGCGCTGGCCGTCTCGCGGCCGCTGGGTCTGCTCCTGGGCACCCTCACCGCCCGGGAGCTGGAGACTCTGCGGCTGGTGGCGCGGGGGATGTCGAACGCCGAGATCGCGGCGGAGCTGGTGGTGAGCGAGCACACGGTCAAGACGCACGTGAGCAACCTGCTGCAGAAGCTGGGGCTGCGGGACCGGGTGCATGCGGTGGTGTTCGCGTACGAGGCGGGGGCGGTGACGGCGGGGGAGTAGAGGGCGCGAACGCGGGCGGGCGCGAGAACAGGGGCGCGGGGAACTGCGCGACAAGCGCACACCACGTCCGCAAGGTCGCGATCACGTGCAGGTCATTGTCCTGCGTCGCGATCTTGCGGTTGGGTGCCTTCCGCTTCGCGCAGTTCCCCGCGCCCCTGGTGGCTCATCCTCGCGAGGGATGCGGACCTTTCACCGTCGCGGGGGAGTTGCGCCGCAGGCTCTCCCGGCAGGGTTGGGGGTGTCGAAAAGGGCACTCTCGCAAAGGGGTTGGGCAATGGTTACGGGGCGTCGGGCGCTGGGATGGTCGGCGGGGCTGCTCGCGGTGTACGGGGCGGTGCGGTTGGTGCCGGGGTCGCGGGGGGTGGGGGCGGGCTGGACGGTCGGGCACCTCGCGCTGTTCGCGGGGATGGTGCTGATGGGTCTCGGCATGGTGGAGCTGTGGCGGCTCGGTGGTGAACGGGGGGTCTGGGGCCGGGTCTGGCTGGGGGCGGGTCTGGCGGGGGTGATGGCCGGGCTGGCGCAGAGCGGCATCGACCTGTACGCGAACGCGGTCTCCGCGGACCACGCGGCGCGTTCGGACCTGTTCGAGCGGGTGCAGTCGGTGCCGGGGGTGATGCCGCTGGTGTACACGGTGGTGCCGATGATGCTGTACGTGGGGCTGCTGGCGCTGCTGGTGCGGCTGACGGTGCGCGGGGTGGTGCGCTGGTGGAGCCCGGTGCTGGTGCTGGTGGGCACGGTGTTGATGGGGGCGTCGCTGGACTTCATGCCGGTCGGTGCGGCGTTGTACCTGGTGGCGTTCTGGCCGGTGATAACGGGTGGTCAGAACCGGCTGCGGGCCGTACCGTCCGGGGCATGAGCGAGAAGCGTCCGATGGTGGCGGTGTTGACGGGGGCGGGGATCTCCACGGACTCGGGGATTCCCGACTACCGCGGCCCGCAGGGGCTCTGGCAGCGCGATCCGAGCGCGCAGGAGATGGTGACGATCGGCCCGTACCTGGCGAGCACGGAGGTGCGCCGCCGGTCCTGGCTGATGCGGCGGGACGCCGGCGCGATCGGTGCCGAGCCGAACGCCGGGCACCGGGCGCTGGCGGACCTGGAACGGGCGGGCGTGCCGATGCGGGTGCTGACGCAGAACGTGGACGGCCTGCACCAGGCGGCCGGGCTGCCCGCCCGGAAAGTGATCGAGCTGCACGGCACCGCCACCGAGGTGCAGTGCGCCAGGTGCCGGGTGGTCGGTCCGATGGCGGCGGCGCTGGAGCGGGTCGCGGCGGGGGAGGACGACCCGGCGTGCGAGCAGTGCGGCGGGGTGCTGCGTCCGCGCACCGTGATGTTCGGCGAGGCCCTGGACGAGCGGGTGCTGGCGCAGGCGGACGCGGTCGCCAAGGCGTGCCAGGTCTTCCTGGCGGTGGGCAGTTCGCTGCAGGTGATGCCGGCGGCGCTGCTGCCGCGGATCGCGCTGGAGCGCGGCGCGAAGCTGATCGTCGTCAACGGCGAGCCCACGGCGTACGACGAGGCCGCGCACGAGGTGATCCGCGAGCCGATCTCGGAGGCGCTGCCGAAGCTGGTCCGGCGGCTGGTGAACGGCGACCTGGCCCGGGCCTGAGCACAAACCCGCAGGTCGGACGGCATACGATGGCGATCTGACGAGCAGGGAGACAACTCCATGGCGCTTGATGCCTTCGACCCGTGGTCGGCCGAGTTCGTGGCCCACCCGTACCCGGCGTACGCGGTGCTGCGCGAGCAGTCGCCGGTCGTCCACTACGAACCGAGCGACCAGTGGCTGGTGTCCCGGTACGCGGACGTCAACGCGCTGCTGCGGGACCGGCGGCTGGGACGCACCTACACGCACCGGTTCAGCCACGAGGAGTTCGGGCAGAGCGCGCCGAACCCCGCGCACGAGCCGTTCCACACCCTCAACGACTTCGGCCTGCTCGACCTGGAGGGCCCCGACCACACCCGGATCCGGCGGCTGGTGGCCAAGGCGTTCACCCCGCGCATGGTGGAGTCGCTGCGCCCGACCGTGCGGCGGCTGGCCGGCGAACTGGTCGACGGGCTGCTCGCCGACGGCGGCGGCGACCTGATCGCGAAGGTCGCCGAGCCGCTGCCGGTCGCCGTGATCGCCGAGATGCTGGGCGTCCCCGAGGCGGACCGGCACCTGCTGCGGCCCTGGTCGGCCGACATCACCGGCATGTTCGAGCTCAACCCGAGCGAGGACACCGCCCGCCGGGCGGTCACCGCCAGCCTCGAATTCTCCGCCTACCTGCGGGAGTTGATCCGCCGCCGGCGCGAGGAACCCGGCACCGACCTGATCAGCGCGCTGGCCCAGGCCGTCGAGGACGGGCAGGTGCTCAGCGAGCAGGAGATGATCTCCACCTGCGTGCTGCTGCTGAACGCCGGCCACGAGGCGACCGTCAACACCACCGGCAACGGCTGGTGGGCGCTGCTCCGCAACCCCGGCGAACTCGCCCGGCTGCGCGGCGCGGTGGACGAACTGCTGCCCACCGCGATCGAAGAACTGATGCGGTACGACACCCCGCTGCAGATGTTCGAACGCTGGGTGCTGGAGGACATCGAGGTCGGCGGCGTGCGGATCCCGCGCGGCTCCGAGGTGGCGCTGCTGTTCGGCTCCGCCAACCGCGACCCCGAGCGGTTCACCGACCCCGACCGGCTCGACCTCGGCCGCACCGACAACCCGCACATCACCTTCGGCGCCGGAATTCACTTCTGTCTCGGCGCGCCCCTTGCCAGACTTGAACTCACCGAGTCCTACGGCGCACTGCTCCGCAAGGCCCCCGGGCTGACGCTGGTGCGCGAACCCGAGTGGAACCCCGGCTACGTGATCCGCGGACTCAAGGAACTGCTGGTCGAGGTCTGAGAGGGGCATGCCGTGGGGCGGGCGACAGGAGCGATGCTGGGGCTGGCGATCGGCGACGCCATCGGCAAGCGCACCGAGTTCCTGAACCTGGACGAGATCGGGCTGCTCAGCCCCGACTGGCGGCAGCTCCCGCTGCCGAAGAAGGCCCAGGTCACCGACGACACCCAGATGACACTGGCACTCGCCCGCGCCCTGCGCACCGGCCTCGCCGAGGGCCCGCTCGTCCCGCTGCGCCTCGAACTGCCGCTGCGCGAGGAGTTCGTGGACTGGTGGCGCTCCCCGGACAACAACCGGGCCCCCGGCATGACCTGCCTGCGGTCCTGCTTCCGGCTCTCCACCGGCCGGCCCTGGCAGGACGCGTCCGACATCGGCTCCAAGGGCTGCGGCGCGAACATGCGGGTCGCCCCGCTCGGCCTGGTCCGCGAGCTGACCGACCGGCAGGTCTCCGGCGCCTCCCAGCTCCAGTCCGGCCTCACCCACGGCCACCCGACCGCGCTGGCCGCCAGCGAACTCACCGCGTTCACCGTCCGCTGGCTCGCCCAGGGCACCCACCCCTCCGAACTCCCCGCCTGGCTGCGCGCCCACGCCCACCAACAACGCACCCACTACGACGAGTTCTGGCTCGGCGACCTCGCCTCCCGGGGCCACTTCGGCTCTCCGCAGGAGTTCATCGCCCGCGGCTGGGACGAGTGCCTCCTCGCCCTCGACCGCCTCGACGCCGCCCTCGCCGCCGGCGAGCTGGACGCCGACCCCTGCGAGCGGACGGGCGGGGGCTGGGTCGCCGAGGAAGCGTTCGCCACCGCCCTGCTCTGCTTCCTGCTGCTCCCCGACGACCCCGTCGCCGCCGTCCGCCGCGCCGCCGTCTCCTCCGGCGACTCCGACTCCCTGGCCTGCCTGGCCGGCGCCTTCGCCGGCGCCCGGTACGGCGAGGGCGCGTGGCCGCAGGAGTGGGTGGAGCGGATCGAGTACCGCAAGGAGCTGCTCGCGTTCGGTGCGCTCTGGGACTGACGCGAGAGCGAACGTCCCGCTACGTCAGGAGCCCGCGCGAGCGGAGGTCCGCCGCCACCGTCGCGACCAGTGCCCGGAACGCGGGGACCGGGGCGGCCTGCGCCTCGGGGGAGCCGAGCGAGCCGGCCGGGATGAAGGCGACGTGGCAGCGCTGGCAGAGGTCTGCGGTGCTCCACCCGGCGACCCGCGAGGGGAAGACCTGCGAGTACTCGTGGAAGTCCTGGCGGAACCGCCGCCGGTCGCGGGCGCGCTTGATCGCCAGCGCGACGGAGGCGACCATGAGCGGCTCGCCGAGCAGGCTCACACGTCCCCCCGACGTCGGTGATGCAGGCCGATCATGGCACAGGGCGGTCAGCCGCCGTCCAGGGTTCCGGCAGCGCGGGCCGCGGTGAGCCACTCCGGGAAGCCGGTCAGCAGGTGGTCGTACAGGTCGGCGTCGGTGTGGGCGCGCGGGTCCTGGCCGGCGGGGAAGAAGCCGGCGTTGTCGACCGGGCGGCGGGCGGGGACGGGGAGTTCGTCGAGGCGGCGGAGGAAGGCGAACTCCTGGTCGGCGGGGTCGCCGAAGCCCACGAACTGCCAGTAGATCGGGAGTTCGGCGGCCAGGCAGAGCATGTCCCGGGCGGCCGCCCGGGAGGTGGGGCCGCCGTCGGTCTGGAACACCACCAGGGCCGGGTCGGTGGCGCCGGAGAGCTGGTAGTGGCGGATCACCGCCTTCATCGCCAGGTGGTAGTTGGTCCGGCCCATGTGCCCCAGCGCGGAGTGCAGGCGGCCGATCCGGTTCAGGTGGTCGTCGAGGGAGATCTCGGCGATGCCGTCCACCCCGGTGGAGAAGAAGACCACCGGCACCCGGCCGTCGTCGTCGAGGTGCGCCGAGAGCGCCAGCACCTGCTCGGCGAAGTGCTGGACGGCCCCGGACCGGTAGTGGGGCCGCATCGAGCCGGAGCGGTCGAGCACCAGGTAGACGGCGGCCCGGGCGTGCTGGAGCCCGCGCTTGGTCAGGCTCACCCGCGCGGACTTGTACAGGTCGATCAGGCCGGGCGCGGTGGCCGACACCTTCTCCAGACTCAGGCCCACCGGGTCACCCGACCGGCAGCGGGTAGCGGTCGGCGAGCGCCGCCCGGTCGCCGCGGGCGTGGGACACCAGGTCGTCGGCCACCTGCAGGAGGACGTCCCGGCCCTCGACGATCGCGCACCAGTCGGCGGGCAGCGCGGACAGGCCGTACATCGCGCCGACCAGGTTGCCGCAGACCGCGCCGGTGGAGTCGCTGTCGCCGGAGTGGTTGACCGCCAGCACCAGCGCCTCGCGGGCGTCGGCACCGACCAGCGCCGCGTACACCGCGACGGCCAGGCACTCCTCGGCGATCCAGCCCAGGCCGACCCGCTCCACCGACTCCGGCGAACCCGGGCCCTCGTCGGCCACCCGCACCGCCCGGCGCAGCGCCTCGGTGGTCTCCGCGTTGGTCGGCATCGCCACCAGCCTCGCCAGCGTCGAGGCCACCGCCGCCCGCAGCGGCACCCCGGCCGACACCCGTTCGATCAGCGCGGCGAACGCACCGGCCGCCAGATACCCCGTCGGGTGACCGTGTGTCAGCTGCGCGGCCAGCGCGGCCTGCCGGAACGCCTCGTCCGCACCCAGGCCGGCCAGTCCGAACGGCGCCGAGCGCATCACCGTGCCGCAGCCCTTCGAGCCCGGGTTCACCGGGCCCTCCTGGCCGAACGGGACGGCCTCCGTGTAGTCCAGCACCACGCCCGTCATGCAGGCGTTGCCCGGCGCGCGGGACGCGTACAGGAACTCCTGCCCGGCCAGCCAGCCGTCCGGGAAACGCTCGGGGCCCGGCAGCCGCTGGGTCTGGAACCAGCGCCGGTACGCGGCGTGCAGGTCCTCGCGGCGGCCGCCACGCAGCAGGCCCTCCGCGGTGAACAGGGTCATCTGAGTGTCGTCGGTGACCTGGCCGCCGCGGTCGGCGTCCGCCAGGTCGGTCAGGCCGGCCTCGCCGTGCCGCTGCCGGATGGTGTCCAGCCGCAGGAACTCGATCGGCCACCCCAGCGCGTCGCCCAGCGCACCGCCGACCAGCGAGCCGCGCACCCGCTCCGAGAACTCCATCCGCAATCCCCCCTCGTTGAGCTGCGCCGACGCCCTGTCAGCGCTCGATCCGTCCCGAACCCCGGTGCAGCGTGGCCCGGTCGGCGGCGGCCCGGCCCTCGACCCAGCCCTCTCCGTCACTCACCCGCACCCGCTGAGACACCAGCTTCGGGAACATCCTGCCCACCGCATCGTCCACGGCCTCCGCCCGGGCCGCCAGTACCGGCAGCAGCCCGCCGTCCGGGGCCGGCACCGGCAGCGAACCGCCGTCGTCCTCGACACCGCCCGGCTCGCCCGGTTCGGTGGGGCGCCCGGCCGCCGCGTCCTCGGTGGCCCGCTCGGTCGCCTCCGCCAGCCGCTCCCGGATCCGCGCAGCGTACGCCACCAGGAACGACTGCCGGAACGCCTTCGTCCGGGCCGCGCCGTCCTTGTGCTTGCGGCTGCCCGCCCGCTGCATCGCCGAAGTCGCCTGCACCAGCAGCGAGGTGTACAGCAGCTCGACGCAGTCCAGGTCGGCGTCGAACCCGATCACCGTGCAGAACCCGAACTCCTTCGCCCACACCACCCGGCACCGGTTCGCCGCCGCCACCGCGTCCAGCAGCATCGTCTTCGGGCCCTCGTACGGGTTGTCCACGCCGATCCGCAGCGCCGCCGGTTCGTCCGCCGACGGCCCGCCCGCCGACAGCAGCGCCTCGTCGATCGAGTGACGCGCCATCAACTCCTGGGCCTTCGCGGTCAGCGCCTCCGCCTCGTCCGGGAACTCCGTCGACTCGGCCTTCGCCAGCAGCGCCCGGATCCGCCCCAGCATCCGCGGCTCCCCGCTGCGCGGCGCGCTCACCCGCGGCGCGGACTGCCCCGGCGCCGGGCCCACCGGCTGGACGGGCGGCAACAGCGCCCATGTCCGCAGCAGCTCCAGCACCGCCGTGGCCAGCGCGAACCGGTCCAGCCGGTGCCGGTCCGCGAACGCCTGCAGGTACGCCTCGTCGGACGGCCACCAGGGCTCCGCCTCCAACTCCCGCAGCTGCTCCCGCCACCGGCGGTCCAGCGCGGCGGCGGGGTGCCGGCGGCCCTCCGCGGCGATCAGGTCCACCGCCAGGGCGACCTGCACCGGGCCCAGCTCGCGCCGCGCCACCCGCACCAGGTCGGCCGGCCGCCAGCCCGCCGCCCAGCACCGGCCCACCGCCCGGTCCGCGAAGCCCAGCAGCGCCCGGCTCACCAGCGGCCACCGGTCCGCGGACGCCGCCAGCAGCGAGGCCGCGCCGTCCACCACGAACTCCAACCCGTCCGCCGGCGCGCCCGTCACCCGGCCCACCGCCTCCGCCAGCAGCTCGTCCACGGGCTGATCGGTGCTGGTCACGGCGGTCCTGCTTCCTGGGGGCGCGGGGGAGGGGCGCTCCCCATGATGCCGGAGCGCGCCGACCGGCGAGTCCGTCAGCCGGCCAGGGCCTCCCAGCCGCGGGCGATCTGCCGCTGCGCCGGGGTGCCGTCGGCGGTGAGCAGCGCCAGCAGCGCCGCCCCGTCGGCGGGGCGGTCGGCGAGGTCCTTGGCGAGGGCGCGCTCGACGGCGTCGGCCAGCGCCGGGTCGAGCGCGCGGACGGCGGCGATCCCGGCCGGGGACGGGGCCTCATTGACGATCCGGTGGTACACGGCGTACTGGTTGGCGGTGGCGAACGGGCTCTCGCCGTACGCCGCGCAGACCAGGCAGCAGGCCCACGCCCAGACGTCCGCCGCCGGGCCGACCGGGCCCTCGGCCAGCTGCTCCGGGGCCATGAAGACGGGCGTGCCCACCATGCCGCCGGTCCGGGTCAGCCGGGTGTGGTCGGCCATCAGCGAGATGCCGAAGTCCAGCAGCTTGGGGCCGTCGCTGGTCATCATGATGTTGGACGGCTTCAGGTCGCGGTGCACCAGACCGCCGCGGTGCAGGGCGTCCAGCGCGACGGCCAGCGCCACCGCGAGCGCGCGCAGCGCGGCCGGGTCGGCGAGGGTGCCGCGCTCGCGCAGCAGGGACTGCAGGGGGCGGCCGTCGAGCAGCTCCATGGCGATGAACGGGGTGCCGCCGGCGACGCCGGTGTCCAGTACCCGCGCGGTGTGCGCGGCGGGCGCCTGGGCCAGCACCTTCGCCTCGTTCTCGAACCGGCGGTGCAGTTCCTCGTCGTGCTCGGTGTCGGCGTGCAGGGTCTTCAGCGCGACCTGGGTGGCGGAGCCCTGACGTCGCGCCAGGTAGACGGTGCCGAACCCGCCGGAGCCGATCAGCCCGAGCAGCCGGTACGCGCCGATCGCGGTGGGCGCCCCGTTCGGCAGCGGCTTGGCGTCGACGGTCGGCAGCCCGTCCCGGTCGCGCACCGTGCTGCCCAGCACCGTCGGCGTGGCCGCGGCGGCGGGGGAGCCGCTCACCGTGGGCTCGGCCGCGAACCGGGCCGCCGCCTCGGCCTGTTCGGCGTCCCGGGCGGCCCGCAGCGCCTCGGACTCGGCGACCACCGCCCGGGCGATCTCGGCGTCCCGGGCGGCGACCTCCGCCTCGGTCTGCGCGGCGGCGGCCCGCGCGGCGGCCTCCCGCTCGCGGCGGGTGCGCTGCGCCGCGCGGGTCTCGCGGATCGACTGCAGGCGGGCGGAGGCGGCCGCACCGAGCGTGTCGACGGTGTCCCGGACCGCCCCGGCCGGCGCCTCGGCGGACGCGGCGACACCCGTCAGCGGCGGCGCGGCGGCGGCCATCGGCAGCAGGTTCAGCCGGCGGGTGGCGTACAGCGAGCACAGCTGCCACGCCACCAGCGCGATCAGCGCGCCGTTCGGCAGCACCAGCGGCATCAGCAGGAACTGGGCGGCGAGCACCGGCACCAGGTAGCGGCGCAGCCAGGAGTGCTCCCAGGTGCCGGACGGCATCCGGGTGCACAGCACCAGGAACCGGGTGCGGGCCCACAGCAGCTGCCACAGCGCGGTCAGCACGAGGCCGGTCAGGGCCGCGCCGAGCCCGCCGTCGCCGCCGAACAGCGCCGGCAGCGCGCGTGCCGCCAGCCACGGCGGGGTGTTGCGCACCGCCTCCTGGTCGGCGGCGTCCGGCCCCTCGAAGTGGTGGTGCATGGCGATCCACATCAGCACGGTGAGCGCGCCGCCGATCAGCACCGGCAGCACGAGCTCCACCGCGGAGGCGATCCACTGTGGCGGGTACGCGGTGGACAGCGCCCGCAGTTCGGACCGGCGGCGGGAGGCGTCCCCGGCCAGCAGGGTGCGGATCTGGGCCCGCCGCGCACGGCTCAACAGCCGGGCCCGGTAGCCGTGCTGACTGCGGCCGAGGGTGAAGACGGTGATCAGCCGCAGCACCAGCAGCATGACGAGCACCGGCAGCACGGTGTTCGTCCAGAACGGACTGTCCGTCCATCCGTACTGCGTGCTGTGCATGCTGCCCCCTCTCCCCGTGCGCACGGGTCGGCCCCGGGCGCGCACGCATGATAGCGGCGGGCCCGGGGCCGGAAGGGGACGGTCAGCGCTCGATCACCCGGGCGAGGACCTCCGGCAGCCGCTTGATCAGCCCGCCGGACGCCACCCGGATGCCAAGCAGGGCCATCCCGGCCCCGTACAGCACGCCGACCGGCAGGATCGGCCAGGGCGACTGGTGCGAGATCAGCAGGATGCCGAGGGCGATGCCGATCGGCGCGCAGCCCAGCGAGACGCCGATCATCGAACCGAAGGCGTTGAGCATCACCACGCCGTTCTGCCCGGGCGCGGCGCTGCGCATCGGGTTGCCGTCGGCGGGCACCGCGTACGGGGCGTACACGCTGATCACGGCGCCCAGGCCGACGCTGGTGCCGAGGGCGGCGAAGGACACGCCGAGCGCGGGCGCGAGTTCCGCCCACTTGCCGGTGACGGCAGCCAGCACCGGGCCGACCAGCAGCAGCACGAGGACGCCCTGGGCGAGGATGGCGTACACCCGGCCGCGCAGTTCGTCGCGGGCGTCCCGACGGGTGATCAGGGTGGAGGCGACCATCCAGAACCCGGAGCCGTCCATGCCGAACAGGTTGGCGGACTGCAGGCCGAGCATCAGCCCGCCGATCGCGATCACGTACACCGAGCCCCAGCCCTGGACCACCGACATCGCCGCGATCACGCAGGTCATGCCGATGCCGGTGAAGATCGCCGCCTTGGCGCGGGGCTCGCGCCAGGTGTACCGCAGGTGCCGCTGGGCGACGGTGCCGGCCCGGCCGGCGGGCAGCAGCCGCCAGGCGCGGGAGCCCGAACCGGAGTGCACCGAGGAGGTCGCCACCAGGGTGGAGGCGTCGCCGGAGACCATCAGGGCCTGCAGGCTGCGCAGCCACCAGCGCAGCAGCACCGTCAGCAGGCCGGCGGCGAGCGCGAGTTGCAGCGCCGCGACCAGGTAGGAGCCCTCGCCGGCCGAGCGCACCGCGTCGATCGCGGAGACCGGCGGGATCCAGCGCAGCACCGAGGCGTACGGGTGCAGCACCGACAGATCGAGGCCCTGGTCGGGGCTCCGGAAGGAGCTCTGCATGCCCAGGTTGCCGAGCTGGATCAGCACCGCGAACAGCAGGCCGCCGAAGATCGCGAAGTCCTTGCCGCGCCGGCTGGACAGCAGCCGGGCATTGGCGGCGGCCACCGAGCGGCTCAGCGCGATCACCACCAGCAGGGTGAGCGGCACCGCGAGCACCGCGACGGCGGCGGACGCGGCGCCCTGCCCGGCGGTGACGGCGGCGCCGATCAGCAGCAGCAGGCCGACCAGCGGGCCGGGTCCGACCAGGCTGCCGATCAGGGTGCCGCGCAGCAGGGCGCGCGGGCGCAGCGGCAGCATGGTGAGCCGGGTCGGGTCGGCGCTCTCGTCGCCGGCGAAGAAGAACAGCGGCATGGCGGCCCAGCTGACGGCCAGTCCGGCGGTGAGCATCACGGCGACGTCGGCGGCGCCCGCGTGCCCGCGCAGCACCACCATTCCGGCGGCCGTGGACACGCCGAACAGCAGCCCGAGGCAGGTGCCGGCCAGGTAGCCGGCGGCCCGGCCGGGGCTGCGCCGCAGCCCGTTGCGCAGCAGCCGGACCTTGAGCGAGACCAGCGTGCGGACGACGGCCCGGTCGTCGGCGGTGGGGGAGACGGTGGGGGAGGTGGTGGGGGAGGTGGTGCTCACCGGTGGCCCCCGCCGAGCCAGCCGAGCGCGTGCCCGTCGTCCTCGCGGACGCCGATCAGTCCGAGGAACGCCTGCTGCAGCGAGGTCTCGCCACGCACCTGGTCGAGCGGCCCGGCGGCGACCACCCGCCCGGCGTTGACCACGGCGACCCAGTCGCACAGCGACTCGACGAGTTCCATGACGTGGCTGGAGAACACCACCGTGGAGCCGGAGGCGGCGTACCGGGTGAGCACGCCGCGGATGGTCTGCGCGGACACCGGGTCGACGCCCTCGAACGGCTCGTCCAGGAACAGCACGTCGGGGTTGTGCAGCAGCGCCGCGGCCAGGCCGATCTTCTTGCGCATGCCGGTGGAGTAGTCGGCGACCAGCTTGTCGGCGGAGCCGGTCAGGTCGAGCACGGCCAGCAGTTCCTCGGCGCGCCGGTCGGTCTCCGGGCCGGGCAGGCCGCGCAACCGCCCGTTGTACTGGAGCAGTTCGCGTCCGCTCAGGCGCTCGAACATCCGCAGGCCCTCGGGCAGGATGCCGATCCGGGACTTGACCGCGACCGGGTCCTGCCAGACGTCGGCGCCGTATATCAGCACGGTGCCCTGGTCGGGCCGGAGCAGGCCGGTGACCATCGACAGCGTGGTGGTCTTGCCGGCGCCGTTGGGGCCGACCAGTCCGATGAACGAGCCGGCCGGAAGGTCGAGGTTGAGTCCGGCGACGGCGGTCTGCGCACCGAAGCGCTTCCACAGGTCGCGGATCGAGACAGCGGGCGGCGTGATGGTCGCCTCCATGGCGGGTGGTCTCCTTGTCGGGTCGGTCCCTGGCCGGTCCGCTCGACCCTATGATCATTTCTTTACCTTTCCATCCCCCATGTGGCGGTATTGCCCCTTACGGGAGCGACAGTTCGCCGGTCACCCGCCGCACCTCGGCAACTACCCGGACCCGCCGTTCGTCCTGCATCCTGAGAAGCGCGCGCGCAGCGCGGGGAACGGGAGGTGGCCGCGATGACCGGTCAGTGGGGAACGCCGGCGCCGTACGGGCAGCAGCCCTGGCACCCGGCGCCGACGCCGCAGTCCGCGATGCGCGCCGCGCACGCCGACCGCGAGCGCACCGTGGACGTGCTGAAGGCCGCCTACGCCGAGGGCCGGATCACCGCCGACGAGTACGAGCACCGCCTGACCTCCGCCCACCAGGCCGCCACCTACGGCCAGTTGTCCGTGCTGGTCGCCGACCTGCCGTCCGGGCCGATGGTCGCCCCGTTCGGCGCCCCCGTCCCGGCGACCTTCATGCCGCTGCCCCCACCGCTGCTCCCGCCGCCCGTCCCGCCGCGCAACGGCCTGGCGACGGCCTCGGCGATCCTCGGCAGCCTGACGCTGTTCACCGGTGGCATCACCGGCCTGCCCGCCGTGATCACCGGCCACATCGCCCGCTCGCAGATCCGCCGCACCAAGGAGGACGGCGACGGCCTGGCGATCCTGGGGCTGGTGTTCGGCTGGCTCTCGATCGCCGGCTGGGCGCTGTTCTTCCTGCTGGTGGTCATGATGGCGAGCAGCGGGCCGCACTGAGCGCGGGGCCGCCGTGCCTGGTCCGGGCGGTGCCCGGCCCGGCGCGCCCCATTTGTTTTGACCGCCGCCTGTGCGCTAGGTACGCTCTGACCTTGTGCCTGGGGTGTGCCCGGGTCCTTGTGCGTGCCAGCAGACCGGCCGCCGTAGCGGAGACTCCACCCGCTCGGCCTGTGCCGATGACGCAGCTCAGCTCGGGATTCCGTGATTCTTCCCCCGAAGAAGGCCCAACACGCCCGACCGCGTGGGTCGGAGGGTGTGGGCCACACCGCAGGTTAGTTCCACCAAGCCTTGGCACACAGAAAACGGAGAAACGGTGCCTACGATCCAGCAGCTGGTCCGAAAGGGCCGGCAGGACAAGGTCGAGAAGAACAAGACGCCCGCACTGAAGGGTTCGCCCCAGCGTCGCGGCGTCTGCACGCGTGTGTACACGACCACCCCGAAGAAGCCGAACTCGGCTCTCCGCAAGGTCGCCCGTGTGCGCCTCACCAGCGGGATCGAGGTCACCGCTTACATTCCGGGCGAGGGCCACAACCTGCAGGAGCACTCCATCGTGCTGGTCCGCGGTGGCCGTGTGAAGGACCTTCCTGGTGTCCGCTACAAGATCATCCGCGGTTCGCTCGACACCCAGGGTGTCAAGAACCGCAAGCAGGCTCGCAGCCGCTACGGCGCCAAGAAGGAGAAGTAAGAATGCCTCGTAAGGGCCCCGCCCCGAAGCGCCCGGTCATCATCGACCCGGTCTACGGCTCCCCGCTGGTGACCTCGCTGGTCAACAAGATCCTGCTGCACGGCAAGCGCTCCACCGCCGAGCGGATCGTCTACGGCGCCCTCGAGGGTGTCCGTGAGAAGACCGGCGCCGACCCGGTTGTCGCGCTGAAGCGCGCGCTGGAGAACGTCAAGCCGACCCTCGAGGTCAAGTCCCGCCGCGTCGGTGGCGCCACCTACCAGGTGCCGGTCGAGGTCCGTCCGGGCCGCGCCAACACCCTGGCGCTGCGCTGGCTGGTCGGTTACTCCCGCGCCCGTCGCGAGAAGACCATGACCGAGCGTCTGCTCAACGAGATCCTCGACGCCAGCAACGGTCTGGGCGCTTCCGTGAAGCGTCGCGAGGACACCCACAAGATGGCCGAGTCCAACAAGGCCTTCGCGCACTACCGCTGGTAGTCCGAACCCCGTCACTAGACAGAGAGAGAACGAGCCACCATGGCTGCAACCTCCCTTGACCTCGCCAAGGTCCGCAACATCGGGATCATGGCGCACATCGACGCGGGCAAGACCACCACCACCGAGCGGATCCTGTTCTACACCGGTGTGTCGTACAAGATCGGTGAGGTCCACGATGGCGCTGCCACCATGGACTGGATGGAGCAGGAGCAGGAGCGCGGCATCACCATCACGTCCGCCGCGACGACCTGCCACTGGACCCTCGACGGTGTTGAGAACACGATCAACATCATCGACACCCCGGGCCACGTCGACTTCACCGTCGAGGTGGAGCGCTCGCTGCGCGTCCTCGACGGTGGCGTGACCGTGTTCGACGGCGTCGCCGGTGTCGAGCCCCAGTCCGAGACCGTGTGGCGGCAGGCTGACCGCTACGGCGTCCCGCGCATCTGCTTCATCAACAAGCTGGACCGCACGGGCGCCAACTTCTTCTTCTGCGTGCAGACCATCGTGGACCGCCTCGGCGCCACCCCGCTGGTCATGCAGCTGCCGATCGGTGCCGAGGCCGACTTCACCGGCGTCGTCGACCTGGTGAAGATGAAGGCCCTGGTCTACTCGGCCGACGCCCCCAAGGGCGAGATGTACGACACCGTCGAGATCCCGGCCGACCTGGCCGAGCAGGCGGCGGAGTACCGCGAGGCCCTGATCGACACCGTGTCGAACATCAGCGACGAGGTGATGGAGCTCGCCCTCGAGGGCGAGGACATCCCCGAGGAGCTGCTGGTCGCCGCGATCCGCAAGGGCACCCTGGAGTCGTCCTTCACCCCGATCTTCTGCGGCTCCGCGTTCAAGAACAAGGGCGTTCAGCCCCTGCTCGACGCGGTCGTGAAGTACCTGCCGTCGCCGCTCGACATCGAGGGCATCGAGGGTACGAAGCCGGGCAACGACGAGGAGAAGATCGTCCGTCAGGCTTCTGACGACGAGCCGCTCGCCGCCCTCGCGTTCAAGATCATGTCTGACCCGCACCTGGGCAAGCTCACCTTCGTCCGCGTGTACTCCGGCCGCCTGGAGTCCGGCACCTCGGTGCTGAACTCCGTCAAGGGCAAGAAGGAGCGCATCGGCAAGATCTACCGCATGCACGCGAACAAGCGTGAGGAGATCGACTCGGTGGGCGCCGGCGACATCATCGCCGTCATGGGCCTGAAGCAGACCACCACCGGTGAGACGCTGTCCGACGAGAAGCAGCCGGTCATCCTGGAGTCCATGGACTTCCCGGCCCCGGTCATCCGCGTCGCGATCGAGCCCAAGTCCAAGGGCGACCAGGAGAAGCTGGGTGTCGCCATCCAGCGCCTGGCCGAGGAGGACCCGTCCTTCCAGGTCAACACCGACGAAGAGACCGGCCAGACCATCATCGCGGGTATGGGCGAGCTGCACCTCGAGGTGC
Source organism: Kitasatospora sp. NPDC051984 (assembly GCF_044593455.1). NCBI lineage: Bacteria > Bacillati > Actinomycetota > Actinomycetes > Kitasatosporales > Streptomycetaceae > Kitasatospora > Kitasatospora sp. NPDC051984. The sequence continues at coordinate 190,436 of NZ_JBIUCB010000006.1, forward strand.
TGGTCGACCGTATGCGCCGTGAGTTCAAGGTCGAGGCCAACGTCGGCAAGCCGCAGGTCGCGTACCGCGAGACGATCCGCAAGGCCGTCGAGCGTATCGACTACACGCACAAGAAGCAGACCGGTGGCTCCGGCCAGTTCGCGAAGATCCAGATCGCGATCGAGCCGCTCGAGTCCGGCGAGGGCTACGAGTTCCTCAACAAGGTCACCGGTGGCCGCGTCCCGCGCGAGTACATCCCGTCGGTCGACGCCGGTTGCCAGGAGGCCATGGAGTTCGGCGTTCTCGCCGGTTACCCGCTCCAGGGCGTTCGCGTGACCCTGCTCGACGGTGCGGCGCACGACGTCGACTCGTCCGAGCTCGCGTTCAAGATCGCCGGTTCCATGGCGTTCAAGGAAGGTGCCCGCAAGGCGTCGCCGGCTCTGCTCGAGCCGATGATGGCCGTCGAGGTCACCACCCCCGAGGACTACATGGGCGACGTGATCGGCGACATCAACTCCCGCCGTGGCCAGATCCGGGCCATGGAGGAGCGTCACGGTGCCCGCGTCGTCAAGGCGCTGGTGCCGCTCTCCGAGATGTTCGGCTACGTCGGTGACCTGCGCAGCAAGACCTCTGGTCGCGCAAGCTACTCGATGCAGTTCGACTCGTACGCCGAGGTTCCGCGGAACGTGGCGGACGACATCATCGCCAAGGCCAAGGGCGAGTGACGTCCCGGTAATCGGGATGAATCAGACCCTTTAGGCTAGAAGGAGGGCACCCGGACGTCACCCGTCCGGGTTCCGCCCGGGAGCCCTCCGGCACCCCCACCCGCGGGACGGCATGGGGCGCGACCAGCGCCCCGTTCCAAACCCGATCCAGACCAACTGACGTCGTACGGCGTACAGAACTGTCCTCAGGAGGACTGCAGTGGCGAAGGCGAAGTTCGAGCGGACGAAGCCCCACGTCAACATCGGCACCATCGGTCACATCGACCACGGTAAGACCACGCTGACCGCGGCCATCACCAAGGTGCTGCACGACGCGTACCCGGACATCAACCCCTTCACGCCGTTCGACCAGATCGACAAGGCGCCGGAGGAGCGTCAGCGCGGTATCACCATCTCGATCGCGCACGTCGAGTACCAGACCGAGGCGCGTCACTACGCCCACGTCGACTGCCCGGGTCACGCGGACTACATCAAGAACATGATCACCGGTGCGGCCCAGATGGACGGTGCGATCCTCGTCGTCGCCGCCACCGACGGCCCGATGCCGCAGACCAAGGAGCACGTCCTCCTGGCCCGCCAGGTCGGCGTCCCCTACATCGTTGTCGCCCTGAACAAGGCCGACATGGTGGACGACGAGGAGATCCTGGAGCTCGTCGAGCTCGAGGTCCGTGAGCTCCTCTCCGAGTACGAGTTCCCGGGCGACGACCTGCCGGTCGTCCGCGTCTCCGCGCTGAAGGCGCTGGAGGGCGACAAGGAGTGGGGCGAGAAGCTCCTCGGCCTGATGCACGCGGTCGACGAGGCCATCCCGACCCCGGCTCGCCTCACCGACCAGCCGTTCCTGATGCCGATCGAGGACGTCTTCACGATCACCGGTCGTGGCACCGTCGTCACCGGTCGTATCGAGCGTGGCATCCTCAAGGTCAACGAGACCGTCGACATCATCGGCATCAAGACCACCAAGACCACCACCACGGTCACCGGTATCGAGATGTTCCGCAAGCTGCTCGACGAGGGCCAGGCCGGTGAGAACGTCGGTCTGCTGCTCCGTGGCATCAAGCGCGAGGATGTCGAGCGCGGCCAGGTCATCATCAAGCCGGGTTCGGTTACCCCGCACACCGACTTCGAGGCCCAGGCCTACATCCTGTCGAAGGACGAGGGTGGCCGTCACACCCCGTTCTTCAACAACTACCGCCCGCAGTTCTACTTCCGTACCACGGACGTGACCGGCGTCGTGACCCTCCCCGAGGGCACCGAGATGGTCATGCCGGGCGACAACACCGCCATGACCGTCGCGCTGATCCAGCCCGTCGCCATGGAGGAGGGCCTGAAGTTCGCCATCCGTGAGGGTGGCCGCACCGTCGGCGCCGGCCAGGTCACCAAGATCGTCAAGTAATTGCCGATCTGACCTCTGGTCAACTGCAGGGCCCGGTCCGCTCCCGCGAGGGAGGGGGCCGGGCCCTCGGCATGTCCGGGGGCCGGCCGGCGCACCCGGTGTGACGTGCACTGCTGCGGGCGATACCGATTGGCGTATCGGCCGCAATCTGTGGCAGGATGACTGAGTTGCTCGGTTGAGTACCGATGCTGCGCGCCTCCCGTCGGGAGGACTGGAAGCGAGTCCCATGTACTCGTCGTTCCCGTGAATGGCCGTTCATGTGCCCACGTGCTGTGTATGGGTGCAGTGGTGTGTAAGCGACACCGCGGCAGCTGCGGGGCGAAAGTACGGGAATCTTCCGGGAAGCGTATGCGGGGTATCAGCCCGGCTCACCTCTCTCCAGCAGTTTGAAGCCGACGAATCTGTTCGCCGGTTTTTTGCAGGCGCGAGTGCGACACGCCCGAGCGCGGGGGTCGGAGGTGGGTCGCGAGGCAACGTACGACACAAAGGACTACGGAGTAGCCATGGCGGGACAGAAGATCCGCATCCGGCTCAAGGCCTACGACCACGAGGTCATCGACTCCTCGGCGAAGAAGATCGTCGAGACGGTGATCCGCACTGGTGCGCAGGTCGCGGGCCCGGTGCCGCTGCCCACTGAGAAGAACGTTTACTGCGTCATCCGCTCGCCGCACAAGTACAAGGACTCGCGCGAGCACTTCGAGATGCGCACTCACAAGCGTCTGATCGACATCCTCGACCCCACGCCGAAGACGGTTGACTCGCTGATGCGTCTCGACCTGCCGGCGGGCGTCGACATCGAGATCAAGCTCTGAGAGGCGCACCGAAGATGGCTAAGCAGATGAAGGGCATCCTGGGCGAGAAGCTCGGCATGACCCAGGTCTGGGACGAGAACAACCGGGTTGTCCCGGTGACCGTCGTCAAGGCTGGGCCCAATGTCGTGACCCAGGTCCACACCGCCGACAGCCCGGCCGGCTACGACGCCGTCCAGATCGGCTTCGGCGAGATCGACCCCCGCAAGGTGAACAAGCCCCTCCAGGGCCACTTCGCCAAGGCCGGTGTCACCCCCCGCCGCCACCTGGTCGAGCTGCGTACCTCGGACGCTTCCGAGTACACCCTGGGCCAGGAGATCACCGCTGAGCTGTTCGAGGCGGGTGTCAAGGTCGACGTGACCGGCACCTCCAAGGGCAAGGGCTTCGCCGGTGTCATGAAGCGTCACAACTTCAAGGGCCTCGGCGCCGGTCACGGCACCCAGCGCAAGCACCGTTCGCCCGGCTCCATCGGTGGCTGCGCCACCCCGGGTCGTGTGTTCAAGGGCATGCGCATGGCGGGTCGGATGGGTCACGAGCGCGTGACCACCCAGAACCTGACCGTGCACGCGGTCGACGCGGAGAAGGGTCTGCTGCTCATCAAGGGCGCGATCCCGGGTCCGAACGGCGGCCTCGTCCTCGTCCGCACCGCGGCGAAGGGGCTGTGAAGGATATGAGCACCATTGACATTCTGTCGCCGGCCGGCGACAAGGCCGGCAGCGTCGAGCTGCCCGCCGAGATCTTCGACGCCAAGGTCAGCGTTCCGCTGATGCACCAGGTCGTCGTCGCGCAGCTCGCTGCGGCCCGTCAGGGCACTCACAAGGTCAAGCGTCGTGGCGAGGTCCGTGGTGGCGGCAAGAAGCCGTACCGCCAGAAGGGCACCGGTCGCGCCCGCCAGGGTTCGACCCGCGCGCCGCAGTTCGCCGGTGGTGGCGTCGTGCACGGTCCCGTGCCGCGTGACTACTCGCAGCGGACCCCGAAGAAGATGATCGCCGCCGCCCTGCGCAGCGCGCTCACCGACCGGGCCCGTCACGAGCGCATCCACGTCGTGACCGGCGTGACCGCGACCGAGGCGCCGTCGACCAAGGCCGCCAAGGCCCTGTTCGGCAAGATCTCCGAGCGCAAGAACCTCCTCCTGGTGGTCGAGCGCGAGGACGAGCTGGGCATCCTGTCCGCTCGCAACCTGGCGAACGTGCACATCCTGGACGCCGGCCAGCTGAACACCTACGACGTGCTCGTCTCCGACGATGTGGTCTTCACCCAGGCCGCCTTCGAGCGTTTCGTGGCCGGTCCGGCCGCGTCCGCCAAGGCCGTTGCTGCTGAGGGCGAGCTCGAAGGGACTGCCGCCTGATGAGCGAGATCACCTCCAAGACGTTCACGGACCCCCGTGACGTCCTGATCAAGCCGGTCATCTCGGAGAAGAGCTACTCGCTCCTCGACGAGAACAAGTACACGTTCGTCGTGGCGCCGGGTGCCAACAAGACCCAGATCAAGCAGGCCGTCGAGTCGGTCTTCTCGGTCAAGGTCGAGGCCGTGAACACGCTGAACCGCCAGGGCAAGCGCAAGCGCTCCAAGACGGGCTTCGGCAAGCGCAAGGACACCAAGCGCGCGATCGTGACGCTGGCCGAGGGCAACCGCATCGACATCTTCGGTGGTCCGGTCTCCTGACGCCACGTCAGGGACTGCGATCGTCGTAAAGGACGAGGACAGAAATGGGTATCCGCAAGTACAAGCCGACTACGCCGGGCCGTCGTGGCTCGAGCGTGGCCGACTTCGTCGAAATCACGCGGTCCACGCCGGAGAAGTCGCTGGTTCGCCCGCTGCACAGCAAGGGCGGCCGTAACAACGCCGGTCGTGTCACTGCTCGCCACCAGGGTGGCGGCCACAAGCGCGCCTACCGTCTGATCGACTTCCGTCGTCACGACAAGGACGGCGTGCCGGCCAAGGTCGCTCACATCGAGTACGACCCCAACCGCACCGCGCGCATCGCGCTCCTGCACTACGCGGACGGCGAGAAGCGCTACATCATCGCCCCCCGTGGCGTTGCGCAGGGTGACCGGATCGAGAACGGCGCTGGCGCCGACATCAAGCCGGGCAACAACCTGCCGCTCCGCAACATCCCGGTCGGTACCACCATTCACGCGGTGGAGCTCCGTCCCGGCGGTGGCGCCAAGCTGGCCCGTTCCGCGGGTTCCGGCATTCAGCTGCTCGCCCGTGAGGGTCGCATGGCGCACCTGCGCATGCCCTCCGGTGAGATCCGCCTGGTGGACGCGCGCTGCCGCGCGACCGTCGGCGAGGTCGGCAACGCCGAGCAGTCGAACATCAACTGGGGCAAGGCCGGCCGTATGCGCTGGAAGGGCGTCCGCCCGACCGTGCGTGGTGTGGCCATGAACCCGATCGACCACCCGCACGGTGGTGGTGAGGGTAAGACCTCCGGTGGTCGCCACCCGGTCTCGCCGTGGGGCAAGCCCGAGGGCCGCACCCGTCGCCCGAACAAGGCGTCGGACAAGCTCATCGTGCGCCGCCGCAAGACCAACAAGAAGCGCTAGGAGCAGGTCAGATGCCGCGCAGTCTCAAGAAGGGCCCCTTCATCGACGGCCACCTTCAGAAGAAGGTGGACGTGCAGAACGAGGCGGGCACGCAGAACGTCATCAAGACCTGGTCCCGTCGTTCCGTGATCTCCCCGGCCATGCTCGGCCACACGATCGCGGTTCACGATGGCCGCAAGCACGTCCCGGTGTTCGTCACCGAGTCGATGGTCGGCCACAAGCTCGGCGAGTTCGCTCCCACGCGCACCTTCAAGGGGCACGTGAAGGAAGACCGCAAGTCGAAGCGTCGCTAATCGCTTCCGAGCTGTAGCGCCAGAACGACAAAGTGACTTACTCCATTAAGGGGACAACCATGGAAGCCAGGGCCCAGGCGCGGTACATCCGCGTCACGCCCATGAAGGCCCGCCGCGTGGTGGACCTCATCCGTGGCCTGCCGGCCACGGAGGCCCAGGCGGTCCTGCGTTTCGCTCCGCAGGCTGCCACCGTGCCGGTCGGCAAGGTGCTCAACAGCGCCATTGCCAACGCCGCGCACAACTACAACCACTCCAACGTGGACGACCTCTACATCTCCGAGGCGTACGTTGACGAGGGTCCGACCCTGAAGCGGTTCCGTCCGCGTGCCCAGGGCCGTGCCTACCGGATCCGCAAGCGGACCAGCCACATCACCGTGGTCGTCAGCAGCAAGGAAGGGACCCGGTAATGGGCCAGAAGGTTAACCCGCACGGGTTCCGCCTCGGCATCAGCACGGACTTCAAGTCCCGCTGGTACGCCGACAAGCTGTACAAGGACTACGTCAAGGAAGACGTCGCGATCCGTCGTCTCATGACGAAGGGCATGGAGCGCGCCGGCATCTCGAAGGTTGAGATCGAGCGCACCCGTGACCGCGTCCGCGTGGACATCCACACCGCCCGTCCGGGCATCGTGATCGGCCGCCGCGGCGCGGAGGCCGACAAGATCCGGGGCAACCTGGAGAAGCTGACCGGCAAGCAGGTCCAGCTGAACATCCTCGAGGTCAAGAACCCCGAGCTGGACGCCCAGCTCGTGGCTCAGGGCGTCGCGGAGCAGCTGTCCTCCCGTGTCTCCTTCCGTCGCGCCATGCGTAAGAGCATGCAGTCGACCATGAAGGCCGGCGCCAAGGGCATCAAGGTCCAGTGCTCCGGTCGTCTCGGCGGCGCCGAGATGAGCCGTTCGGAGTTCTACCGCGAAGGCCGTGTGCCGCTGCACACCCTGCGCGCGAACGTCGACTACGGCTTCTTCGAGGCCAAGACCACCTTCGGCCGCATCGGCGTGAAGGTCTGGATCTACAAGGGCGACGTCAAGAACATCGCCGAGGTCCGCGCTGAGAACGCCGCTGCCCGCTCCGGCAACCGTCCGGCCCGTCCCGAGGGCGGTCGTCCCGCTCGCGGTGGCGAGCGCCGCGGTGGCGAGCGCGGTGGCCGTGGCCGTCGTCCCGCCGCTGCTGCTGCCGAGGCTCAGGCCCCGGCTGCCGCCGCCGAGGCTCCGGCTGCTGAGAACACCGGAACGGAGGCCTGACCCCCATGCTGATCCCCCGTCGGGTCAAGCACCGCAAGCAGCACCACCCGAAGCGCCGCGGCGCTGCCAAGGGTGGCACCGAGCTGGCGTTCGGCCAGTTCGGCATCCAGGCCGTGACCCCGGCCTACGTGACGAACCGTCAGATCGAGTCCGCTCGTATCGCGATCACCCGTCACATCCGTCGTGGCGGCAAGGTCTGGATCAACATCTACCCGGACCGCCCGCTCACCAAGAAGCCGGCCGAAACCCGCATGGGTTCCGGTAAGGGTTCGCCGGAGTGGTGGATCGCGAACGTGCACCCGGGTCGGGTCATGTTCGAACTGTCGTACCCGAACGAGAAGATTGCCCGCGAGGCGCTCACGCGTGCCGCGCACAAGCTTCCGATGAAGTGCCGGATCGTTCGGCGCGAGGACGGTGAGAGCTGATGTCGGCCGCTACCAAGGCTGCTGAGCTTCGCGAACTGGACAACGAGGCCCTCGTTGCCAAGCTCCGTGAGGCCAAGGAGGAGCTGTTCAACCTCCGCTTCCAGGCGGCGACCGGGCAGCTCGACAACCACGGACGGCTCCGGCTGGTCCGTAAGGACATCGCGCGGATCTACACCCTGATGCGCGAGCGCGAGCTGGGCATCGAGACGGTGGAGAACGCCTGATGACTGAGAACACCAACGAGACGCGCGGTTTCCGCAAGACCCGCGAGGGTCTCGTCGTCAGCGACAAGATGGACAAGACCGTCGTCGTCGCCGTCGAGGACCGCGTCAAGCACGCGCTGTACGGCAAGGTCATCCGCCGTACCAACAAGCTGAAGGCGCACGACGAGCAGAACGCGTGCGGTGTCGGCGACCGTGTCCTCCTGATGGAGACCCGGCCGCTGTCCGCGACGAAGCGCTGGCGCGTCGTCGAGATCCTCGAGAAGGCCAAGTAACAAGGTTGTTCGCGGTACGGCCGTATGTGCACCAGGTCCCCAGGGACGCGGGTGTGAGCAGCGGCCGGCCCGTCAACACTTGTTGACGATCAGGAGAAAGCTGTGATCCAGCAGGAGTCGCGACTGCGCGTCGCCGACAACACGGGTGCGAAGGAAATCCTCTGCATCCGCGTTCTCGGTGGCTCCGGTCGCCGCTACGCCGGTATCGGCGACGTCATCGTCGCCACCGTCAAGGACGCGATCCCCGGCGGTTCGGTGAAGAAGGGCGACGTCGTGAAGTGCGTCGTCGTTCGCACCGTCAAGGAGCGCCGCCGTCCGGACGGCTCGTACATCCGTTTCGACGAGAACGCCGCTGTCGTTCTCAAGAACACCGATGGCGACCCCCGCGGTACCCGCATCTTCGGCCCGGTGGGCCGCGAGCTGCGCGACAAGAAGTTCATGAAGATCATCTCGCTGGCGCCGGAGGTGCTCTGACCCATGGCGAACAGCATGAAGATCAAGAAGGGTGACCTGGTCCAGGTCATCACCGGCAAGGACAAGGGCAAGCAGGGCAAGGTCATTCAGGCCATGCCGGCTGACAACAAGGTCCTGGTCGAGGGTGTCAACCGGGTCAAGAAGCACACCAAGCCGGGTCCCGGTACCCAGGGTGGCATCGTGACCGTCGAGGCCCCGGTGCACGTCTCCAACGTCCAGCTGGTCGTGGAGAAGGACGGCAAGAAGGTCGTTACCCGCGTCGGCTACCGCTTCGACGACCAGGGCAACAAGATCCGCGTTGCCAAGCGGACGGGTGAGGACATCTGATGTCTGAGACGACTGTTGAGAAGGTGGCCCCCCGCCTCAAGGAGAAGTACAACTCCGAGGTCAAGGGCCAGCTGAACGAGCAGTTCTCGTACGAGAACGTCATGCTGATCCCCGGCCTGGTCAAGGTCGTGGTCAACATGGGTGTCGGCGAGGCTGCCCGTGACAGCAAGCTGATCGAAGGTGCCATCAAGGACCTGACCGCGATCACCGGTCAGAAGCCGGCCGTCACCAAGGCCCGCAAGTCCATCGCGCAGTTCAAGCTGCGCGAGGGCCAGCCGATCGGTGCCCACGTCACCCTCCGTGGTGACCGCATGTGGGAGTTCGTGGACCGTCTGGTGTCGCTGGCTCTGCCGCGTATCCGTGACTTCCGCGGCCTCTCGCCGAAGCAGTTCGACGGCCGTGGCAACTACACCTTCGGTCTGACCGAGCAGGTCATGTTCCACGAGATCGACCAGGACAAGGTCGACCGTCAGCGCGGTATGGACATCACCGTCGTGACCACCGCTCAGACCGACGATGAGGGCCGGGCGCTGCTGCGCGCTCTGGGCTTCCCGTTCAAGGAGGCGTGAGCCATGGCGAAGAAGGCCCTGATCGCTAAGTCCGAGCGCAAGCCGAAGTTCGGCGTCCGGGCGTACACCCGGTGCCAGCGCTGCGGCCGTCCGCACTCGGTGTACCGCAAGTTCGGCCTGTGCCGTGTGTGCCTCCGTGAGATGGCGCACCGCGGCGAGCTGCCGGGCGTGACCAAGAGCTCCTGGTAATCCCTTACCAGCTGCTCTGACCAGCGAAGCAGTGTGCCCGACCCCCCGGCTTTTGGAGTCCCGCGAGGGATCCCGTAAGGTTGCGGGGTCGGGCCCCTGCCGCGGCGTCTTTTCCCGGACGTTCCGTGGCTCTCTGAGTGAGGGCTCGCGCAACCCAGTCTTACTACGACGTAGGTCCCCTGCGCTTGTGCCCCTTTCGCACTCTTTCACGAGTGCGCGGAGGGGGACCTGGTGCGGAGAAACCACGGCGAGAGAGGCCTGAGGCCACCATGACCATGACCGACCCGATCGCAGACATGCTCACTCGTCTGCGTAACGCGAACTCGGCGTACCACGACTCTGTCGTGATGCCGTCGAGCAAGATCAAGGCGCACGTCGCCGAGATCCTGCAGCAGGAGGGTTACATCTCCTCCTACAAGGTTGAGGACCCCACCGAGAACGAGGTCGGCAAGAAGCTGACCATCGAGCTCAAGTTCGGTCCGAACCGTGAGCGCTCCATCGCCGGCATCAAGCGCATCAGCAAGCCGGGTCTGCGTGTTTACGCAAAGTCCACCAACCTGCCGAAGGTTCTCGGCGGCCTGGGCGTGGCGATCATCTCCACGTCCTCCGGCCTCCTGACCGACAAGCAGGCCGCCAAGAAGGGCGTAGGCGGAGAAGTTCTCGCCTACGTCTGGTAATTCGGGAAACGGAGGTACAGCAATGTCGCGCATTGGACGGCTGCCCATCCAGGTTCCCGCTGGTGTGGACGTCACCATCGACGGCCAGACGGTCTCGGTGAAGGGCCCCAAGGGCTCGCTCACCCACGTCGTCGCCGCGCCGATCGAGATCGGCAAGGGCGAGGACGGCACTCTGGTCGTCACCCGCCCGAACGACGAGCGTCAGTCGAAGGCCCTGCACGGCCTGTCGCGCACGCTGGTGGCGAACATGATCACCGGCGTGACCGCGGGCTACCGCAAGTCGCTGGAGATCAGCGGTGTCGGTTACCGAGTCACGGCGAAGGGCTCCAACATGGAGTTCGCGCTGGGCTACAGCCACCCGATTCTGGTCGAGGCGCCGGAGGGCATCTCCTTCGTCGTCGAGTCGCCCACCAAGTTCCACGTGGACGGCACCGACAAGCAGAAGGTCGGCGAGATCGCCGCGAAGATCCGCAAGCTGCGCAAGCCCGACCCGTACAAGGCCAAGGGCGTCAAGTACGCGGGCGAGGTCATCCGCCGCAAGGTCGGAAAGAGTGGTAAGTAAGCGATGAGCGTCTCTGTCAAGATCGGCAAGGGCAACGCCTACAAGAACGCCGCCCGCAAGCGCCGCGCCATTCGCGTTCGTAAGCGCGTCGTCGGCACCGAGGTGCGTCCGCGCCTCGTCGTGACGCGTTCGAACCGCCACATGGTCGCCCAGGTCATCGACGACGCCAAGGGTCACACCCTGGCGTCGGCGTCCACCCTCGACGTGTCCATCAAGGGCGCCGAGGGCGACAAGACCGAGCTGGCCAAGAAGGTCGGAAGCCTGGTCGCCGAGCGCGCCAAGGCTGCCGGCGTCGAGTCGGTCGTCTTCGACCGCGCGGGCAACCGGTACGCCGGCCGCATCGCCGCTCTGGCGGACGCGGCTCGCGAGGCCGGGCTCGACTTCTAAGCCGCTCGTCGACTCTGTCGGCGGACGTAAACGAGAGAGGTAATTCCAATGGCTGGACCCCAGCGCCGCGAAGGCGGCGCCGGTCGCGGCACGGGTGGCGAGCGGCGCGACCGTAAGCGTGACGAGCGGGGCGGCGCCCCGGTCGCCGAGAAGACTGCTTACGTCGAGCGCGTCGTCGCGATCAACCGTGTCGCCAAGGTTGTCAAGGGTGGTCGTCGTTTCAGCTTCACCGCGCTGGTCGTGGTGGGCGACGGTGACGGCACCGTTGGTGTCGGCTACGGCAAGGCGAAGGAGGTTCCGGCCGCCATCGCCAAGGGTGTTGAGGAGGCCAAGAAGAACTTCTTCAAGGTCCCCCGTATCCAGGGCACCATCCCGCACCCGATCCAGGGCGAGAAGGCCGCCGGCGTCGTGCTGCTGAAGCCGGCGTCCCCCGGTACCGGTGTTATCGCCGGTGGCCCGGTGCGTGCCGTCCTGGAGTGCGCCGGCGTTCACGACATCCTGTCGAAGTCGCTCGGCTCGGACAACGCGATCAACATCGTGCACGCCACCGTGGCTGCTCTGAAGGGCCTCGTGCGCCCCGAGGAGATCGCCGCCCGTCGTGGCCTGCCCCTGGAGGACGTGGCCCCGGCCGCGCTGCTCCGGGCCCGTGCGGCTGGGGTGAGCGCCTGATGGCTCGCCTGAAGGTCACCCAGACCAAGTCGTACATCGGTAGCAAGCAGAACCACCGTGACACCCTCCGTTCGCTCGGCCTGAAGCGGCTGAACGACACCGTGGTGAAGGAGGACCGCCCGGAGATCCGCGGCATGGTCCACACCGTTCGCCACCTGGTCACGGTCGAGGAGGTGGACTGAAATGGCGGACAACTCCCCCATCAAGATCCACAACCTGCGTCCGGCGCCCGGCGCCAAGACCGACAAGATCCGCGTCGGTCGTGGTGAGGGCTCCAAGGGTAAGACCGCAGGTCGTGGTACCAAGGGCACCAAGGCCCGCTACCAGGTTCCGCAGCGCTTCGAGGGTGGCCAGATGCCCCTCCACATGCGCCTGCCGAAGCTGAAGGGCTTCAAGAACCCGGCCCACAAGCAGTTCCAGGTCGTGAACCTGGACCGCCTGGCCGAGCTCTACCCGAACGGTGGCGAGGTCACCGTCGCCGACCTGGTCGCGAAGGGCGCCGTTCGCAAGAACGAGCTCGTCAAGGTTCTCGGCCAGGGCGACATCGCGGTTGCGCTGCAGGTGACGGTTGACGCCGTCTCCGGCTCCGCCACCGAGAAGATCACCGCCGCGGGCGGCTCGGTCACCGAGCTGCTGTGACGTCGCTGATCTGACGCACGGACAGAAACCGGGCCCCGCACTCCTCTTGAGAAAGAGGGGGCGGGGCCCGGCTTCGTTCCGGCTTGAACAGCTGTGCTGTATTTGTGTGTCAAACCCGGGCAAGCCGTACCCCATGCGTGGGGGAGCGGCAGTGCGCGCTTCTGTCGAGCACCCGGGCACTGTTAGAGTCCGTGAAGTTCCCTTACCCCACATCAGGACCGACCCTTCCGCCGACGACGCGCGGGAGGCGCAGGAGGCACCGTGCTCAGTGCGTTCGCGCGGGCGTTCCAGACGCCCGACCTGCGCAAGAAGCTGCTGTTCACGCTGGGCATCATGGTGCTGTTCCGGCTGGGCGCCCACATTCCGATGCCCGGAATCAACTTCGAGGCCGTTCACGCGTGCGTGGCAGGCCAGAAGGAGGGCCTGTTCGGGCTGGTCAACCTGTTCAGTGGCAACGCGCTGCTGCAGTTGACCATCTTCGCGCTCGGCATCATGCCGTACATCACGGCCAGCATCATCCTGCAGCTGCTCACCGTGGTCATCCCGCGGCTGGAGGCCCTGAAGAAGGAGGGGCAGTCCGGCCAGGCGAAGATCACCCAGTACACCCGTTACCTGACCATCGCGCTCGCGGTGCTGCAGGGCACCGGCATTCTCGCGACCGCGTCCAGCGGCGCGCTGTTCTCCGGCTGCCCGCAGGGTCAGAACATCGTTCCGGACCAGTCGATCTTCCGGATCGCCACCATGGTGATCATCATGACCGCCGGCACCACGGTGATCATGTGGCTGGGTGAGCTGATCACCGACCGCGGTATCGGCAACGGCATGTCCATCCTGATCTTCACCTCGATCGCGGCCGGCTTCCCCGGCTCGATGTGGGCCATCAAGGGCTCCGGCAAGCTGCTGGACGGCTGGGGCGAGTTCGCCGCGGTCATCCTGGTCGGCATCATCGTGGTCTGCCTGGTCATCTTCGTCGAGCAGGCCCAGCGCCGGATCCCGGTCCAGTACGCGAAGCGGATGGTCGGCCGCCGGTCGTTCGGTGGTACGTCGACCTACATCCCGCTGAAGGTCAACCAGGCCGGTGTGATCCCGGTCATCTTCGCCTCCTCGCTGCTGTACATCCCGGCGCTGGTGGTGCAGCTGACCAACTCGCAGGCGGGCTGGGCGATTTGGATCAAGAACCACTTCATCAAGGGTGACCACCCGATCTACATGGCCACCTACTTCGTGCTGATCGTGTTCTTCGCGTTCTTCTACGTCGCCATCTCCTTCAACCCCGAAGAAGTTGCCGACAATATGAAGAAGTATGGTGGGTTCATCCCGGGCATCCGGGCCGGCCGACCGACGGCCGAGTACCTGAACTACGTGCTCACCCGCATCACGTGGCCGGGTTCGCTGTACCTGGGCCTGATCGCGTTGATCCCGATGGTCGCCCTCGTCGCCTTCGGGCAGCAGACCAACTTCCCGTTCGGCGGCACTTCCGTGCTCATCGTCGTCGGCGTCGGACTCGAAACTGTGAAGCAGATCGAGAGCCAGCTCCAGCAGCGTAATTACGAAGGGTTCCTCCGCTGATGCGTATCGTCCTCGTCGGACCCCCCGGGGCCGGGAAGGGTACTCAGGCGCACGTTCTGGCCAAGACCCTGTCCATTCCCCACATCTCCACGGGTGACCTGTTCCGTGCCAACATCAGCCAGGGCACCCCGCTGGGTGTCGAGGCGAAGGCATACATGGACGCCGGGCGCCTGGTGCCCGACGAGGTCACCATCGGGATGGCCAAGGACCGCATGCTCCAGGAGGACGCCGCCAACGGCTTCCTGCTGGACGGGTTCCCGCGCAACCTCGGTCAGGCGGAGGCGCTGGACGCCTTCCTGACCGAGCAGGGCATCGCGCTGGACGGCGTGCTGGACCTTGAGGTCCCCGAGGACGAGGTCGTCAAGCGGATCGCCGGTCGTCGGCTGTGCCGCAAGAACGGCGCCCACGTCTTCCACGTGGCGTACAACCCGCCGAAGACCGAGGGCGTCTGCGACGAGTGCGGCGGCGAGCTGTACCAGCGCTCGGACGACACCGAGGAAGCCGTGCGGGTCCGGTTGGAGGAGTACCACTCCAAGACCGAGCCGATCATCGGCTACTACCAGGAGCAGGGCCTGCTGGTCACCATCTCCGCCCTCGGCAAGGTGGACGAGGTGACCGAGCGCGCGGTCGCCGCCCTGGAGAAGAACAAGAACGCCTGAGCCACGTGCCAGTGAGACGGCCGGGTCGCCCGAAGCGGGCGGCCCGGCCGTCTCGGCGTCGTACGGTGGAAGGCAGTCAGAAATCAGAACGTGGAAGGCGTTGACCAGATGGTGGAGATCAAGACCCCCGAGCAGATCGCCAAGATGCGGGCGGCCGGGCTGGTCGTCGCCGAGGCCCTGAAGGCGTGCCGCGAGGCGGTCGTCCCGGGGGTGACCACCGGCGAGCTGAACGACATCGCCGACCAGGTCATCGCCAAGCACGGCGCCACCTCGAACTTCCGGGCCGACCACGGCGGCCTGTGGTTCCCGGGCGTGATCTGCGCCTCGGTGAACGAGGAGGTCGTGCACGGCATCCCCGGCGACAAGGTGCTGAAGGCCGGCGACCTGATCTCGATCGACTGCGGCGCGATCCTGGACGGCTGGCACGGCGACGCGGCGATCACCGTCGCGGTCGGCGAGACCGCCGACGAGAACGTGATGCTGTCGAAGGTCACCGAGGGCTCGATGTGGGCCGGCATCGCCCAGATGAAGAAGGGCAACCGCCTGGTCGACGTCTCCCGGGCGATCGAGGGCTTCATCCGGCGCCAGCCGCTGCCGCCGAAGGGCAAGTGGGGCATCACCGAGGGTTACGGCGGCCACGGCATCGGCACCGCCATGCACATGGAGCCGCACGTGCTGAACTACGTGGCCGGCCGCGGCAAGGGCCCGAAGCTGGTGCCCGGCACGGTGCTGGCGATCGAGCCGATGGTCTCGCTCGGCACCCCGCACACGGCGATCCTGGACGACGACTGGACGGTCGTCACCACCGACGGCACCTGGGCCTCGCACTGGGAGCACTCGGTGGCCATCACCGAGCAGGGCCCGCTGGTGCTGACCGCGTTCGACGGCGGCAAGGCGGAGCTGGCCAAGCTGGGCGTCACCGCGGCGCCGGACCCGCTGGGCTGATCCCGCAGGGGCGGCACGCGCGGCAGCCGGCGGTTTGAGGGACATGTCTCAAAGTGGCTGATCGAGGCCCGGGGGTTTTGACCCCCGGGCCTCTTGTCCTATTTTCGTCAGCTGGTACCCGTAGCAGCTACCCCAGGAGAGACAGTGCTCAAGGGCTTCCGCGACTTCATGATGCGCGGCAACGTCATCGACATGGCCGTCGGTGTGGTCATCGGTGCCGCGTTCACCGGAGTCGTGACCGGCTTCGTGACCGCGTTCCTCACCCCGGTGCTCGGAGTGGTGGTCGGCGCGGCCGGCGACTTCAGCGCGTACAAGGCCACGGTGGCCGGCGTGACCTTCCCGTACGGCCAGTTCCTGAACGTGCTGATCGCGTTCGTCCTGACCGCCGCGGTGCTGTACTTCTGCGTGGTGCTGCCGGTCTCCAAGGCCACCGCCCGGTACATGCCGAAGAAGCCCGCCACGCCCAAGCGGCCGTGCCCCGAGTGCCTGACCGAGATCCCCGAGGCGGCCCGCCGCTGCTCGGCGTGCACCGCCGTGGTGGAGCCGGTGGTGCCCATCCAGGTGATGGCCAAGGGCTGAGAATTTCGCGTCGACGTGGTGCCTGGTTTACGATGGTGCGTCGGCTCTCTCGTAGCGTGTTTCGGCACGCCCTCAGCCCAGGAGGTCTCTCCCGGGTGGAGGTGAAGCCTGGTTCGCACGAGCGTTCCGCATACGGTAGCCGGACCCGAAGGGTGGATCTCGCAGTTCATGGCTAAGAAGCAAGGCGCCATTGAGATCGAGGGCACCGTGATCGAGTCTCTTCCGAACGCGATGTTCAAGGTCGAGCTGCAGAACGGTCACAAGGTCCTCGCGCACATCAGCGGCAAGATGCGCATGCACTACATCCGCATCCTTCCGGATGACCGGGTCGTGGTGGAGCTCAGCCCCTACGACCTGACCCGCGGCCGGATCGTCTACCGCTACAAGTAGGAACAACCCCTCGTCCTGACGAGGGGCTTGCCAGATCGAGACCCCGGAGAACCTGGATCATGAAGGTCAAGCCGAGCGTCAAGAAGATCTGCGACAAGTGCAAGGTGATCCGCCGTCACGGCCGGGTCATGGTGATCTGCGACAACCTGCGCCACAAGCAGCGCCAGGGCTGAGTCACCCCCCAGCATTTCTCGTAGTACCTTCGCGCGACGCGCATCAACGTCATACGCGGGCCGCCCGATCCGTCCGAACAGGACGGACTGCCACCCCCGGTCAGAGGCCGGGGCTCCCTGTCGAGAGACAGCGAGTAGGCGGCTCGTCAGACCTCTGAAGAACCACAGGAGCCATCAATGGCACGCCTCGCCGGCGTTGATCTCCCCCGCGAAAAGCGGATCGAGATCGCCCTCACCTACGTCTACGGCATCGGCCGTACCCGCGCCCAGCAGACGCTGGTCGAGACCGGTGTGAGCCCGGACGTCCGCGTCCGCGACATCACCGAGGAAGACCTCGTCAAGCTGCAGAAGTTCATCGACGCGAACTTCGAGGTCGAGGGTGACCTCCGCCGCGCCGTCGCCGCCGACATCCGCCGCAAGGTCGAGATCGGCTGCTACGAGGGCCTGCGTCACCGCCGTGGCCTGCCGGTCCGCGGTCAGCGCACCCACACCAACGCGCGTACCCGCAAGGGCCCGCGTCGCGCGATCGCCGGTAAGAAGAAGCCGGGCAAGAAGTAGTCCGTCCCGTCAACCGGACATCCCTCCGGCCCGCGGGATAGCGGACCGACCACCTCAGTAGGAGAACAGACTTATGCCCCCCAAGGGTCGTCAGGCTGCCGGCGCGAAGAAGATCCGCCGCAAGGAGAAGAAGAACGTCGCTCACGGGCACGCCCACATCAAGAGCACGTTCAACAACACCATCGTTTCGATCACCGACCCCTCGGGCAACGTGATCTCCTGGGCCTCCGCCGGCCACGTCGGTTTCAAGGGCTCGCGCAAGTCCACCCCGTTCGCCGCGCAGATGGCCGCCGAGGCTGCTGCCCGTCGCGCGCAGGAGCACGGCATGCGCAAGGTCGACGTCTTCGTCAAGGGTCCGGGCTCCGGCCGCGAGACCGCGATCCGTTCGCTCCAGGCCACCGGCCTGGAGGTCGGCTCGATCCAGGACGTCACCCCCACCCCGCACAACGGCTGCCGTCCGCCGAAGCGCCGCCGCGTTTGATCCGTGTCGTCCCTCCGGGGGCGATTCGGGCACGTGGGTAGTGTCTTAAACCTGGTACGGGGTCCCGTTTTCAACGGGACCCCGTACGCTTGACTCCATCGGCATCAAATAGTGGGTGCCGAAGACAACTGGAGGATCCAGAACATGCTTATCGCTCAGCGTCCTTCGCTGACCGAAGAGGTTGTCGACGAGTTCCGCTCGCGGTTCGTCATCGAGCCGCTGGAGCCGGGCTTCGGCTACACCCTCGGCAACTCGCTCCGTCGCACGCTCCTCTCCTCGATCCCGGGTGCCGCTGTCACCAGCATCCGCATCGACGGTGTCCTGCACGAGTTCACCACCGTGCCGGGCGTCAAGGAGGACGTCACCGACCTCATCCTGAACATCAAGCAGCTGGTCGTCTCCTCGGAGCACGACGAGCCGGTCGTGATGTACCTGCGCAAGCAGGGCCCGGGTGTGGTCACCGCCGCCGACATCGCGCCCCCGGCCGGTGTCGAGGTGCACAACCCCGAGCTGGTCCTCGCCACCCTGAACGGCAAGGGCAAGCTGGAGATGGAGCTGACCGTCGAGCGCGGTCGCGGCTACGTCTCCGCCGTGCAGAACAAGGCTTCCGGCCAGGAGATCGGCCGCATCCCGGTCGACTCGATCTACAGCCCCGTGCTGAAGGTCACCTACAAGGTCGAGGCCACCCGTGTCGAGCAGCGCACCGACTTCGACAAGCTGATCGTCGACGTCGAGACCAAGCCCGCCATGCGTCCGCGCGACGCCATGGCGTCGGCCGGTAAGACCCTGGTCGAGCTGTTCGGCCTGGCCCGCGAGCTGAACGTCGACGCCGAGGGCATCGACATGGGTCCGTCCCCGACGGACGCCGCCCTGGCCGCGGACCTGGCGCTGCCGATCGAGGAGCTGGAGCTCACGGTCCGCTCCTACAACTGCCTCAAGCGCGAGGGCATCCACACCGTGGGTGAGCTCGTTGCCCGCTCGGAGGCCGACCTGCTCGACATCCGCAACTTCGGTGCGAAGTCGATCGACGAGGTCAAGGCGAAGCTGGCCGGCATGGGCCTGGCCCTCAAGGACAGCCCGCCCGGATTCGACCCGACCGCTGCCGCCGACGCCTTCGGCGCCGACGACCTGGACGACCAGGGCTACGCGGAGACCGAGCAGTACTGAGTTTTGGCACCGGGGGTGGTTCCCAGTGAACCGCCCCCGGCACCATGAAAAGTCGTGCGGACGCGGTGTCCGTACGCCCGCTGCGGTACCTGGTACGGCCGCAGTCGGAGATTCAAGGAGCTGAACATGCCCCGTCCCACCAAGGGCGCCCGCCTCGGCGGCGGCCCGCACCACGAGCCGCTGCTGCTGGCCGGCCTGGCCCGCGAGCTGTTCCAGTACGGCCGCATCACCACCACCGAGGCCAAGGCCCGTCGCCTGCGCCCGCTGGCGGAGAAGCTGATCACCAAGGCGAAGAAGGGCGACATCCACAACCGTCGCCTGGTGCGCAAGACCATCACCGACGTGTCGGTCCTGCACACCCTCTTCACCGAGATCGCCCCGCGGTTCGAGAACCGCCCCGGCGGTTACACCCGCATCACCAAGATCGGCACCCGTCGTGGCGACAACGCCCCGATGGCCGTGATCGAGCTGGTCGAGGGCGAGATCGCCACCAAGGCGACCGTCGCCGAGGCCGAGGCCGCTGCCAAGCGCGCCGTCAAGGAGGCCGACCAGGCCGCCGAGGCCAAGGCCGACGAGGCCGAGACCACCGAGGCCTGAGCCTCCTAGGTCCGTGACCGGGCCCGCTCTCCCGTCCGACGGGGGAGCGGGCCCGTTCGCATCTCAGCAGCGAGACAGGGGAGTTGGAGTGGTGAACGACTGCGCGGAGCAGCCGCCGGTGAAGGACGGCCCGGCCGACGGGCACACCCGGATCAGGCTGGATCTGGCGTACCACGGCGCGGAGTTCTCCGGCTGGGCCCGGCAGCGCGGACGGCGCACCGTGCAGGGCGAGCTCGAAGACGCACTGCGGATCGTGCTGCGGAGCGAAGAGAACTTCCCGCTGACCGTGGCCGGGCGGACCGACGCGGGGGTGCACGCGCGCGGGCAGGTCGCGCACGTCGACCTGCCGGACGAGCTGTGGGCCCAGCACGGCGAGAAGCTGCTGCGCAGGCTCGCCGGGCGGCTGCCGGCCGACGTCCGGGTGTACCGGCTCTCCGAGGCACCGCACGGGTTCGACGCGCGGTTCGCCGCGATCTGGCGGCGGTACGCGTACCGGGTCGCCGACCACCAGGGCGGGGTCGACCCGATGCTGCGCGGGCACGTGCTGTGGCACGACCGGCCGCTGGACGTGGAGAAGATGAACGCCGCCGCGAAGCTGCTCGTCGGCGAGCACGACTTCGCCGCCTACTGCAAGAAGCGCGAGGGCGCGACGACCATCCGCACCCTGCTGGAAGTCCACTGGGAGCGGGTGCAGATCGACCCGTACGCCGCCCAGGAGGGCTCGCTGGCGGTGGCGACGGTGCGGGCGGACGCGTTCTGCCACAACATGGTGCGCGCGCTGGTCGGCGCGATGCTGCTGGTCGGCGACGGGCACCGGCCGGTGGAGTTCCCGGGCGAGGTGCTGGCCGGCGGGGTGCGGAACTCGGCGGTGAACGTCATCCGGCCGCACGGGCTGACGCTGGAGGAGGTCGGGTACCCGGAGGACTCGCTGCTGGCGGAGCGGAATCGGGTTTCGCGGCGGCTTCGGACTCTGGGCGGGGATGCCGCCGAGGGTGCCACGGCAGCTGCGTCGGGCGGATCCGACTGAGGGTGCCCTCCCGCTTCGCGCAGTTCTCCCCCAGCCCTTGGCGGGCTGGGAGGTGCCCCCACGCGCCCCCGACGGGGCGCGGGTACTCGGGGGGTGACAGGTAATCCGTTTTGTCGCCCGGCGAGGGCTTGGCACAATTCCGTGGCATGGGACACGTCGAGATCTCGCACCTGGAGTACTACCTGCCGGACGGGCGGGTGCTGTTCGACGACGCGTCCTTCCGCGTCGGCGAGGGCGCGGCCGTGGCGCTGGTCGGCGCGAACGGCGCGGGGAAGACCACGCTGCTGCGCATGATCGCGGGGGATGTGCAGCCGCACGGCGGCTCGGTGACGGTGAGCGGCGGGCTGGGCGTGATGCGCCAGTTCGTCGGTACCACCGGCCGGGAGGACGCGAAGGACACCCCGGGTGCGCTGGCCGCCGACGCCTCGGTGCGGGACCTGCTGGTCTCGGTCGCGCCGAAGCGGATCGCGGACGCCGCCCGCCGGGTGGACGCCGCCGAGCTGGCGATGATCGCGCAGGACGACGAGAAGTCGCAGATGGCGTACGCGCAGGCGCTCTCCGACTGGTCGGACGCCGGCGGCTACGAGTACGAGGCCGACTGGGACGTCTGCACCATGGCCGCGCTCGGCATGTCGTTCGACCGCGCGCAGTGGCGGGGTCTGAACACGCTGTCCGGCGGCGAGCAGAAGCGGCTGGTGCTGGAAGCGCTGCTGCGCGGCCCGGACGAGGTGCTGCTGCTGGACGAGCCGGACAACTACCTGGACGTGCCGGGCAAGCGCTGGCTGGAAGAGGCGATCCGGGCCACCAACAAGACGGTGCTGTACATCTCGCACGACCGCGAGCTGCTCTCCCGTACCGCCGAGAAGATCATCGCGGTGGAGTCCGGCGCGGCCGGCTCCAGCGTGTGGGTGCACGGTGGCGGCTTCGACACCTTCCACGAGGCGCGCAAGGCCCGGTTCGAGCGGTTCGAGGAGCTGCGCCGCCGGTGGGACGAGGAGCACGCCAAGCTGAAGAAGCTGGTGGTGACGCTGCGGCAGGCGGCGGCGGTCAGCCACGAGATGGCGTCCCGGTACGCGGCCGCGCAGACCAGGCTGAAGAAGTTCGAGGACGCGGGACCGCCGGAGGCGCCGCCGCGCGAGCAGTCCATCAGCATGCGGCTGAAGGGCGGCCGCACCGGCGTGCGGGCGTTCACCATGCAGGGCCTGGAGCTGACCGGGCTGATGAAGCCGTTCGACCTGGAGGTCTTCTACGGCGAGCGGGTCGGCGTGCTGGGCTCGAACGGCTCCGGCAAGTCGCACTTCCTGCGGCTGCTGGCCGGCGACGAGTCGGTGAAGCACGGCGGCACCTGGAAGCTCGGCGCCCGGGTGGTGCCGGGGCACTTCCGGCAGACCCACGCGCACCCGGAGCTGCTGGGCCGCACGGTGCGGGCGATCGTCGAGGAGGAGCACGCGCTGTCCCGCGGCGCCGCGATGTCGGCGCTGCGCCGCTACGAGCTGG
This sequence comes from Kitasatospora sp. NPDC051984, assembly GCF_044593455.1. Taxonomy (NCBI): domain Bacteria; kingdom Bacillati; phylum Actinomycetota; class Actinomycetes; order Kitasatosporales; family Streptomycetaceae; genus Kitasatospora; species Kitasatospora sp. NPDC051984. Next base: position 212,477 of record NZ_JBIUCB010000006.1, read on the forward strand.
ACCGGCAGGAGGAGCAGAAGTTCGAGTCGCTGTCCGGCGGGCAGCAGGCCCGGCTGATGATCCTCAAGCTGGAGCTGTCGGGCGTGACGGCGCTGCTGCTGGACGAGCCGACCGACAACCTGGACCTGGAGAGCGCGGAGGCGCTGCAGCAGGGCCTGGAGGCGTTCGACGGCACGGTGCTGTGCGTCACCCACGACCGCTGGTTCGCCCGGACCTTCGACCGGTTCCTGGTGTTCGGTTCGGACGGCCGGGTCTACGAGTCGCCCGAGCCGGTCTGGGACGAGGCCCGGGTCGTCCGGGACCGCTGATTCCGCGGCGGCGATGCCGGGCCGGTTTGGAGTCAGTGCCCCCGGCCCGGTATTGTTGGCTGCTGTTGTGCGTATTGGCTCGCTCTATCTCACGTGAGAGGTCGGTACGCCGGAGACACCACAGGCCGAACTCCAGTGGCCAATGCCCGAATTGCGTCCGGGACGGTTGGCTGGAGGCCCCGGGTCCTGTGTGCTCCTGTCAGGACCCACTCACTGAAAAGCGAAGGCTACGACCGTGCGTACGTACAGCCCCAAGCCCGGCGACGTCCAGCGTCAGTGGCACGTCATCGACGCGACCGACGTCGTGCTCGGCCGCCTGGCCTCCCAGGCCGCCAACCTCCTGCGGGGCAAGCACAAGGCGATCTACGCGCCGCACGTTGACACTGGTGACTTCGTCATCATCATCAACGCCGACAAGGTGCACCTCTCGGGCAACAAGAAGACCCAGAAGCTCGCCTACCGTCACAGCGGCTTCCCGGGCGGTCTCCGCTCGGTGCGCTACGACGACCTGCTGGCGAACAACCCGGAGAAGGCCGTCGAGAAGGCCATCAAGGGCATGGTTCCGAAGAACAGCCTCGGCCGTCAGATGCTCTCGAAGCTGAAGGTCTACTCGGGCGACCAGCACCCGCACGCTGCGCAGCAGCCGGTGCCGTTCGAGATCTCCCAGGTCGCGCAGTAATTCCGGCCACCCACACCCCAACTGACGTAGAAGAGCTGAGGAACACCGTGGCCGAGACTGTCACCGAGACCACCCTCGAGGTCGAATTCGACGACGAGAACGTCGACGAGTACACCACCGAGTCCGAGTACACCACCGAGTCGCTGGCCGGCCGCTTCGGCGAGGCCGTCCCCGGCGCCGGCCTCGGCCGCCGCAAGGAGGCGATCGCCCGCGTGCGCATCGTCCCCGGCACCGGCCAGTGGAAGATCAACGGTCGCACCCTGGAGAACTACTTCCCCAACAAGGTGCACCAGCAGACCGTGAACGAGCCCTTCAAGCTCCTCGAGCTGGACGGCCGTTACGACGTTGTCGCCCGCATCTCGGGTGGCGGCGTCTCCGGTCAGGCCTACGCGCTGCGCCTCGGCGTGGCCCGTGCGCTGAACGAGGCGGACGTGGACAACAACCGCGGCCCGCTGAAGAAGGCCGGCTTCCTGACCCGTGACTCTCGCGCCGTCGAGCGCAAGAAGGCCGGTCTGAAGAAGGCCCGCAAGGCGCCGCAGTACAGCAAGCGCTAATCGCACCCTGCATGCGATCCTCGCCCCGGAGCACTTCGTGCTCCGGGGCGTTGTGCCTCCCGGACTCGTGCGGGGTCCGCGGGGGCTGGTACCAACCGAGCCGCAAGGCGCTGACAGGACGGGACGAACGCGAACATGGCACGACTCTTCGGTACGGACGGGGTGCGCGGGGTGGCCAATGTGGGCCTGACCGCGGAACTGGCGCTCGGCCTGTCAGTGGCCGCCGCCCATGTGCTCGGCGACGCGAACGCGTTCGAGGGGCACCGGCCGGTCGCCGTGGTCGGCCGTGACCCCCGCGCGTCCGGAGAGTTCCTGGAGGCCGCCGTCATCGCCGGCCTGGCCAGCGCCGGCGTCGACGTGCTGCGGGTCGGCGTGCTGCCCACCCCGGCGGTCGCGTACCTGACCGGCGCGCTCGGCGCGGACTTCGGCGTGATGCTCTCCGCCAGCCACAACGCGATGCCCGACAACGGCATCAAGTTCCTCGCCCGCGGCGGCCACAAGCTGGACGACGCCATCGAGGACGCGATCGAGGCGCACTACCGCCGCTACGGCGTCGGTGACGAGACCTGGGAGCGGCCGACCGGCGCCGCGGTGGGCCGGGTCCGCCAGTACAACGAGGGCTTCGACCGGTACGTGGCGCACCTCGTCGCGGTGCTGCCGAACCGGCTGGACGGCGTGAAGGTCGTCATCGACGGCGCGCACGGCGCGGCCGCCCGGGTCGCCCCGGAGGCGTTCGCCCGCGCCGGCGCCGAGGTGGTGTACACCCTGGGCACCGAGCCGACCGGCCTGAACATCAACGACGGCGTCGGCTCCACCCACCTGGACAAGCTGCGCGTCGCGATGAAGGAGCACCAGGCCGACCTGGGCATCGCCCTGGACGGCGACGCGGACCGCTGCCTGGCCGCCGACGCCGAGGGCAACGAGGTCGACGGCGACCAGATTCTGGCGATCCTCGCGGTCGCCATGAAGGAAGCGGGCACGCTGCGCCGCAACACCGCGGTGGCCACCGTGATGTCCAACCTCGGCTTCAAGCTGGCGATGGAACGCGAGGGCATCGAGCTGGTGCAGACCGCGGTCGGCGACCGGTACGTGCTGGAGGAGATGAAGCAGCACGGCTTCGCGCTCGGCGGCGAGCAGTCCGGCCACGTGATCCTGCTGGACCACGCCACCACCGGCGACGGCACCCTGACCGGCCTGATGCTCGGCGCCCGGCTGGCCGCCACCAAGCAGCCGCTGGCCGACCTCGCCACCGTGATGACCCGGCTGCCGCAGGTGCTGATCAACGTCAAGGGTGTCGACAAGGACCGGGTCGAGTCCTGCCTCGAACTCCAGGCCGCCGTCGGCGAGGCGGAGGCCGAGCTCGGCACCACCGGCCGGGTGCTGCTGCGCAAGTCCGGCACCGAGCCGCTGGTCAGGGTGATGGTCGAAGCGGTCGGCCACGAGCAGGCCCAGTCGGTCTGCGAGCGCCTTGCCGAATCGGTTCGCCTGCACCTGGGCTGACGGTGCGTCGGGGGCCGGTCCACTGGGCCGGCCCCCGACTGTTGCGCCACATGCCTACGGCTGCGGCTGCTGCTGCGCGGCAGGGTTCTTCTTCACCGGGATCCATACCTGGTAGAAGCCGCTGCCGTACGTGTTGTGGTACGGGATGCTGACCAGCAGGCGGTACTTGCCCTCGGCGCGCAGCTGCTTGACGAGCTTCTCGTCGAGCGCGCCGGTGACCGTTTTGTCGAACACCACGACGTCGAAGTAGCCGTCGGTGAGAGCGGCCTTGAAGCCCGCCTCGCCGGTGACGACCTTCTTGTCCTTGGTCTGGTAACTGATGGTGTACGTCGAAGTCCACTGGCCGAACTCGACCTTGTCCTGCAGGTAGTAGCGGGGTACCGAGTTCGCCTCGACCAGGTAGTGGCCGTTGGGCACCAGCTGCCGGTCCAGGGTGGCGATCAGCTGGGTGGAGTTCGGCCAGGCGTGGTACAGGCTGTTGGACTGCACCATGCCGAGGACCAGCAGGACGACCCAGGCGAGGATGCCCAGCTGCGGGTGCCGGAAGTGCGAGCCGACCACGCGGGTGATGCCCAGGGCGGCCATCGGGGCGGCGAAGAACAGGCCGTAGCCGATGTGCTTGTGCAGCGAGACGCTCTCGTGGATCCAGATCTGGTAGGCCGGTGCGAGCATCGCGGTGCTGGTCAGCAGCAGGCCCATCAGGATCCGCCACAGCCGGCGCGGCACCCGGACGGCGTGCATGGTCGGGGCCTCGCTCATGCGGCCCTTGAGGGCGTACAGCACGGTGCCCAGCAGCGCCAGGGCGAACAGCAGGCCGCCCCACTCGGCGCAGTCGCGGAGCATGTCCAGCCGGACGCCGTGGCCGGTGGCGCGGCCGGTGGTGGTGGACTGCAGGCCCTTGAGGATGTCCGAGCCGGTGAGGCGCAGCGCGGTGTAGGCGCCGCCGACCGCGACGGCCGGGATCAGGAACGCCCGCAGCAGCGACCGCCAGGCGTGGTACGGCACGGCGGCCAGGCAGGCCAGCGCCACCACGATCGGGGCGTACATCAGCGCGGCGTACTTGACGGCGACGGCCAGCACCAGCACCGGCGGGATGGTCAGGGCACTCAGCCACCAGCCGTTCCGGGCGGTGCGCACCGCGAGCCAGGCGCCCACTGCGATCAGGAACAGCGCGGCGGCGTCGTAGGTGGCCAGCGCACCCATGAACAGGGTGGACTGGGTGACCGCGAAGCAGCCCGCTGCGACCAGCGCGACCCGCTCGTTGAACAGCCGGCGGGTCATCATGTACAGCAGCGCGGTGGTGCCCAGCATGAACCCCAGCGACAGGCCGCGGGCTCCGGCCAGGCCGAACCAGGTGTCGAACGCGGCGGCCAGCGGCGGGTACAGCAGCGGCGAGCCGGAGAAGTACGCGGCGAACGAGTCCGGCAGCGGGGCGCCGCCGTTCAGGTGGTGCAGCTGGAGGTGGCCGGCGTAAAGGTACAGCGCCTCGTCCTCGAAGGCGCTGTTGCTCAGACGGAGCGTCAGCAGGGCCTGGGCGAGCAGGATGCCGAGCAGGACCAGGCGGCTGACCCAGGTGCGGCGGCTGCTCGGCAGCGGGTCCCAGCCGACGTCGGGGACGTCGGGCAGGGTGTAGCCGGGTTCGGGCGCCTTCGGCTCCGGAGCCGCCTCCGGTTCCTGCTGCTGCTCCTGCGGCTCGGCCGGGTGGCTCCCGCCGAACCAGCCGAAGTTCTGCTCCGCGGGGTAGCGATCCTGCTGGTCGGCCGGGGCCTGCGAGGTGATTGCGTCGTCGCGCTGCTGCGTCATCAGGGTTTTCTCGGATCGAAGCCGTACTGCGGGTCGGCGGCGTGCTGCTTGAAGGCGGCCAGGGAACTGGGCGTCTTCTCCAGCCGCCAGTCGGCGCGCTTGCTGATGTTGAACCAGATGAAGCCGAGGACGTCCGGGTGCTTCTCCACACCGCTGAACAGCTCGTCGACGAAGGAGGAGGCCTTCTTGCCGGGTTCGGCGGCGGTCTCGCTGATGATGAACGGTTTGCTGCTGAAGCCGCGGATCTGATCCATGGTCGGCCCGTAGACCTGATCGAAGTTCTTGTCGCAGCACTCGGTCCAGTAGCCGATCATGCCGACCCAGTCGATGTAGCCGTCGCCGGGGTAGTACGGCTGCAGGGCGACGCTCTTCACCGGGTTGATGATGTTCGGGCTCCACACCCAGATGACGTTGGACGCGCCGCGGTCCTGGAAGATGTCGTGGATCCGGCGCCACGCCCCGACGAAGTCCTCGGCGCTGTTGGTCTTGGTGCCCCAGTCGTACCAGTGGGCGTTCATCTCGTGGGCGAAGCTGATCGCCACCGGGACGTTGGTCTTCTGCACCGCGGTGGCGAACGTCTTGATGTAGGCGTCCGAGTTGCCCTTGGCGATGTCGGCCAGCGGGGTCTTGTAGGGCTCCCAGGCGATGTACGGCAGGGCGCCGTTCTGCCAGCTGAGCCGGACGCCGGTGGAGTCGAACTGGTCGCCCCAACTGGCGTAGTTCTCGATGAGGTTGGGCTGCTTGCCGACCATCTCGGTGTACTTCTGCACCGGGTCCATGGAGGCCGGGGCGCCGTCCAGGGCGACGCCGAAGTACTTCTTCGCGGGCTGCAGCAGCGGGGTCGTGTCGGCCGGGGCCTGGCTGGGGTCGGCGGAGGCGACCTGGGTGTCGCCGGGGCCGAACGCGTCGTGGCCGGCGGACGGGCCGGAGCGGGTGCAGCCGGGCAGCAGGGCGAGCAGGCCTGCCAGCAGCAGGCAGGTGGCGGTTCTGGCTCGGTAGGTCGGATTCACGCGGCCTTCTCGCTTCGGGGCTGGAGGAGGGTGCGGCCGACGACCAGGGCGTAGAACAGCCCGGAGGCAAGCACCAGGGCGTAGTCCGGCGGGTATCCGGTGACGATGCGCCACACGGCGGTGCCCACCCAGGCGAGCGCGGTGCCGCCGCCCCAGACGGACAGGCCCAGCCACAGCCGGCGGGTGCGGTTCTTCTTGGCGGTGCTGGAGCCGGTCGGCTGCCAGGACATCCGCTTGCGGCGCAGGATGTCCCAGATGGCGAAGAAGTGTGCCCAGCCGTACATCATCCGGCAGGACCAGGCTTCCAGGCGGTACGGGACGCGGTGCCAGAGCGGGAAGATCACCGTGGTGTACACCAGGCTGGGCAGCACCAGCCAGAGCCGCTCGACCAGGAACATCTCCGGGTGCCAGATCAGCAGCACGAGCGGGATCACCGGCGCCAGGAAGATGAAGATCGCGGTGTGGATGTAGTAGAAGAACCCGGACATGTAGCAGAGCCGGCTGCTCCAACGGAGCTTGGTGTCCCAGAACTTGCGGCTTCCGAGCAGGCTCATCGAACCGGAGCACCAGCGGTACTGCTGGTTGTAGAAGGCGCCCGCGGTGTCCGGGCAGACGCCGGTGGCCAGCGCCAGCGGCACGTACTTCAGGCCCCAGCCGAGGCGGCGGAGGTCGAAGCCGGTGTGCACGTCCTCGGAGTGCTCGATCAGCGTGGTGCCGCCGTTCTCGTCCAGCGCGGCACGCCGGTAGATGGCGCAGCTGCCGACGCAGATCGCGCCGTCCCGGGCCTGCCGGGAGACCTGCACGGAGCGGTAGAACAGCTCCTGGACGGCGCCGGCGCCGCGCTCCACCCAGCTCTGCGAGTCCAGCACCCGGAAGTACTGCGGGGACTGCACGATGCCGAGCTTCGGGTCGGCGTCCATGTGTGGGAGGAGTTCGGCCAGCAGGTCGGCGCGCGGCGTGAAGTCGGCGTCCAGGATGAGGATGAACTCACCGTCGGAGTTGCCGAAGCCGAAGTGCAGGTTGCCGGCCTTCTTGAACCAGCCGCGGTTCGGCCGGGTGCCGTAGCGGAAGCCGAAGTCGAGGGCCATGGCTTCGAGTTCGGGGCTGTCCGAGTCGTCGAGCACGTACGGCATGCACAGGCCGGGGTAGTTGTCGGCCATCTCCCGGACGTGCTTCCAGGTGTTGTGCAGGATCTCGATCGGCTCGCCGCACACCGGGAGGAAGACGTCGACGGTCGGGTACTCCTCCGGCCGCCAGGAGCGCACCAGTTGGCGGTGGCCCTTGAGGTCGAAGTCGCCGTTGAGGCCGGTGACCCGGAGCGAGATCAGGTAGTAGACCACGGTGAACAGCAGGAACGGCGAGTAGATCCACAGCCACGGCGCGCTCGTCACCAGGGTGACCTGACTGGCAACCAGGCAGCCGAAGCTGATCAGCGAACTGAGCGTCAGGACCCACAGGTGGCGCTTGGCGTACGCGAACTTCTCGCTGTCGCTCGGGGGTTTGGGCAGCAGCCCGAGCTGCGGCGGCGCCGCCGCGGGCTTCCGCCGGCGCTGGGCGGGGACGGGGCCGCGACGCTGAGTGCGACGTGTCGACTCGGTATTGCTGGACAAGAGGGCCCCCGTGGCCGTGCTTTGGACTTGACTCGGCCTGCCCGTACGGCGGTTGGCGCGAACCGGCGGCCGGTCGAGCTTATCCGAATGACTTTGCCGTCCCGGGGCTGCGTAATGACGTTTCCATCACGGTGGCCGCGATGCGCGGGGGAAAGCGGGACATTTCGGTTGGGTGTGGAGGCGGCATCACCGAAAGCCCGCAGATGCCCTAGCATTCACGCACATGAGCGATGGGATGGGTGTACCGCAGAGTCCGAACACTCCGGGTGGCCAGCCGCAACAGCCGTTCGGCGCACCCCAGCAGATGCCTGGTCAGCCGCCGGTCCAAGGCGCGCCGCCGTTCCCGCAGCAGCCTCAGCCGTGGCAGCAGCAGCAGACACAGTACCCCTATCCGGGGCCGCCGCCTGCCCAGCAGCAGTTCGAGCCGGACTGGCAGCAACTGGCCGACCAGCGCGAGGCGCAGGTGCGCCGCAAGCGCCTGATGACGGGTCTGGGCATCGGCATCGGCGTGGTGGTGCTCGGTGCGGGCGCGGCCGCCATCGCGGTGCTCAGCCAGGACGACAAGCCCAGTAACGATCCGGTGGCCTCCCAGTCGGGTTCCGCCCCGGTGTCGCCCACCAACTCCGCCAAGCCGTCGGGGAGCGGTTCCCCGACCACCAAGCAGCTCCCGCCGGCGATCACCGCCGAGGCCCTGTTCGCCGACCAGTCGCTCAACATCGGCGGGCACAACTACGTCCGCAAGTCCACCACCACCGACAATCCGTGCTGGAAGGCAACCGGCGCGGGCCTCGGCGACGTCCTCACCAACGCGGGCTGCGTCCAGCTGATGCGCGGCACCTACTTCACCGGCAACACGGCGGTGACGGTGGGCGTCGCGGTGTTCAAGAGCGAGGCCGACGCGGCCAAGGTCGGCGCCGGCATGAAGGGCCAGATCCAGCCGCTGTTCGGCAAGGACAACGTGGGCGAGTTCTGCCGCGACGTGGCCTGCTCGCTGACCAACCGGGTCGAGGGTCGCTACGTGGTGTTCACGGTGGCCGGCCCGATCAGCGGCGGTGCGGGCGCCCAGGACCCGGTGGCGCAGAGTTCGAGCAAGGAACTCGACAGCTACTTCGACCAGTTGCTGACCAAGGGGTCCTGACGAGCGATCGGGACTGAGGGGGGATGGACGGATGAACCGCCGGTCCTGGTGCCGCGGCGCCGCGGCGCTGGTCCTGATGATGGCCGGCGTGTCCTGTTCGGGCACGGTGTCCGACGGCACGGGTCCGGCCGGTGCGATGTTCGGCGCGCCGCCGGACAGCGAATCCTCGCCCCCCTCCACCCCCGTGGATGCCGCCCCGCCGACCAAGGCCGACCTGCTGGCGGCCTCCGGCGTGTTCTTCGGGGCGAGCACCTACCGGACGCCGTCGGCGGCCGAGACCGACGCGGTCGCCGCGGCGGCCGGGAAGCGGCCCACGATGCTGCAGTACTTCCTGGACTGGCGCAAGGAGTTCGATCCGGCGACGGTCCAGGAGATATACCGGCAGGGTGCGGTGCCGATGCTCACCTGGGAGCCCGGCGACGCCCCGTTCGAGGCCGGCCAGCCGTGGTACGCGAGCCGCCGGATCGCCGACGGCGCGTTCGACGCCTACATCACCCGTTTCGCCCGCGGGGTGCGGGACCAGCGCTGGCCGGTGGTGCTGCGGTTCGCGCACGAGATGAACGGCGACTGGTACCCGTGGTCGGTGAACGCCAACGGCAACAAGCCGGGCGACTACGCGGCGGCCTGGCGGCACGTGCACGACATCTTCGCCGCCGAGAAGGTCGACAACGTCATATGGCTGTGGAGCCCGAACGTGCTGCGCGGCGCCTCCGGCGACCTGAACAAGCTCTACCCGGGCGACGCGTACGTCGACTGGCTCGGCATGGACGCCTACGGCCTGGGCGAGAACACCGCCTCCGAGATCCTCGACCCGACCTACATCCGGCTGCGGGAGATCGCCGACAAGCCGGTGTTCATATCGGAGACCGGGGCGATGCCGGACCCGAACAAGGCCGGCTGGATCACCGACATGTTCGAGTGGATCGCCGAGCACCCGAAGGTGCCCGGCTTCGTCTGGTTCGAGCACAGCGTCGAGGAGGGCGGCCGGTACGACTACCGCTTCGCCGCCGACCAGGCCACCCGCAAGGCGTTCGCGGACGGCCTGGCGACCCTGCCGCTGCGCTCCTGGCCGGTGGCGCAGCGGCCGTCCTGACACCCCGTCCGGGGCGCGGCGTCAGAGCTTGCGGAGCAGCGCCCGGCGGACCTTGTGGTCCGCGCCCTTCTGCAGGATCAGGGTGGCCCGGCCGCGGGTGGGCAGGACGTTCTCGAGCAGGTTCGGCCGGTTGATGGTCCGCCAGACCTGCCGGCCGTAGTCCATCGCCTCCTCCTCGGGCACCTCGGTGAAGCGCCGGAAATAGGAGTTGGGGTCCTGGAAGGCGGTCTCGCGCAGCTTGCGGAACCGGTCCAGGTACCAGGCCTCGATGTCGTCGGTGCGGGCGTCGACGTAGATCGAGAAGTCGAAGTAGTCGGCGACCGCCATCCTGGTCCGCCCGTCGGTGCCGGGCAGGGCCGGCTGGAGCACGTTCAGGCCCTCGACGATCAGGATGTCGGGGCGCTCCACCACCAGCTGCTCGTCCGGCACGATGTCGTACACCAGGTGCGAGTAGACGGGGGCGGTGACCCGCTCCTTGCCGGCCTTCACGTCCGCGACGAAGCGCATCAGCGCCCGCCGGTCGTAGGACTCCGGGAAGCCCTTGCGGGCCATCAGGCCGCGCCGGCGCAGTTCCGCGTTGGGCAGCAGGAAGCCGTCGGTGGTGACCAGCTCGACCCGCGGGTGCTCGGGCCAGCGGGCGAGCAGCGCCTTCAGCAGGCGGGCCGTGGTGGACTTGCCGACCGCCACCGACCCGGCCACGCCGATGATGAACGGGGTGCGCACCCGCTCGGTGTCGGGGGTGTCCAGGAACGTGCCCAGCGCGCCGCGCAGCTCGTGCGTGGCGTGGATGTACAGGTTCAGCAGGCGCGACAGCGGCAGGTAGACGTCGCGGACCTCGTCCAGGTCCAGCGCGGTACCGAGGCCGCGGAGGCGCTCGACCTCGTCGGCGGTGAGCGGCAGCGGCGTGCGTTCGCGCAGCGCGCTCCACTCGGCGCGGTCCAGATCCACGTACGGGGAGGGGGTGGGTGCGGCGGGCGCGCCCCTCGTACAGAGTTCGGTCAGCACAGGGTCCATTGTGAGCCGTGTCCGGGCCGCCGGGTGTTGTGGTGTCGGTCACCCGGTGTGGTCATCCGACCAGCCGGGGCTCGAACACCGGCACCTATGCTGGCGCATATGTGCGGAATTGTTGGATATACGGGCCCCCAGCAGGCCCTCGACGTAGTGATCGCAGGTCTGCGGCGGCTGGAGTACCGGGGCTACGACTCGGCCGGCGTCGCGGTGCAGACCGAAGGAGCCGACGGGCAGCGGCTCCTGGCGACCGACAAGCGGGCCGGAAAGCTCGTCAACCTGGAGAAGTCGCTGGCCGAAACCCCTCTGCCGGCCGGCACCACGGGCATCGGACACACCCGGTGGGCCACCCACGGCGCGCCGAACGACGCCAACGCCCACCCCCACCTGGACGACCACCGCAAGGTCGCCGTCGTCCACAACGGCATCATCGAGAACTTCGCCCTGCTGCGCGCCGAACTCGCCGACCGCGGCCACACGCTGCGCTCGGAGACCGACACCGAGGTGGTCGCCCACCTGCTGTCCGAGGCCTACGACGGCGACCTTGCCGAGGCCATGCGCGCCGTGTGCCGGCAGCTGGACGGCGCGTTCACCCTGGTCGCGGTGCACGCCGACGCCCCCGACGTGGTGGTCGGCGCCCGCCGCAACTCGCCGCTGGTGGTCGGCGTCGGCGACGGCGAGAACTTCCTCGCCTCGGACGTCGCCGCGTTCATCGCGCACACGCGCGAGGCCATCGAGCTCGGCCAGGACCAGGTCGTCGAACTGCGCCGCGAGGGCGTGACGGTGACCAACTTCGACGGCACGCCCGCCGAGGTCCGCGAGTACCACGTCGACTGGGACGCCTCGGCCGCCGAGAAGGGCGGCTACGACTACTTCATGCTCAAGGAGATCGCCGAGCAGCCCAAGGCCGTCGCCGACACCCTGCTCGGCCGGATCGGCACCGACGGCCGGCTCACCCTCGACGAGCTGCGCATCCCCGACCGGGTGCTGCGCGAGGTCGACAAGGTGGTGATCGTCGCCTGCGGCACCGCGTTCCACGCCGGCATGATCGCCAAGTACGCGATCGAGCACTGGACCCGCATCCCGTGCGAGGTCGAGGTGGCCAGCGAGTTCCGCTACCGCGACCCGATCATGGACGACCGCACCCTGGTCATCGCCATCTCGCAGTCCGGCGAGACCATGGACACCCTGATGGCGCTGCGGCACGCCCGCGAGCAGGGCGCCAAGGTCCTGGCGATCTGCAACACCAACGGCTCGACCATCCCGCGCGAGTCCGACGCGGTGCTGTACACCCACGCCGGCCCCGAGGTCGCGGTCGCCTCCACCAAGGCGTTCCTGACCCAGCTGGTCGCCTGCTACCTGGTCGCCCTCTACCTGGGCCAGGTGCGCGGCACCAAGTGGGGCGACGAGATCACCTCGGTGATCCGCGAACTCGGCGACGCCCCCCGGCAGGTCGAGCAGGTGCTCGGCACCATGGAGCCGGTCCGCGCGCTGGCCCGCTCGCTGGCCGACGCCCCCGCGGTGCTCTTCCTCGGCCGGCACGTCGGCCACCCGGTGGCCCTCGAAGGCGCGCTCAAGCTCAAGGAACTCGCCTACATGCACGCCGAGGGCTTCGCCGCCGGCGAGCTCAAGCACGGCCCGATCGCCCTGATCGAGCAGGACCTGCCGGTCGTCGTCGTGGTGCCCTCGCCGCGCGGCCGCTCCGTCCTGCACGACAAGATCGTCTCCAACATCCAGGAGATCCGGGCCCGCGGCGCCAAGACCATCGTGATCGCCGAGGAGGGCGACGAGGCCGTCGTCCCCTACGCCGACCACCTGATCCGCATCCCGGCCACCCCGACCCTGCTCCAGCCCCTGGTGTCCACCGTCCCGCTCCAGGTCTTCGCCTGCGAGCTGGCCACCGCCAAGGGCCACGAGGTCGACCAGCCGCGCAACCTCGCCAAGTCCGTCACGGTCGAGTAGCCCGCGTATCGTCCATGCCTGCGCGGCACCGCGCGGGCATGGACGGAGGAACAGGCGTGATCATCGGCGTCGGCATCGACGTGGCGGACATCGGACGGTTCGGGGAATCCCTGGAACGCACCCCCGGACTCGCCGAACGTCTCTTCACCGCAGGCGAGTTGACCCTCCCGTCCGGACAACGCCGGGGCACCGCCTCACTGGCCGCCCGGTTCGCCGCGAAAGAGGCACTCGCCAAGGCCCTCGGCGCACCCCCCGGCCTGCGCTGGGAGGACGCCGAAGTCCGCGTCGAGGAATCCGGCCGGCCCGTCCTGCACGTCACCGGCACCGTCGAAGCCCGCGCCGCCGCCCTCGGCGTGACGGGCTGGCACGTCTCGCTCAGCCACGACGCGGGCGTCGCCTCGGCCGTGGTGATCGCCGAAGGCTGAGCCGGGGGCGCGGGCAACTGCGCGAAGCGGAAGATCCCCCTCCTCGAGATCGCGCCACGGACAATGACTTGCACGTGCTCGCGCCCCGAAGGAGCTTCCGAATGCGCCAGGCCCACCAAGTCGCCCAAGTCCGTGCAGCCGAGGCCGCGCTGATGGCCACCCTCCCCGAAGGCACCCTGATGCAGCGCGCCGCAGCCGGTCTCGCTGCGACCTGCGCCCGACTGCTGCCCAGGGTCTACGGCAGCCGCGTCCTCGTCCTGGCCGGCTCCGGCGACAACGGCGGTGACGCGCTGTACGCCGCCGCCCGCCTCGCCCGCCGGGGCGCTCGCGTCGAAGCCCTGCTGCTCGACCCCGCCAAGGCGCACGCCGCCGGCCTCGCGGAGCTTCTCGCCGCCGGCGGCCGGGTCACCGACGACGCCGGCGCGTTCGGGCGCGCCGACCTGGTGCTGGACGGCATCGTCGGCATCGGCGGCCGCGGCCCGCTGCGTCCGGCCGCGGCGCCCTTCGCGACCATGGCCCGCCGCGGCCCCGTGGTCGCCGTGGACGTGCCCTCCGGCGTCGACCCCGACACCGGCGAGGTGGCAGGCCCCGCGCTGCGCGCCGACGTCACCGTCTGCTTCGGCACCTACAAGCCCGGCCTGCTGATCGACCCCGGCGCCGGCTACGCGGGCGTGGTCCACCTGGTGAAGATCGGCCTCGACCTGCCGCCCGCCCCCGTCGAGGCGCTCCAGCACGCCGACGTGGCCGCGCTGCTGCCCGTCCCCGGCGCGGAGAGCGACAAGTACCGGCGCGGCGTGGTCGGCGTCTGTGCCGGTTCCGCCCGCTACCCGGGCGCGGCGCTGCTCGCCGTCGCGGGGGCGTTGCGGGGCGGCGCGGGCGCGGTGCGCTACACCGGGCACGCCGCCGAGGAAGTGGTCCGCCGCCACCCCGAGACGCTGGTCAGTGAGACCGGTCCGGCCGGTGCCGGGCGGGTCCAGGCCTGGGTGGTCGGCCCCGGGGGCGGCGACGGCGCGGAGCACGCTCTGCGGGAGGCCCTCGACACCGACGTCCCGGTGCTCGCCGACGCCGACGCGCTCACCGAACTCGCCCGGCTCGGCCCCGGCGTGCTCGCCGACCGGTCCGCCCCGACCCTGCTCACCCCGCACGCCGGCGAGGCCGCCCGGCTGCTGGCCGGCGTCGGCGAGCACGCCGACGCCGACACGGTCGCCGCCCGCCGACTGGTGGTTGCCCGTTCGCTCGCCGCCCGCTACGGCGCGACGGTGCTGCTCAAGGGCTCCACCACCGTCGTCGCCGACCCCGACGGCACCGCCCGGGTGAACACCACCGGCACCGGCTGGCTCGGCACCGCCGGCAGCGGCGACGTCCTGTCCGGCCTGGCCGGCTCCCTGCTCGCCACCGGCCTGACCCCGCTCGACGCCGCCTCCGCCGCCGCGTACCTGCACGGCCTGGCCGGGCGGCGCGCCGCGGGAACAGGCGCCCCGATCACGGCGCTCGACCTGGCCGAGGCGCTGCATCCCGTCTGGCAGTCGCTGACCGGCTGACGCCCTGTCCGGGGCCGGGAGGCGTGTCTCCGCCGTCCCGGCCCCGGCCCGGTCGACGACCGGTTGACACCCCGTTCGGAACCGGAACCCGCTCCACCGCGTGGAGACACCGGAAGGGAAAGGGCGTACAGGTGGACGGGCGACTGCACCCCGGTCGGCCGCGCCCCTGATGGGGGGACCGGCGGGGGTCTGGGAGACTGATACGCGATGACGACTGCGAACACCACCGGGACACCCGCACTGACCGAGGGGGTCCGTGCCGAGGCGACCATCGACCTGGCCGCCCTGCGCGACAACCTGGCCGCCCTGCGCGCCCGCACCAACGGCCCCGAGCTGATGGCCGTGGTCAAGGCCGACGCCTACGGCCACGGAGCGCTTCAGTGCGCCCGCGAGGCGATCGCCGCCGGCGCCGGCTGGCTCGGCACCGCCACCCCGCAGGAGGCGCTCGCACTGCGCGCCGCCGGGATCCGCCCCGAGCAGGCCCGCATCCTGTGCTGGCTGTGGACGCCCGGCGGCCCCTGGGAGCAGGCGCTGCGCGAGTCCGTCGACATCTCGATCAGCGGCCAGTGGGCGCTGGACGAACTCCTCGCCGCCGTCCGCGCCACCGGCATCCCGGCCCGGATCCACCTCAAGGCCGACACCGGCCTCGGCCGCAACGGCTGCCAGCCGCACGACTGGGCCGACCTGGTCGACAACGCCGCCAAGGCACAGGCCGACGGCCTGCTGCGCGTGGTCGGCGTGTGGTCGCACTTCGCCGCCGCCGACGAGCCCGGCCACCCCTCCATCCAGGCCCAGCTGGACTCCTTCGCACAGGCGCTGTCGTCCGCCGAGCGGGCCGGCCTCGACCCCGAGGTGCGGCACCTGGCGAACTCCCCGGCCACCCTGCTGCTCCCGCAGTCGCACTACGACCTGGTCCGGCCCGGCCTCGCCATGTACGGCCTGTCGCCGGTGCCCGAGGTCGGCACGCCCGCCGATTACGGCCTGCGGCCCGTCATGTCGCTGACGGCCCGGCTCGCGCTGGTCAAGCGCGTCCCCGGCGGCCACGGCGTCTCCTACGGCCACCACTACGTCACGCCCGGGGCCACCAACCTCGGCCTGATCCCGCTCGGCTACGCGGACGGCATCCCCCGGCACGCGAGCAACACCGGGCCGGTGCAGATCGGCTCCGGCCGCTACCGGGTGGCCGGCCGGGTCGCGATGGACCAGTTCGTGGTGGACCTCGGTGGGGACACGCCCGAGGTCGGCGAAGAAGCCCTGCTGTTCGGCGCCGGCGACCGGGGCGAGCCCACGGCCGAGGACTGGGCGAAGGCTTGCGGGACGCTTTCGTACGAGATCATCACTCGGATCGGGGGGCGGGTGCCCCGGCGGTACGTGGGTGGGGTGCGGTAGTGGCTGTCTTCGGTAGGGCGCGCTCACGCGCAACTGGCTGTCGGTGGCGCGATCTTTCCCACGTTCGCCTTCCGCTTCGCGCAGTTCCACGCGCCCCCGTTTTCGCACCCCTCCGCGCCCGTGAGTTCACCAAGAATGGCTGAGCCGTCGGGGGTCTCCAGGGCCGGGCTGATCGGGATATCGCTCGGGGTGCTCGCCGCCGGGGCCGCCGCTGGGGTGGCGGTGGAGCGGATGACGGTGGGGCGGGCGATGCGTCGGCGGGCCCGGGAGGAGCTGGACGCGGCGGCGCCGTTCGGGTCGTTGCGGGGAGCGCCGCGGCGGGTGCGGGCCGATGACGGCACCGAGTTGTACGTGGAGGTGGACGCCGCCGACGGCCCCGGGCCGACCGTGGTGTTCTGCCACGGGTACTGCCTGAACCAGGACAGCTGGCACTTCCAGCGGGCCGCGCTGCGCGGTGCGCTGCGGGCGGTGTTCTGGGACCAGCGCAGCCACGGCCGTTCCGAGCGGTCCCGCTCGTACCTGAACGGTGAGCCCGCGTCGATCGATCAGCTCGGCGGCGACCTGCGGGCGGTGCTGGACGCGGTGGTGCCGGACGGGCCGATCGTGCTGGTCGGGCATTCGATGGGCGGCATGACGGTGATGGCGCTGGCCGCCCAGCATCCCGAGCTGTTCGGGCCGGACGGCCGGGTGGTCGGGGTGGCGCTGATCGGCACGCTGGCAGGTGGCTGGGACTCGGTGACGCTGGGCCTGCCCGCCGCCGGGGCGAGCCTGGTCAAGCGGGTCGCGCCCGGTGTGGTGCGGATGCTGGGCCGGCAGGTCGAGCTGGTGGAGGCGACCCGGCGCTGGGGTTCGGACCTGACGGCGGTGTTCTACCGGCGGTTCTCGTTCGGCGGCAAGGACGTCGACCCGGCGGTTGTGCGGTTCGCCGAGCAGCTGCTGGACGCCACTCCGATCGACGTGGTCGCGGAGTTCTACCCGGCGTTCTCGGCGCACGACAAGCTGGCCGCGCTGGCCGGGCTGGACGGCGTCCCCACGCTGGTGATGGCCGGCGCGAAGGACCTGATCACCCCGCCCGAGTACTCCGAGGCGATCGCCGCCGCGCTGCCCGGTGCCCGGCTGGTGCTGGTGGAGGACGCCGGCCACCTGGTGATGCTGGAACGCCCCGAGCTGGTGGACGGGGAACTGGTCGCCCTGCTGGAGCGGGCCGCCGACCGGGCCGGCACCGGCCCGCTGCCCGCCGCGCTGCGCGAGCCCGAGGGTGACCGGCCGGAGGGCTGAACGGGCGTCCGGGTGTGGCACCGTAGGGGTGGCCGCAACGATCGAAGAAGGACGCCATGGGTTCGCAGACCACTCTGACCGTCGCCACCGCGGAGCGGATGACCGGCATCGGCCGGCGGCTCGCCGCCCTGCTGCGCCCGGGCGACCTGGTGCTGCTGTCGGGGGAGCTGGGCGCGGGCAAGACCACGCTGACCCGCGGCCTGGGGGAGGGCCTGGGGGTGCGCGGCGCCGTCACCTCGCCGACCTTCGTGATCGCCCGGGTGCACCCGTCGCTGACCGGTGGCCCCGCGCTGGTGCACGTGGACGCGTACCGGCTGGGCGGCGGCCTGGACGAGATGGAGGACCTCGACCTGGACGTCTCGCTGCCCGAGTCGGTGATCGTCGTCGAGTGGGGCGAGGGCAAGGTCGAGCAGCTCTCCGAGGACCGGCTGGAGGTCCGGATCGAGCGGACCCTGGGCGGTGCGGAGGCGGACGTCACCGAAGAGGCGGACGGGCGGCGGGTCACCGTGACGGGGCTGGGCGGTCGCTGGGACGACGTGGACCTCACCGTATTGGGTGACAACTGAGCCGGTTTCCCGACAGCGTGTCGGTAAATTGTTGCGGCCCGGCCGGTGGGCGTGATGGGATGGCGGCAGCAGGTTAGGTGTACCTAACTAGGGAGGCGCCCCATGGCGAGCACCACCCCCCGGACCGACCGCCGTCCCGAACCGGCCGACGCGGCACGCGTCGAGGCTTCGCGCGCCAAGGCCTCGCGCACCGACGCGCCGCAGGAGCCCGTGCCGATGCGGGTGCTGCTGGCGTCCTGCCGGGCCGCCGAGGCGGTCTCCACCCCGCCGGAGCGCCACGCCGCGTAGCGTTCCGGGTCACCGTCAGGCGACCACGACCACCCGGGTGCCGTTCGGTGCGAAGTCCCACAGCGCCTGGCCGTCCGAGCGGGACGCCCGGATGCCGCCGGTCTTGGTCTTCGGGTCCACCGACGGCGCGGCGGCGTTCTCGTCCACCAGCGCGCTGAAACCGAACACCGTGCCCTGCTGCTGGGTGAACCGCACCACATGCTCGATCTGCCGGCCGTCCGTGCCGGTGCCCGCCGCCGTGCGGCTGTAGACCGTATACGCGCCCGGGTTCGGCAGCGCGCTGCCCGGCGTCACCTTGAATGTGCCGACCACCTGCTCCGGCTTCTTCGGGTCGACCAGCCACACCTGGCGCTCCTTGAGCGAGAACACCACTCGCAGGCCCGCCCCGGAGTCCGCCGGCAGCGGGGGAGCGGTCGGCCGCTCGCTCGGCGAGCTCGCCGAGGGCGCCGCCGCCGGGGCGCTCGCCGAGGCCGGGGTGGCCGCCACCGCCCGGGACGCGGCGCCGTTCGCCTGGAACGCCAGCAGCCCGATCACCGCCATGGCGCCCAGGGTCAGCCCGCCGACCACCACACCAGGACCCAGCTTCGCCACGGTCTGCTCCTCAACGCTCCGTCTCACGTCCGAGGCCCATCGTGCCAGGTCCGCGACGCCGCTTCGGCCTCTTCCGATCGTGTGTTCCCGGCCGGTGCGGGCACTCTCGCCGGACCCTCTAACCTTGAACGCGTGCTCCTCCTCGCCTTCGACACCGCCACCCCCGCCGTCACGGCCGCCGTCCACGACGGCGAACGCGTGCTCGCCGAGTCCTACGAGGTTGACGCCCGCCGGCACGGCGAACTGCTGCTGCCCACCATCGGCGCCGTGCTGCGCACCGCCGGTGTGGACAAGCGGCAGCTCACCGACCTCGCGGTCGGCGTCGGCCCCGGCCCCTACACCGGCCTGCGGGTCGGCCTGGTGACCGCCGCCGCGCTCGGCGACGCGCTCGGCCTGCCGGTGCACGGCGTCTGCACCCTCGACGCGATCGCCCACCAGGCCCGCACCGAGGGCCTGGACGAGGCGTTCTCGGTGGCCACCGACGCACGCCGCAAGGAGGTCTACTGGGCCTCCTACGACGCGTCCGGCACCCGGATCTCCGGGCCCTCGGTGGACCGTCCGGCGGAGATCGAGCCCGGCGGGCGGACGGTCGGCGCGGGCGCGCTGCTGTACGGCCTGCCGGCGGCGAGCGGCCCCGAGCACGTGTCGGCCGGCGCGCTCGCCGACTTCGCGGTCCGCGAGCTGGCGGCCGGCCGCGAGCTGCTGCCGAACGCCCCGCTGTACCTGCGGCGCCCGGACGCGCAGGTGCCGGCCGGCTACAAGGCGGTGCTTCCGGCGTGACGCGCACGGGACTCTCCGGCCGTGGCTAGGTTCTCGCTGCGTCACATGCGCTGGTGGGACATCGAGCCCGTCATGGCGCTGGAGCACCTGCTGTTCCCCGACGACGCCTGGTCGCGCGGGATGTACTGGTCCGAGCTGGCCGAGGCGCACCCGGGCGGCAGCCGGCACTACGTGGTGGCGGTCGGCGAGGACGACACGCTGGTCGGCTACGCCGGGCTGATGGTGGTCGGGGCGGACGGCGACGTGCAGACCATCGCGGTGGAGGCCGGGCACCAGGGGGCGGGCCTCGGGGCGATGCTGCTGACCGAGCTGATCGAGGAGTCGGTCCGGCGCGGCTGCGCCGAGCTGCTGCTGGAGGTCCGGGTGGACAACCTGCGCGCGCAGCAGCTGTACGAGCGGTTCGGGTTCGAGCCGGTCGGCATCCGGCGGGGCTACTACCAGCCCGCCAACGTGGACGCACTGGTGATGCGTCTGGACCACCTGGCAAGCGATGCAAGCGATCTGAAGGATCATCACAATGGCTGACGAACCGCTCGTCCTCGGAATCGAGACCTCCTGCGACGAGACCGGCGTCGGCATCGTCCGCGGCACCACGCTGCTCGCCGACGCGGTCGCGTCCTCGGTGAACGACCACGCCAGGTTCGGCGGCGTCGTCCCGGAGATCGCCAGCCGGGCGCACCTGGAGGCGATGGTCCCCACCATCCAGCGCGCGCTGGACACCGCCGGCATCAAGGCGAGCGACCTGGACGGCATCGCCGTCACCGCCGGCCCCGGCCTGGCCGGTGCGCTGCTGGTCGGCGTCAGCGCCGCCAAGGCGTACGCGTGGGCGCTGGACAAGCCGCTGTACGGCGTCAACCACCTGGCCTCGCACATCTGCGTCGACCAGCTGGAGCACGGCCGGCTGCCCGAGCCGACCATGGCGCTGCTGGTCTCCGGCGGGCACTCCTCGCTGCTGCTCAGCAGCGACATCACCTCCGACGTGCGGCCGCTCGGCGCGACCATCGACGACGCGGCCGGCGAGGCGTTCGACAAGGTCGCGCGCGTTCTCGGCCTGGGCTTCCCCGGCGGGCCGGTGGTGGACCGGATGGCCCGCGAGGGCGACGGCAAGGCGATCGCCTTCCCGCGCGGCCTGAGCAGCGCGAGCGACCCGGCGTACGACTTCTCGTTCTCCGGCCTGAAGACCGCCGTGGCGCGCTGGGTCGAGGCCAAGCGGCGGGCCGGCGAGCCGGTGCCGGTGGCGGACGTCGCCGCGTCCTTCCAGGAGGCCGTCACCGACGTGCTCACCCGCAAGGCCGTGCGGGCGTGCAAGGACAACGGCGTCGACCACCTGATGATCGGCGGCGGCGTCGCCGCGAACTCCCGGCTGCGCGAGATGGCGCAGCAGCGCTGCGACAAGGCGGGCATCGTGCTGCGGGTGCCGCGGCCGGGCCTGTGCACCGACAACGGCGCGATGGTGGCCGCGCTCGGCGCCGAGATGGTCTGGCGCGACCGCACCCCGTCGGCGTTCGACCTGTCGGCGGACTCCTCGCTGCCGGTCACCGAGACGCACGTGCCGCACACGGACTTCCACGCGCACGCCGCCGAGGCGCTGAAGTGACCCTGGCGGCCATGTGGGAGGCCCGCGCGGCCGACGGGCGGGGGAGTGAACTGCACACCTGGGCGCGGGAGTTCGCGCTCCCCGCGGTGCGTGGGGCGGCCGGCCTGGAACGGGTCGAACTGTTCACCGCTCCCGGCGACCGGGTGCTGATGATCGCGCTGTGGACGGGCGAGCCGCAGCCCGTCCCGGCGCCCCCGGCGGGGCTGCTGTCCCGGCCGGTGCACCACTGGACCTTCACCCGGACGGACGTCGGGTAGGCCCTCTCGTCCGGGTCTTGTCGGATCGGCGCGCGGCGTCGGGCGCCCGGCTGGGAGTGCCGGCGAACCGTCCTCGTACTGGGTGTACTTGGATGGTTTGCCGGTGCTTCCAGGCGGGATGATCCGGCGTCGCGCGCCCGGCAAGACCCGGACGAGAGGGCCTGAGCAACCGCGGGGCAGGTAGCGTTCGTCCTGAACATCGACACGCCTGTAGAGCTGAGAGCGGGGGACACCGGTGAAGAAGAGGGCCCGGATCGGGTACGGGTTGGGCGCGCTCGCCGTGCTGCTGGCGGCCAGCGGGTGCGGCAGCTCCGCGCCCGCCACGAAGTCCGCAGCCCCCGCGCAGCCCTCCGCCGCGTCCTCGGGCGGCTCGTCCGCCCCCGCGTCGGCGCCCGCGCAGGACACCGCCGGGGACGCCGCGTGGGCGAAGTGGGGCCTCAAGCCGATGGCCAAGGCGCCCGCGCCGCCCGCCGACAAGCCGATCAAGCTGACCAAGACCGGGGTGGTGCCGGTGTTCAGCGAAATCCCCACCCAGGACAAGGTCGTCTTCATCACCATCGACGACGGGGCCGAGAAGGACCCCAAGTTCGTCCAGATGCTGACCGACCTGAAGGTGCCGATCACGATGTTCCTGACCAAGGACATCGTCAAGAACGACTACGCCTACTTCAAGCCGCTGCAGGCGCTCGGCAACACCATTCAGAACCACACCGTCGACCACCCGGTGATGAGCAAGATCCCGGCCGCCAAGCAGAAGTCCGAGATCTGCGACGACCAGGCCGCCCTCACCGAGCAGTACGGCACCGCCCCGTACCTGTTCCGCCCGCCGTTCGGCGACGGCGCCAACACCCCCACCCTGAACACCTCGGTGCAGGAGTGCGGCCCGCGCGCCATCGTGCTGTGGCGCGAGTCCATGCAGATCCACGACATGCAGTACCAGTCCGCCGACAAGAAGCTGAAGAACGGCGACATCATCCTCGCCCACTTCCGCGGCCCGTCCGAGCTCAAGGGCGAGAGCATGACCTCGATGTTCGGCGAGATGCTCGCCCGCATCCAGGAACAGGGCTTCGCGGTCGCACGCCTCGACGACTACATCGCCAAGCCCGTCGGCTGACCCAGCATCATCACCGGGCCGGCCTCGGTACGGGCGACGATCACCGTCACCGAGTTCGGCCCGGACGGCTTCAGCTGCCGCCGCAGCTCCTCCGGCACCACCGACGCCCCGCGCTTCTTGATCACCACGGTGCCGATCCGGCGCTCCTTCACCAGCGCCTTCAACTTCTTGACGTTGTACGGCAGTACGTCGGACAGCTCGTAGGCGTGCGCGTACGGCGTCGGGTGCAGCTCGTCCGAGGTGACGTACGCGATCATCGGGTCGAGCAGCCGGCCGTTCGTCAGCCGCACCACCTCGGCGACCATCCGGCCCCGGATCACCGCGCCGTCCGGCTCGTACAGGTACCGGCCCACCGCGCCCACCGGCGGATCCGGCAGCGCGCCGCCGGCCAGCGAGTGCGGGCCCGGCAGCACCGTCGCCCGGTACGGCTCGGCGGCCCCGGTGCCGAACCACAGCACCGCCTCCTTCACCTCGCCCCGGTCCGACACCCACTCCGCCTCGGCACCCTCCGGCACCAGCTCGTGCGGGATCCCCGGCGCCACCTTCAACGCGCCGAACGGGGTGCGCCGGGCCGCCTCCACCGCCCAGGACAGCGGCGGCGAATACGCCTCCGGATCGAACACCCGCCCGCGCGAGGTGCGCCGCGCCGGGTCGGTGAACACCGCGTCGAAGCCGTCCGTGTCGATGTCCGCGACGTCCGCGCAGCGCACCTCCACCAGCTCCGCCACGCCCAGCGCCGCCGCGTTCGCCCGCGCCACCTCGCAGGTCAGCTCGTCCCGGTCCACCGCCAGCACCGCGATCCCGGCCCGGGCCAGCGCGATCGCGTCCCCGCCGATCCCGCAGCACAGGTCCGCCAACCGCTTCACCCCGAGCGCCGCGAACCGACCCGCCCGCCACTCGGCCACACTGCGCCGGGTCGCCTGCTCCACCCCGTTCTGGGTGAAGTACATCGACCGGGCGTCCGCCCCGAACTTCGCCTCCGCCCGCTGCCGCAACCGCGCCTGCTCGAACGCGGCCCGCACCAGCTCCGCCGGGTAATCCCGCCGCAGCCGGGTCGCCAGCGCCAGCTCCTGGTCCGCCGTGAACTCCCGCAACTCCGCCAGCAGCGCCTGCCCCTGCTCGGTCAGCAGCGCCCGGAACGACTCGATCTCCACACCACCATTGTCCCCGCCCCGCTCGCCCCGTGATCAACCCGGAAGGATCAGAGGCGCAGCACCGAGTGCGCCGCCACCGCCAGCAGCGGCCCCACCGTCAGCAGCGCCAGCGGTGCGATCCGCAGTCCCCGCCGGGCCGGCAGCACCAGGCCGGTCGCCAGCACCATGAGCGCGAGCAGCAGTCCCGACGCGGCCAGCATCAGCGAGAACGCCCCGAGCACCTGCCCCGGCGGGCCGAAGACCGAAGGGTCGGCGACCCACACGTAGCTGAACTTCGCCCAGGTCAGCATGCCCGGCAGCATGGCCAGCAGCGGCACTTCCGCGGCCACCATCCACACCGCGTGGAACGCGTCCCGCCCTGCGGGGCGTCGAGTCTTCGTCATGCGCCGATCCTGGCGCCCGGGCCGGCGCCGCCGCCTGAGTACCGGCACTCAATCGGGGGGTGTGGTGCCGACATCCGACACGGCGTCATTGGCACTCTGGTTGACTGAGTGCTAACGGCGACCTAAGGTCGTTCCTGGCACTCCCCCCAGGGGGAGTGCTAACGCGAAGATGCGTGCCTGACCCCCGCGACGGCAGCTGCGCACCCTCGCCCACCTACCTGATAGACAACCCCGTAATCTCCGAAGGGGAGCTCGGACGTGACCACCAGCAGCAAGGTTGCCATCAAGCCGCTCGAGGACCGCATTGTGGTCCAGCCGCTCGACGCCGAGACCACCACCGCCTCCGGCCTGGTGATCCCGGACACTGCCAAGGAGAAGCCCCAGGAGGGTGTCGTCCTGGCTGTCGGCCCGGGCCGCTTCGAGGACGGCCAGCGTCTGCCGCTCGACGTCGCCGTCGGTGACATCGTCCTGTACTCGAAGTACGGCGGCACCGAGGTGAAGTACCAGGGCGAGGAGTACCTCGTCCTCTCGGCTCGCGACGTTCTCGCCATCATCGAGAAGTAAGACGTCCCCAGCCCGCCCCGGATCCGTGTCAGCACTGACAGGGGCCCGGGGCGCGGTTGTTGCTCCACGTACGCAGACCACACCCTGAGGAAACGGGATCATGGCGAAGACCCTGCAGTTCAACGAGGATGCCCGCCGCTCGCTGGAGCGCGGCGTCAACAAGCTGGCCGACACCGTCAAGGTGACCATCGGCCCCAAGGGCCGCAACGTCGTCATCGACAAGAAGTTCGGCGCCCCCACCATCACCAACGACGGTGTGACCATCGCCCGCGAGGTCGAGCTCGACGACCCGTACGAGAACCTCGGCGCGCAGCTGGTCAAGGAGGTCGCCACCAAGACCAACGACGTCGCGGGTGACGGCACCACCACCGCCACCGTGCTGGCCCAGGCCCTGGTCAACGAGGGTCTGCGCAACGTCGCCGCCGGCGCCGGCCCGGCCGCCCTGAAGAAGGGCATCGACAAGGCTGTCGCTGCCGTCTCCGAGCACCTGCTGTCGGTCGCCCGCGAGATCGAGGGCAAGGACGACATCGCCGCCGTCGCCTCCCTCTCCGCGCAGGACACCCAGGTCGGCGAGCTGATCGCCGAGGCGATCGACAAGGTCGGCAAGGACGGTGTCATCACCGTCGAGGAGTCGAACACCTTCGGCGTCGAGCTCGAGTTCACCGAGGGCATGCAGTTCGACAAGGGCTACCTGTCGCCGTACTTCGTCACCGACGCGGAGCGCCAGGAAGCCGTCCTGGAGGACCCGTACATCCTGATCAACCAGGGCAAGATCTCCTCGATCCAGGAGCTCCTGCCGCTGCTGGAGAAGGTCCTGCAGGCCGGCGGCTCCCGCCCGCTGCTGATCATCGCCGAGGACGTCGACGGCGAGGCGCTGTCCACCCTGGTGGTCAACAAGATCCGCGGCACCTTCAACGCGGTCGCGGTCAAGGCCCCCGGCTTCGGTGACCGCCGCAAGGCCATCCTCGGCGACATCGCCACCCTGACCGGTGGCCAGGTCATCTCCGAGGAGGTCGGCCTCAAGCTCGACCAGGTCGGCCTGGACGTGCTGGGCTCCGCCCGCCGCATCACCGTCACCAAGGACGAGACCATCGTCGTCGACGGCGCCGGTGACTCCTCCGAGGTCGCCGGCCGCGTGGCCCAGATCAAGGCCGAGATCGCCAACACCGACTCCGACTGGGACCGCGAGAAGCTGCAGGAGCGCCTGGCCAAGCTGGCCGGTGGCGTCTGCGTGATCAAGGTCGGCGCGGCCACCGAGGTCGAGCTCAAGGAGCGCAAGCACCGCCTGGAGGACGCCATCTCCGCGACCCGCGCCGCGGTCGAGGAGGGCATCGTCGCCGGTGGTGGCGCCTCGCTGGTGCACGCCGCGAAGGTCCTGGAGGACGGCCTCGGCCTGTCCGGCGACGAGGCCACCGGTGTCGCCGTGGTCCGCCGCGCCCTGGTCGAGCCGCTGCGCTGGATCGCCCAGAACGCCGGCCTCGAGGGCTACGTCATCACCTCCAAGGTCTCCGAGCTCGAGCCGGGCCAGGGCTACAACGCCGCCACCGGCGAGTACGGCGACCTGGTCAAGGCCGGCGTCATCGACCCGGTCAAGGTCACCCGCTCCGCCCTGGAGAACGCCGCCTCCATCGCCTCCCTCCTCCTCACCACCGAGACCCTCGTGGTCGAGAAGAAGGAAGAGGAAGAGGCCGCGGGCCACGGCCACTCGCACGGTGGGCACGGCCACAGCCACTGAGCGTCTGCTGACAGCTAGGCGTTAGGGGCAGCAGCCCCAGGGGCGCGAGGAACTGCGCGACCGGCCATGCACTCTCGTAGTGCGAGGCTGGGACCGCCGGTTCCTCGCGCCCCTTTCGCGTGGGCGGAGGCGGGTGGGGCTGGACGATGGTGGTCGAGTGCGGACGGTGCACGGCTGGTCGCGCAGCTCCGCGCGCAGCTCCCCGCGCCCCTGATTGCGCACCCTCCCGCTCCCCTGGATTCGCACCCTCGCTCTCCCTCTAAGGTTGATGGCGTGATCGAAGCCCGCCACCTCCGTGTTCTGCATGCCGTCGCCCGGACCGGGTCCTTTTCTGCTGCGGCGCGGGAGCTGGGGTGCACTCAGCCTGCGGTGAGTCAGCAGATGAAGGCGCTGGAGAAGGCGGTGGACACCCCGCTGGTGGTGCGGTCGGGGCGGGAGATGCAGCTGAGCGAGGCCGGGCGGGTGCTGTTGAAGCATGCGAACGGGATCCTCGCGGGGCTGTCGGCCGCGGAGGAGGAGGTCGCGGCGATCGCGGGGCTGCGGGCGGGCCGGGTGCGGCTGGTCTCGTTCCCGACGGCGAGTTCGACGCTGGTGCCGCGGTCGGTGGCGCAGGTGCGGGCGGCGCACCCGGGGGTGCGGGTCTCGCTGGTGGAGGCGGAGCCCCCGCAGGCGTTGGCGATGCTGCGCGGCGGGGAGTGCGAGGTGGCGCTGGCGTTCCGGTACCCGGATTCGCAGGGCGGTCTGAGCCTGCCGTCCCCGCATGCGACGCTGCGCGAGGCGCGTGCGGAGGCGACGCTGGAGGCGGCGGCGACGGCTGCGGCGAACGACTGGTCGGAGCTGGTGGTGCGGCCGCTGCTGGACGATCCGCTGGTGGGTCTGGTGCCGGCCGGGCATCCGCTGGCGGGCCGGGGCGAGGGCGAGCCGGTGGATCTCGCGGAGTTGGCGCAGGAGCAGTGGATCGCGGGCTGTCCGCAGTGCCGGGGGCACCTGGTGGAGCTGTGCACGGACGCGGGCTTCGCGCCGTCGATCGAGTTCGCCACCGACGACTACCCGGCGGTGGTGGGCCTGGTGGGCGCGGGTCTGGGGGTGGCGGTGCTGCCGGGGCTGGCGCTGGAGTCGGTGCGGCATCCGGGAGTGGTGGCGGTGCCGGTCCGGGTGGCGTCGGGTGAGCCCGCGCGGCGCGAGGTGGTGGCGTTGACCCTGCCGGACCTGGCGGGGGTTCCGGCGGTGGAGCTGATGTTGGACCAGCTCGCGGCGGCGGCTGCGGCCCGCTGAGGCGTTCGCGGAAGGGTCCGGGAACGGACGCGGCGCCGGCCTGGGGCGGGGCGCCGCAGCGTATACGAAGAAACGTTTTTTCAGTTACTCGAAGAGTCGGTGCGGCGGCAGGGAGTATGCGCGGCCGCTCACCGGGTGCTCAGTGGCGGACGGTCTGCGGCATCGCCAGCGGGACCTGGACCAGTCGGTTGCGGGAACGGCCGAGCAGCTCCTCGCGCTCGTCCTCCGTCATGCCGCCCCACACCCCGTAGGGCTCGCGGACGGCCAGGGCGTGGGCCGCGCACTGGGCGCGTACCGGGCAGCGCATGCAGACCTCCTTGGCGCTCGCCTCGCGGGAGGTCCGGGCCGCGCCGCGTTCGCCCTCGGGGTGGAAGAACAGCGAGCTGTCGACGCCGCGGCAGGCGGCGGAGAGCTGCCAGTCCCAGAGGTCTGCGTTGGGGCCTGGGAGGCGGGAGAAATCTGCCATGGCTCATTCCCTTCGAGGGCGCGGGACCTGGCGGCTCGGCCGTGGTTGTCCGGCGGGGCTGCGCGGGACCGATACGGACACCTGGAAATATGACTTACACCCAACTACACGGACAAGTCACCCACAGACCGACACAACAGTCAATGACCTAACGGAAGCTATAAAAACGGACAAACGGTGCAATAGGTTTTAAGTCGCACCCTTCCCCGATCGGATGTCCGAAGGGGCGCGGGTCCCGGCCGGAAGGCGTGCGTGGCGCGGGCACCGCGCGCGAGCTGCACAAAAGTGCGGCGTGTGCACCGCGAGGTGGCTCTTGTGTGATGGGTTGGCCACGTACAGTGGTGGAGATGGACCTGAAGCCGTAACTCATTCGAGTGACGGTCGTTGGATGTACGGAGGCGGTCAGCAGGCGCGGGACATCGGGATCGGTCGCGGAGCGAGGCGATCGGAACGGAGTCCGTCCAAGGCGGCCGTGTCGGAGAGGTTCGTACCAGCCAGGAGGCTCAACGTGACGCGGATCAGCTGCGGAGGACGGTCATGACATCCGTACTCGTCTGCGACGATTCCCCGCTCGCCCGGGAGGCGCTGCGCCGTGCGGTGGCGACCGTACCCGGCGTGGACCGGGTGACCACTGCGACGAACGGTGAGGAGGTCCTCCGCCGCTGGGTGGCCGACCGTTCCGATCTCGTTCTGATGGACGTTCGGATGCCCGGACTGGGCGGAGTGGAGACGGTCCGCCGACTGCTCTCGGCCGACCCGGGCGCCCGGATCATCATGCTCACCGTGGCCGAGGACCTGGACGGTGTAGCCCTCGCGGTCGCCGCCGGGGCCCGCGGCTACCTGCACAAGGACGCCTCGCGCGCCGAGTTGCGGGCCACCGTCACCCAGGCGCTGGCCGACCCGACCTGGCGCCTGGCGCCGCGCCGGCTGCGCAGCCCGGACATGGGCGCCGCACCGACC
The DNA here is from genome assembly GCF_044593455.1 of Kitasatospora sp. NPDC051984. Lineage (NCBI taxonomy): Bacteria > Bacillati > Actinomycetota > Actinomycetes > Kitasatosporales > Streptomycetaceae > Kitasatospora > Kitasatospora sp. NPDC051984. The sequence goes on from NZ_JBIUCB010000006.1 coordinate 241,505, forward strand.
TTGACGGCCCGTGAGATCCAGGTGCTGGAGGGGATGAGCCACGGCCGCAGCAACGCGGAGATCGGCCGCGAGCTGTTCCTGTCCGAGGACACCGTGAAGACGCACGCCAGGCGGCTGTTCAAGAAGCTCGGCGCCTCGGACCGCGCGCACGCGGTGGCGCTCGGCTTCCGTTGGGGCCTGGTCCGCTGAGCGGGTGCGGCGACAACTGCGCTCGCTCGGACGTGTGACGTTGTGGTCCCGAGGCTGCACCATGGAGTAGTGGAGCACCTCGGGGACCAGCGGACAGGCAGGGGAGGCGGCACGGTGCACCCGGCGACGCATAACGTTCCGATGCACAAGTCCGGACGCGGTGCCGCGTTTTCCGGTCCGACCAGGCACCATGGACCGATGCATGACGACGAGGAGGCCGCCGGGACCGATCCGGCACAGCCCGCCCCCGAGGGTGCGGCTGCCGGTCCGTCGTCGGCATCGGAGGGCCGGTCGGCGGGATCCGACGGTGCGTCGGGTGCGGGTGGCCGTCCGCAGAACGCGGGTGTGACGTCGCCCGAGGAGGCCGCACTGGTCGCGGCCGCGGTGCGTGGGGACGGTCCGGCGATCGAGGCGCTGCTCGGCTACGTGCTGCCGCTGGCGCTGCGCTACTGCCGGGGCCGGCTGCTCCGGCTGCCCGGCGGGGCCCGGCACCATGTGGACGACGTGGCGCAGGAGGTGTGCGTCGCGGTGCTGTGCGCGCTGCCCCGCTACCGGGACACCGGCCGCCCGTTCGAGGCCTTCGTGTACGGGATCGCCGCGCACAAGATCGCCGACCTGCAGCGGGCCGCGATGCGCGGGCCCGGTTCGACGGTGATCCCGCCGGACGACCTGCCGGAGACGCCGGACGACTCGCTCGGCCCGGAGGAGCGGGCGCTGCTGTCCAGCGACGCCGCGTGGATCAAGGAACTGCTGTCCAACCTGCCGGCCCGGCAGCGCGAGCTGGTGCTGCTGCGGGTGGCGGACGGGCTGTCGGCGGAGGAGACCGGCGAGGTGCTCGGCATGTCGCCGGGTGCGGTGCGGGTGGCCCAGCACCGGGCGCTGTCGCGGCTGCGGGCGCTGGCCGAGGAGTCCGGCTAGCCGGTTCGCGCGGGGGGAAGAAGCGCGGGGGCGCGCGCGTTGTCAAGAGGGCGCGACGACGCACCCCGCGGCACCAGTACCATGGGGTATCGGCGCCTGGTCGGGTCGCCAAAGTTTCTCCGGTGTGCGCGGTCCTCGGTTGGAGGATCGACCGAACGCCGGGCTTGGCGGCCGAGAGAGCCCTGGCGCCCGTGCGCAGAACGACGGCCCGCCACGGAAGGTTCCCCATGTCTTACAACGCCGCCGGCGTACCCGAGAAGTTCGCGATGCTCGGACTCACGTACGACGACGTCCTGCTGCTGCCCGGGGCCTCCGAGGTGCTGCCCAACCAGGTCGACACCTCCTCGCGGATCTCCCGGAACGTGCGGGTCAACATCCCGCTGCTGTCGGCGGCGATGGACAAGGTCACCGAGTCCCGGATGGCGATCGCGATGGCCCGGCAGGGCGGCGTCGGCGTCCTGCACCGCAACCTGTCGATCGAGGACCAGGTCAACCAGGTCGACCTGGTGAAGCGCTCCGAGTCCGGCATGGTGACCGACCCGATCACGGTCGGCCCGGAGGCCACGCTGGCCGAGGCCGACGCGCTGTGCGCCCGGTTCCGGATCTCCGGCGTGCCGGTCGCCGGCCCGGACGGCAAGCTGCTGGGCATCGTCACCAACCGTGACATGGCCTTCGAGACCGACCGCAGCCGCAAGGTCGCCGAGATCATGACGCCGATGCCGCTGATCACCGGCAAGGTCGGCATCTCCGGCGAGGACGCGATCGCGCTGCTGCGCCGCCACAAGATCGAGAAGCTGCCGCTGGTCGACGACGAGGGCCGGATCAAGGGCCTGATCACCGTCAAGGACTTCGTCAAGGCGGAGAAGTACCCGAACGCCGCGAAGGACGCCGAGGGCCGGCTGCTGGTCGGTGCCGCGGTCGGTGCGTCCGCCGAGGCGTTCGACCGCGCCCAGGCGCTGGTCGGCGCGGGCGTGGACTTCCTGGTGGTGGACACCTCGCACGGTCACTCGCACAACGCGCTGTCCTGGATCTCGAAGATCAAGTCCGCCGTGTCGGTCGACGTGGTCGGCGGCAACGTCGCCACCCGGGACGGCGCGCAGGCGCTGATCGACGCGGGCGTGGACGGCGTGAAGGTCGGCGTGGGCCCCGGCTCGATCTGCACCACCCGCGTGGTGGCCGGCGTCGGCGTGCCGCAGGTGACGGCGATCTGGGAGGCCGCGCAGGCCTGCCAGGACGCGGGCGTCCCGATCATCGGCGACGGCGGCCTGCAGTACTCCGGTGACATCGGCAAGGCGCTGTGCGCCGGCGCCGACACCGTGATGCTGGGCTCGCTGCTGGCCGGCTGCGAGGAGTCGCCGGGCGAGCTGCTGTTCATCAACGGCAAGCAGTTCAAGTCCTACCGCGGCATGGGCTCGCTGGGCGCGATGCAGACCCGCGGCCAGGCCAAGTCCTTCTCCAAGGACCGCTACTTCCAGGCCGAGGTCTCCTCGGACGAGAAGCTGATCGCCGAGGGCATCGAGGGCCAGGTGCCCTACCGCGGCCCGCTGTCCGCGGTGCTGTTCCAGCTGGTCGGCGGCCTGCGCCAGACCATGGGCTACGTCGGTGCCGGGTCGGTCGAGGAGATGCAGACCAAGGGCCGGTTCGTCCGGATCACCTCGGCGGGCCTCAAGGAGAGCCACCCGCACGACATCCAGATGACGGTCGAGGCGCCGAACTACAACGCGCGCTGACCCGAGTCCCACCGGAGCCGCCCGGCCCCCCCGGGGGCCCGCGGGGGGGGGGGGGGCGGGGGGGGGCGGGGGGGCGGGGGGGGGGGGTGGGGGGGGCGCCCCGCCAAAG
>NZ_JBIUCB010000006.1:244460-449079 GCF_044593455.1 Kitasatospora sp. NPDC051984
CCTTACCCCGGGGGGGGCCCACACGTCCCCCCCCCCCCACCAAACCCATCTCCGGGGGGGGCCCCCAAAATCCACCGCGCGGGCCCCCCCCCCCCCCGGGCCCCCCCGCCCCCGGGGGCCCCCGGGGGGGCGGGGCGGCTCCGGTGTTCGGTGCGCCCCTGTCGGGGGGCAAAGGGGTCGTACGGGATACTTGGGGGGCGACCGGGGTGACCCGGTCGGGAGATGGAAAGCAGCAGAAGGGCTCGAAGTGACTGAGATCGAGATCGGGCGAGGCAAGCGCGGCCGCCGGGCGTACTCCTTCGACGACATCGCCGTCGTCCCCAGCCGCCGTACGCGTGACCCGAAGGAGGTCTCGATCGCTTGGCAGATCGACGCCTACCGGTTCGAACTGCCGTTCCTGGCGGCGCCGATGGACAGCGTGGTGTCGCCCCAGCAGGCGATCGCGATCGGGCAGCTGGGCGGCCTGGGCGTGCTGAACCTGGAAGGCCTGTGGACGCGCTACGAGGACCCGCAGCCGCTGCTGGAGGAGATCGCGTCGATCGCCGACGAGGCGGACGCGACCCGGCGCCTGCAGGAGGTGTACTCCGCGCCGATCAAGGCCGAGCTGATCAAGCAGCGGATCAAGGAGGTCCGTGACTCGGGTGTGGTCACCGCCGCGGCGCTCTCGCCGCAGCGCACCGCCGAGTTCTCCAAGGCCGTGGTCGACGCCGGCGTCGACGTCTTCGTGATCCGCGGCACCACGGTCTCCGCCGAGCACGTGTCGGGTGCGGCCGAGCCGCTGAACCTGAAGCAGTTCATCTACGAGCTGGACGTCCCGGTGATCGTCGGCGGCTGCGCCACCTACACCGCCGCGCTGCACCTGATGCGCACCGGCGCGGCCGGCGTCCTGGTCGGCTTCGGCGGCGGCGCCGCGCACACCACCCGCAACGTGCTGGGCATCCAGGTGCCGATGGCGACCGCCGTGGCGGACGTCGCGGCGGCCCGTCGCGACTACATGGACGAGTCCGGCGGCCGCTACGTGCACGTGATCGCGGACGGCGGCGTCGGCTACAGCGGCGACATCCCGAAGGCCGTCGCCTGCGGCGCGGACGCGGTGATGATCGGTGCCGCGCTGGCCCGCGCCACCGACGCGCCCGGCCAGGGCTACCACTGGGGCATGGAGGCCGTCCACGAGGAGCTGCCGCGCGGCAAGCGGGTCCACCTGGGCACCGTCGGCTCCACCGAGCAGATCCTGGCCGGCCCGTCGCACACCCCCGACGGCACCATGAACCTGTTCGGCGCGCTGCGCCGGGCGATGGCCACCACCGGCTACACCGAGCTCAAGGAGTTCCAGCGGGTCGAGGTCACGGTCAACTCCGGCCACTGATCGCTCCGCTGACTCCGCTGATACGGAAAGGGCCCCCGCCATACGGCGGGGGCCCTTTTTCGATGGGGCGTCAGGACTTGCCGGACTTCACGGTCATGCTGACGCCCAGGAACGCGCCGAGCACGATGAACAGCACCGAGAAGAGGTCGAAGGCTTCCTTCCAGACGTCGACCAGCAGGGAGAAGTGGTCGAAGAGCAGGGTCGTCACCGACATGCTGGTGTGCTCGTGGGCGATCAGGGCGATGCCGAAGATCTCGCCGAAGAACAGGCCGACCACGGTGAGCAGCCCACCGAGCGGCGGCAGCAGCGGGTGCTTGCCGCCGACCTTGCCGACGGTGGCGCCGATGGCGGCGGCCATGCCGAGCACCAGCCAGACGAACTCGCGGTCGGTGGCCTTGGCGATGAATCCGTACAGCAGGCCGCAGGCCAGCGTGACGCCGACGCCGGCCAGCACCGCGAGCGGCACGTTCTTCGGGCCGGCGTTGGCGCCGGCCACCGGGACGCCCGCGCCCCAGGGCTGGCCCTCGGCCGGGGCGGACTGGTCGGCCTGGCCGGGCTGGCCGTAGGGGGCCTGGCCGTACGGGGCCGGGGGCTGGCCGGGCTGGCCGTACGGGGCCTGCGGCGGGGCGGCCTGGGCGTAGGGGGCCTGCGGGGGCTGACCGTACGGAGTCTGGGGTGCGCCGAACTGGCCGGGCGGGGCCTGCGGCGGCTGGCCGTACGGGGCCGGGGGCGGGGTGGCCTGGCCGTAGGGGGCCTGCGGCGGCTGGGCGTAGGGGTTGGTCGGATCGGGCGTGGTCATTTCGGATCCCCCCGTTGTGATGGCATGAAGAGCGCGCAGAGGTTAGCAGGCGCACGGAGCGCTTGGACAGGGGTGCGGCAGGCTTCGGACGATCACCGGTGACGGGGCGGTCGGGACCGGTCGTTTTCGGTCGCCGGAGTGGTGCGGAAGAGACACAGGGGGCGCACGGGGCGCGACGCGGGTGGGGGTGGGTGGTCGGGCGGGGCGGCGACAGGGGATGATGGTGCCCCGGCGTGCGACCGCCGCCCGCAGTGGTCCGACAAGCCGTCAGGTCCCGGCCGGGCGACCGGCGAGGGCCGCAACACCATGGGGAGAGCGCACCGATGACGCAGCCGCAGGAACCGACCGGCCGCCTGCTGGCGGACCGTTACCGGCTCGGCGAGGTGCTCGGCCGTGGCGGTATGGGCACCGTGTGGCGGGCCGAGGACGAGATGCTCGGCCGGGTCGTCGCGGTGAAGGAGCTCCGGATGACCGGGGCCGTCGACGAGGCCGAGAAGCGCCGGCTGATCGTCCGTACGCTGCGCGAGGCCAAGGCCACCGCCCGGATCCGGCACACCGCCGCCGTCACCGTCTTCGACGTGGTCGAGGAGGACGGGCGGCCGTGGATCGTGATGGAACTCGTCGACGGCCGCTCGCTGGCCGACGTGGTCCGCGAGGACGGCGCGCTGACGCCGGAGCGGGCCGCCGCGATCGGGCTCGACCTGCTCGGGGTGCTCGGCGCCGCGCACAGCCAGGGCGTGCTGCACCGTGACGTGAAGCCGTCCAACGTGCTGATCGGTGAGGACGGGCGGACCGTGCTCACCGACTTCGGCATCGCCAGCGTCGAGGGCGACACCTCGATCACCTCCACCGGCATGCTGGTCGGCGCGCCCTCCTACATCGCGCCCGAGCGGGCCCGCGGGCAGCGGCCCGGCCCGCCGTCCGACCTGTGGTCGCTCGGCGGCACGCTGTACGCGATGGTCGAGGGCGTCCCGCCGTACGACCGGGGCTCCGCGCTGGCCACGCTGACCGCCGTGATGACCGAGGAACTGCCGCCGCCCCCGCACGCCGGGCCGCTGCTGCCGGTCATCGAGGGGCTGCTGGAGAAGGACCCCGCGAAGCGGATGGACGCGGACACCGCCCGCGAAATGCTGCAGCGGATCGTCGCCGGGGAGGCGCTGCCCGAGCCGAAGCGCGCCGCCGCCGCGAAGCCGGCCGAGCCCGTCGCCGCCGAGACCGCGACCCGGGCGCTGCCCGCCGACCCCGCCGCCGGCGCGGAGACCGCGGCGGTGGCGCGCGGCGGGGATTCCCGCCGGCGCGCGCTGCTGGCCGTCGCCGCGGTGGCCGCGGTGCTGGCGCTGGTCGCCGCGCTGGTGGTGCTGTGGCCCGCCGAGAAGGGCGGCGGGGCGAGCGCCCAGGACAGCGGCGGGAACACCGTCGCACCCGTGCAGCCCTCCGAGACCGCGAGCAGCTCGCCGTCCGCGAGCCCGAGTGCCAGTGCGTCGGCGGAGCCGAGCGAGTCGCCCGGGCCGACGCTGAGCCCGGGTCAGGTCCCGGACGGGTACCGGGTCTACAAGGACCCGTCCGGTTTCAGCATCACGCTGCCGGAGTGGATGGCCGACAAGGGCGCGGACTACCGCTCCACCAGCCGGCAGTTCGAGGGCAACGGGCTGCGGCTGGTGGTCGACTGGCAGTCGCCCGCCGGGGACAGCGCGCTCAAGGACTGGCAGGCGTCCGACAAGTCCGCGACCATGAAGGACTACCGCCGGATCCGGGTCGAATCGGTGGCCTACCGGGGCTGGAGCAACGCCGCCGACTGGGAGTGGACCTACACCGGCAAGAGCGGCACCCTGCTGCACTCGCTGAACCGCGGCTTCGTCACCGGCAACGGCAAGTACGGCTACGCGATCTACTGGACCATGCCGGAATCCGTGTGGTCCGCGCCGGACGGCTCGCTGGCCCGGCGGATCTCCTTCGAGAGTTTCCAGCCGGCGCCGTGAACCGGACGGAGCGTCTCCGGCGGGTGGACGCAAGGGAGTTGAAAGACCGCACCGGGAGGTGGCGGGTGCGGCCCGGGGCCGTAGGCTGGCGGGACTACGGCGTGAGGAACAGGCATGCGAACGGCCCCGGGGCAGGTGGTGGCCGGGCGGTACCGGGTGACGGACCGTCCGGACGATGAGGTCGGCGTGCCCGCGGTGGACGGGCCCAGCGGCGCCCGGGTGCGGCTGTTCGCCCTGGAACTGCCCGAGTCGCCGGTGCTCGGCGGGACGGCGCCCGCCTACGGGCCGCATCTGACCGCCCGGGTCGCGCAGGTCGCGGCCGCCGCACCCACCCACCCGCGGCTGCTGCGCGGACTCGCCGCCGGACCCGAGGGCGAACTGCTGTGGGTCGCCGAGGAATCGGTGGCCGGAGCCCCGCTGGAGCGGCTGATGGGCGACGGGCCGCTGTCGCCGTACCGGGTCGCGGAGATCGGCGCCGACCTGGCCGGGGCGCTGCGGGCCGTGCACGGCACCGGACTCACCCACGGCAACGTCACCGCCCGCACCGTGCTGATCTGCGAGGACGGCGCGGCGATGCTCGGCGGCCTGCTGCTCGGCGCCGCCGAAGAAGAACTGTGCGCGGCGCTCGGCGGCGAAGTGCCGCGCCGGGTGTACGAGACGCGCGCGCTCATGCTCGGACCGCTCGCCGAGCGCTGGGCGATCGACGCGGGCGCACCCGCCGACACCTGGGCCCTCGGCGTGCTGCTCTACCGCCTGCTCACCGGCCACGGCCCGTACCCCGAGCACGACCTGCCGACCCTGCTGGCCGCCGTCCGCGACGGCCGCCACCACCCCGCCGAAGGGTGCGGCCCGCTGCGGTCGCTGGTCGAGCGGCTGCTGCGCCCGGACGCCGCCGCGCGGCCCGACGCGTTCGCCGTCCAGCAGGAGTTGCGCGAGCTGCTGGTGTTCGCACCCGAGCCGTACCCGGACGGCCCGCCCGCTCCGCCGATGCCCGCGCCCCGCACCGGGAGCGCTCCGCCGGCGGCCCGGCGGCCGCGCGGCGCCCGCCCGAAGAAGCGGCCCCCGACGGCCCGTCAAGGTGCCGCGCCCGCCGGGCGTCCGCCGCGGATACCCGCGCGACTGCTCGGGCCGCTGGTGGTGGTGGCGGTGCTGGTGCTGATGGTCGCGGCACTCGCCGGGATCGTTCTGGTCGCAGGCTGAAAGCGGTCGGTCACCGTGCGATTCGCAAGCCGGGGTGTGATTCCCGCGCGGCGCCGCGCAGCCTAGGCTTGCCTTCGAACCGTCGGTGCGAGCAGGCACACGAGGTGCCACGACCTCGTCCGACCGACGGTGGGGGGTCATCGAAGGGGGGGACGGTCATGGGCGCACAGGACCAGTCGACCGACCGTCTGCTGGCCGGGCGGTACGCGCTCGGCGAGCGCCTGGGACGCGGCGGGATGGGGACCGTCTGGCGGGCCAGGGACGAAATGCTGGACCGGGAGGTCGCCGTCAAGGAATTGACGGTCAGCCACCTCTCGGAAGAGGACCTGGAAATACTTCAGTCCCGGATGAAGCGCGAGGCCCGGGCCGCCGCCCGGATCAAGCACCCGGGCGTCATCACCATCCACGACGTGCTCGAACAGGACGGCCGGCCGTGGATCGTGATGGAACTCGTGGACGGCCGTGCGCTGTCCGAAGTGATCAGCCAGGACGGCACCCTGAGCCCGCGTGAGGCCGCCGAGGTCGGCCTCCAGCTGGTGGCCGCACTGCACCGCGGCCACCAGCTCGGGGTGCTGCACCGGGACGTCAAGCCCGCCAACGTGCTGATCGAACACGGCACCGGACGCGTCGTGCTGCTCGACTTCGGCATCGCCAAGTTCGAAGGCGCGATGGAGATCACCCGCCCCGGCGACCTGGTCGGCTCACCCGACTACCTGGCCCCCGAACGGGCCCAGGGCCAGCGGCCCGGACCGGCCTCCGACCTGTGGGCGCTCGGCGCGACGCTGTTCCACGCCGTCGAGGGCCAGTCGCCGTTCCGCCGCGACAGCCCGCTCGGCACCCTCACCGCCGTCGTCGACGAGCCGCTCCCCGAATCCCGGCGGGCCGCCGCACTCGGGCCGGTGCTGGCCGCGCTGATGGCCAAGGACCCGGCGGAACGGCCCGGCGCCGACGAAGCCACCAAGATGCTTCGCGAGGTCGCCGCCGGACAGACCGTCAGCATCCGCGTGCCGGCCCAGGCCGGCGAGGAACGGCAGCCCACGCAGGCGGTGCCGCTGGGCGACCGGGTCGAACCTGCCGAGACGGCTGCCGGGGCGGCCGCCGGGGCGGAGACGGTGGCGCCGGGGCGGGTGCCGGTGCAGGGCGGGGCGACGGAGACGGTGGCGCCGGCTGCGGCTGCGGCTGCGGCGCCGGCTCCGGCTCCGGCGGTTCGGGGCGGTCGGAAGCGGCGGATGCTGATGGTGCTGGCCGCCGTGCTGGCGCTGGCCGTCGTGGGTGGAGGCGGGTTCTACTACCTGGACCACCGGCACGAGGGCCAGGGCGGAGAGGTTTCGCCCGGCGTCGTCGACCCCGCGCTGTCGCCTCCTCCCACCGGCTACACCTGGCAGGAGGACCCGGCCGGATTCCGCTTCCCGCTGCCCAGCGACGGCAAATGGGTGCGCAGCGAGGAAGGCACCCAGATCTACTACTCGCCCGACGGCCGCGACCACTACCTGCAGTTCGCGGTGACGGTCGGTCAGCCGCTCTCGCCGCAGGAGCACCTGCTGCAGCTGGAGGCCTCGCTCAGCAAGAGCCAGCGGGATTTCCAGACCAGCAGCCTGGCCGCCGCGAAGATCAACGACCAGGAAGGCGCGGTGTGGGAGTTCAGCTTCACCACGCCGAGCGGCGTCCGCCGGCACGCGAAGGAGGCGGAGTTCCGGCGCAGTGACGGGACGTCGTACTCGGTGTACGTGTCGGGGCCGGAGAAGGACTGGACGCAGAGCCTGCGGCGCTTCACGACGGTGCTCAACAAGTTCACGCCGACGAAGTAAGGCGGTGCGGGGCCGCGACCTGACAGCGAGGTCGCGGCCACGTGCAGGTCATTGTTCGTGGCGCGATCTTTCCGGCGTGCGTCTTCCGTCTCGCGCAGTTCCCCGCGCCCCTGAATGCGCAACCCCCCTCTCGAATGAGTGTTACCGGCGGGTACACAAGTGGGCGTCGAGCGCCTAGGCTGCCCGCATGACGGAGAGCACGAGCCAGGTTCGGCGCAATCCTGTGGCCACGGGTGCGGCGCGTACGGTTGCTTCGGCGGTGCCGGCGGCGGTGGTGGCGCGGTTGGTGAAGGGTGTGACGGCGTCCGGGGAGGGCGTCGTGGAGACCCTGGCGCCGTTGACCGGGGAGGTGCTGGCGGCGCTGCCGGTGTCGGGGACGGCGGATGTGGACCGGGCGTTCACGGAGGCCCGGCGGGCGCAGCCCGCGTGGGCGGCGCTGTCGGTGCGGCACCGGGCGGGGGTGCTGCTGCGGTTCCACGATCTGTTGCTGCGGCGGCAGGACGAGGTGCTGGACCTCATTCAGGCGGAGACCGGGAAGGCCCGGCTGCACGCCTTCGAGGAGGTCATGGCGGTCGCGTCGGCGGCCCGGCACTACGGGCGGACGGCGTCCTCGTACCTGAAGGACCGCCGTCGTGGCGGTGCGGTGCCGGGGCTGACGAGCGCGGTGGAGGCGCGGCGGCCCAAGGGTGTGGTCGGGCAGATCTCGCCGTGGAACTACCCGTTGGAGCTGTCCGTCGGTGACGCGCTGCCGGCGCTGGTCGCGGGCAACGCGGTGGTGAACAAGCCGGACACCCAGACGGCGCTGACCGCGTTGTGGGCGCGGGAGTTGTTCGTCGAGGCGGGGCTGCCGCCGCAGGTGTGGCAGATCGTGCTGGGTGACGGCCCGGTGGTGGGGCCGGAGGTGGTGGAGCGCGCGGACTACGTGGCGTTCACCGGTTCGACCCGTACCGGCCGGGACGTGGCCCGGCGGGCTGCCGAGCGGCTGGTCGGGGCCTCGCTGGAGCTGGGCGGCAAGAACGCCATGCTGGTGCTCTCCGACGCCGACCTGGACAAGGCCGCGGCGGGTGCGGTGCGGGCGTGCTTCTCCTCCGCCGGGCAGCTGTGCATCTCGATCGAGCGGCTGTACGTGCACCGGTCGGTGGCGGACGCGTTCCTGGCGAAGTTCGCGGAGCGGACGTCCGCGCTGCGCCTGGGCGGCGGTCTGGCGTACGGCGCGGACATGGGCTCGCTGGTGTCGGGCCGTCAGCTGGAGACCGTGACCCGGCACGTCGAGGAGGCGGTCAAGGCCGGGGCGACGGTGGTGGCCGGCGGGCAGGCCCGGCCGGACCTCGGGCCGCTGTTCTTCGAGCCGACCATCCTGGACGGCGTCACCCCCGAGATGGCGGTGTGCGCGGAGGAGACCTTCGGCCCGGTGGTGTCGATCTACCGGTTCGACACCGAGGACGAGGCGGTCGCCGCCGCCAACGCCACCCCGTACGGCCTGAACTCCAGCGTGTGGACCAGGGACACCGGCCGGGGCCGCAAGGTCGCGGCCCGGCTGCGCACCGGCACCGTCAACGTGAACGAGGCGTACGCCGCCGCGTACGGGTCGGTGGCGTCGCCGATGGGTGGCATGGGCGACTCGGGGCTCGGCCGGCGGCACGGCGCGGAAGGCATTCTGCGGTACACCGAGGCGCAGACCATCGCCGTGCAGCGGCTGCTGCCGATCGGCCCGTCGATGGGTATGGACGACCAGAAGTTCGCCGAGTTCTTCACCACCGGCCTGAAGGTCATGAAGGCGTTCCGCCTGAAGTAGCAGGGCAGTTGCCGTCGCTTGCCGAGGAGGGGCAGTGTCGTTCGACTACGACGTCGTGGTGGTCGGTTCGGGCTTCGGTGGTTCGGTCGCCGCGCTGCGGCTGACCGAGAAGGGGTACCGGGTCGCCGTCCTGGAGGCCGGGCGCAGGTTCGGCCGCGACGAGCTGCCCACCACCTCCTGGGACACCCGCGACTACCTGTGGGCGCCCGCCGTCGGCCTGTACGGCATCCAGCGCATCCACCTGCTGCGCAATGTGCTCATTCTGGCCGGGGCGGGCGTCGGCGGCGGCTCGCTGAACTACGCCAACACGCTGTACGTGCCGCCGAAGCCGTTCTTCGAGGACCGGCAGTGGCGGCACATCACCGACTGGCAGGCCGAACTCGCCCCGTTCTACGACCAGGCGCAGCGGATGCTCGGTGTTCGGCTCAACCCGACGATGACGCCCTCGGATGTGCACCTGAAGGCCGCCGCCGAGGCGATGGGCTGCGGCGACACCTTCCACCTGGCCCCCGTCGGGGTGTTCTTCGGCGACGGGCAGGACGGCACCGGCGAGGCCAAGGCCGCGCCCGGCAGCGAGGTCGACGACCCGTACTTCGGCGGGGCCGGCCCGAAGCGCAAGGCGTGCACCGAGTGCGGGGAGTGCATGACGGGCTGCCGGCACGGCGCGAAGAACATGCTCACCGAGAACTACCTGTACCTGGCGGAGCGGGCCGGCGCCGAGATCCTGCCGCTGACCACCGTGAAGCGGCTGCGCCCGCACGGCGACGGCTACGCGGTGGACGTGCTGCCCACCGACGCCCGCACCCGGCGGGCGAAGAAGGCCGGCGCCCGCACCATCACCGCCGAGCGGGTGGTGGTCGCGGCCGGTACGTACGGCACCCAGACGCTGCTGCACCGGATGCGCGAGGGCGGGCTGCTGCCCCGGATCTCCGCCAAGCTGGGCCACCTCACCCGCACCAACTCCGAGGCGCTGGTGGGCGCGCAGACCTCCGACCGGCGTTACGGGGAGCGGCCCGACTTCACCCGCGGCGTGGCCATCACCTCGTCCGTGCACCCCGACGAGAACACCCACATCGAGCCGGTCCGCTACGGCCGCGGTTCGAACGCGATGGGCGCGCTGTCCATCCAGCAGGTCAGCGGGGCGGGGCGCGGGCCGCGCTGGCTGCGCTACCTCGGGTCGGTCGGCCGGCATCCGTGGATCTTCGCGCAGTCGATGAACCAGCACCGCTGGTCGGAGAAGACCATCATCGGCCTGGTGATGCAGTCGCTGGACAACTCGCTGACGGTGTCCCTGAAGAACGGCAAGCTGACCTCCCGCCAGGGTCACGGCGCGCCCAACCCGAACCACATCCCGGCGGCGGAGGAGGGGGCGCGGGCGCTGGCCGCGTCGATCAACGGTTTCCCCGGCTCCACCGTCGGCGAGATCTTCGACATCCCGCTGACCGCGCACTTCCTCGGCGGCTGCCCGATCGGCGACAGCGCCGAGACCGGTGTGGTCGACCCGTACCACCGGCTGTACGGCTACCCGGGGATCAGCGTGGTCGACGGCTCCGCGGTCTCCGCCAACCTCGGCGTCAACCCGTCGCTGACGATCACCGCGCAGGCCGAGCGCGCCATGTCGATGTGGCCCAACCGCGGCGAGGCCGACCCGCGCCCCGAACAGGGCGCCGACTACCGGCCCGTCCGGGCGGTGACCCCGGCTCGGCCCGCCGTGCCCGAAGGGGCGTTCGGGGCGTTGCGGCTGCCGCTGCTGGCCGTGCCGAAGGTGCCGCGCAGGGCAACTGACGCCGATTGACATCGCCGGACGGCCGATGGGATAAACGGGCACCCGATCGAACCACCCCCGGGGGGACCGTCATGCCCATCTGCCCGTCCTGCGGAGCGGCTGTCGCCGGTGCCGTGGCGACCTGCGCGAACTGCGGACACCCCACCGGGCCCGCCGTCGTGCCGCCGCCCGCGATCGGGGAAGTGGTGGTGGACGAGACCGCCGCGTCCGGTCCCTCCCCGTGGGGCACCGGCCGGATACACCAGGACCGGCAGTGGCCGACACCGTCCCGGGGCTGGCTGACCGCCGGCCGGGTGCTGCTCGCCCCGACCGCGCTGCTGGTGGTGCTGGCCACGCTCGGCAGCACCATCGCGGGCCGCGGCGGCAGCGGCGTGGACGACGACCCGGCGGTGCGCTGGACCGTCCACACCTTCCAGATGTGGCTGCAGCTGACGCTGACCGCGTTCGGCACGCCCTGGCGGAACAGCAACTCCAGCAGCTTCGGCTCCTCCACCTCCGGCATCCACGTGCTGCCGTACGCGGTGGCGCTCGGCTGGCTGGCGCTGCTCTGGCTCGGCCAGCGGCTGACCGCCCGGGCCCGCGCCGCGGCCGGCGCCGCCGAGCCGACCGGGCCGGCGGCCGGCGCGCAGGCGCTGCGCACCGGCGCGCTGTCGGCGGTCGCGGTGCTGCTGCTGGGCTGGCTCTCCACCGGCAGTTCGCACGTCGACGAGGATTCGCTCTCGCTGAGCATGCAGGTCACCACCGGTCCGGCGATGCTGCCGCTCGGGCTGTCCGGGTTCCTGGCCGCGGCCGCGGTGGTGCTGGCCGTGGACGGGCAGGGCGCGCTGCGTGCCGAGGCCGCGCGGCGCCGGTGGCTGGGCGGCTGGCTGCTGGCGTGGCAGCACGCGGCGCGGGTGGTCGGGGCGCTGCTGGTGCTGCTCACCCTGGTGTCGGTGGTGATGCAGGTGCTGGTCGACCAGCCGTTCCCGCAGTCCACGTTCCGGGCGCTGACCGTCAACGGCGGCGTGTACCTGTTCGGTGTCGGCAGCGGCGCCCGGGCCGGGGTGGGCGGCCTGCGCGGCGGCCACGAGGGCACCTTCGCGCTGTACGACCTGGGCGCGCACGGCGGGCAGTGGTGGCTGACGGTGGTTCCGGTGCTGCTGGCGGCGCTGGCGCTCGGCTGGTCCGCGCACCGGGGGCGGCTGACCCAGCTGGACCGGGCCCGGCTGGCCGTGCTGTACGCGGTGCTGACGGCGGCGCTGGTGCTCGGCACCTCGATCTGGCTGAGCGAGAGCAGCACCATCAAGGGACAGGTCCACGAGGCCCGGATCGAACTGCTCGGCTGGTCGGTGACCTCGGTGGTGGTCGCGGCCGCGGCCTGGGCGGTGTTCGGCGCGCTGGTGGTGCCGGCCGCGCTCGACGCGGTGCGGCGCACGCCGGTGCCGGTGAGCGTGCCGCTGCCCGCGCAGGCGGCGGACGAGCCGGACGGCATCGTCGGGACGGTCGAACTGGTCGCCGAGGAGCGGCCGCTGGTCGGACAGGTCGACGTACTGGACTCGCACGCCGCCTACCGGCGGCCCGACGCGAGCTGAGCCCGGACCGGGCAGGACGCCGGCCGAGCCCGGACAGGGCAAAGGGCCCCGCGGGGGAACGGGGCCCTTTGTCGGTCAGCACTCGGCGTCAGGGCCGCGCCGGGTGCTGGGTGACGGCGCCGGGGGAGGAGCGCCGTCGGGGAAATGGTTCTGAGCGCGCCCGAGGCCGATGGGCCTCACGGAGCGTGAGAGTCGGGCCGTTCGCGCCAACGGTCCGAGAGTGCGGCGGGGTGTGTGGTGGCCCCCGTCCTGCAGTCATCGTCCTGGACGAGGGCCGTGCCGTGCAACCGATTCGACGCAAATTCGGCCGAGTCCGGTACCGGACACGGCGCCGGGGGGCGCCGAAACCGACCGGCCGGGGTGGTAACTGTCCGTGATAGTGGCTTGCGGGGCGCACCGGGGCGCACCGGGGCGTACGCCGGAGCGGTTGGTTGACCCGTGTGCGGCGGCCGGCACCGGTACCGGCCGCCACACCCCGGGTCCGCCCGGTCGCGGACGGGTTCGCTGTCCCCTGCTGACCCGACCGCGGCACCGGGGCGCGGTCCCACGGCGGGCCCGTGCCCGCCACGCGCACCGGTGGACCGGAGAAGAAAGATCCACGCGTGGTCCGCCGCACGCGCCGCCCGCACCTGGAGGGTGCCGGCGTCCCGCGCGGTCTCCCGGTGCAACGATTCGCCACCCTGCGCGGTCACGGGCGGCTCGGCTGGCAGTCGGGTGAAACGCTCCCGGTAGACTCGGTGGCGACACCCCTTTTGTACCGCCGCCGGAAGGCCGTCCGTGTCCTCTGTACACCCCCAGTCCCCGCCCGAGAACGACACCGTCCTGGTCGTCGACTTCGGCGCCCAGTACGCCCAGCTCATCGCCCGTCGGGTGCGTGAGGCGCGGGTTTACAGCGAGATCGTGCCGAGCTCCATGCCGGTCGCCGAGATGCTCGCCAAGAACCCGAAGGCGATCATCCTCTCCGGCGGTCCGTCGTCGGTGTACGAGGAGGGCGCTCCGCAGCTCGACCGTGCGATCTTCGAGGCCGGTGTTCCGGTGTTCGGCATGTGCTACGGCTTCCAGCTGATGGCCACCGTCCTCGGTGGCACCGTCGACAACAGCGGCGCCCGTGAGTACGGCCGCACCCCGCTGACCGTCACCCGCTCGGGCTCGACGCTGTTCGAGGGCACCCCGGACAAGCACTCGGTGTGGATGTCGCACGGCGACGCCTGCTCGGCCGCGCCGGAGGGCTTCACCGTCACCGCGTCGACCGACGTGGTGCCGGTCGCCGCGTTCGAGAACGACGAGCGCAAGCTGTACGGCGTGCAGTACCACCCCGAGGTGATGCACTCCGAGCACGGCCAGCAGGTGCTGGAGCACTTCCTGTACCGCGGCGCCGGCATCGCCCCGAACTGGACCACCACCAACGTGGTCGAGGAGCAGGTCGCGCTGATCCGCGAGCAGGTCGGCGACAAGCGCGCCATCTGCGGCCTGTCCGGTGGCGTGGACTCCGCCGTCGCCGCCGCCCTGGTGCAGCGCGCCATCGGCGACCGCCTGACCTGCGTCTACGTCGACCACGGCCTGATGCGCAAGGGCGAGACCGAGCAGGTCGAGAAGGACTTCGTCGCGGCCACCGGCGTCAAGCTGATCGTGGTCGACGCCGAGGAGCGCTTCCTGACCGCGCTGAAGGGCGTCTCCGACCCCGAGACCAAGCGCAAGATCATCGGCCGCGAGTTCATCCGGGTCTTCGAGCAGGCCCAGGCCGACATCATCGCCGACGAGGGCCCCGCCGTGGAGTTCCTGGTCCAGGGCACCCTGTACCCGGACGTGGTGGAGTCCGGCGGCGGCACCGGCACCGCCAACATCAAGTCCCACCACAACGTCGGCGGCCTCCCCGAGGACCTCGAGTTCCAGCTCGTCGAGCCGCTGCGCAAGCTGTTCAAGGACGAGGTCCGGATGGTCGGCCAGGAGCTCGGCCTGCCCGCCGAGATCGTCCAGCGCCAGCCGTTCCCCGGCCCCGGCCTCGGCATCCGCATCGTCGGCGAGGTCACCAAGGAACGCCTGGACCTGCTCCGCGACGCCGACGCCATCGCCCGCGAGGAACTGACCCTCGCCGGCCTCGACGCCGAGATCTGGCAGTGCCCCGTCGTGCTGCTCGCCGACGTCCGCTCGGTCGGCGTCCAGGGCGACGGCCGCACCTACGGCCACCCGATCGTGCTGCGCCCGGTCTCCTCCGAGGACGCCATGACCGCCGACTGGTCGCGCCTGCCCTACGAGGTGCTGGCGAAGATCTCCACCCGGATCACCAACGAGGTCAAGGACGTCAACCGCGTCGTCCTGGACGTCACCTCCAAGCCGCCGGGCACCATCGAGTGGGAGTGATCCCACCCCCGGCAACCGTGTGACCGCGCCGCCGCTCCCCGACCGAGGGAGTGGCGGCGCCGTCATGTCCGGGCGGCACCCGGCACAATCGGACCCGGTCCTGTCGGCGGTCGGCGGGCGGCGCGAGGAGAGGGCAACAGCGATGGCGACGGGCACGGGCACAGGCCTGCACGAAGGCCGGAGCACGGAGACACAGACCTGGCAGTGGAAGGCGACGGCCTCCCGCCTCGCCCTGCTGCCGCTGCGGCTGTTCCTGGGGGCGACCTTCGTCTACGCCGCCTTCGACAAGCTCTCCGACGCGCACTACCTGGCCGGCCCCGGCGACGCCGCCTCCTTCTACGCGCAGACCCAGGCCGCCAAGGCCGGCAGCCCGCTCGGCTGGGCGCTCGCCCCCGCCCTGGACTCGCCCACCTTCTTCGGCCTGCTGATCGCCTTCGGCGAGCTCGCGGTGGGCCTGGGCACCCTGTTCGGCCTGTGGGGACGGGTCGCCGCCCTCGGCGGCGCGCTGCTCAGCGCCACCCTCTGGCTGACCGTCAGCTTCCACACCACCCCGTACTACCTGGGCAACGACCTCGCCTACCTGATGGCCTGGACGCCGCTGCTGCTGGCCGGCACCCCCTACCTGTCGGTGGACGGCTACCTCGCCGCCCGGGCCGCCCGGGACCGCGCCCGCGGCCTCGCCGAGGACGCGGTGCGCCGCCGCGCCCTGCTGGACGGCGGCATCGCGGCCGTCGCGCTCGGCGGCGCCGGCCTGCTGTCCGGCTCGCTCACCGCCGCCTTCGGCCGCGACGGGATCGCGCCCGCCGCCGCCCCCGGCACCACCGGCGCGGCCCCGCAGTCCGCGGCGCCGGCGGTGGGCGTCCCCGCCGCGCAGGTCCCGGTCGGCGGCTCCGCCACCGTCAAGGACCCCGCCAGCGGCGACGCCGTGTACATCGTCCAGCCGTCCGCCGGGAAGTACGCCGGCCTGTCCTCGGTGTGCACCCACTCCGGCTGCGCCGTCAACCCGCCCAAGGACGGCCAGCTGTACTGCCCCTGCCACGGCTCCAAGTTCGACGCCGCCACCGGCGCGGTGATCAACGGGCCGGCCACCAAGCCGCTGCCCACCTACGCCGTCACCAAGAACGGCGAGCAGCTCGAACTCGGGCCGCAGAAGGGCGCCTAGTCCGTCCTAGTCCAGCGTGTGATTGTCGTCGCGGGCCCCGCCCCGGCCGCGCCTGGAGACCGCCACCAGCGCGCCGCCGAGGCCGCCCGCGCCGAGCACGATCAGCGCCAGCGGCAGCACGAACCGGCTGTTCACCTCCTGGTCGTTCACCGACGCCACCAGGTACAGCACCGCCAGCGCCGTGAACAGTCCGCCCGCGACCAGCGCGTACAGATCGAACTGATGCTTCCTCATCACCGCTCCACCCTGATGTCACCGATGCCCATGGTCACGGTCAGCTCCAGCGCCCCCTTGGACGGCTGCCCCTCCGGGACCTCGATCACCACGTTCTCGTTGGTCGCCGGGCCGCTGTACTCCTGACCGTCCGGCAGGCTCACCGAGCCCACCCCGTCGCGCAGCTTCAGCCGCAGCTCCACACCGTCCGGCACCCGCACCACCGCGTTGCCCATGCCGACCCGCAGCTGGGTGTCGAGGACGCCGCCCTTCGGGTCCAGCGCCGACAGGTCGAGCCGGACGTCGCCGACGCCCGCCGTGTACCGCGAGTGCAGGTTGTCCGCGCTCGCCGTCCACTGACGGTCGCCGACGGTGTCCGCGACCGTCACCGAGGTACCGCCCGCGACCACCAGGCCCGCCGTCAGCAGCAGCGACAGGAAGGTCAGCCCGCGGGTGCGCCCCCAGCGGGCGCTGAGCACCATCGCCAGGCCCAGCGGCAGCAGCGCCACCGCCAGCACCGTCGACCAGCGGTGGCTGCCGTGGTCGCTCACCGCCACCGCCCAGGCCGCGCCCAGCGACAGCAGCACCGCCGATGCCCCCAGGCCCGACCGCCCGCGCTCCGCGCGCCGCTTGGCCTTCCACTCGCGGTGGCGCGCCATGTTCTCCCGGTGCCGCTCCATCGCCTCCCGCTGCGCCAGGTGGCGCTGCTCGGCGCGCTCCCGGTACTGCGCCATGCTCTGTTCCATGCGCTCCTGGTAGCCCGACGGCGCGGCGGGCTCCTTGCGCAGCGGGTCGCCCTCCGGCAGGTCGGTGCGCTGCCACCAGGGCCGGGCGGGCGCGCCGGGCGGCGGCGTCGCGCCGTACGGGTTGCGCTCCGGGTGCCGCGGGTCCCACAGGTAACCGGACGGGCCGGCGGGGGGCGTGTCCCCGGGGACGGCGCCCGCCGCGTGCTCCTCGTTCCGGGTGGCGATCCGTTCGTGCAGATCAGCGGTGCGGGCCTGCCACTCGCCGCGCAGGTCGCGGCTCATCGCCTCGCCCCAGGTCTTCCAGTCCGCGAAGGTGCCGGACGGGTCCAGCCGGTCGTACGGGCCGCCGGCCGGCTTGGGGCCCGCGGTCTCGTCGCCGCTGAACCGGCGGCGGCGCTCCGGGTCGTGGCGCAGCGCCAGGAACACCAGCGCGGCCAGCATCAGCACCGGGAACAGCTGGTCGCCGTCGTTCATCGAGGAGAAGAACACCCCGGTGCCGATCACCGTCAGCAGCACCGCGCCGATCGACTGGCCGTCCACCCGGCCGGTCAGCACGCGCTGGAGTTCGGTGCGGCCGCCCTCGCCGTCGGTGGCCTCGCGCGGCACCACCAGCCAGGCCAGGCCGTACAGGAACAACCCGAGCCCGCCGGTCAGGCCGAGCACCGCGATCACCACCCGGAACACCACCGGGTCGATGTCCAGGTAGCGGCCGAGCCCGCCGCACACGCCCGCCACCACCCGGTGCCGGGAGGAGCGGGTCAGCGCCGGGCGCGGTTCGGTGGGGGCGCCCGGCGCGTCTCCCGGGATCTGGTCGTCCGTCATACCCCCCATCCTTCCGGGCCGCCGGGCCCCGCCCAACCGTCCGGAGCCCCGGAGCGACCCTGAACTGTCCCTGAGGCGGGCTCCGGGCCGAACCCTGATGCGCCGCCGACCGGGCACCTGCGACCATCGGTGCCGTGGCAGCACCCGACACCAGAACCACCGAGACCGCCCCGACCGACACGCCGGCCGGTGCGCCGCCCTACCGGCGGCTCTACCGCAGCCCGCACGGCCGGATCCTCGGCGGTGTCTGCCAGGGACTGTCGGTGCACCTCGGGGTGCCCGTCACCTGGGTGCGGGTGGCGTTCATCGTGCTGTTCTTCTCCCAGGGCATCGGCACGCTGCTGTACGCCGCGTTCTGGGTGGTGGTGCCGCTCGGCATCGGCGAGGCCGCCCCCGGCGCCCCCACCCGCACCGGGCCGCCCGCCGCCGGCGCCGGCCGCGTCGGGCGGCTGCGCGGCCTGCTGGAGCGCACCTTCCACGGCGAGGACGGCGCCCCCGGCACCTTCCCCGCCGACCTGCAGGCCGGCCCCGCCTCCGCCCCGGCCGCCCCGGCGACCACCGGGCAGCGCGGCGGCAGCCTCGGCCAGCTGTTCGCGCTGATCGGCCTGGTCATCGGCGTGATGGCGCTGCTGTCCGCGCTCGGCATCCAGACCGCCAAGCCCTACGTGTGGCCGCTGCTCGCGGTCGGCGTCGGTGTCGCCCTGGTGTGGCGGCAGGCCGACGACTCGCGCTGGCAGAACTGGTTCGGCCTGGAGCCCGGCAGCCGCAAGGGCGCCTATCTGCGGGTCGCCGCCGGTGTGCTGCTGGTGGTGGCCGGCATCATCGGCTACTTCGTGACCCAGGGCGTCGACTCGCCGATCGCCCTGGTGATCGAGTCCTCGCTGGCCGTGGTGGCGGGCGTGCTGGTGCTGGCCGGCCCGTCGATGCTGCGGATGTGGCAGGACCTCGGCGCCGAGCGCACCGCCCGCATCCGCGCCCAGGAGCGCGCCGAGATCGCCGCCCACATCCACGACTCGGTGCTGCACACGCTGACGCTGATCCAGCGCCGTGCCGAGGACCCCAAGGAGGTGCTGCGGCTGGCCCGCGCCCAGGAACGCGAACTGCGCCTGTGGCTGTACCGCCCCGAGGCCGCCGCCGAGGCCGCGCCCGATACCCTCGCCGAACACCTGCGGGCGATCGTCGCCGAGGTCGAGGACCGGCACGGCGTCCACATCGAGCTGGTCTGCGTCGGCGACTGCCCGATGGACGAGAAGATCGCCTCGCAGATGCAGGCAGCCAGGGAAGCCATGGTGAACGCCGCCAAGTACGGTGGCGGGGGACCGGTCCAGGTCTACGCGGAGGTGGAGGGGAGGACGGTGTCGGTGTTCGTTCGCGACCACGGCCCCGGCTTCGACCCCGACGACCTGCCCGAGGACCGGATGGGCGTACGCGAATCGATCATCGGCCGGATGCGGCGCAACGGCGGCACCGCACGGGTGCGGCCCGCGCCGGACGGCGGGACCGAGGTCGAGCTGGAGATGGAGAGGGCGGCAGATGACTGAGATAGCGGCACCCGAGAGGCGTGCCCGGGTGGTCCTGGTGGACGACCACCGGATGTTCCGTACCGGTGTGCGCGCCGAGATCGGGCGCACCGAGGAGACCGGCATCGACGTGGTCGGCGAGGCCGACGACGTGGAGTCGGCGGTCCGGGTGGTCGCCGAGACCCGGCCCGACGTGGTGCTGCTCGACGTCCACCTGCCCGGTGGCGGCGGCGTCGAGGTGCTGCGCCGCTCGGCGGGTGTGGAGGGGGTGCGCTTCCTCGCGCTGTCGGTCTCCGACGCCGCGGAGGACGTCATCGGTGTGATCCGCGGTGGCGCCCGCGGCTACGTCACCAAGACCATCACCGGTACCGACCTGGTCAAGGCGATCTTCCGGATCTCCGACGGCGACGCGGTGTTCTCGCCGCGGCTGGCCGGCTTCGTGCTCGACGCGTTCGCCGCCACCGACACCCCGCCGGTCGACGAGGACCTCGACCGCCTCACCCAGCGCGAGCGCGAGGTGCTGCGGCTGATCGCCCGCGGCTACGCGTACAAGGAGATCGCCAAGCAGCTGTTCATCTCGGTGAAGACGGTGGAGAGCCACGTCTCCGCGGTGCTGCGCAAGCTGCAGCTGTCGAACCGGCACGAACTGACCCGCTGGGCCACGGCCCGCCGGCTGATCTGAGGGGCCCGGGCAACGGCCCGGTCCGGGCCCGTGCCCGCCCTGTGGTGGGCGTCTCAGGCCCTCGATATTCGTGTGATATTTGTACGGATGCGTTCGAGCCGAGCGTGGCGATCGTCCGAACAAGGGGACCAGGGTGGGAATCAAGAAGGCGTCCGCGTCGGACATCGGTCCGTGGCTGCGGACGAGGGCGCCGATACCGGTCCTCGTGGCCGCCGTGCTCATGTACTTCTTCACCGTCTACAACGCGCGCCACAGCGGGATAAACATGATGGACAACACGTTCATCGTGAAGGCCGCGCAGACCTTCGTGGACGGGGGCTCGCCGTACGAGGACAAGCGGTTCCTGTACTTCCCCAGCGCCGTCCTGGTCGCCGCCCCGATGACCTTCGTCCCCCCGTACTGGCTGGGCTGGCTGGTGCCGGCGCTGACCACGGGCATGGTGATGCTCGGCTGGTTCTTCGCGGTGCGGATCTTCCGGGTGTCGGTGTTCAGCCGGCTGTCGGTGCTCGGCGTGCTGTTCCTCTGCTTCTTCGGCCCGTTCCGGAACCTGGCGCAGCTGGGCAACTGGACGGCCTACTCGGCGCTGGCGCTGCCGGCGGCCCTGCTGCTGGCCAGCCGGGCGCGCTGGGTGTGGGCGGGCGTGGTGGTCGGCCTGGCGATAGCGACCAAGCCGATGCTGGTGCCGTTCGCGCTGATCTTCCTGATCGCCCGCCGGCCCAAGGCGTTCGCGGTGGCCGCAGCCGTCCCGCTGGCCCTCTGCGGCGTGGCCGCGGCGATAATGCCGCAGCCCGGCCTGTTCTTCACCAAGACACTGCCGTTCCTGCTGCACGGGCAGGACGAGTTCGCCAGGCCGTACGACGCCTCGCTGGGCACCCTGCTGGCGCGGGTGCACTTTCCGAGCGTGGTGGCGTCGGGCGTGGCGGCGCTGCTGGCGCTGGCGCTGCTGGTCGGCGCGTGGCGGCGCTGGAACCGGGGCGACGCGGAGGACATCCGGCTGGTCGAGACCGGCGTCATGCTGATGGTGGCGGCCAACATCGTCCTCAAGCCGGCCTTCGACCACTACCTGCTGGTGACGCTCCCGGTGCTGCTCGCCTCGGTGATCCGGTCCGGCTCGGTGGCCCGTTCGTCGTGGCTGTGGGTCGCGCTGATCCCGCGGATGGCCGGGTTCACCCTGCCCTGGTTCGACGTGGTCGAGCACTGGGCGTACTCGGTGGCCGCGGTGAACGTGACCGTCGCGCTGCTCCTGCTCGACCGGGCGTTCCGGCCGGCCGCGGTGAAGAGCGCCGAGGTGCCGGACGGGCCGGCCGCGATGGACCCCGCCGTCCCTTCCCTCGGCGAGGAGATGCTTTCCGCCACGGCACAGCCGGTGCGTTGAGCACGGTGTGACCGTGATGTATCCGGTATGGAGGGATGCCGATCTTTGCCCGCCTGTGGGTGTTTTTGGGGTGACAGGAGCGCGTAAGGTCTGCTGAGGCCGGCCGGTCCGCAGTGCGGGTCGGCCTTGGCCCTTTCGCATTCCCTCGCGTCGAGAGTCCGTCATGCCTGCTGTGCCCATGCCGTCCCTCCCGGTTATAGCCGAGCCCGCTCCGATCGAGACCCCCGCGGCCAGACCGCGCCTGTACGTCCTGGACGGGCTGCGGCTGATCGCCTCGCTCGGAGTGGTCGCCTTCCACTGGACGGGTGTCGACATCCACCCGAACGTCTGGGCGGGAACCCCGCGCGCGCTGATGCCGACCATCCACTCGATCGGCTCCTACGGGTGGCTGGGTGTCCAGCTGTTCTTCCTGATCAGCGGCTTCGTCATCTGCATGTCCTGCTGGGGCAAGTCGCCGCGGGCGTACTTCAGCTCCCGGGTGGTGCGACTCTTCCCGGCGTACTGGATCGGCGTCCTGCTGACCACCGCCGTGGTCAACTACTGGCCGACCGCGCGCACGGACCGCAAGCCGATGAGCGTCAGCGACGTGCTGACCAACCTCACCATGCTGGAGCGCCCGCTCGGCGTCACCGAGGCGGACGGCGTCTACTGGACGCTCTGGATCGAGCTGCGGTTCTACATCGTGTTCGCGATCATGGTCGTGCTGGGTCTGACGTACCGCCGCCTGGTGGCGTTCTGCATGATCTGGACCACACTCGTGGTGATCTCCGCGAACGTCGACAGCCCGCTGTTCGGCTACCTGGTCCAGCCCCAGGACGCCCCTTACTTCATCGCCGGCATCGTGCTGTACCTGATCTACCGGTTCGGGGCGAACCCGCTGCTGCTCGGCATGGTGGTGTTCGAGTGGCTGATAGCCCAGAACCGGCTCCACATCACACAGGGCGGCTACGAGTACGAGGTGCACCACGCGCTCTCCTGGCCCGTCATGGCCACCCTGTCCGGCGCCGCGTTCCTGGTGATGCTCGGGGTGGCGATGGGCGCCTTCAACTCGATCCGCTGGAAG
Source organism: Kitasatospora sp. NPDC051984 (assembly GCF_044593455.1). NCBI lineage: Bacteria > Bacillati > Actinomycetota > Actinomycetes > Kitasatosporales > Streptomycetaceae > Kitasatospora > Kitasatospora sp. NPDC051984. Next base: position 266,709 of record NZ_JBIUCB010000006.1, read on the forward strand.
TGGCTGACCGTGGCCGGCGCCCTGACCTACCCGGTCTACCTGCTGCACCAGGAGATCGGCTGGGCGATGATCCGGCTGGCCCGTCACCAGGGCATCGGCCACAAGACGACACTGCTGCTCTGCCTGATCTTCATCCTGGCCCTGTCCTGGGTGGTGCACCGCTACGGAGAGCGGCCGCTGTCCAAGCTCCTCAAGCGGCTGATGGACGCGAAGACGCTCTCCCTGCCGAAGGCGGACCCGCCCGTCAAGCGGCGCGAACAGGCCCCCGAAGCGGCCGCGGACGACCAGGTGCTGGCCTCGCATTCATAAGCGGAGCCCGATGGCAACTAGGGTGTGGCGGGTATCGACCGCCGCCCGAAAGCCAGAGGAAGTACGTATGGGTAGTAGCACGGTGACACATGGCGCCACGGAGGCGCCGGGGGAAGTGCACCGCAGCCCGCTCCGGCAGCGCGGGGACGCCGGGGCGGCCCTGCTCCGGCGCACCTTCTGGCTCTGGCCGGCCCTGCTCACCCTCGGGCTGGGCGTCCACGGCAGCTGGCGGCCGGAACTGTGGCGTGACGAGCTGGCGACCTGGAGCGCCGCCACCCGCAGCACCGGTGAGCTGTTCGCCCTGCTGGACCACGTGGACGCGGTGTCGGGGCTGTACTACCTGCTGATGCACTTCTGGGTGTCGGCGTTCGGCGACTCGGCCACGATGCTCCGGCTGCCCTCGGCGCTGGCCATGTCCGGCGCCGCGGTGTTCGTCGCGCTGATCGGCCGCAAGCAGTTCGACACCAGGACCGGCCTGGTCGCCGGCCTGCTGTTCGCCGTCCTCCCCAGCGTGTCGCGGTACTCCCAGGAGGCCCGCTCCTACGCCTTCGCGGTGCTCGCGGTCGCCGCCGCGACCTGGTTGCTGCTGCGCGCCCTGGAACTCCCGACCTGGCGGCGCTGGCTGCCGTACTCGGTGGCCATCGCCCTCGCCGGACTGTTCCACATGATCGCGCTGTGCGTGCTCGCCCCGCACGCCGTCGTGGTGCTGCTGCGCTGGTGGCGGGAGCGCGGCCGGGCGCTGCTGATCGGGTTCCCGGTGGCGGTGCTGGTCGCGCTGCTGCCGGTGGTGCCGCTGGTGCTGCTCGGCCGCCGCCAGGTGGGCAGGCAGATCTCCTGGCTGCACGCGCCCACGCTGCAGGACTTCACCAACATGTGGCACGGCCTGTTCCAGTCGCCGCTGGTCAGCGGCTGTGTGCTGGTGCTGGCCGCGCTGCCCGCGGCCTGGCCGAAGAACCGCCGCCCGGCGTTCGAGATCGGCCTGATCGCGGCACTGCCGATCGTGGTGATCTGGTTCGTCTCGCAGGGGCAGACCGCCTACTTCCTCGACCGCTACCTGCTGTTCACCGTCCCCGCCTGGGTGGTGCTGGCCGCCGCCGGCCTGACCGCCCTGCGCCCGCGGGCACTGGTCGCGATCGGCCTGATCGGCACGGCGCTGCTCGGCGTACAGGACCAGCGGAACACTCGGACGCGGACCGCGCACGAGTGGGCCGACGAGCAGGGCGCCGCGAAGATCATCGCCGCGGGCTACCGGCCCGGCGACGGTATCGCCCCGGTGCGCGGCAACGACGCGTACATGATGCTCGACTTCGCCCTCGACTACTACCTGCCCGAACGGGTGAAGCCGAAGGACGTGTTCATCACCGAAAGCCCGGTGCAGCACAAGGACCTGTACTCGGTCGCCTGCAAGGATCCGGCGGCCTGCGCCGCAGGCGTCGACCGCATCTGGGTGGTCACCTACGGCTCCCCCCAGGACCCGTTCAAGAACATGTCCGAGGGCGAGGCCAAGGTGCTCTCCGGCGAGTACAGCACGATCCAGACCAAGCAGGTGAAGGGGATCACGGTAACCCTGGTCGAGCGCAGCAAAGCCAAGCAGTGAACGGTTTCTGACGGATCGTCCGCTGCATTTGTCAGTTCGTCGCGAACCGAGGAGGATCGGCGCAGCCGCGGGCAACGGCCCGCCTGCGACCGGTCTCGGAGGACTCTTCGGTGAGCACTGACCTCTCCCGCGCCGACGGCCGGACGGCGGATTCCGGCAGGGGCACGCCGCGGCGGTCCGCGCTGCGGGGGCGGGTCGGGCTGAGGGCCGCCGCCCCCGCCCTGCTGGGGTACATCGCGGTGCGGGCGGTCGGCGTGCTGGTGCTGGTCGCGTGGGGAGCGCGCCGGAACGTGGGTGCGTTAACCCGGCTGAGTGAACTCTGGGACGCGCTGTTCTACCAGCAGATCGCCGAGCACTGGTATGCCGGGGTGGCCCCGGTGCCCGGACCGTACGGCCCGTACGAGGCGTACGCGTTCTTCCCCGGCTACCCCGCGGCGATCCGCGCCGTCGCCTGGGCGACCCCGCTGTCCTACAGCCAGGCGGCGCTGGCGGTGGCCTGGCTGTCCTCGGTGGTCGCCGCCTGGGGGATCTTCGCGGTGGGCACGCGGATCTACAACCGCAAGGTCGGCGTGCTGGCGGCCGTGCTGTGGGGCGTGCTGCCGGTCGCGGTGGTCGAGAGCATGGCCTACTCGGAGCTGATGTTCACCGCCTTCGCCGTCTGGGCGGTGTACGCGGCGATGACCCGCAGCTGGATCGTCGCGGGAACGCTGTCGCTGCTGGCCGGCCTGTGCCGCCCGACCGGGATCGCGGTGGCGGCGGCGATCGGCTGCGCGGCCCTGTGGGAACTGGTCACCCGCCGGGGCCCGGACGCGCCCGCCTGGTGGCGGCCGGTGCTCGGCGGGCTGATCGCCCCGCTGGGGTTCGTCGGCCACGTCGCCTGGGTCGGCTGGGTCAAGGGCAGCTGGGACGGCTACTTCAAGGTCCAGGAGGCCTGGCAGTCGAAGTTCGACTTCGGCCGCAGCACCGCGCACTCCTTCATCAGGCTGCTCGGCCGGGTCGAGACCGTGTGGTTGCCGCAGGTCGTGGTGGCGGTGGTGCTGGGCGTGGCCGTGCTGCTGTTCGGGATCTCGGTGATCCAGCGGCAGCCGCTCGTCGTGGTGCTGCTGAGTGCGTTCACCCTGCTGCTGGCGCTCGGGGACGCCGCGTACTTCACCTCCCGGGCCCGGTTCCTGCTGCCCGCCATCGGCCTGCTGCTGCCGCTCGCCACGGCGCTGTCCCGAGTCCGGACCAGGGCGACCCTGCTGCTGCTGCTCGCCGGCGCCGCACTCGGCTCGGCCGCGTACGGCGGGTTCCTGGTGTTCATCTACCCGGACGCCCCGTAGCGGGCCGGTCCGCCGGGTCGGTTTCTCGCGACCGGCCGGGGATGTCGGCGGGTAGCCATAGACTCGAAGGGCCATGACTAGCCTCTTCGATGACCTCCCGCTCCCCGGCTTCGAGCGTCCTGCCGTCGGGTCGAGCCGCCGCCCCGAAGCGGCGCAGCAGCCGCCCCTGACGCTGTGGTCGGACGAGGAGGCGCCGCCCGCGGACGAGCCGTACGACGAACCGTACGAGCCGCCGTACGACCCCGGGTACGGCGCGGAGGAGAGCATCCCCGACGGGCTGTTCGAAACCGACCACGCCGCCGAGAGCGCGCGCGACGCCTGGCACCGCAACGGCGCGGAGCGCACCGTGGTCGACCCGGCGCAGCTGCTGGAAGGCATGAACGACCCGCAGCGCGAGGCGGTGCTGCACCACGGCTCGCCGCTGCTGATCGTGGCCGGCGCCGGCTCCGGCAAGACCCGGGTGCTGACCCACCGGATCGCCCACCTGCTGGCCGCCCGCGGCGTCCAGCCCGGCGAGATCCTGGCGATCACCTTCACCAACAAGGCCGCCGGCGAGATGCGCGAGCGGGTCGAGGCACTGGTCGGCCCGCGCGCCAAGGCGATGTGGGTGTCGACGTTCCACAGCGCGTGCGTCCGCATCCTGCGCCGCGAGGCGAAGCTGCTGAACATGAGCTCCAGCTTCTCGATCTACGACTCGGCGGACTCGCAGCGCCTGATGTCGCTGGTCTGCCGTGACCTGGACCTCGACCCGAAGCAGTTCCCGCCGAAGTCGTTCACCGCGAAGGTCAGCAACCTCAAGAACGAGCTGATCGACGAGGAGACGTACGCCGACCAGGCGGCGAACCCGATGGAGAAGAAGCTCGCCGAGGCGTACTTCCTCTACCAGCGGCGCCTGCGCGAGGCCAACGCGCTGGACTTCGACGACATCATCATGACCACCGTCAACCTGCTGCAGGCGTTCCCGGACGTCTCCGAGCACTACCGGCGCAGGTTCAGGCACATCCTGGTCGACGAGTACCAGGACACCAACCACGCCCAGTACACGCTGGTGCGGGAGCTGTCCGGCGGCTCGGCCGCGCACGCCCCGCGGATGACCGCGGACGGCGACTTCGTCGACCCGACGGAGGCCCGGCTGGCGCAGATCGCGCCCGCCGAGCTGTGCGTGGTCGGTGACGCCGACCAGTCGATCTACGCCTTCCGCGGCGCCACGATCCGCAACATCCTGGCGTTCGAGGAGGACTACCCGAACGCGACGACGATCCTGCTGGAGCAGAACTACCGCTCCACGCAGACCATCCTGACCGCCGCCAACTCGGTGATCGAACGCAACACCAACCGCCGCAAGAAGAACCTGTGGACGGCCGGCGACCAGGGCGAGCAGGTGGTCGGCTACGTCGCCGACGACGAGCACGGCGAGGCCCAGTTCATCGCCGACGAGATCGACCGGCTCACCGACGCCGGCCACGCCCGCCCCGGTGACGTGGCGATCTTCTACCGCACCAACGCACAGTCCCGGGTGTTCGAGGAGGTGTTCATCCGGGTCGGCCTGCCGTACAAGGTGGTCGGCGGGGTGCGCTTCTACGAGCGCAAGGAGGTCAAGGACGTCCTCGCGTACCTGCGGGTGCTGTCCAACCCGGAGGACACCGTGCCGCTGCGCCGGATCCTCAACGTGCCCAAGCGCGGCATCGGCGAACGCGCCGAGGCGATGATCGACGCGCTCGCCGCCCGCGAACGGATCTCCTTCGCGCAGGCGCTGGGGCGGGTCGACGAGGCGTACGGAATAGCGGCACGCTCCGCCAACGCGGTGAAGAAGTTCAACGACCTGCTGGCCGGGCTGCGCCAGGTCGTCGAGTCCGGGGCCGGGCCGGCCGCGGTGCTGGAGGCCGTCCTGGAGGAGACCGGGTACCTGGCCGAACTCCAGGCGTCCACCGACCCGCAGGACGAGACCCGGGTGGAGAACCTCCAGGAACTCGCCTCCGTGGCCCTCGAGTACGAGAAGGACCCGGGGGAGCGGCCCGAGGGTGACGAGGGCCCGCCGGTCGGCTCGCTCGCCGACTTCCTGGAGCGGGTGGCGCTGGTCGCCGACTCCGACCAGATCCCCGACGACGAGGACGGTGCCGGGGTGATCACGATGATGACCCTGCACACCGCCAAGGGCCTGGAGTTCCCGGTGGTGTTCCTCACCGGCATGGAGGACGGGATCTTCCCGCACATGCGGGCGCTGAACCAGGTCAAGGAACTGGAGGAGGAGCGGCGGCTCGCGTACGTCGGCCTCACCCGGGCCCGGCAGCGGCTCTACCTGACCAGGTCGGTGCTGCGCAGCGCCTGGGGGCAGCCGTCGTACAACCCGGCGTCCCGGTTCCTGGAGGAGATCCCGGAGAACCTGATCCAGTGGAAGCGCACCGGCGCGGCGGCCGTGCCCGCCTCCCGCTTCTCCTCGTCCAGCTCCTCCGGTTCTTCCGGCGGACGTAGCAGCAGCTTCTCGGCGAGTGCCTCGCCGAAGGCCGGCTGGGGCAAGTCGGCGCGCACCATGGTGGACCGGGAGGTGGTGGCGCTCACCGTCGGCGACCGGGTCAGCCACGACAGCTTCGGTCTGGGCACCGTGGTCGCCACCCAGGGCGTCGGCGACAAGGCCCGCGCCACCGTCGACTTCGGCACCGCCGGGCGCAAGGAACTGCTGCTGCGCTACGCCCCGGTCGAGAAGCTCTGACGGGAAGCGCTGAAAGGCGGTCAGCGCGGGTCGAGCCCGTGGGCGAGCAGCCACGGCACCGGGTCGACGGGGACGTCGCCGTCGGGCCGCACCTCGAAGTGCAGGTGCGGCCCGGTGCTGTTGCCGGTGTTGCCCGACCAGCCGATCACGTCACCGGCCCGGACCGGGCCGTGCAGGATCCGGTAGGAGCGCAGGTGCCCGTACACGGTGCGGGTGCCGTCGGGGGCGGTGACCGTCGCCATCCGGCCGTACGCCGGGTGCCAGCGGGTGCTGACGGTGCCGTCGGTGACCGCCAGCACCGGGGTGCCGGACGGGACGGGGAAGTCGATGCCGGTGTGCCGCGCCGCCCAGTGCGCGCCGGGCTGGCCGAACACCGCGCTCAGGCCGCGCAGCGCCACCGGCAGCGAGAAACGCCGCTCCTCCGCCTGACGTGACGCCAACCCGGCGACCTCGTTCGAGGGCTGGCGTTCCGCGCGGTCGGCGCGGTCGGTGTGCTCCGGCCCGGGACGCGGAGCGCCCTGCCTGGTCGGATCGCCGGGCCGCGGGACGGCGCCCGCCAGGCGCTGCTGCGGCGGGTGCGCCGAGACGACGGCGGCCGCGAACACACCCAGCGCCGCCACCGAGGGCAGCGCCACCGCCAGCACCGCCGTCCTGGTGGCGCTGCGGGCCCGCGCCCGGCGGTGGGCACGGGCGGCGGCACGGCTGCTGGGGACCACGGCTGTCACACCTCGCGGTGGCTCGGGGACGTACGGCAAGAACCGGTCGAGACTGTAGCGGTGCGGCGACAGAGCGGACAAAGCGTGCATTTCAGCGGGCGTGGCGCATCGGCGGCCGGGGCTCGCAGAGCGTGTGGGCTGTGATTTTCCCCTCCTCTGGAGGGGCGGGAAAGGACGGCAGCCCCGCCGGGCCGCTACCCTCCCCTCAGATCTGTTAAAAGTGGTTAACACGCCCCCGCGACGAGGTCGGCCGGGTGGTGGACGACGTGGTCCAGGAGGCAGTGATGGTTGTGTCAGGGCCGATCCGAGTGGTGGTCGCCAAGCCCGGTCTCGACGGGCACGACCGGGGCGCCAAGGTGATCGCGCGGGCGCTGCGCGACGCCGGCATGGAGGTCATCTACACCGGCCTCCACCAGACCCCCGAGCAGATCGTCGACACGGCGATCCAGGAGGACGCGGACGGCATCGGCCTGTCCATCCTGTCCGGCGCGCACATGACGCTCTGCGCCAAGGTGATAGAGCTGCTGAAGGAGCGCGACGCGGCCGACATCAAGGTGTTCTGCGGCGGGATCATCCCGGACGCCGACATCGCCGAGCTGAAGACCCTCGGCGTCGCCGACATCTTCACCCCCGGCACCCCCACCCAGGACGTGGTGAGCTGGGTCGAGGCGAACCTGCGCACCGCCAGCTGAACCTGCCGCGCGTGAATTCTCCGCAGTGGCCCCGGGCGACAACTCGCCCGGGGCCGCCGTGTTCTACCGGGTCAGTCGGTCAGCTCGGCGAGCATCGCCTGGCGGAAGCGCAGGGTGCCGGCGAGCCGGGTGAAGGTGTCGGACCAGGCGGTGTCGGGCGAGGTGTCGGCGGCCAGCGCCTCGACCGCCGGGGCGGTCTCCGGGGCGAGCGCACGCTCGGTCATGCCGAGGACGCCGCTGTGGCTCCACGGGTACGAGCCGAGCTCCGCGGCCCGCTTGAGGGCGGCGACCACGGCGGTGGACAGCGGCGGCGTCCACGGGGTGGCGCAGGCACCGAGCAGCTGGAAGGCGTCGCCGAGGCCGTGGGTCTGCACGAACGCGGCCGTCCAGGAGGCGCGTTCGGCGGGCGACAGGACGGCCAGCAGCTTCGCGGGCGCGCCCGGGGTGCGGCCCTCGCGGCCGGGGCGGGGCGGGGCGCCGAGCAGCGCCCGGGCCCAGCCGGCGTCCTGCTGGCGGACGGCGGCGCGGGCCCAGGCCTCGCGCAGGTCCTCCGCCCATTCGGCGCCGCCATCGCTGTCCGTGTCCCGGGTGGGTACGGCGAGCAGCTGTTCGGGGGTCAGGCCGGTGTCGGCGGTCCACAGCGCGAGCGGGGCGGCGGCCGCGACCTCGCCGAACCACCAGGCCCGTTCGCCGCGCCCGGTGGGCGACTTGACGGGTATGCCGTCGCGCTGCATGGCCGGGTCGCAGGCGGCGGGCGGCGTGATGTACAGCCACCCGTCCTCGTACCGGACGGCCTCCCGGGCGCGGGCGGCCATCCGGGCGGCGAGCGCCGAACCGGGCAGCGTGGAGAGCAGCTCGGCGGCGGTGGCGCGGACGTTCTTGGAGCGGTCGCCGAGCGCGGCCTCCAGGAACTCCTCGTCGGAGGCGGACAGTCCGTCCTGCATCGCGTCGAGGAACAGCACCCGGTCCTCGGCCCGCTCGGTGGACCAGGTGGAGACGAGCAGGGCCAGGCCGGCCGCCGGGTCGGTCCGGCGCAGCCGGGTCAGGTGGGTGACGCGTTCGGCGAACAGGCCCTCCTGCCAGAGGCGTTCGCCGGGCTCTCCGGTGGTGTCGTGGTCGGCGGCGGTGCGGGTGACGTACCGCCAGTCGGGGTTCTGCGGGGCCAGCCAGCGGCCGAGCGGGCCGGCCAGCGTGACGGCGTCGGCACGCAGTTCGGAGCGGGCCCGGGCGGAGTCCAGCAGCGCCGGGACGAGCGCGGGCGGCAGTCGGTAGCCGTGCGCGCGGGCCGCGGCGAGCCACTGCGGGAGCAGCTCGGCCAGGTTGGCGGTGGAGCCGTGGCCGCCGCGGGTGCCGAGCAGCACGGCGAGCCGGCGGGCGGCGGGTTCGGGCAGCGCCGGGCGGGTGTCCTCCGGGGCGGGCGCGGGGGTGTCGACGGCGGGCCCGGGCAGCGCGCCGGCCCGGCGGCGGACCGCCGCGAGGGCGGCCAGGTCGAGCAGCGCGGTGGCCGGCTCGGCGCGGTCCACGGACCCGGCGAGCGGTGTGCCGGGCTCGGGCAGCGGGCGGCGGTCGGTGCCGAGCAGGGCCGCGCCCTGCAGCTCGGCCCACTGGTCGGCGGCGACTGCGGGGGCGGTCATGCGCGGCCTCCCGTCGGACGGGCGGTGGTGCGGTGACGGCGGCCCCAGCCGCTGGCGGTGGCGGCGCGGCGGGCGGCGTGGTGCAGGCAGATGCGTCGGACGGCGGCGCGCTGGCGGGTGCGGGTGCAGGACATGTGGTTCCTCCGGTTGACGGGCCGTCGGGAACGCCGGGGAGCGCCGATGGGCCGGTCGGTCGGGTGTGGTGGCTTTGCGTTCGGCCGGCATCGGGGCGCGGCCGGGCACGCCGAAGCCGTGACGTGGCGTCAGGGTGGTTCGGCGGCGGTGGTGGGAGTGTCAGCCGAGGCCGACGGGGCGGCGCTCGGCGTCCCAGGCGGTGACCGGCGTGAAGCCGGCGTGACCGCACTCGCCGAACAGGGTGACGGGGTGGCCGGCGGAGACCGCGGCGAGGCGCCACAGCGCGGCCTCGGCGAGCGCGCCGCGGCGCACCGGCAGGGTGTGCCGGCCGTCGGTGAGCTGCCAGCCTTCCGCGGTGAGGACGGGCACGACGTCGGTGAGGACGGCGGGCCAGCTGTCCAGCCACGGATCCTCGGCGACGGCGGTGCCGTACGCGGCCAGCGCCTCCGCCGGGGACAGCCCGGCGGGCACGGCGGCCGGGGCCGGCTCGGGGCTGCCGTAGCGGGTGCCGAGGACGGCGCGCAGCGGGCGGGCGCCGGGGTGGAAGGCCAGGTCGGCCTCCAGCAGGCGGCCGGTGGGCAGTGCCAGGTCCGGCGCCTGGCCGGGGCGGCCGAAGGCCAGCAGCAGGGCGTCGCGGCCGGTCTTCGCGCCGCGCAGCCACACCCGGCGGGTGGTGAGCCGCTCGTCGGCGGTGTCGCGGCTGCCCAGCACCTGCCAGCGGTCGCGGACGGTCGGCCCGGCGAGCAGTTCGGCGGTGTCGGTGGTGAAGCCGACCCGGGTGCGGACGGTGGCGGCGAGCGCCTCCGGCAGGGTGTCGATCCGGCCGTACGCGCCGGCCAGCAGGTGCAGCATCGCGTACTCCTCCAGCAGGGCGTCCTGCGGGGTGTCGGCCAGCGCCCGGACCCGGCCGGCCAGGCCCGGGGCCTGCGCGTCGACCATCCGGGCGGCGACCTCGTCCCACGCGCCGGCCGGCAGCGGGTCGGCGAGGCCCCGGCGGACCCCGTCGGCCAGCCGCAGCCGCAGGTCGAGGGCGCCCGCGGCGACCCGCGCGGAGCGCTTGGCGGCCCGCTTGCGGGCGGCCTCCGGGTCGGCGTCGGCGGCCTTCGCCTGCTGCTTGGCCGCCTTCTCGGCGGCGGCCTCGCTGCGGCCGTTCAGCCACTCCGACACCCAGTCCGGCGGCTCGGCGGCCGCCGTGACGGCCTCCGGCCCGGCCGCCCACAGCAGCAGCAGGCCCAGGGCGTGCTTGCACGGGAACTTCCGGCTCGGACAGCTGCACTTGTAGGCGGGGGTGCCGAGCTCCACCGCCGTCCGGTACGGCGTGCTGCCGCTGCCCTTGCACAGGCCCCACAGCGCGCCCTGCCCGGTGCCGGTACCGCTCCACGGGGCGGGCCCGGAGAGCTTGCCCGCGGCTTTCAGGGACGCCGGGTCGGGGGCCAGGGAAAGGACGTGTTCGGTGCTCCAGCGTTCCTCCATGCCCACGACGCTAGGCGGTGCCACTGACAGTTGAGGGTCGGTCAGGGCGTGCCCGGCGGCCCGGCCTTCTCCGGTCGGGGACTCGTCAGGCCGGCGCCGGCGGGCAGCCCGAGTCGACGCGTTCGACCAGGTCGGCGCGGAGCGCGGCGAGTTCGGCGGTGCGGGCGTCGATCAGCGCGATCTTCTGCCGCAGCAGCTCGGAGAGCCGCTCGGCGGCGTCCGGCGCGCCGTCCAGCTCGGCGCCGGTGCGGGCGATCTCGGCGAGCGTGAAGCCGAGCGCCTGCGCGGTGCGGACGTACCGCAGCCAGGGCACCGCCTCGGGCGGGAAGTCGCGGTAGCCGTTCGGCAGCCGGCGGGCCGTCAGCAGGCCCGTGCGCTCGTAGAAGCGCACCGCGTCCCGGCTCAGCCCGGCCTGCTCGGCGAGTTCCCCGATCCTCATGTCCCTGCCCCCGTCGGCGACTTGACCTTGGACAGTACTCCAGGGTCGAGCCTGGGGCGGTCCGCACCGAAGAAGGAGACCGCCCGATGACGCCCCTCCGTACGGTCCGTGCCAGCGCCTGGTACGACCTGCTGGTCACCGCCCCGTTCGCCACCCCCTGGACCTTCGCCCTCGCGCACCGCGCGCTGTCCACCGCCGGGCGGGCCCTCGGGCTCGGCGAACTGCCGCCGCCGGAGCCCGTACTGACGCTGTTCGCCAACCTGATGGGCTCGCTGGTGGTGGTGTGGGCGCTGCTGCGGCTGCTGCGCCCGCTGCCGGTGCACGGACTGTACGACGGTGCGGCCAGGGTGCTGTTCGCCTGCTGGCAGGCCTGGGCGCTGGCGCACGGCGCGACCGGACTGCTGTGGGGCTTCCTCGCCGTCGAGGTGGCGTTCGGCGCGGCCCAGCTCTGGCCGATCGTCGCCAACCGTGCTGCCGCAGTGCGGAGTTGAGTCAGCCGGTGGCGCGGCCCGCGGCGTGCAGCAGCCGCCACCAGTCGTCCCATTCGAGGTCGTCCACGGCGGCCTGGACCAGCTCGGGGAAGCGGGGCCCGGCCACCCATTCGAACACGAACACCTCGAGGCTGTCGGCGATCCGCTCCAGGCGGCACCCCTGGTACCAGAGGCCGCCGTCGTCGCGGACCGCCCAGACGCTGCCGTCCGCCGTGTCGAGCAGCAGCGGGGCCTCGTTGACGAAGCCGATGTTCAGGTAGTGCCCGGCGTCCGGGATCCCGGCGGCCAGGGCCAGTACCTCCAGGCCCTGGAAGAACCCGATCTGCCCGGCGGAGTGCAGGGACGCCCGCACGCCGAAGCAGGGCCCGTCGCTCAGCGCCAGCAGCCGGCGCAGGTCCGGCGGCAGTTCGTCGGGCAGCTCCTCGGCAGGAGCGCCCGCGGGGAGGCCGACCGCCGCGAGGTCGAAGTTCTCCCGCCGGGCCCGCGTCAGTGTCGCGAAGAGCTGTTCCATGGTCCGGTCCCTCGCGTCGTGCGGCATTCGCGGATTCTTCCACGGCGTGGCCGACGTGCCGTCAGGAGCCGGTCCGGTTGTCAGTGGCAGGCGGCAAAGTAGTGGTTGCACGGGGCGAACGGGAGTTCGTTCTCCCAGGTCAGCGTCGTGCCATTCCTTCTTCGCGCCCTTTCTGCGCAGTGTTCTGACGTCCCGTGAGATCGGAGCAGTCGATGACCACCGAGACGACCAGCGAGGTCCTGCGGCAGCACGCCGAGGACGCGTTCGCCGAGGAGCTGGCCGCCCTCGCCCGGCACGACGACCGGGCCCGGCCGGAGCGCTGGCGGCTGTCGCCGTGGGCGGTCGCCACCTATCTGCTGGGCGGCGAGCTCGCCGACGGCACCGTGATCACGCCCAAGTACATCGGCCCGCGCCGGGTGATCGAGGTCGCCGTCACCACGCTGGCCACCGACCGGGCGCTGCTGCTGCTCGGCGTGCCCGGCACCGCCAAGACCTGGGTGTCCGAGCACCTGGCCGCCGCGATCTCCGGCGACTCCACGCTGCTCGTCCAGGGCACCGCCGGCACCCCCGAGGAGGCCGTCCGCTACGGCTGGAACTACGCGCAGCTGCTCGCCCACGGCCCCAGCGAGGACGCCCTGGTGCCGTCCCCGCTGATGCGCGCCATGCGGGACGGGCAGATCGCCCGGGTCGAGGAGCTCACCCGCATCCCCGCCGACGTGCAGGACAGTCTGATCACCATCCTGTCCGAGAAGACCCTGCCGGTGCCCGAACTCGGCACCGAGGTCCAGGCGGTGCGCGGCTTCAACGTGATCGCCACCGCCAACGACCGCGACCGCGGCGTCAACGAGCTCTCCTCCGCACTGCGCCGCCGCTTCAACACCGTGGTGCTGCCGCTGCCCGCCACCCTCGAGGAGGAGGTGGAGATCGTCACCCGCCGGGTCGGCCAGCTCGGCCGCTCCCTCGACCTGCCCGAACTGCCGGGCGGTGCCGAGGAGATCCGCCGGGTGGTCACCGTCTTCCGCGAGCTGCGGGCCGGCCTGACCGCCGACGGCCGCACCAAGGTGAAGACCCCCAGCGGCACGCTGTCCACCGCCGAGGCGATCTCGGTGGTCACCAACGGGCTCGCGCTGGCCACCCACTTCGGCGACGGCGTGCTGCGGGCCGGCGACGTCACCGACGGCATCGTCGGCGCCGTGGTCCGCGACCCGGTCGCCGACCGCCAGGTGTGGCGCGAGTACGTGGAAGGCGTGGTCCGCGACCGCGACGGCTGGAAGGACTTCTACCGGGCCGCTCGGGAGGTCTCCGCGTGAGTGCCCAGGTGACGCTGCTCGGGGTGCGCCACCACGGCCCCGGCTCGGCCCGCGCGGTCGCCGCCGCGCTGGCCGCCCTGCAGCCCGACGCGGTGCTGATCGAGGGCCCGCCGGAGGCCGACGAACTGACCGGGCTGGCCGCCGAGAAGGACATGGTGCCGCCGGTCGCCCTGCTCGCCCACGTCAGCGACGACCCGGCGCGGGCCGCGTTCTGGCCGGTTGCCGAGTTCTCCCCCGAATGGGTGGCGCTGCGGTACGCCGCGGACGTCGGGGTGCCGGTCCGCTTCATCGACCTGCCCGCCGGGCAGAGCCTCGCGCTCGGCCCGCGCGGATCGAACCCGGATGCGACAAACGAGGCCGACGGCGCGTCAGAAGGAGTGGAGGAGGGGTCGGGAGTGCCGGGGGGCACTTCCGGGCCCGCCCCCGCCGCTGTCCCCGTCGACCCGATCGCCGAACTCGCCGCCGCCGCCGGGCACCCCGACCCGGAGGCCTGGTGGGAGGACGTGATCGAGCACCGCACCCCGGGCGACGATGCGCTCGAACCGTTCGCGGCCGTCGCCGAGGCGATGACCGCGCTGCGTGAGCACCACCCCGTCGAGCGGCGCGACGAGATCCGCGAGGCCGCCATGCGGCAGCAGATCCGGGCCGCCCGCCGGGCCGGGCACCGCACCATCGCGGTGGTCTGCGGCGCCTGGCACGTCCCCGCGCTGGCCGTCATGCCGACCGTCGCGCACGACCGGGCGCTGCTCGCCGAACTCCCCAAGAAGCTGAAGACCGAAGTCACCTGGGTGCCGTGGACCCACCGCCGGCTGTCCCAGCACACCGGCTACGGCGCCGGCATCGACTCGCCCGGCTGGTACCAGCACCTGTACACCACGCCCGAACAGCCGCTCGCCCGCTGGATGACCAAGGTCGCCGAACTGCTGCGTGCCGAGGACCACCCGGTCTCCTCCGCGCACGTCATCGAGGCGATCCGGCTCGCCGACACCCTCGCCGCGATGCGCGGCCGCCCGCTGCCCGGCCTCACCGAGACCCTGGACGCGGTGCGCGCCGTCATGTGCGACGGCTCCGACCTCGCCCTCGCGCTGGTCCACGACAAGCTGGTGGTCGGCGACGCACTCGGCGAAGTCCCCGACGGCGCGCCCGCGGTGCCACTGCAGCGCGACCTGACCCGCCTTCAGCGCACCCTGCGGCTCAAGCCCGAGGCAACGACCCGCGAACTCGTCCTCGACCTGCGCAAGGACCTCGACGCCGAACGCTCCCGCCTGCTGCACCGGCTGCGACTGCTCGGCCTGCACTGGGGCCGGCCGGTCCGCGACAGCGTGCAGTCCACCGGCACCTTCCGGGAGACCTGGCAGCTCGCCTGGGAACCCGAGTTCTCCGTCCGCCTGGTCGAGGCCGGCCAGTGGGGCACCACCGTGCAGGGCGCCGCCACCGGCAAGGCCGTCGCCGAGGCCGCCACCGCCGAACTCACCGCGCTCACCGAACTCGCCGAACACTGCCTGCTCGCCGCGCTGCCCGACGCACTGCCCGAGGTGATGCGACGGCTCGCCGACCGTGCCGCGCTCGACACCGACGCCGGACACCTCGCCACCGCGCTGCCCGCCCTGGTCCGCACCCTGCGCTACGGCGACGTCCGGGCCACCGACACCAGCGCCCTCACCGCCGTCGCCCTCGGCCTCGCCGAACGCCTCTGCGTCGCCCTGCCCGCCGCCTGCACCGGACTCGACGCGGACGGCGCGAGTGCTCGTCGCACCGAACTCGACGCCGTCCACCAGGCGATCGCGCTGCTCTCCTCCACCGAGGTCGGCGAACAGTGGGCCGGCACCCTCACCGCGATCGCCGCCCGCGAACCGCACGGCGGCCCCGCCACCGGCGTCCCCGGCCTGCTCCGAGGCCGCGCCGTCCGACTCCTGCTGGACGACGGCCGGATCGACACCGAGGAAGCCGGCCGACGCCTCGGCCTGGTCCTCTCCGTCGCCTCCGGCCCACTGGACGCCGCGGGCTGGGTCGAAGGCCTGGTCTCCGGCGGCGGCGCGCTGCTCCTCCACGACCCGGCGCTGCTCGGCCTGCTCGACACCTGGCTGTGCGGCGTCCCCGCCGACACCTTCACCGACCTGCTGCCGGTACTGCGCCGCACCTTCTCCTCCCTGGAGACGGGCGTCCGCCACACCATCGGCTCCCGGGTCGCCGCCGGACCACTGAACACTTCCGTGGTGGACAGCGGCCCGGACGTCGAACTGGACGCGGAGCGCGCGGACGCGACGACGTCCGTGCTGGCGCTGCTCCTCGGCGTGCAGCAGCCGGTCATCCCGCGCCAGGCGGACCGCCGCGCCGGCTGACATGTCGTAGGCGGGCGGCAGGATCGGTGTTGTTCCCACCGCGTGGGCGGCCCGCAGGGCGCAACTCGCTGCGCTGCCCCGAGTTGTTCCGGTGTCTCGCGCAGCTCCCCGCCGGCCGGGGCGGCCCGCAGGGCGTACTTGCGGGGCTGCCCCGATCTTCCCCTTGTTTCCTTCCGCTTCGCGCAGTTCCCCGCGCCCCTGACGGGGCGCGGGGTCGGGCGGGGCGTCCATCAGCCGAGCTGAGGAGCGATTCAGATGACTGTCCGTCAGGACGATGAGCGGATGCGTCGGTGGCGGCTCGTGCTGGGGGCCGACGGGGACGGGACCGGGGTGCGGCTTTCGCGGCGGGACGCGGCGATGGATGGGGCGCTGGGGGCGCTGTACCGGGAGGACGGGAAGCGGTCGGCGGGGCTCGGGGGGTCCGCGCCGCAGGTGGCGCGGTGGCTGGGGGACATCCGGGAGTACTTCCCGACCAGCGTGGTGCAGCTGATGCAGCAGGACGCGATCTCCCGGCTGGGGCTGGACCGGTTGCTGCTGGAGCCGGAGATGCTGGCCGCGGTGGAGCCGGACGTGCACCTGGTGGGGACGCTGCTGTCGCTGAAGCACGCTCTGCCGGAGACCACCCGGGAGACCGCGCGGATGGTGGTCGGGAAGGTGGTCGCGGAGCTGGAGCGCAGGCTGGCCGACAAGACCCGTTCCACGCTGGGCGGGGCGCTGGACCGCAGCGCGAAGGTGAACCGTCCCAAGCACCGGGACATCGACTGGGACCGGACCATCCGGGCGAATCTGTCGAAGTACCTGCCGGAGTACCGCACGGTGGTGCCGGAGCGGCTGGTCGGTTACGCGCGGGCGCAGCGGGCGGTGAAGAAGGACGTGATCCTGTGCATCGACCAGTCCGGGTCGATGGCGCCGTCGGTGGTGCACTCGGCGGTGTTCGGCGCGGTGCTGGCGTCGATGCACAGCCTGGACACCCGGCTGGTGGTGTTCGACACCTCGGTGGTGGACCTGACGGAGCAGCTGAGCGACCCGGTGGACGTGCTGTTCGCGACGCAGTTGGGCGGCGGCACCGACATCAACCGGGCGCTGGCGTACTGCCAGTCGAAGATCACCCGCCCGTCCGAGACCATCGTGGTGCTGATCAGCGACCTGTACGAGGGCGGCATCCGGGACGAGATGCTGAAGCGGGTGGCGTCGATGAAGGCGTCGGGGGTGCAGTTCATCGCGCTGCTGGCGCTGTCCGACGAGGGGGCGCCGGCCTACGACCACGCGCACGCGCAGGCGCTGGCGGCGCTGGGGGCCCCGGCGTTCGCCTGCACTCCGGACGCGTTTCCGGACATCATGGCGGCCGCGATCGAGAAGCGTCCGCTGCCGGTGCCGGACCGGCAGTAGCGGCCGACGCCACCCGTGCGGGTGATCCTGTGGTGCGGCGGACCGTCGTGCGCCCGGGGTCGCGGGTGGCC
The DNA here is from genome assembly GCF_044593455.1 of Kitasatospora sp. NPDC051984. NCBI lineage: Bacteria > Bacillati > Actinomycetota > Actinomycetes > Kitasatosporales > Streptomycetaceae > Kitasatospora > Kitasatospora sp. NPDC051984. Next base: position 283,850 of record NZ_JBIUCB010000006.1, read on the forward strand.
CGGGACACGCCGGGCCGGGCCGGCTGTGACGGTTCTCACGAAGGTCGAGCAGGTCCCGGGCGAAACATGCCCGCCGTCCGGGGATAACCTGCCATGCGGACGTGACGCGCGTGTAGATCCACGATGCGCCCGGCAACTGGGTGGGCCGCAAGGCCGTACATCTGCGTACCCGCTCAGCGCCGACGACCCGCAGCGAAGATCCTGCCGTGGCACGCTCGTAGAGACACATTCCGCGACCACGAACAAGGACAAACACGTGGACCTGTTCGAGTACCAGGCGAGGGACCTCTTCGCCAAGCACGGCGTACCCGTGCTTGACGGCGATGTCATCGAGACCGCCGCAGACGCTGCCGCCATCGCGGAGCGCTTCGGCGGCCGAGCCGTCGTCAAGGCTCAGGTGAAGGTGGGTGGCCGAGGCAAGGCCGGTGGCGTGAAGCTCGCGTCCGACCCGCAGGACGCCGTGGCCAAGGCCGAGGCGATCCTCGGTATGGACATCAAGGGCCACACCGTCCACAAGGTGATGCTGGCGCAGACCGCGGACATCAAGGAGGAGTACTACGTCTCCTTCCTGCTCGACCGCACCAACCGCACCTTCCTGGCCATGGCCAGCGTCGAGGGCGGCGTGGAGATCGAGGTCGTTGCCGAGGAGAACCCCGACGCGCTCGCCAAGATCCCGGTGGACGCCAACGAGGGCGTGACCGCGGAGAAGGCCGCCGAGATCGTCGCTGCCGCGAAGTTCCCGGCCGAGATCGCCGACCAGGTCGCCGACGTCCTGCAGAAGCTCTGGGTCGTCTTCGTCAAGGAGGACGCCCTCCTGGTCGAGGTCAACCCGCTGATCAAGTCCGGCGACGGCAAGATCATCGCCCTGGACGGCAAGGTCTCCCTCGACGAGAACGCCGAGTTCCGCCAGCCGGAGCACGAGGCGCTCGAGGACAAGGCCGCCGCCAACCCGCTGGAGGCCGCGGCCAAGGCGAAGGGCCTGAACTACGTCAAGCTCGACGGCCAGGTCGGCATCATCGGCAACGGCGCGGGCCTCGTCATGAGCACCCTGGACGTCGTCGCGTACGCCGGTGAGAACCACGGCGGCGTGAAGCCGGCCAACTTCCTCGACATCGGCGGCGGCGCGTCCGCCGAGGTGATGGCGAACGGCCTGGAGATCATCCTGGGCGACACCGACGTCAAGTCGGTCTTCGTCAACGTCTTCGGTGGCATCACCGCGTGCGACGCGGTCGCCAACGGCATCGTGCAGGCCCTCGCGCTCCTCGAGAGCAAGGGCGAGGCCGTCACCAAGCCGCTGGTCGTCCGCCTGGACGGCAACAACGCGGAGCTGGGTCGTCAGATCCTGACCGACGCCAACCACCCGCTGGTGCAGCAGGTGGACACCATGGACGGCGCCGCTGACCGCGCCGCCGAGCTGGCCAACAAGTAAGGAAGGGGACTTAACACCATGGCTATCTTCCTTACCAAGGACAGCAAGGTCATCGTCCAGGGCATGACCGGCTCCGAGGGCATGAAGCACACCCGCCGCATGCTCGCCTCCGGCACCCAGATCGTCGGCGGCGTGAACCCGCGCAAGGCCGGCACCACCGTTGACGTGGACGGCACCGAGGTCCCGGTGTTCGGCACCGTGGTCGAGGCGATGGAGAAGACCGGTGCCGACGTCACCGTCATCTTCGTCCCGCCGGCGTTCACCAAGTCCGCCGTCGTCGAGGCGATCGACGCCGAGATCGGCCTGGCCGTGGTCATCACCGAGGGCGTGCCGGTGCACGACACCGCCGCGTTCTGGGCCCACGCCGGTGCCAAGGGCAACAAGACCCGCATCATCGGCCCGAACTGCCCCGGCCTGATCAGCCCCGGACAGTCCAACGCGGGCATCATCCCGGCCAACATCACCGGCGCCGGCAAGATCGGTCTGGTGTCGAAGTCCGGCACCCTGACCTACCAGCTCATGTACGAGCTGCGCGACCTCGGCTTCTCCTCCGCCGTGGGCATCGGCGGTGACCCGGTCATCGGCACCACCCACATCGACGCCCTCAAGGCGTTCCAGGAGGACCCGGAGACCGAGCTGATCGTCATGATCGGCGAGATCGGCGGCGACGCCGAGGAGCGTGCCGCGGCCTACATCGCCGAGCACGTCACCAAGCCGGTCGTCGGCTACGTCGCGGGCTTCACCGCGCCCGAGGGCAAGACCATGGGCCACGCCGGCGCCATCGTCTCCGGCTCCTCCGGCACCGCCCAGGCGAAGAAGGAGGCCCTCGAGGCCGCCGGCGTCAAGGTCGGCAAGACGCCGTCCGAGACCGCCCGCCTGGCCCGCGAGCTGATCGCCGCCGCCAAGTAAGGCAACGCCGCTTCGGCACGAAGGCGCCGTCCACCCCCGGGGTGGGCGGCGCCTTCGGCGTCCGGGCGCTGTCGCGGGTGGTGGACCCGGTCAGGACCCGTGCGGCCGGCAGTGCGCCAACGGCACGCACGTGCCGGCCAGCGGCGGCGGCAGCCGGTGGTGCGCCGGCGGCGGGAGCAGCGGGCGGCGGGGCGCCCGGAACGGACCCGGCGGCAGCGCGTCGATGCTGCTCGTACCGTCGTCCTCGTCGTCGCCGTCGGACGGCTCCACCGACGGCAGCTCCCGGGCCGGCGGGCCGACCAACCGGGCCGGCACCCCCGGCGTCGGACCGCACCACGGCGTCCGCAGGCCCGGCGCGCCGGCCCCCGCCGCCGGACCCGCACTGCCCGAACCCGCCGCCGTGCAGGCCGTCGCCGCCGGCTGGCCCGGGCGCAGCAGATCGGCCGGGCCGACCCCCAGCAGGGTGGCCGCCACGGCCGCGCCCACCGCCACCGTCAGGGTGGCCGCCGCGCCCGTCAGCAGCCCGGTGTGCAGGCGGCTGTCGGCCACCAGCAGGGCCGGTGGCGGCAGCCAGGGGCCCGGGCAGCCGTGCACCGCCGCCAGGTGCAGCAGCTCGCCCAGCCGCTCCACGAACTCCGGGTCGGCCGGGTCGCCGACCAGCGCCGGGACGTCCCGGGCCAGCGACGCGCGCGCCGAACGCACCCGGGCCTCGGCCGCCGCCGTACTCGACTCCGCCTCCACCGCCAGCTGCTCCACCGACAGCCCCAGCGTGTCGTGCAGCACCAGCGCCCGGCGGCGCGGCCGGGACAGCCGCTGCAACGCCTTCAGCAGCGCCCGGTCCCGGGGCGTCAGCCGGGTCGGCGGCTCCGGAACGACCGGCTCGGCGACCTTGATCCGGCGCCGCGCCGCCCGCCGCAGCACCCTGGCCCGGCGCGGGCCGCCCCGGTGCCACGGCGACAGCGCCAGGTCGAACGCCGCCGACCGCACCCACCCCTCCGGGTCCGCCGCCGACGACACCTCCGCCCAGCGCCGCCCGGCCGCCCCCAGCGCGAGGTGCACGCAGTGCACGGCGCGGTGCCGGTGGCCGGTCAGCAGGAAGGTCTGCTGCACCAGACGGGTGTGCACCAGGGCGGCGAAGTCGGCGAACCCGGAGGGGGCCTCGGGCGCGGCGGACGGGGCGTGGTGGGCGTGGGGGGCTTCGGGGCTGGTGGGCTCGTGCTTCGGCGGGCGGACGGGGGCGGGTGCCGGTGCGGGTGCCGGTGCGGGGGAGTCAGGGGTCGGGTCGGTGCCCGGTGTTGCCGCCCGGGGGGCCTTGGCGGGCTTGCGCTTCGGGCGGCGGACGCGGCCTGACGTCGGTGAGGCCGGGGCGGCCGGGGCGGGCGGGGCGGACGGGGCAGGCGTGGTCGGTTCGGGAGCCGGGGTAGCAGGGGTTCCTTCCGCTGCGTTCGCCGTTGCTGCCGGGGCGGCACTCTCGTGTCCCGACGGGGCCGGGGCGGTGGCGAGGGCGGCGGCTTCCTCGGGAGTGCGGGCGCCGAGTTTGCGGGTGGCGCGGTTGAGGTGGGCGCGGGCGGTGCCGGGGGCGATACCGAGGTTGCGGGCCATGGTGCGCAGGTCGTCGCCGGCGGCGAAGCGGGTCAGCGCCTGGGCCTCCCGCGGGGAGAGGCTGCGCAGCAGGTCGCGGGTGCGGGGGGAGCCTCCGGTGGTGCGCCCGGGCCCGGCGGTCGAAGGTGAAGTCACCGCAATCCTCCGCTGCGAATCCGTCCCGGCGATAGGCACATGTACTGATAATCCGGGACACGGCGAAGGTTTGCGCGTTGACACCCCGTAACGCGCGGCCTTGGCAGCATGTGGCCCATGACGCAGCTGATGGGCCGTCCGATTCTCGGCCTGCCGAGCGAACTCGACAGTCGTTCCTCCCTCGCCGATCTGCTCGCCGGAGTACGTACCGCGCTGCTCACCCTCTCGGTGGTCGCGTTACCGGTGTTCGGCCTGTGGGTGCTGGCCCCGTACGGCGACGACACGGCGCAGGGCGCGGCCAGGACGGCGTTCGGGCTCTGGCTGCTCGGCCACGGCGCGCCGCTCGCCCGGGGGCCGGAGGCCGCGCCGGTGACGGTCACCCCGCTGCTGCTCACGGCGGTCATCACCGTGCTGGTGGTGCGGGCCGGACGCCGGGTGGCCCGGCGCTCCCGGGGGCGCGGGTTCGTCCGCTGGCGCTCCCCGTTGGCGATGTACGCCGGGTACCAGCTGGTCGCGGCCGGCGCCGTCGCGCAGTGCGCCGACCCGGAGGCCGCACTGTGCTCCCGGGGAGTGCTGGACCTGCTGGCGGTCGCGGGGCTGACGGCCGGTGCGCTCGGCTACGGGCTGTGGACCGGACTCGGCCGGCCCGGGCAGCTGCGGCGGCTGCCGCTGCCCGCCGCGCTGTGGCCGCCGGACGGAGCCGAGCCGGCGGCCCTGCGGGCGCTGGGCGGGTGGGCGGGCGCGCTGCTGGCCGGCGGCGGGGCGGTGTTCGGGGCGGCGCTGCTGCTCGGCTCGGCCGGACAGAGCGCGCAGCGGCTCGGCGGCGGCGCCGCCGGATGGCTCGGCATGCTGCTGGCCTGCGTGGCACTGGTGCCCAACGCGCTGCTCTGGGCAGCGGGTTACGCGCTCGGCCCGGGCTTCGCGGTCGGCGCGGGCAGCCACGCCGGGCCGCTGGGCACCCGGCTCGGCGCCGTCCCCGACTTCCCGCTGCTCGCCGTGCTGCCCGACCGGCGCGGCCCCGACTGGCACCTGCTGGCCTGCGCGGCACCCACCGCCGCCGCGGTCGTCGCCGCGCTGCTGCTGGGTCGCGCCGCCACTCGTTGGAGTGCATTGCAGACCGCCACTGTCGCCGCCGCCACCGCGCTGGCCGCCGCCCCGTTCGGCGTGCTGGCCGGCTGGTCCTGCGGAGGCGCGCTCGGCACCCGGCGGATGGCCGAACTCGGACCGGTGCCCTGGCAGTTCGGCCTGGCGCAGAGCGCCTGGCTGCTGGCCCTGGCGGTGCCGGGCGCGCTGCTCGCCCGCTGGTGGCACACCCGCGACGGGGCGGGCCCGACGGTGCGCGTGCGGGTCGGCGTGTACCGGCTGGTCTGCCGCCTTGCCGCGTAGCGCGGCGACGCCCGCCCGCCCACCCGCCCGCCCGTGACCCCGCCGCCGAAGTGGACCCGGGGCATTCCGCTGCGCGGGGCTGGAGCGGGAGAGGGGCGAGTGGACTTGGGGCGGTTCGCTGCGGGGGGCTCGGCGGTGCGCGTGCGGGTAGGCGTGTACAGGCTGGTGTGCCGCCTTGCCGCGTAGCGCGGCGACGCCCGCCCGCCCACCCGTGACCCCGCCGCCGAAGTGCACGCACGCCAACCCGCTGCGCGGGCCTTCACGCGAGCCTCGCGCAGCGGGTTTCGGCCGGGTTTCGGCCCCGGCCCCGTGCAGTGGTTGGGCTTCCGCCTCAGCCCCGCGCCCCGTGCAGCGGCCGGGTTTCGGCCCCGGCCTCGTGCAGCGGCCGGGCTTCCGTCTCAGCCCCGCGCAGCGGGTTTCGGCCGGGCTTCTGCCCCAGCCCCGCGCAGCGGACCGCTCGGGGCTCACCTTGGCGGCGGGGTCACGGGTGGGTGGGTGGGCAGGCACGCAGGGTCGCGGTCACGCGTCGCGGCGGCGCAGCGTGCGCAGGCCCGCCGCCGCGGCGACGGCCGTCCATGCGGCCATCAGCAGCAGGCCGACGCCGTGGCCGTAGTGGATGTCCGGCGCGTCCTGCAGGCGCATGGCGTACAGGCCGGCCCGGTCGGGCAGGAATTGGGCGGCCTCGCGGATCCCGGGGACGGCGGACAGTGCGGTGGTGCCGAGGAACACCAGGGGGGAGAGCAGGCCGAGTGCGGCGGTCTGGTTGCGCAGCACGGTGGTCAGTGACAGGCACAGCACCAGCAGCAGCGGGTGGTAGAGCACCCCGGCCGCGAGTGCCCGCCAGCTGCCGGGGGCGGACAGGTCGAGGCCCACCGAGGCGGCGGTGACGGCGAGTTGGCCCGCGACGGTGAGCAGGCCGACGGCCAGGCCCAGGCCCGCGCCGAGCAGCAGTTTGCCGCGGTAGAAGCGCACCCGGTCGGGGACGGCGGCCAGTGAGGTGGTCAGGGTGCCGGAGGCGTACTCCTGGCCGACCAGCAGGATGCCCAGGCAGACCACGGCGACCTGGCCGAAGTTGAGCCCGTAGAACAGGCCCTCCATCGGGTCCTCGGTGAGCGAGGTGTCGGTGCGGCCGTAGGCGAACTGGACGGCGGCGGTGATGCCGGCGCTCAGCGCGACCGCCAGCAGCGGCGTCGTCCACAGTGAGCGCAGGGTGGTGAACTTGGCCCATTCGGCGCGCAGCGGGTAGGTGCTCATGCCGCCACCGCCCGGTACTCGACGGCGTCCGCGGTCATCCGCATGAAGGCCTCCTCCAGGGAGTCGTGGGTGACGGACAGTTCGATCAGGACCACCCGGTGGGACGCGGCCAGGGCGCCCAGTTCGCCCGGGTCGGCGTCCGGTACGTCGTAGGCGCCGTCGCCGAGCGGCACCGCCGCGGGGTGGGCGTCGGCGAGCAGGGCGGCCAGGGCGGCGGGGTCGACGGCCCGGACCCGGACCCGGCGGCGGCCGTGTTCGGCGAGGAACGCGCTGGTGGAGGTGTCGGCCAGCAACCGGCCCCGGCCGATCACCACCAGGTGGTCGGCGGTCTGCGCCATCTCCGCCATCAGGTGCGAGGAGACCAGTACCGCGCGGCCTTCGTCGGCGAGCCGGCGCAGCAGTGTCCGGATCCACCGGATGCCTTCCGCGTCCAGGCCGTTGACCGGTTCGTCCAGCAGCAGCGCGGCGGGGTCGCCGAGCAGGGCGGCCGCGATGCCCAGGCGCTGGCGCATGCCGAGCGAGAAGGTGCGGATCCGGCGTCCGGCGGCGTCGGTGAGGCCGACCAGGGCGAGTACTTCGTCGATCCGGCGGGTGGGCAGGGCGTGCGTGGCGGCGATCCACCGCAGGTGGCCGGTGGCGGTGCGGCCGCCGTGCACGGCCTGGGCGTCCAGCAGGGCGCCGACCCGGCGCAGCGGTTCGGCGAGGCGCTCGTAGGGGCGGCCGTCGACCAGGGCCGTGCCGGAGGTCGGCCGGTCCAGGCCGAGCACCGTCCGCAGGGTGGTGGACTTGCCCGCGCCGTTCGGCCCGAGGAAGCCGGTGACCCGGCCCGCCTCCACGCGGAAGCTGAGGCCGTCCACGGCCCGGCGCTCCCCGTACGTCTTGGTCAGGTCGCGAATCTCGATCACTGCTGCGCTCCTCCCGCTCGGTATGACCTTCAGTCAATCGGCAGGCGGGAGGCGGCGGATCCCGCCCGGGAGTGGTTCGTCTCCCTCTCGGGAGGGAGGATGGCGTGATGCCCGCTCTGTTCGCCCCGCTGCTGCTGCCCGCGACCTGGGCCCGCTGGCTGCACCTGCTGGTCGGTACGGTGTTCGCCGGGATGGTGCTGCTGGTCTACCCGGGGACGGAGGGCGTCTCGACCGGGCGGGCGCTGCTGCTGAGCGGTGCGGTCGACGTGCCGCTGCTGTGCCTGGTCGCGCTGGTGCCGGCGGTGCGGCGCGCGGAGGGCGTGCAGGCGCGGCTGCTGCTGGTGCCGGCCCGCGAGGAGTCGATCGGCGTGGCCCCGTCGGCGAGTTGGGCGGACCGCGGGCGGACGGCGCTCTGGCTGGTCGCCCGGGTGGCGCTCGGCATGGCGGCGGGCGCCGTGTCGGCCGCGGCGTTCGAAGCGGCCGCGCGGTGGCCGGTGCTCGCGGTGCCGCTGCTGTGCGCGCTGCTGTGGCTGGTGGTGCTCGCCGGACGGCTCCAACTCGCCTTGGCCGTACGGCTGTTGGGTCCGTCGGCGGCGGAGCGACTGGCCGCGGCGGAGCTGCGCGCGGAGCGGCTGCTGGAGCGCAACCGGCTGGCCCGCGAGCTGCACGACTCGATCGGGCACGCGCTGACCGTGACGGTCCTCCAGGCGGGCGCGGCCCGGGAGGTCGCCGATCCGGCGTTCCGGGAGCGGGCGCTGGAGGCGATCGAGACCACCGGCCGCCGCGCGCTGGACGACCTGGAGCGGATGCTGGTGCTGCTGCGCGAGGCCCCCGAGGCGGCCGCCACCGAACAGCCCGGCCTGGACCGGGCCGAGGAGCTGTTCGCCGCCGCCCGCGCCGCCGGCAGCCCCGTCGACGCCGAACTGGACGTCCGCGCCGACGGGTTGCCGGGCGTGCTGTCCCGCGAGGCCTACCGGATCGTCCAGGAGGGCATCACCAACGCGCTGCGGCACGCGCCGGGCGCACCGGTCCGGATCAGGGCGCTGACCGCGGCCGGCGCGCTGGAACTGTCCTGCCGCAACACCCTGACCGGCAAGGGCAGTGGGCGCCGGGGCGGCGGCAAGGGCCTGCGCGGCGTGCGCGAACGCGCGGTGCTGCTCGGCGGCGACTGCGAGGCCGGCCCGGACGGAACGGACTGGGTGCTGCGGGTGCGGCTGCCGCTACGGTTGGGCCGGTGACGGTGATCGAGGTGCTGCTGGTCGACGACGAGGAGCTGATCCGGGCCGGCCTGCGCGCCGTCCTGGACGCCCAGGACGGCATCTCCGTCGTCGGTGAGGCCGAGGACGGCGCCCAGGCCCTCGGCCTGGTCCGCTCGCTGCGCCCCGACGTGGTGCTGATGGACGTCCGGATGCCCGGCCTGGACGGGCTGGCCGCGACCCGGGCGATCCTGCGCGCCGCCGACCGGCCGCCGAAGATCCTGGTGGTCACCACCTTCGAGGCCGACGACTACGTGTACGAGGCGCTGCGGGCCGGCGCGGACGGCTTCCTGCTCAAGCGCTCCCGCCCGGCGGAGATCGTCCAGGCGGTGCGGCTGGTCGCGGCCGGCGAGTCGCTGCTGTTCCCGGCGTCGATCCGCCGCCTCGCCGCGGCCCGGGCCGAGCGGGCGGCGGACGGCGGGGCGGTGGCCCGGGCCGGCCTGACCGAGCGGGAGGGGCAGGTGCTGCGGCTGATGGCGCGCGGCCTGTCCAACGCGGAGATCGGCGAGCGGCTGCACCTGGGCGTGCAGACCGTCAAGACGCACGTCAGCAGCCTGCTCGGCAAGCTCGGCGCGCGCGACCGCACCCAGGCGGTGATCGCCGCCTACGAGTCGGGCTTCGTCTCCCCGGCCGCCGACTCCTGTCCGGCCGTCGACGAGGCCTGAGGGCAGGTCACTCCGCCGGGCCCTCGTAGATCGTGGTCACCCAGGTGGGGACGTCGTTGCCGCAGCTGTGCACGCCCTCCTTGGTGATCGCGGAGTTCACGCAGTCCAGGTAGTCGTGGTACGCGAACTGCATGGTGAACGTCGCCAGCGACATCACCAGCGCCAGACCGCCGGTGAGCAGCGCGCTGAGCGCCGCCGGGACCTGCGGGCGGACCGGGCGCGGCGCGAACGGGTCGGTGACCGGCTCGGCGGGCACACGCAGCACGGTGACGGCGTACCAGACGGCGAGCAGGGAGAGCGGGAAGCCGATCCAGTACTGGCCGAACAGCACCGACAGCAGCGCGGCGAAGCCGGACAGCAGGGCGTTGCGGGCGGCGCGGTGTGCCGGGTCGGACAGGTCGAGGCGGGGCCCCTGCGGGCCGGGTTCGGGGCGCGGGCCCCACTGCGGCGGCTGTGGGCGCTCGCCGTCCGGCTGTCCGTCCGTCCGGTCGCCGGACTCGGGCCGTTGCGGGACGCGGGGACGCCAGGGCTGGTCCGGGGCGCCGGGCGGAGGGGGCGCGAAGGGGTTGCGCTCGCCGCTGTCCTCGCCGCTGCTCATGGTGTCGGCCGTTTCTGCTCGTCGGTTTGTCCGCCCGGCGGTGGGGGAGTGGGCGGTCCGTCAATGATCCCCCAACCGGTCGGCGGCTGTACGGCACCCCGCCAGACCGCTGCCGGGCGGCCGGGAGATCCCCGTCTCAACTACGCGCGTAGCGTTGCGGGGTGGTTACGAGTGGCCTCCCACCAGCCGTTATCGTGGTGACGGTCGGCAGCTCCCGACGGTTCCCCGGGCCCCGCAGCGCCGCGGCCGCCCGCGTCCGTCGACGGCTCCCGACCTGCCGCCGCCCGTAGTGGCCCCACCGACGGTGGACGTACCAGCGGGCGACACCGACCTTCGGAGACTCGCGCCGTGGCTGCCGCTGACGCCCAAGTGTTCCCGCCCCGCACCCCCGGACCGGCCCGGCTGGTGGTTCTGGTCTCCGGCTCCGGCACCAATCTCCAGGCGCTGATCGACGCCGCAGCCGACCCCGCGTACGGGGCGGAGATCGTCGCCGTGGGCGCCGACCGGTACGACATCGCCGGGATCGAGCGTGCGGAGAAGGCCGGTATCCCGGTGTTCGTCGAGCGGGTCAAGGACCACGCCGACCGGGCCGGCTGGGACGCCGCGCTGGCCGCCGCCGTCGCGTCGTACGAACCCGACCTGGTGATCAGCGCCGGGTTCATGAAGATCGTCGGCCCCGCGTTCCTCGCCGCCTTCGCCGGACGCACCGTCAACACCCACCCCGCGCTGCTGCCCGCCTTCCCCGGCGCCCACGGCGTTCGCGACGCGCTGGCGTACGGCGTGAAGGTCACCGGCTGCACCGTGCACCTGGTGGACGCCGGCGTGGACACCGGGCCGATCCTCGCCCAGGGCGCGGTGGAGGTCGAGGACGCCGACCACGCCGACGGCGGCGAGGCGCTGCACGAGCGCATCAAGACTGTCGAGCGCAAGCTGCTCGTCGAGGTCGTGGGCCGGCTGGCCCGCGAAGGACACCGCATCGAGGACCGAAAGGTATGGATCCCGGCATGAGCGCCGCTCCCTCCGCCAACGCCCCCGTCTCCGAGAACGTACGCCCGATCCGCCGCGCGCTGATCAGCGTGTACGACAAGACCGGTCTGGAGGAGCTCGCCCAGGGCCTGCACGCCGCCGGTGTCGCCATCGTCTCCACCGGGTCCACCGCCGGGCGGATCGCCGCCGCGGGCGTCCCGGTCACCGAGGTCTCCGAGCTGACCGGCTTCCCCGAGTGCCTGGACGGCCGGGTCAAGACCCTGCACCCGCGGGTGCACGCCGGCGTCCTCGCCGACCTGCGCCTGGAGTCGCACCGCGCGCAGCTCGCCGAGCTCGGAGTCGAGCCGTTCGACCTGGTCGTGGTGAACCTGTACCCGTTCACCGCCACCGTCGCCTCGGGCGCCACCCCCGACGAGTGCGTCGAGCAGATCGACATCGGCGGCCCGTCGATGGTCCGCGCCGCCGCCAAGAACCACCCCTCGGTGGCCGTCGTGGTCGACCCGGCCCGCTACGCGGACGTGCTGACGGCCGTCCAGGGCGGCGGCTTCGACCTGCTGACCCGCAAGCGCCTGGCCGGTGCCGCGTTCGCGCACACCGCCGCGTACGACGTCGCCGTGGCGAGCTGGTTCGAGGAGTCGGGCTACACCGAGTCCGAGGCCGCGTTCCCGACCTTCCTCGGTGACACCTGGGAGCTCGGCAACGTCCTGCGCTACGGCGAGAACCCGCACCAGCAGGCCGCGCTCTACACCGACGGCACCGGCGGCCTGGCGGGCGCCGAGCAGCTGCAGGGCAAGGAGATGTCCTACAACAACTACGTGGACACCGACGCCGCCCGCCGCGCCGCCTACGACCACGCGGGCCCGGCCGTCGCGATCATCAAGCACGCCAACCCGTGCGGCATCGGCACCGGCGCGGACGTCGCCGAGGCGCACCGCAAGGCGCACGCCTGCGACCCGGTCTCCGCGTACGGCGGCGTGATCGCCGTCAACCGCCCGGTCACCGTCGAGCTGGCCGAGCAGATCGCCCCGATCTTCACCGAGGTCGTCGTCGCCCCCGGCTACGAGGACGGCGCCCTCGAGGTGCTGGCCAAGAAGAAGAACCTCCGGGTGCTGCGCGCCCCCGAGGCCCCCGCCGACGCGCTGGAGTCGCGCCGCATCTCCGGCGGCCTGCTGCTCCAGCAGGTCGACCGCGTCGACGCCGAGGGCGACGACCCGTCGACCTGGACGCTCGCCACCGGTGAGGCGCTGTCCGCCGACGAGCTGGCCGAACTCGCCTTCGCCTGGCGGGCCTGCCGGGCCGTCAAGTCCAACGCGATCCTGCTCGCCAAGGACGGCGCCTCGGTCGGCGTCGGCATGGGCCAGGTCAACCGGGTCGACTCCTGCAAGCTGGCCGTCACCCGGGCCGGCGAGCGGTCGGTCGGCTCCTACGCCGCCTCCGACGCGTTCTTCCCGTTCGCCGACGGCCTGGAGATCCTGCTGGCCGCGGGCGTCAAGGCCGTGGTCCAGCCCGGCGGTTCGATCCGCGACGAAGAGGTCATCGCCGCCGCCGAGAAGGCCGGCGTGACCATGTACTTCTCCGGGACCCGGCACTTCTTCCACTGACCGGCCGGTCCCGAGCGCCGAGGGCCCCGCACTCCGTCTCCGGAGTGCGGGGCCCTCGGGCGTTGCCGGTGAGCGTTACTTCTTGATCACCACGGTGCCGGCGGCACGGTCGTGCCAGCCCTGCAGCTTGCCGGAGTTGTCGAAGAACGGCGACAGGAAGACCAGCACCTGGCCGATGCCGCACAGGAAGGCGCCGACCTGCGGGATGACGAAGCGGACGAAACCGCCGCCCACGCCCGGGTTCTGGCCGGTGTTCTCCTTGACCACGCGCAGACCCAGGGCCATCTTGCCCAGGGTGGCGCCCATCAGACCGACCATCAGCCACTCGTAGAGCAGGTTGAAGACGGCGACCACGGCCATGAAGGAGAAGATCGCGGCGAGGAAGCCGGCGGACGCCTGGGCCTGCTCGTTCACGCAGCTCTGGTACGACGCGGTGCCGTAGGTGTAACCCGAGCAGTCCTTGACCTTGTCCGCCATGCCGATCGCACCGGCCAGGCCCAGGGCCATCGCGATACCGAGGACCACCGAGGTGATCAGGCCGTCCAGCAGGCGGGCCGCGAAACGCTGGCCCATGGTGGCGACGCGCACCATGCCGATGTTGGCGATGTTGATGTAGCCGTTGTTGGCCTGGATCGTGCCGGGCGCCTGCGGGTAGCCGTAGCCGTAGGCCTGCTGCGGCGGGACCTGGCCCTGCGGGTAGCCGTAGCCGGGCTGCTGCGGCGGCTGCTGCGGGTAGCCGTAGCCGGGCTGCTGCGGCGGCTGGCCGTAGGGGTTGTTGGGGTCGGGCGGGTAGCTCATCGATGCCTCCGGGCAGGAAGGAGCGTGGACGGAACGAAAAAATCCTGGGGACGGGTGGGCAGGGGACACGCCGACCGCGTCGGAGAGTAGCGGACGAGTCCGACGGAGAGGGGATCAACAGTCAACCTCGGACCCTCCGTTCAGAGCGCGAGAAAGCCGAAGCGGGCCAACTCCCAGGCCCAGGCGGCCATCGCGGCCGCGCCGAGCAGCAGGTTCCGGCGGCCGTACGACAGCCGGCGCCACCAGCGGCCCGGGCCCAGCGGCGCGAACAGCAGCGCCGCCACCGCCACCACCGTCACCGGGTTCGCCGCCAGCGCGGCCCCCCAGTGCGCGTGGCCGGCCTCGATGAACACCGTGGTGCTGCCGCAGAACGGGCACGGCACGCCGGTCGTCGCCCGCAACGGGCAGAGCACGCCCGGATCGTGGGCGTCGTGCACCGCCGCCACCGCGAGCGCCGTCCCGGCCGCCGCGGCCAGCCGCACCAGCACCCGCAGCACCGCGCCCGGCACCGTCCCGGCCGACCGCCGCCAACGGGCCGTCAGCACGCCGCCGGAAAGCGCCGACGGACGGGACGTCACCGGCACGGCCGGCCCGGGAGTCGCGGGGTTCATGACCTGGACTGGAGGACGATGAACCCGATCGTGAGCAGCACGGACAGCGCGCCCAGCACGATGCCGCCGATCGCGGCGGTCCGGCCCGTACCGCCCAGCTGCGCCGACTGGTTCAGCCCCGAGACGCCGAGGCCCACGCCCACCAGGCCCACCACGCCGCCGTAGACGCAGGACAGCAGGATCGCGATGAAACCGAGCACCACCGAAGTCGTGGCGTGGTTGTTGCTCACCGCCATCGGAACGTTCGGCGGGTACGGGTGCGAGGGATGCGGCTGCTGCGGGTAGCCGTAACCGGGTTGCTGCGGCGGCTGCGGTGCCTGGGGATAGCCGTACGGCTGCTGCTGCGGCGGCGGGCCCGGCGGTCCGCCAGCCTGGCCGTAACCGCCGTACGGATCCGGCTGGTACGGATTGCTCACTTGTCGATTCCCCCGACTGTGTTCGTCCCCCGCTGCCGGACGGTCCGTCACCAGGACCTGGGCGGCGGTACTTGCCTTGTCATCGTGAGCCTTGGCGCCGCACGCTGTCCAGCCACATGCAGGCCACCGCCACGAACGTGGCACAACCGCAACCCCCCGGCACGCTCCGTGTCCGCCAGGGACGCTCCGTGCACGCCCGCCCGGCGGCGCGGCGCGGACTCCCGATCCGGAAGAATGGAGACATGACTGCCCAGATTCTCGATGGCAAGGCCACCGCGGCCGCGATCAAGTCCGAACTCGCCGTCCGCGTGGCGGCCCTCAAGGAACGGGGCATCGTCCCCGGCCTCGGCACCGTCCTGGTCGGCGACGACCCGGGCAGCCGGTGGTACGTCAACGGCAAGCACAAGGACTGCGCGGAGATCGGCATCGCCTCCATCCAGCGCGAACTCCCCGCCACCGCCAGCCAGGAGGACGTCGAGAACGTCGTCCGCGAGCTCAACGCCGACCCGGCCTGCACCGGCTACATCGTCCAGCTGCCGCTCCCCAAGGGCCTGGACCAGAACCGCGTCCTCGAACTCATGGACCCCGACAAGGACGCCGACGGCCTGCACCCGACCTCGCTCGGCCGCCTCGTCCTCGGCATCGACGGCCCGCTGCCCTGCACCCCGCTCGGCATCGTCGAACTGCTGCGCCGCCACGACGTCGCCATCGACGGCGCCGAGGTCGTGGTCGTCGGCCGCGGCATCACCGTCGGCCGCTCCATCGGCCTGCTGCTCACCCGCCGCAGCGAGAACGCCACCGTGACGCTGTGCCACACCGGCACCCGCGACCTCGCCTCCCACCTGCGCAAGGCCGACATCGTCGTCGCCGCCGCGGGCGTCCCGCACCTGGTCAAGCCCGAGGACGTCAAGCCCGGCGCGGCCGTGCTGGACGTCGGCGTCTCCCGCAGCGAGGGCAAGATCGTCGGCGACGTGCACCCCGGCGTGGCCGAGGTCGCCGCCTGGATCTCCCCCAACCCCGGCGGAGTCGGCCCGATGACCCGCGCGATGCTCCTCAACAACATCGTCGAGGCGGCCGAGCGCCGCGCCGGCGTCTGACACCGGTGCCCGGCGTCATGAAGCGCGCCCGCCGCCGACCCGTCACCACCGAGGGCACCCTGCCCCCGGAAGGCTCGGCGGCGGCCCTCGGCCGCGGCCACACCCTCCCGATGCGACAGTGGCCGATCACCCTGGTGCTCGCCGTCGCCGCTCTCGGCCTGCTGGTCACCTGGGCCGGAAACTTCCGGCTCGGCCTGCTCGCCGTCGGCGTCGCACCCCTGCTCGGCGCCCTGCTGCGACTCGGCCTGCCGGACGTCGGCATGCTCGCCGTCCGCAGCCGGTTCACCGACATCACCCTGATGTTCGTCCTGGGCGGGGTGATCGTGCTGCTCACCCTGGTGGCGCAGCCCAACCCGTGGCTGAACGTCCCGATACTCGACAACATCGGACGGCTCATCGGGCACCCGGTGCACTAGCGCCACCAGGGGCGCGGGGAACTGCGCGAAGCGGAAGGCACCCACCCGCAAGATCGCGACGCAGGGCAATGACTTGCGCGTGATCGCGACCTTGCGGACGTGCTGTGCGCTTGTCGCGCAGTTCTCCCCCAGCCCTAGGGGGCTGGGAGGTGCCCCCACGCGCCCCTGTTTTCCCAGCCACCTGCCTTCGCGATAGCCTGTCTCGGGTCTCTCGACATCGAGAGATCATCCTCGGCTCCGGCGCCGATGTGCCTGGGGCGCCTGGCGACAGCTGGAGAAGGTAGATATGACTCGCACCCCCGTCAACGTCACCGTTACCGGAGCGGCCGGCCAGATCGGCTACGCGCTGCTCTTCCGCATCGCCTCCGGTCACCTGCTGGGTGCCGACGTGCCGGTGAACCTGCGCCTGCTGGAGATCCCGCAGGGCGTGAAGGCCGCCGAGGGTGTCGCCATGGAGCTGGACGACTGCGCGTTCCCGCTGCTGCGTGACATCACCATCACCGACCAGGCGAACGTCGCGTTCGACGGCGCCAACGTCGCGCTGCTGGTCGGCGCCCGTCCGCGCACCGCGGGCATGGAGCGTGCCGACCTGCTGTCCGCCAACGGCGGCATCTTCGGCCCGCAGGGCAAGGCGATCAACGACAACGCCGCGGACGACATCAAGGTCCTGGTGGTCGGCAACCCGGCCAACACCAACGCCCTGATCGCCCAGCGCAACGCCCCGGACGTTCCGGCCGAGCGCTTCACCGCGATGACCCGCCTGGACCACAACCGCGCCGTCGCCCAGCTGGCGAAGAAGGCCGGCGTGACGGTCGAGGACATCAAGAAGGTCACCATCTGGGGCAACCACTCCGCCTCCCAGTACCCGGACCTGTTCCACGCCGAGATCTCCGGCAAGTCCGCGTTCGACGCCGTCGGCGCCGACCAGGAGTGGGTGGAGAACTTCTTCATCCCCAAGGTCGCCAAGCGCGGCGCCGAGATCATCGAGGTCCGCGGCGCGTCCTCGGCCGCCTCGGCCGCGAACGCCGCCATCGACCACGTCCACACCTGGGTCAACGGCACCCCGGCCGGCGACTGGACCTCGATGGGCATCGTCTCCGACGGCTCGTACGGCGTGCCGGAGGGCCTGATCTCCTCGTTCCCGGTCACCACCAAGGACGGCAAGTTCGAGATCGTCCAGGGCCTGGACCTCTCCGAGTTCGACCGCGCCCGGATCCACGCCTCCGTCCAGGAGCTCGCCGAGGAGCGCGACGCGGTCAAGGAGCTCGGCCTCATCTGAGCGCCGCTCCGCCGCGTGTGAACGGCCGGGTGCCCACGGGGCGCCCGGCCGTTCTCCTACACTCGGGCCGTGAGCGAAACCCTGCAGGACGCCGCGCTCGTCCTGGTGTTCATCATGCTGGGCGGTCTGTTCAACGTCGCCGAGATCGCGCTGATCTCGCTGCGCGAGGGGCAGATCCGCACCCTGGAGTCGGCCGGCTCGCGCCGCGCCGCCCGGGCCGCGCACCTGGCGGCCGACCCGAACCGGTTCCTGGCCGCCGTGCAGGTCGGCGTGACGTGCATGGGCTTCCTGTCCGCGGCGTTCGGCGCCGACACGCTGGCCGGCAAGCTCGCCCCGGTGTTCGTGAAGGCAGGCCTCTCGGACGGCGTCGCGGACGCGGTGGCGCTGGTCGGCCTGACCCTGGTGATCTCCTACGCCTCCCTGGTGCTGGGCGAGTTGACGCCCAAGCGGATCGGTCTGCAGCGCGCCGAGTCGATCGCCCTGCTGGCCGCCCCGGTGGTGGACGTGATGTCGGTGGCGCTGCGCCCGGTGATCTGGCTGCTCGGCCACTCCACCAACCTGATGGTGCGCCTGCTGGGCGGCGACCCGTCCGCCGGCCGCGGCGTGATGAGCCCCGAGGAGCTCCGCGGCCTGGTCGCCGCCAACACCGAACTTGGCTCGGACGAACGCGAGTTGATCAACGAGGTGTTCGCGGCGGGGGAGCGCCAGCTGCGCGAGGTGATGGTGCCGCGCACCGAGGTGACCTTCCTGGATGCCGACCGGCTGGTGCGCGAGGTCCGGTCCGAGACCGACTCCTCCCCGCACTCCCGCTACCCGGTGGTGGAGGGCTCCTACGACGCCGTCACCGGCTTCGTGCACGTCCGCGACCTGTACGGGGTGCGCGGCGAGCAGGCCGCCCGGGTCCGCGACCTGGCCCGCCCCGTCAAGCTGCTGCCCGCCACCAAGCGGGTGCTGGAGGCGATGAGCGAGATGCGCCGCGAGGGCCACCACCTGGCCATCGTGGTCGACGAGTACGGCGGCACCGCCGGCATCGTCACCCTGGAGGACCTGGTCGAGGAGGTGATCGGCGAGATCCGCGACGAGTACGACGCCCAGGACACCACGGCGACCCGCCGGCTGGCCGGCGGCGGCGTCGAACTCGACGGCCTGCTCAATCTCGCCGACTTCGCCGAGGAGACCGGCTTCACCCTCCCCGAGGGCCCGTACGAGACGGTCGCCGGCTTCGTGGTGCGCGAGCTCGGCCGGCTGCCGCAGAAGGGCGACCAGGTGCTCACCGAGTCCGGCGCCCGGCTCACCGTCGCCCGCCTCGACGGGCGCCGGATCGAACGGCTGCGGGTGAGTGCCGTCACACTGCCCAACCCGGGTGCTCAGGACGTTTCCTGAGCGGCCCGGGGAACTGGAACAATGGGCGCATGGTCAACGCAGCGGTCACCGGTCCGGTGAAGGACCGTCCCCGGGTGCTCTCCGGCATCCAGCCCACCTCAGGCTCATTCCACCTGGGCAACTACCTCGGCGCGGTGCGTCAGTGGGTCGACATGCAGGAGGCCAACGACGCCTTCTACATGGTCGTCGACCTGCACGCGATCACCGTCGAGCAGGATCCGGCGACGCTGCGGCAGAACACCCGGGTCTCCGTCGCGCAGCTCCTCGGCGCCGGCCTCGACCCGGAGCGCTGCACCCTGTTCGTGCAGTCCCAGGTGCCCGAGCACGCGCAGCTGGCCTGGGTGATGAACTGCCTCACCGGCTTCGGCGAGGCCTCCCGGATGACGCAGTTCAAGGACAAGTCCCTCAAGCAGGGCGCCGACCGCACCACCGTCGGCCTGTTCACCTACCCCGTGCTGATGGTCGCCGACGTCCTGCTCTACCAGACCCAGACCGTCCCGGTCGGCGAGGACCAGCGCCAGCACCTGGAGCTCACCCGCGACCTCGCGGAGCGCTTCAACACCCGCTACGGCAAGACCTTCACCGTCCCCGAGCCGTACATCCTGAAGGCCACCGCCAAGATCCAGGACCTGCAGGACCCGGCGGCGAAGATGAGCAAGTCCGCGGTCAGCGACAAGGGCCTGATCAGCCTGCTCGACCCGCCGAAGACCAGCGCCAAGAAGTTCAAGAGCGCCGTCACCGACACCGACACCGTCGTCACCTACGACGAGGCCGGCAAGCCCGGCGTCTCCAACCTGCTGCGCATCCACTCCGCGCTCAGCGGGATGAGTATCGAGCAGCTGGTCGCGCACTTCGACGGCAAGATGTACGGCGCCCTGAAGACCGAACTGGCCGACCTGTTCACCGACTGGGTCACCCCGTTCCAGACCCGCGTCCAGGGCTACCTGGACGACCCGGCCGAGCTGGACCGGGTGCTCGCGCTCGGCGCCGAGAAGGCCCGCGCGGTGGCGTCCGAGACGCTCGCCGAGGTGTACGACCGCGTCGGCTTCCTGGCGCCGAAGCGCTGATGCCGACGGCTGCCGCCCCCGATGGTGACGGTCTCCCCGAGACCGTCACCATCGGCGTGTCCATACACGTCCCGGAACCGTACGGCAGCCAGGTGCAGGACGCCCGGGCCGGCCACGGCGACCCGCAGGCCCGGTCGATACCCACCCACGTCACCCTGCTGCCCCCCACCGAGACCAGCGCCGACCGGCTCCCCGGCATCGAGCACCACCTGCGTACGGTGGCCGCCGCCCACCGCCCGTTCCGGATGCTCCTCCAGGGCAGCGGAACCTTCCGCCCCGTCTCCCCCGTGGTCTTCGTCCGGGTCGAGGAGGGCGCCCAGGAGTGCCGCGCCCTGGAAGCCGAAGTCCGTTCCGGCCCCCTGGCCCGCGAACTCGCCTTCCCCTACCACCCCCACGTCACCGTCGCCCACGGCCTCCCCGACCCCGTCCTCGACCAGGCCCACGAACAGGCCCGCACCTTCCGCGCGGTCTTCAACGTCACCGAATTCGTCCTCTCGACGTTCGGCGCGGACGCCGTGTGGCGGCCGTGGCGCAGCTACGCGTTCGGTCGATCCTGAGCGTTTCGGCCGGGGATTCCTGGAGTTGTCTGGGAGTCCTTTGCCATTCCTTCACCTGGGCTTTCTCCGTTGTTACCGTCGAATCGGACCATCGCGGAGCGGGAGAAGAATGGCTGGCAGGTCGATGCGGAGACTGGCGCGGCGTTTTGCGGGCCGGGTGCTCCGCCGGCTCGGCGTCCTGCCGGCGCCCGTTCCCGCAGCTGTCCCGGCCCCGCCGCCGGACCCGCAGCGGGTTCGCGAGGACGAGCTGCTGGCCGCCGACCGCCGGCTGGTGCGGCACCACGACCGGCTGGCCGAGCTCCGTGACGACCTGCTCGCCCCGCAGGCCCACCAGGCCAACCTGACCGCCGCCGCCGAGGCGCTGGACGCCGCGGACGTGCGCTACACGCTGATCCCCGACCGCGGCCCGCGCCACCGGCTGGCCGTTCCCCCCGGCGGCCGGGACCGGGTGCTGGACATCATCGCCGACACCTTCCGCGGCGCCCCCGTGTACGCCGCGCTGCTCGGCCACGGCAGTGTGCACCGCACGGTGCTCGCCGAGGAGCTGCCGCAGGCCGTCGCGGAGCACGAACTGCCGCCGCCGGCGGAGGAGACCGCGCAGGACACGGGCGGAGCACCGGACGGCGCGACCGACCCGGTGGAGCCCGGCGAGCTGCCCGAGCGGGTCAAGGGTGTGCGCCTGTTCCGGCCGGTGGTGACCGGCACCCGCACCCTTTACTACGGCGAGGACTACGGCTGCGACCTGGAGTTCTGGGACACCGACGGCTCGGCGCGCGGCGCCGTCGCCTCGATCGACGAGACCCCGTTCGGCTGGTGGCTGCCCTCGCTGGAGGTGGCCGGCACCGTCCGGGTCGGCGGCCACGACTACCCCGTCGCGGAACCGTTCCTGCACGCCCTGCCCGAGGACGTCCGCTTCCCGGTGGACGCCGTGATCACCTGGGTCGACGACCGCGACCCCGCCTGGCGCGAACGCCGCGACGCCGCCCGCGCCCGGCTGTACGGAGACGCCGCGCCGTCCGCCGACGACACCGACCACGACGACGGCGACCACCGCTACCGCAACCGCGACGAACTGCGCCACTGCCTGCGCTCGGTCGCCATGTACGCCCCCTGGATCCGGCGGATCTTCCTGCTCACCGATGACCAGACGCCGTCCTGGCTGGACACCTCGGTGCCCGGGCTGACCGTGGTGTCGCACCGCGAACTGCTGGACGGCGGGCCGGTGTTCAACTCGCACGCGATCGAGACCGGACTGCACCGGATCCCCGGCCTGGCCGAGCACTTCCTGTACTTCAACGACGACATGTTCCTCGGCGGGCCGGTCCGCCCCGAGCACTTCTTCCTCGGCAACGGACTGCCCAGGGTCTTCCGCGACACCCGGATCGTCCCGCCGTCCGCCGGGGCCGGCACCGCCGATGTCTACACGGCCGCCCAGCAGAACACCCGGCGGGCGCTGGAACGCGACCACGGCCGGGCCTTCACCCGGGTGCTCGCGCACGTCCCGTACGCGCTGCGGCGCACCCTGCTGGAGGACTCCGCGCGGCGCTGGCGGACCGAACTGGAGGCCACCGGCAGCTCGGCGTTCCGCTCCGCCACCGACGTCGCCCCCGTCACCCTGGCGCTGTACCACGCGCTGCTGCGCGGCGCCGCGGTCGACGGCACCCTCGCCCACGGGTACCTGGCGGTGGACTGCGCCGAGGACCGGGACCGGATGACCCGGCTGCTCGACGAACGCGACCTGCTGGCGTTCTGTCTGGCCGACGGGACCGGCGACGGCAGCCCCGCGGAGGAGCAGGACCGGGCGATGGCCGCGTTCCTGGCCGCGTACTTCCCGGTGCCCGGCCCCTACGAGCTGCCCGCAGACTCAGCCGGCGGCGCCGAGCGCGAGCATCCGGTCGACCAGCCGGACCGCCGCCGCGCCGTCGTCCAGCGGGCAGAACCGCTCGCGGAACGCGCGATAGCTCTCCCGGTACCGCGCCGGGTCGAGGTCGCGTAGCGCGGCCACCACCTGATCGGAGCCGGTCAGCAACGGGCCCGGGGCCTGGGCCTCGAAGTCGAAGGTGAAGCCGCGCAGCCGGTCGCGGTAGTGCTCCAGGTCGTAGGTGAAGAACAGCATCGGACGGCCGGTCACCGCGAAGTCGAACATCACCGAGGAGTAGTCGGTGACCAGCACGTCGGCGATCAGCAGCAGGTCCTGGACGTCCGGGTAGTCGGCGACGTCGCGGACGAAGTCGTCGTCCGGCAGCGCGCCGCCGCAGTGCACGTGCGGGCGCAGCAGCAGCACGTGGTCGTGGCCGAGGGCGGCCCGGGCGGCGGCCAGGTCGAGCTGGAGGTCCACTTCGAAGCGGTCGCCGGGGCCGCGCCGGTCGTCCCGCCAGGTCGGTGCGTACAGCACCACCCGGCGGTCGGGCGGCACCCGCAGCCGGCGGCGGACGGCGGCCACCTCGTCCGGGTCGGGCCGGACCAGCCGGTCGTTGCGCGGGTATCCGCCCTCCAGCACCTCGCCGCGGTGGCCGAAGGAGGCGACCAGCTCCGGGGTGGCGAACGGGCTGGGCGACAGCAGCAGGCTCCACTGGCGCACCTCGCGGTCCAGCCGTTCCAGGTAGCCGTCGGCGGTGGTGCGGTTCTCCGGCATGCGGTGGCCGATCCGCTTCAGTGGGGTGCCGTGCCACAGCTGGACCACCACCTGGCCGTCGCGGCGGTGCAGGAAGTCCGGGAAGTGCGTGTTGCCGACCAGGTAGCGGCAGGTGGCGAGCGCCTCGTACCACTCGGGGCTCCACTGGCGGACCGTACGGACCGGCCCGGGTGGCTGCTCCTGGCCGTCGTCGATCACCCACAGGTGTTCCAGCGGGAGCTTCCGGCGGGCCAGTTCGGCGTGCACGGCGCGCGGGTTGCAGGCGTAGCCGCGGCCACCGAAGACGTCGTACAGCACGGCGTCGCGCAGCGGGCGGTGGCGGGCGGCGGGGTAGCTCCCGGTGCGCAGCCGGTGCTGGCTCAGGGCGCTGCGTTCGAGGGCGGCGAGTACCGGGAGGCTGTCCACGATCAGGGTGTCGTGCCAGCGGCGCTGCAGCAGGAAGGACTTGTCGCCGGCCCGGCCCGGGGCCGGGAGCAGTGGCAGTGCGGCCGGGTGCAGCCGCAGCGGGTGGCCGGGGTGCCGCCCGGGGCCGACGGGGTACAGCAGGGCCTCCCAGATGCCTTTGCCGAGCGGGCGGGGCGCGCCGTCCGGCCCGTCGGGGGTGAGTGGCAGCCGTACGGTGAAGCGGTCGCCGTCGGCGGGGTGGACGGCCGTGCGCCGTTCCCGGCCGTCGCCGCAGTGCCGCAGCACCAGCTCCAGTGGGGCGTCCGGGCGGCCGGGGAACTCGCCGGCCAGGTCGAAGCCGCCGTCGGCGGGGGTGATCCGGTCGATCAGCGGTTCGCCCGGCTGGACGCAGAACTGCAGCCGGTGGTCGGCGAGTTGCTTGGCGTACAGCACCTGGCCGGCGGGCATCGGCAGCTGGCAGCTGCCGGTGGGAGGGTGGCGCAGGACGAGCGGGGCGTCGCCGTCGGGGAGCGTCAGTGAGGGCTCCCAGTGGCCCTCGGCGAGACGCGGGAGGGTGCCGGCGAAGGCGGTGAACTCGTGGCCCTGCCAGTGCACCAGGCTCTGCACGACGGCGCCGGTGTCGCGGTGCCGCAGGACCAGGGCCCCGCTGGTGCCGGTGGCGGTGCCGCGCAGTTCGAAGCCGTCGGGGCGGGAGCGGCAGGAGTCGACCCGGGCGCGGGCCGGGCGCACCGTCAGATTCAGCGCGCCGTCCTCGACGGTCGGCACCAGTTGGAGCGCCGGGCCGGTCCATCCGGCGGGCGGGTACTCGCCGCTGCCGCACCAGTGGCCGGCCAGCGGGGCGCGGGCCCGGCGCGGGCCGCTGCCGACCACCGCTTCGACCCGCCAGCCGGGGACCGGCCGCAGCGCGGGGGCGTGCAGCAGCACCGGGTCGAGGCGGGCGGTGAACCCGGTCCAGTCGAGGCTGTGCCGGGTCTGCGCGCTGTCGTCGGTCGCCTCGGGCAGGTAGTGCGGGACGGTGCGCAGCCGCAGCGGGCGCCGGCTCCGGTCGGTGGGGTGCAGTTCCAGCACGATGCGGGTCTGCCCGGGGCGTTCGCCGGGTGCGTCGAGGAGCCGGCCCTCGCCGGTCAGGACGAGTTCGCCGCCCTCCCAGACGGCGCGGCGCAGCGCGGCGGCGGCGGCCGGTTCGGTGGGGCGCGCGGGCCGGGCGGTGGTGGGGCGCCGTACGAGGTGGGACATTCCCGATATCCCAGTGCACAATGCCGGGGAAAGTCAATTCCCCCCCTTTGTCAAAAAAGGAGGGGAATTGATTTATTTACATACGATATTCGTTTTTCCCGGGGCTTTTCCCGCTCACTTGCCTTCGGCGAGCAGCGCGTCCGTCACCCGTCCGGCGGCACCGCCGTCGTCCAGGTCGCAGTACGCCTCGCGGAACGCCGCGTACTTGTCGGCGTACTCGGCGGTGACCTCCGGCAGGTTGCCGAGCGCGGCGACCACCTCGGCGGAGGTGGTGAGCAGCGGGCCCGGGGCCTTGTTCTCCAGGTCGAGGCTGAAGCCGCGCAGGTTGTCGCGGTAGTGCTCCAGGTCGTAGGTGAAGAACAGCACCGGACGGCCGGTGTTCATGAAGTCGAACACCGAGGAGGAGTAGTCGGTGACGAGCACGTCGGCGACCAGCAGGAGCTCCGCCATGTCGGGGTAGGTGCTGACGTCCCAGACGTAGCCGTTGCCGGCCTCGGGGAGGCGGCCGCGGACGACCTCGTGGGCGCGGACCAGCAGGACCTGGTCGTCGCCGAGGGCGGCGCGGGCCGCTTCGAGGTCGAGCTGCAGGTTGAGCTGGTAGCCGCCGTCGGGCAGGCGACGGTCCTCGCGGTAGGTGGGTGCGTAGAGCACCACCTGCTTGCCCTCGGGCAGGCCGAGCTGCTCGCGGACCCGCTCGGCGGTCTTCTCCCGGTCGGGGGCGAAGAGCAGGTCGTTGCGCGGGTAGCCGGTCTCCAGCAGCGTGCCCTGGAAGTCGAAGGCGCGGCGCAGCACGGGCGCGGCCCAGCGGCTGCCCGCCACCAGCAGGCTCCACTGCGGCACCTCCTCCTTGAGGTGCTCGAGGTAGCCGGAGTCGGTGAACCAGACCTTCTCGAAGTCGGTGCCGATCCGCTTCAGCGGGCTGCCCTGCCAGGTCTGCAGGACGACCTGGCCGGGGCGGCGGCGGAAGTACGTCGGCAGGTGGGTGGAGGTGACGATGTACTTGGCGGTGGACAGCGCCTCGAACCACTCGGGGGAGCGGTGCCGGACGCACTCGGCGGTCTGCGGCAGCTCGGCCTGCAGGTCGACGGAGGTCCACAGGTGGCGCAGCGGCAGGCCGCGGCGGACCAGTTCCTCGTGCACGGCGCGCGGCGAGTCCGCGTACAGGCCGCCGTCGGCGGCCCACCAGTCCTCGCGGACGGTGTGGTAGAGCACGGTGTCGGTGAGCGGACGGCGCTGGCCCTCGGTGTACGCGTGGCGCAGCTGCCGCTGGCGGTAGCCGCTGCGTTCGGCGGGGGAAAGCGCGTCGGGGGAGTCCAGCGACAGGCTGTCGTAGACGCGGCGCTCCAGGGTGACCCGCTTGCCGCGGGCCTCCAGCTCCAGCGGCAGGGTGTCGAAGGTGGACGCGGCGAGCACCGCGGCCGGCCACTCGCTGTCGACGGGGGCGCCGACCGGGCGGAACAGCACCGTCCAGGTGCCCTTGTGCAGCGGGACCTCGCCGGCGAAGGACGCGTTCGGCACGGCGGGCAGCGCGGCCCGGAAGCGGCCGTCGGCGATCTCCACCGGGTAGGCGTGCTCCTCGCGGCGCTTGGCGTGCAGGATCACCAGTTCGTAGCGGTGGGTGCCGGGCAGCGGGAAGGAGCCGCTGAGCACGAAGCCCTCGCCGCCCTTGGCCCGGGTGATCTCCTCGACGACCGGCTGCAGCACCTGGTCGCACAGCTGCAGGTAGCCGCTGGGGGAGGGCTTGGCGTACAGCGCGCGGGCGCCGTCGCCGATCGGCAGGTGCAGGCTGACGGGGGCGCGGCGGTCGTCCAGGACGACCGGCAGGCCGGTGCCGTCGGTGAGCTTGAGCTCGAGGTCCCAGCGGTCGCGGGTGCGCTTCTCCGCGGTCGGGTCGAGGGCGTTCCAGGCCTCGCGGACGGCGGTCAGCTCGGCGACCCGGACGTGCGCGGTGAACGGCAGGTCGCGGCCGGCCGGGACGCCCAGGTCCAGCGGGACGAACACGTCGCGCTCGGACTCGACGTGCTTCAGCCGCAGTTCCGCGCCGGCCAGGTCGGCGCCGGAGCGGACCAGGCCGCGCAGTTCGAGGGTGCCGCCCTCGGCGGACACCGAGGTGGCGCGGGCGCGCACCCGCTCCACCCGCAGCAGCAGGTGGCCGTCACGCTGCCACGGCACCACCCGGACGTCGTCCTCGACCCAGTGCACGGGCGCGTACTCGGCGCGGTCGTGCCAGCCGACCGACACCCGGCCCTTGTAGACGCCGCCCTTGCCGGCGCCGGCCACCAGCACCCGCCAGGAGCCGTCCTTCCACTCGCCGCGGTGCTTGAGCCGCTGCGGGTCGATGGTGGCGGAGAAGCCCGCCCAGTCGCAGCTGTACAGGTCGTGCGGCGAGCTGGCGGTGGCCTCCGGGCTGAACTCGGCCCGGGTCGGCACCGCCACCACGCGACGGCCCTTGGCCTCGCGCAGCACCAGCGCCTTGACCATGTCGTGCTTGTTCTCGGCGCCCAGGTGCTCGGGGAAGGCGTGCCCGGTCAGCTGGAGCCGGCCGCCGGACCAGCGGGCCTCGTACACCCGGGATCGCATCACCAGGGCGTTGCTCAGCCGCAGCACGTCCGCGGGGACGCTCTTGCGGCCGCCGCGCAGGAACGGGTAGTCGGCGTACGGGCGGAGCAGGCCGCGGGCCGGGGCGGCGCCGTTGCTGTCCTTCTCGAAGCGCAGCTGCTCGATCAGCTCGGCGAGCCGGCCCTGCAGGGTCAGGTGGTACTTGAGCTTCAGCGGGGCGCGCAGCTTGCGGACCTGGTCCGGGCCGATGGCACGGAGCAGGCGGCCGACGGACTCCAGGTAGGCGGCGTTGTACTCCGGGTCGCCCTCCAGCACCGAGCCGAAGAACATCGGGATCTCCTCGACGAGGTTGTTCTCGTCGTAGGAGTGCAGGTACTTGCGGAACTTCGGGTCGCTCTGCTTGCCCAGCCAGTCGCGGACCAGCTCCATCGACTTGACCCGGTCGATGACGCCCTTGGGGTTGGTCTTCATCTGGGTGATCGACATCTCGCCGACCTCCCGCTCGCGCCAGTGGTAGATCGGCTCGGCGAGCACGTCCACCCGGCGGGCCAGGTAGTGGTGCGGCACGCTGACCGGGGCGTCCTCGTACAGGATGCCCTCGGGGTAGAGCACGCCCGCCTGGTCGAAGAACGAGCGGCGGTACACCTTGTTCCACGCGGTGCGGTCGGTGACCAGCGCCGGGATCTCGGTGATGTGGGTGCGCAGCCGGGTGGCCGCGAACGGCTTGCGGTGGCCGCCCGACTGGTAGTGGCCGACGGCGCGGAAACGCAGCACGTTGCCGGTGCAGAAGTCCGAGCCGGTCTCGTCCAGCGTGCCGATCATCAGCTCGTACGCGGACGGCGGCATGGTGTCGTCGCTGTCGACGAACGCGAGGAACTCGGTGCCCTCGGAGATGTGGCGGTAGCCGGTGTTGCGCGCCGCACCGAGGCCCTTGTTCACCTGCTGGACCAGCCGGAAGCGCGAGTCCTTCGCGGCGTAGGCCTTGGCGATGTCGGCGCTGGAGTCCTTGGAGCCGTCGTCGACCATGACGCATTCGAAGTCGTCGAAGGTCTGGGCGGCGATCGAGTCGAGGCACTCCTCGAGATAGCGCTCGACGTTGTAGATCGGGACGACGACGGACAGACGGGGGGCCATCGGGAGCGCAGAGCCTTTCCTCAGGGAGTGCTGCCGGGTGGGCCCGGCAGATGTGTCGAAACCCGGACCGGCACCAGCCGCGATCCTACCTCTCCGGGCTTGCTAGTCTGCGCCTGGCCAGGCCAGGTGAGGAGAGTGAAGAGATGCCGCGGTTCAGCGTGATCGTGCCCGTCCACGCCGTCGAGGAGTACCTCCCCGCCTGCCTGGAGTCCGTCCTCGGACAGACCTTCACCGATTTCGAACTGATCGCCGTCGACGACCGCTCGCCCGACGGCTGCGGCGCGATCCTCGACGAAGTCGCCTACCGGGACGAGCGGGTGACGGTCCGTCACCTGGAGCAGAACGTCGGCCTCGGCCTCGCCCGGAACGCCGGAATGGAACTCGCCACCGGCGACTACCTGTTGTTCCTGGACAGCGACGACACCCTCACCCCCGACCTGCTGGCCGCCACCGACGCCCGGCTCCGCGCCACCGGCGATCCCGACCTGCTGGTGTACGACTACGCCCGCAGCTACTGGGACGGCCGCGTGGTGCGCTCCGCCTCCGCCCCCGTGTTCGCCAAGCCCGGCGCCGACACCTTCACCCTGGACGAGCGCCGCGACCTGCTCGACCTGCTCCAGGTGGTGTGGAACAAGGCCTACCGCCGCGAATTCGTCCAGCAGCAGGGCCTGACCTTCCCGCCCGGGTACTACGAGGACACCCCCTGGACCTACCCGGCGCTGCTCGCCGCCGAGTCCATCACCCTGCTCGACCAGGTCGGCGTGCACTACCGGCAGCGCCGCGAGGGCGGCAACATCCTCGCCACCGCCTCCCGCAAGCACTTCGACGTCTTCGAGCAGTACGACCGGGTGTTCGCCTTCCTCGACGCCCGCCCCGACCTGGACCGCTGGCGGCCGGTCATCTACCGGATGATGCTCGGCCACCTCGCCACCGTGGTCACCAAGCCCGGCCGTGTCCCCGCCGCCGACCGCCGCGAGTTCTTCCGCCGCGCCGCCGAGCACTGCGCCCGGCACCGCCCGGCCGGCTACCGGCCGCCCGCCGGACCGGAGGGCGTCCGCGGCGAACTGCTCAGCCGCGGCAGCTACCTGGGCTTCCAGAGCCTGCGGGTGCTGGCCAAGGCCCGCCGCGCGGTGCGCCGCTGAGCGGCCGAGCCACTGAGCCGTCCGGACGACGGCGCGTCACCCGGACGTGGGAGCGCGCGGCCGGTATACAGCGGAGAATGGACTTCCCTGCCGGCCTGCCCCTGATCGGTCCACTGGTGGCCCGGGTCATGCGCAGCCGCCCGTACCTGGTCTACCGGCTGTTCGCCGACGTGGACGGCAATCGGCTCGCCGGGGCGGTCACCTTCTTCGGCTTCCTGGCCCTGTTCCCGCTGCTCACCGTGGCCCTGGCGATCGCCTTGGCCACGCTCTCCGACTCCCGGGTGCACCAGCTCCAGGAGAAGATCACCGAGCAGCTCCCGGGCCTGGCCGACGCGCTCGACCTGAACGCGATGGTCGCCAACGCCGGCACCGTCGGCCTGCTCTCCGGCGCCCTGCTGCTGGCCTCCGGCCTCGGTTGGGTGGACACCATGCGCGGCGCCGTGCGCACGGTGTGGCGGCTGCCCGACGACGCCGGGAACCTCGTTCAGGTGAAAATCCGGGACAGCGTGGTGCTGCTCGGACTCGGTGTGGTCTGCCTCGCCTCGCTGGCCGCGTCCGCGGTCGCCACCACGCTCGCGCACCGGCTGGCCGACTGGCTGGGCCTGGACGGCGGGGCCGCCCGCTGGCTGCTGGCCGGGCTCGGCTTCCTGATCGCCGTCAGTGCCGATCTGCTGCTGTTCGTCTACCTGCTCGGCCCGTTCCCGCGGATCGTCGTCCAGCGCCGCCGGGCCCTGCTGCAGGGGGCGCTGATCGGCGCGGTCGGCTTCGAACTGCTCAAGTTGGCACTTTCCTCGTACCTGGGTTCGGTTGCCGGCCGCAGCCTCTACGGGGCGTTCGGGGTGCCCGTGGCACTGCTGCTGTGGATCAACTTCGTGTCGAGACTGCTGATGTACTGCGCGGCCTGGACGGCACTCGCGGACCCGGAGGCCGCCCGCCGGCGGGCCGTCCGACAGGCCGAGGCGGCGCTGGAACGGGCCGGTGAAACGCCTGGTTCACCCCCTGTCCGACATCCGGACAACTGACTATGATCCCGGTCACAACCACAGCGTGGCCGTTCCCCCGGCCGACCGTTCCGCCGGTGCGTCCTCGCGTTCCGGCCGCTTCCCAGGAGGCCGTGTGTCACTCACCGACACCACCGCCGCTCCGCCCGTTCCCGCCACCCCCGACGACGTCCCCGGGTGGTTCTTCCGCGTCGACCGTGAGGTCTTCGCCTGGCTGCTCAGCCGCCAGAGCGAGGCCGGAGTCACCGGCGACCTGCTGGAGATGGGCGCCTACCTGGGCCGCTCCGCGATCCTGCTCGGCGACCACCTGCGCCCCGGGGAGAAGTTCACCGTCTGCGACCTGTTCGACATGGACGCGCCCGACGACGAGAACTCCGCCGAGATGTCGATGTCCTACCGCTCGACCCTCACCCGGCGCGCCTTCGAGACCAACTACCTGGCCTTCCACGCCGAACTCCCGACGATCGTGCAGGCCCCCACCTCGGTACTCGCCGACGGCCGGATCACCGCCGACAGCTGCCGCTTCGTCCACATCGACGCCTCGCACCTGTACGAGCACGTCGCCGGCGACATCCTGGTGGCCCGCGACGCCCTGGCCGGCAACGGCATCGTCTCCCTCGACGACTACCGCGCCCCGCACACCCCCGGCGTGCACGCCGCCGTCTGGGAGGCCGTGTTCACCCTCGGCCTGAAGCCGGTACTGCTCACCCCCGAGAAGTTCTACGGCACCTGGGGCGACGCGGACGCCGTCCGCGCCGATCTGCTCGCCCGCGACTGGCGCGGCGAAGGCTTCCGCCTCGACGAGGAACACCTCGCCGGGCAGATCTGCCACCGCCTCGCCTGGGACGGCGCCGACGGCCGCCCGGAGACCGCGGCCGGAGCACAGGCCGGCAGCCCGTCCGCGCCCGCCCGTCCGAGCTCCCAGCGCTCGCTCGCCCGCCGGGTCGCGCTCGACGTGATCCCCCCGGTCGCCACCCGCGCCGTCCGCCGCGCCCTGGCCGCCGGCCGCGCCCGCAAGTCCGACTAGGACCTAACGCCACTCGGACGGTCTGCCGCCGGACCGGGCCTCCCGCAGGGCGGCCCGGCGGCGCAGCGCGCGCAGCCGCAGCATCCCGGCCGCCGCCACCGCCGCGCACAGGCCGACCGCCGTCCAGGTCGCCGCGCCCGGACCGTCCGCCGCGGTGTGCGCGGCCCGCACCGGGTCGGCCTGCTTCGCGGCCGGTGCGGCGGACGGCTTCGCCGGCGGCGCGGTGGACGGCGCGGCCGGTGCGGACGGGGCCTCGGTGACCGGCCGGACCGACGCCTCCGCCGGCGCCCGGTCCTCGGCCAGCACACCCACCGGGGTGACCTTGCCGGCCGCGGCGAAGCCCCAGTCCAGCAGCGCCGCCGCCTCGTCGTACACCTTCGGGCTGCTGTCCGGGTGCATCACCGTCACCAGCATGGTGCGGCCGCCGCGCACCGCGGCGCCCGTGTAGGTCGCGCCCGCGTTGGTGGTGTAACCGTTCTTCACGCCGATCAGCCCCGGGTACTTGCCGAGCAGCCGGTCGGTGTTGGCGATGCCGAAACTGCCGCGCTGCCCGTTCTTGTCGAACGCGCCGGGAAACTGCGCCCAGCGGGTGCCGCAGTACCCGCGGAACTCCTCGTTGCGCAGGCCCGCCCGGGCGAACAGCGTCAGGTCGTACGCCGAGGTGACCTGGCCGTCCATGTCGTAGCCGTCCGGGCTGACCACGTGGGTGTCGCGGGCCTGCAACTGGTCCGCGCGGGCCTGCATGTCGGTGACGGTCTTCGCCACCCCGCCGTTCATGCTCGCCAGCACGTGCACCGCGTCGTTGCCGGAGGACAGGAACACCCCGCGCCACAGGTCCTCGACCTTGTAGTCCAGGTCCTCCTTGATGCCGACCAGGCTGCTGCCCGCGCCCATCCCCTGCAGCTCCGTCCAGCCCACCCGGTGCACCTCGTCCGCCGGGAAGCGCGGCAGCACGGTGTCCGCGAACAGCATCTTCAGGGTGGACGCCGGCGGCAGCTGCGCGTGCGCGTTGAACGCGGCCAGCACCGCGCCGCTGTCCGCGTCCGCCACCACCCAGGACTTCCCGGTCAGACCGGACGGCAGCGCCGGCGCCCCCGCGCCAGGCGCGACCTGCACGCCCGCCGCGCCCAGCCGGTCACCGCCCACCACGGGCGGCGGCGGGGCGTCGCCGGGCGTCACGGCACGCGCGGCCGGCGGGCCGACCGGGAGCAGCACCAGCGCGGCCGCGGACGAACCGTGGACGATCCGGCGGATTGTCTGCATTCACGGAAGCTAACCCGCCCCTCCGCCGCCCCGCCGTCGAAGTCGGCCCCGACGCCACGAACGAGTACCGCCCGCTGCTCCGTTCGGCGGGCCACGCATACTGGACGGGCCACCCGTCTGCCGCGAAGGACCCGTCATGAAGCTCAGCCGCCCGGTCTCCTGGTTCCTCACCGCCTTCGGCGTCTGGTCGATCTTCATCTGGACCACGTTCGCCAAGAACCTCTGGAAGGACTCCGGCGGCCAGGCCTTCGTGAACGGCGACCACGGGCAGCCGACCGCCTTCTTCTGGGTCCACCTGCTGCTCGCCATCACCTCCCTGACGCTCGGCCTCGCCATCGGCTGGATCGGCGTCCGCGGCCTGCGCGCGCTGCGCAAGCCCGCCGTCGCGGAGTAGCGGTCCTGGCATACCAAAATTTTGCTTGTGCGCAGGTCACAGGGGGTGTCAGGATACGCG
Source organism: Kitasatospora sp. NPDC051984 (assembly GCF_044593455.1). Taxonomy (NCBI): domain Bacteria; kingdom Bacillati; phylum Actinomycetota; class Actinomycetes; order Kitasatosporales; family Streptomycetaceae; genus Kitasatospora; species Kitasatospora sp. NPDC051984. Next base: position 317,057 of record NZ_JBIUCB010000006.1, read on the forward strand.
GCCGGGCAGGTTGACCGACCTGCCCGAGCAACGCTCCTGGGGGAAGATCCCTGATGTCCCGTGTCACCTCCCCGCGGCTGATCGCCGCCTGCGCCACCGCGGCCGTCGCGGCCGGCCTGTTCGCCGCACCCGCCGCGCAGGCGGCGCCCGGCGCTGCGGTCACCGGCCCGACCGTCATACCGGGCACCTCCCTGGACACCGGCCGCACCGACGGCTGCAGCGCCACCGGCACGCCCGGCTGGGTCACCGTCAGCAACCCGGGCCCGGTGCTGTTCGCGAAGACCGGCGCGCCCGCCGCCCGCTTCAAGGTGTGGGACGCGACCGGCGCGAAGGTCCTCGACACCACCGCCGAGGCGGACGCCTCCGGCGGTGTGCAGACCTCCATCGCCGGCCTGGCCGAGGGCAGCGGCTACACCTGGCAGGTGTGGCCGGAGTACCGGCCCGGCTCCGGCGCGCCCACCGAGACCTGCCGGTTCGGCGTCGACACCACCCAGCCGACCGTCCTCGGCGTGCACTCCGACGACTTCCCGGAGCAGGGCGGCGGCGGCAAGTACGCCGGCCAGCCCGGTGTGTTCACCTTCTCCGGCTCCGACAGCGGCTCCGGCCTGGCCTGCTTCCGGTACGTGCTGGACGGCGACGCCGGCGTCGGCGGCTGCACCCCCGGCCCGGGCGTGGTCGCGGCCGGGGCGGACGGCACCGCGAGCGTCACCCTGAAGCCCGGCCAGTGGGGCACCCACACGCTCCGGGTCCAGGCGGTCGACCACGCGGGCAACGTCAACCCGCCGGTCGACTACAGCTTCTACGCCCCGTCGAACCCCAACCCGCCGAAGGCGCTCGGCGACGTCGACAACGACGGCGTCCCCGACATCCTGCTGCCCGACTCGCAGGGCAACCTGCTGGTGATCAGCGGCGACTCCGGCAGCACCACCCCGAGCACCGTGGTTCCCGCCGCCTGGGCGCCCGGCGGCACCGGCTGGAGCGGCCAGCAGGTGGTCCACAAGGGCTGGGGCAGCGCCTCGCTCGCGCCGGCCGACACCATCTACGTCCACGACCCCGCCGCCAACTACCTGTACCAGTACGTGAACCGCGGCACGTTCTCGATCACTTCGACCAACCCGCCGCTCGTCCGCCACGCCACCTCCTGCGTCGACCTGGCCAAGGCCCCGGTCGCCTGCCCGGCCGACTTCGTCACCGGCTACGCGGGCATCCAGCAACTGGTCGCCTTCGGCTCCCTCGACCCGGCCCAGCCGTACGGCCTCAACCTGCTGGACGTCGAGCAGGGCAACCTGTGGCTCCAGCGCGACCCGTCGCGTTTCGGCAAGTCCACCCAGCTCACCACCACCGGCGCCTGGAACGGCTACGACCTGATCGCCCCCGGCCCCGACGCCAACGGCAACCTCGCGCTGTGGTCCCGCGAGCAGGCCACCGGCACCCTGCGGGCGCACGCGGTCCCGAAGCTCGCCGACGGCAGCTACGACTTCTCCGGCCTCGCCGACCCGGCCGGCGGCACCGTCATCGGCACCTTCCCGGTGGCCGAGTACCCGACCCTGGGCACCTCCGGCGACCTGGACGGGGACGGACAGGCCGACCTGTACGCCGTTACCGCCGAGCGGCACCTGGTGACGTTCAAGGGCGTGGGCAGCCCGAAGGACCTGGGCGTTCTGGCCTGATGGAGCGTCAGGGTCCGTTCCGGCCAAGGCCGGTGCGGGCCTTTGGCGTGTCCGGACCCCTGGAGGTGGCCGAATCCGGCTGCTAGCCTGCCCGGCACGACTCCCGGGCGGATGGGCGGCGAGGGGCCGGTGGCCGGGCCGGGGAGCAGGGGATGTGGGAGGCTCCGCGATGAGCACCAGCACCACCCTCGGCGACGCCCGCCCCGAGTGGGCGCAGCGCCAGGAACGGGAACGCCGGCACCGGCGCGCCAAGTCCCGGCTGCGGCTGCCGTTCGCGGTGGCGGCGGCCTGTCAGGCGGTGCTGCTGCTGTGGTGGGCGGCCGGGTACCCGGCGTTCACCGGCACCGCCACCAGTGGCGCACCGCTGTACGACGCCGCCGTGCGGGTCCTGCACCCGGCGGGGGCGACGCTGGCGCAGACCGTGGTGGTGGCGTTCGCGCTCGGGCACCTGGTGGCCGCGCTGGCCCGGTTCGGGGTGCGCGGCCGCTGGTCGGGGCCGGTGGCGGTGGCGCTGGCCGCGCTGCCGCCGACCGGTAGCCTGGTGGTCTCGCTCAGCCCCGAAGTGCCGTCCACCGCAGGGGCGTTGCTGCTCACCGCGGCGGGCCTGCGGCTGCTCGCCCGGCGGGCGGAGGGGACGCTGCACCGGGGCGGACCGGCGCAGCGGCTGGATCTGGCCGTACTGTTCTCGGCCATCGCGCTGCTCGCCCTGACCGGCCCCCGGGGCGCGGGCACCGCGCTGATCGCCGCCCTGGTGCTGCTACCGGCGCTGCCCCGGGTACGGGGCCGGCTCGCGCTGCTCACCGCCCTCGCGCTGGCCGTGCCGATCGCCCTCGCGCTGCTCGGCCACCCGACGGTCCGCGCCGGGGACCTGCACCCGCTGCGCGCCGCAGACCTGGCGCTCGCCCAGCACCGCGACCCCGGCCGCGAGGACCGGGCGCTGACGGCGCTCGCCCCGGCCGCCGACTGGGACGCGGCCGGCGCGGACTGCTCGGCGACCGCCGCCCTCACCGACCGCTGGGACACCGCCGCCGCCCGCCGCGAGCAGGACGAACTCGCCGCCGCCTGGCGGACGTTGCTGCGCGACCACCCGGACCGGGTGCTGGACGCCCGGCTCTGCCGCGGCCGCCTCGCCTGGGCGGTGTGGGCGGGCACCGGCGGCCCGCACGCCGCCACCGAGGTGCCGGACCCGTCCCCGTCCTCGCACGGCCTGCTGCGGCCGCTGCACTCCGCAGCCGCCTGGAGCCGCACCCTGCTGCGCGCCCCGCAGCTGGACTGGCTGCTGTGGCGCGGCGCCCTGTGGGCGTACCTGGGCCTGGCGGCGGCCCTGCTGTACGCCTGGCGGCACCGGCTGCCCGCGCTCGTCCCGGTGGCCGGAGCGGCCGTCCTGGGCACCCAGCTGGCGCTCACCGCGTCCGCCGCCGGGCAGGACTACCGGACGATGGCCGTGGCACTGTTCCTCGGCCCGCTGCTGCTCACCCTGGCCACCGTCAGGCGCGCATCCGAGTCCTGAGCGACGCCGAAGGGCCCGCCCGGAGCGAACTCCGGACGGGCCCCTCGAACAGCGTGGGACTAGAAGCGACGCGTGACGAGCGCGCGCTTCACCTCCTGGATCGCCTTGGTGACCTCGATGCCACGCGGGCAGGCCTCCGAGCAGTTGAAGGTGGTGCGGCAACGCCACACACCCTCACGGTCGTTGAGGACCTCCAGGCGCTGCTCGGCGCCCTCGTCGCGGGAGTCGAAGATGAAGCGGTGCGCGTTGACGATCGCCGCCGGGCCGAAGTACTGGCCGTCGTTCCAGAACACCGGGCACGAGGAGGTGCACGCGGCGCACAGGATGCACTTGGTGGTGTCGTCGAAGCGCTCGCGGTCGGCCTGCGACTGCAGACGCTCGCGGGTCGGCTCGTTCCCCGAGGTGATCAGGAACGGCATGACGTCCTTGTACGCCTGGAAGAACGGGTCCATGTCCACGATCAGGTCCTTGAGGACCGCGAGGCCCTTGATGGCCTCGATCGTGATCGGCTTCTCCGGGTTGACGTCCTTGATCAGGGTCTTGCACGCCAGCCGGTTGCGCCCGTTGATCCGCATGGCGTCCGAACCGCAGATGCCGTGCGCGCAGGAGCGGCGGTACGTGAGCGTGCCGTCCTGCTCCCACTTGATCTTGTTGAGCGCGTCCAGGACGCGCTCCTTCGGGTCCATCTCGAGCTGGTAGTCCACCCACACCGGCTCCGGGTGCTCCTCCGGGTTGAATCGGCGGATCCGGAAGGTGACGTTGACCAGCTTGGTGCTGCCCGCCTCGACCGCGTCCAGCGCGGCCGAGTGCTTCTCGACGGTCGGAGTGGACATCAGTACTTACGCTCCATCGGCTGGTAGCGGGTCTGCACGACCGGCTTGTAGTCGAGGCGGATGGAGGTGGTGCCGTCCTCGGCCACCTCGCGGTACGCCATGGTGTGCTGCATGAACTTCACGTCGTCGCGGGTCGGGAAGTCCTCGCGGTAGTGACCGCCGCGGGACTCCTCGCGAGCCAGCGCGGAGACCACCAGCACCTCGGCCAGGTCGAGCAGGTTGCCCAGCTCGATGGCCTCCAGCAGGTCGGTGTTGTACCGCGAGCCCTTGTCCTGGATCGAGACGTTCTTGAAGCGCTCCTTGAGCGCCGCGACGTCCTCGACGGCCTGCTGCAGCGTCTTGCCGGTGCGGTAGACGGACACGTTGGTGTCCATCGACTCCTGCAGCTCCTTGCGGATCTGCGCGACCGACTCGGTGCCGGTGGACTCGCGCAGGCCCTCGACCATGGCCTCGACCAGCGCGCCCGGGTTCGCCGGCAGCTCGACGAAGTCGTGCTTGTCGGCGTAGGCGGCGGCGGCGATGCCCGCGCGGCGGCCGAACACGTTGATGTCCAGCAGCGAGTTGGTGCCCAGGCGGTTGGCGCCGTGCACCGACACGCACGCGACCTCGCCCGCGGCGTACAGGCCCGGGACGATGTCGGTGTTGTTGCTCAGGACCTCACCCTCGACGTTGGTCGGGATGCCGCCCATCGCGTAGTGCGCGGTGGGCTGGATCGGAATCGGGTCCGTGTAGGGCTCGATGCCGAGGTAGGTGCGCGCGAACTCGGTGATGTCCGGCAGCTTGGCGTCCAGCTGCTCCGGCGGGAGGTGCGTCAGGTCCAGGTAGACGTGGTCGCCGTCGGGGCCGCAGCCGCGGCCGGCCCGGATCTCCGAGTAGATCGCGCGGGAGCACACGTCACGGGACGCGAGGTCCTTCATGACGGGGGCGTAGCGCTCCATGAAGCGCTCGCCGTCCTTGTTGCGCAGGATGCCGCCCTCGCCGCGGGCGCCCTCGGTGAGCAGGATGCCCATCCGCCAGATGCCCGTCGGGTGGAACTGGAAGAACTCCATGTCCTCCAGCGGCAGGCCACGGCGCAGCGCCACGGCCTGGCCGTCACCGGTCAGGGTGTGCGCGTTCGAGGTGACCTTGAACATCTTGCCGGTGCCGCCGGAGGCGAACACCACGGCCTTGGCCTGGAAGACGTGGATCTCGCCGGTGGCGAGCTCGTAGGCCACCACACCGGCGGTCTTGCCCTCGTTGATCAGCAGGTCGAGGACGTAGAACTCGTTGAAGAACTCCACACCGTGCTTGACGCAGTTCTGGAACAGCGTCTGCAGGATCATGTGACCGGTGCGGTCCGCGGCGTAGCAGGACCGGCGGACCGGGGCCTCGCCGTGGTTGCGGGAGTGGCCGCCGAAGCGGCGCTGGTCGATCCGGCCCTGGTCGGTGCGGGAGAAGGGCAGGCCCATCTTCTCGAGGTCGAGGACCGCGTCGATGGCCTCCTTGCACATGATCTCGGCGGCGTCCTGGTCGACCAGGTAGTCACCACCCTTGACCGTGTCGAAGGTGTGCCACTCCCAGTTGTCCTCCTCGACGTTGGCGAGGGCGGCACACATGCCGCCCTGCGCCGCGCCGGTGTGCGACCGGGTGGGGTAGAGCTTGGTCAGGACCGCGGTGCGGCTGCGCTGCGTCGACTCGATGGCCGCGCGCATGCCGGCGCCGCCGGCGCCGACGATGACGGTGTCGTACTGGTGAATCTGCATGGGGTCAGTCGCCTCTGGTGGCTCGTCAGATGTTCGGGTCGAAGGTGAAGATCACCAGGGTGCCGAGGACGACCGTGAAGACGGTCGCGACACCGAGGAGACCCTTCAGCCACAGACGAGTGGCGTCCTTCTCCGCGTAGTCGTTGATGACGGTGCGCATGCCGTTCGAGCCGTGCAGCATCGCCAGCCACAGCATCAGCAGGTCCCACATCTGCCAGAACGGCGAGGCCCAGCGGCCCGCCACGAAGGCGAAGCTGATCTTCGAGACGCCGCCGTCCAGCATCAGGTTGATCAGCAGGTGGCCGAGGACCAGCACCACCAGGACGACACCCGACAGGCGCATGAACAGCCAGGCGAGCATCTCGAAGTTGGTGCGGGTGCGGCGCGGGGTCTTCTTCGTGCGGGCCCGGGCGGGCTCCACCACGAAGGCGTCGGCCGGGTTGCCGGTGCCCAGGCCCTGGCCCGTGTGGGCCTGGAGCGAGGGGACCACCAGGTCCTTGGTCTCAGTGGACATGCGGATCAGCCCCCGAACCAGGAACGAAGGGTGTGCTGCAGAACGGGGTAGAAGGCGCCGCCCATCAGGACGATCCAGATGCCGACCACACTCCACAGCATCTGCTTCTGGTACTTCGGGCCCTTGGCCCAGAAGTCGACCGCCACGACCCGCAGGCCGTTCAGGGCGTGGAACAGGATGGCGGCCACCAGGCCGTACTCCATCAGGTTCACAAGCCAGAACTTGTAGGTGGCGATCACCGAGTCGTACGCCTCGGGCGACACCCGCACCAGGGCGGTGTCAAGGACATGTGCGAACAGGAAGAAGAAGATCAGGACGCCGGTGACTCGGTGAGCCACCCAGCTCCACATGCCTTCCCGGCCGCGGTACAGCGTTCCAGCCGGCACGGAAAACCCTCCGGAAGCGGTTTGGGGGCTCGGCCGGCTTTCTGTCGGTCAGCCCGGCCGGATACGGTCCACCGGCCGCGAGCATCCTATCGACGCGTCGGGCCCCGCTGCCGTCGGGGGCCCCTGCTGTGATCAATCAGGCACGCACGGGCTAATCGGAACGGGAACTCTGACGCTGTGCGACCATCCGGTCGCGCCGTGCGGCCGGTCCGGAGCGGTCAGTTCCGGACCGCCACCAGGTGCTCCAGGCGGGTCAGCGCTATCCGGCGCAACTCCTCGGCCGAGATGAGCCGTTCCTCGTCCAGATCGTTGGCCAGCCGGGTGCGGATCGAGGTCAGCACCGCGTCCAGCATCTCCTCCTGGTCCACCCCGTCCAGGCAGACCACGAAGACATGGCCGAACCGTGCCTCGTACGCGGCGTGCGCGGCGCGCAGCGCGGTGTGGGCCGCCTGGCTGCCCGGGGCGCGCATGCCGAGCAGCGGCTGCGGCATCCAGCTCTCGTCGGCCAGCGCCTCGGCGAGGTCCGCCGGGCGCAGGTCGTAGCTGGCTTCGCTGGCCGCCGCGAGCAGCGAACCGATGTCGGGGTACGGGCGGTGGGCGGTCAGGCGCAGCGCCCAGCGGTGGCTGCCGCAGCAGGCGAGCAGCGCCTCCTCGACCGCGCCGGAGTCGGCTTCGTTGAACCTGTGCAGTCCCAGGAGGGACGGGTCCGTCCGCACGTCGAGACGCTGCGGCGGGATGTCGCTGGTCAGCGGATCCTCCTCGTGAGGGCGGGAAGGGGGGATGCTGCAGAGACAGAGGGGGTGCGGCAGTGCCTCCGCACAGGGCCTTGACGGCTCGGCGGGGCAGCGCCTCCACGGTAGTTGAGGGTTCATCAGTTGGGGAGGCGGCGGGCCGATTTCATTCGATCGAGCTATCAAGTTGTGACCCGCCGCCGCTCCCGTTCACACAGAACCGCTCAGCCGGCCCGGTGCACCTTGTGGTTGGCGGCCTGCGCCCGGGGCCGGACCACCAGCAGATCGATGTTGACGTGCGCCGGACGGGTCACCGCCCAGGAGACGGTGTCGGCGACGTCCTCCGAGGTCAGCGGCGCGTCGACGCCCGCGTACACCGCGTCCGCCTTCGCCTGGTCGCCGCGGAACCGGGTCAGCGCGAAGCCCTCCGACTTCACCATGCCGGGCGCGATCTCGATCACCCGGATCGGCTCGCCCACGAGTTCGAGGCGGAGGGTCTGTGCCACCGAGTGGACGGCGTGCTTGGCCGCCACGTAGCCGCCGCCGCCCTCGTACGCGGCCAGCGCCGCCGTCGAGGACATGATCAGCACGGTGCCGTCGCCGGTGGCGCGCAGCGCGGGCAGCAGCGCCTGGGTCAGGTGCAGCACGCCCAGCACGTTCACCTCGAACATGGTGCGCCAGTCCTCCGGGTCGCCGGCCTCGACGCTGTCCGCGCCGAGCGCGCCGCCCGCGTTGTTCACCAGCACGTCCACCCGGCCGACCTCGGCGGCGAACGCGTCCACCGCGGCCCGGTCGGTGACGTCCAGCGTGAAGGCGCGGCCGCCCAGCTCCTTCGCCAGCACCTCGATCCGCTCGGTGCGGCGGGCGGTCAGCACCACCTGGAAACCGTCCGCGGCCAGCCGTCGGGCGGTCGCCGCCCCGATGCCGCTGCTGGCGCCGGTGACCACGGCCACCTTCTGCTCGCTCATGTCCACTCCTCGTAGGTCCGACCAGGTGTTCGGTGTCGGGATCATCCCAAGGATCGCCCCGGGGGTGTTGTGAGCAAGCTCCCAGCCGTGGCATCTGTCTGCCCGTGAGGGGCACGGCTACATTGCGTATCCAGCCGAGACGTTGATCGGCGCTAACCCCCCCACCATCTTCCGCGGAGGACACCCATGGCAGCCGAGCCCCGCCGCACCGAGTCGGGCCTGCCGATCGAGCCGGTGTACGGCCCCGAGACCCTGGCCGGCTTCGACGCCGCGAGCCGGCTCGGCACCCCCGGCCAGTACCCGTTCACCCGCGGCGTGTACCCGACCATGTACACCGGCAAGCCGTGGACGATGCGCCAGTACGCCGGCTTCGGCACCGCCGCCGAGTCCAACGCCCGCTACAAGCAGCTCATCGCCAACGGCACCATGGGCCTGTCCGTCGCCTTCGACCTGCCCACCCAGATGGGGTACGACTCCGACGCCGCGATCTCCTCCGGCGAGGTCGGCAAGGTCGGTGTCGCCATCGACAGCGTCGAGGACATGAGCGTCCTGTTCGGCGGCATCCCGCTCGGCGAGGTCTCCACCTCGATGACCATCAACGCGCCCGGCTCGCTGCTGCTGCTGCTCTACCAGTTGGTCGGCGAGGCCCAGGGCGTGCCCAGCAACAAGCTCACCGGCACCATTCAGAACGACGTGCTCAAGGAGTACATCGCCCGCGGCACCTACATCTTCCCGCCCAAGCCCTCGCTGCGGCTGATCGCCGACGTGTTCCAGTACTGCCGGGCCGAGATCCCCAAGTGGAACACCATCTCCATCTCCGGCTACCACATGGCCGAGGCCGGGGCGAACCCCGCGCAGGAGATCGCCTTCACCCTCGCCAACGGCATCGAGTACGTGCGCACCGCCGTCGCCGCCGGCATGGACGTCGACGACTTCGCCCCCCGGCTCTCCTTCTTCTTCGTCTCCCGCACCACCCTGCTGGAGGAAGTCGCCAAGTTCCGTGCCGCGCGCCGGATCTGGGCCCGGGTCATGAAGGAGGAGTTCGGCGCGAAGAACCCCAAGTCGCAGATGCTGCGCTTCCACACCCAGACCGCGGGCGTCCAACTCACCGCCCAGCAGCCCGAGGTCAACCTGGTCCGGGTCTCCGTGCAGGCGCTCGCCGCCGTGTTCGGCGGGACGCAGTCGCTGCACACCAACTCCTTCGACGAGGCGATCGCGCTGCCGACGGAGAAGTCCGCGCGGCTCGCGCTGCGCACCCAGCAGGTGCTGGCCTTCGAGACCGACGTCACCGCGACCGTCGACCCGTTCGCGGGCTCCTACGTGGTCGAGGCGATGACGGACGAACTGGAGGCCGCGGCGCTGGAGTTGATGGCCAAGGTCGAGGACATGGGCGGCGCGGTCGCGGCGATCGAGCAGGGGTACCAGAAGGGCGAGATCGAACGCACCGCGTACCGCATCCAGCAGGAGCAGGACTCCGGCGCGCGGACCGTGGTCGGCGTCAACCGCTTCCAGCTCGCCGAGGAGGAGCCCTACGAGCCGCTGCGGGTCGACCCGGCGATCGAGGCGCAGCAGGCGCAGCGGCTCGCGCGACTGCGTTCCGAGCGGGACTCGTCGGCGGTGGACCGGTCGCTCACGTCGCTGCGCAAGGCGGCGGAGGGGACGGACAACGTGCTGTACCCGATGAAGGAAGCGCTGGCCGCTCGGGCGACGGTCGGCGAGGTCTGCGACGCGCTTCGGGGGGTTTGGGGCACGTACACGCCGGTGGACCGCTTCTGAGTCGCACCGAGGTGCAAGTGAGGCCCGTGCCGCGATCTTTCCGGCACGGGCCTTCCGCTTCGCGCAGTTCTCCCCCCAGCCCTAGCGGGCCGGGAGGTGCCCCCACGCGCCCCTGTCGGGACGCGGGCGCGGGGAACTACTCGGCGGGAACTACTTCTTGATGGCGAAGGACTTGAAGAAGCCCTTGCCCGGGGAGCCCAGGCCGGTGGCCGTGTCGTAGCCGCTGGAGGCCGAGAGGCCGTAGTCGGCGCCGATCTTGTAGAGGCGGACGCGGAGGGTGTTGTTGATGACGCCGAGGTCGACGACGTTGCCGCGCTTGGTGTTGACGGCGTTGTCGTTCACGTCGTGGAAGGCGTTGGTGTCGGCGCGGTCGTAGAGGGCCGGGTTGGCGAAGCCGAGGGCGCGGCCGCCGCGGGTCTCGAAGGCGTTGGCGAACATGGCGGCGGTCTCGGGGGCGGAGACCGAGGTGCCGCCGAAGCCGCCCTCGCTGTAGGCGCCGCCGGAGGTGAAGCCGACCAGGGTGGCGGCGACCAGGTCACCGCTCATGGCGATGTCGGGGGTGGCGCGCAGCGGGGTCTTGGACTTGGTGCCGTCGGCCGCGGTCTTGCTGATGCTGTCCGGGACGACGCCCTGCTGGTACCACGGCTGGGCGAAGTCCTTGGAGACACCGCCGCCGCCGCCGAAGTAGAACTTGCCCGGCATCGGGCTCCAGGACTTCTGGTCGGCGGAGAGCACCGAGCGCTGGTCGCCCATGGAGACCTCGTGGCCGTACTTGCCTTCCTTGTCGGCCAGTTCGAGGGCGGTGCCGCCGACCGAGGTGACCCACGGGGAGGAGGACGGCCACTGGGCCTGGGCCTGGTTGGTGTCGGCCTCGCAGTTGACGCCGGTGGCGGCGGCACCCGGGGAGTCGTCGCCGCAGTCGCCGGAGGAGAAGGTGAAGCCGATGCCGGTGAGGGCGCCGAGCTGGAAGATCTGGTTGTCGGCGGCGACCACGGCGGGGTCGATGTCGCCGGACTTGCCGTGCATGATCTCGCCCCACGAGTTGGAGACGATGTCGGCGAGGTGCCCGTCCACGACCTTGGCCATGGCGTCGTAGAGGTCCTCGTCGAAGCAGGAGTTGCCGCCGACGTAGACGACGTTGGCGTCCGGCGCGAGGCCGTGCACCATCTCGACGTCGAGGGCTTCCTCGCCGGCCCAGCCGTCGGGGCCGCCGCACTCGGCCTGGTGGGTCCACTGCGCGGGCGTGACGTACTCGGTGTACTGGCCCGGCTTGAACGGCTGGTCGCCGTGCAGGGTGGAGAAGTGGTTGGCGTCCTGCTCCATGGTGGACAGGCCGTAGGCGTCGATGACGGCGACGCGGGCGCCCTTGCCGGTGACCTTGGCGTCGGTGACGCTGTAGGCCTTGCGGAGCTGGGACGGTATGTACGAGCAGGGGGCGAACGGCTCGTTCTTCTCGTAGCCCTCGGGGGCGCCCTTGGCGGTCTTCGAGCCGTAGCCGTCCTCGGAGCAGGTCGGGACGGTCGGCAGGGTCGCCGGGTCCTTCTTGTCCGGGCCGGCCTGCTTGGCGGAGGCGTTCAGGCGCTGCTCGGCCTCGCGGACCGAGGTGGCGGAGGAGCTGTTCTTGTGGATCGCGTCGGCCAGGCCGGAGACCGCGAGGACGGCGTCGGAGACGGAGGCCGGCACCTTGGCGTCGGCGGTCGGGGCCCGGTGGGTGCCGTCCGCGGTGCGGTAGTTGTGGAAACCGGTGCCGAACGCCTTGGACAGCGCGGCGGTGGAGCCGGCGACCTGCACGTAGTGGGCGGTGCTGGCGGAGACGGTGAGGCCCGCGGCGGACACCCAGTCGGTGACGGCCTTGACCTGCTCCGGGGTGGCGCCGAACTTCGCCTGGGCCTGGGCGGACGTCAGGTACTTGCCGTAGTCGGGCGAGTGGGGGTCGGAGACGGCCTGGGCGAGGGCGGCGAGGCCGCTGGCGTCGCGTCCGGCCAGGTAGATGCGGGCGGTCGCCGGGGCGGCGGCGTCGGCCGCGCCCGCGTCGGCCTGCGGGGTGGCCCACTCCGGGTGGGTGCCCGGCAGGGTGCGGGCGGTGTCGCCCACGGGGGTGGCGGCGGTGGCCGGGACGGCCGCGCCGAGGGTGGTGATGATCAGTGCGGCCGCGACGGTGGCCGGAGCGATGCTCTTGGCGAGCCGATTGCGCGTGATGGGCACGTCGGTCCCCCCTTCTCGGTTCGATGGAGCGTCAACTGCCCTTGTGAGGGCGTGACGAGGCGCGCCGCAGGCGGACTGTCCCACCCCACTGCGGCACCGGAGTTGACTGTGCGAAAGCTGTCTATTCGGACTGATGTGCCCTGCTCAAGAGCGGGTCCGAAAGCTTTACCGCGCCATGACCCGATCGGGGGGAAGGGTTGGCTCCGAGGTGCGGGAGTGGCCGCCGGTGCAGGTCGTTGCACATGGCAGGCGGCGGAGGAGCCGAACACAGGAGCGGGCCGAATCGAAGAGTCATACCCATCATGGGGGGCGGTATGCATCCAAACGGTGAGATCTTTGGTGGAAGTCGGGCCAAAAGCCCGCCACCGGCCTACTCTTGTCAAGGTGAACGATCCTCAGCCAGCAGCCGCTGCCACCGTCACCGCCGTCCGCCCGCTCGCCGACCTCCGGGCCCGAGTAGCGGCCCACCAGGCCGAGTTGATCGACCTCCGCCGTGATCTCCACCGGCACCCGGAGCTCGGCCGCCAGGAGTTCCGCACCACCAAGCTGCTGCGCGAGCGCCTGATCGCCGCCGGGCTGGAGCCGCGGGTGCTCCCGGGCGGCACCGGTCTGCTGGTGGACCTGGTCCCGCCGGGCACCGCGCCCGGCACCCCGCTGCTGGCGTTCCGCGCGGACATCGACGCGCTGCCGATCGACGACGCCAAGAAGGACGTCCCGTACCGCTCCACGGTGGCCGGCCGGGCGCACGCCTGCGGGCACGACGTGCACACCGCGGTGGTGCTCGGCACCGCGCTGGTGCTGGCCGAGGCGCTGGCCGCGGGGGAGCTGACCCGTCCGGTGCGGCTGATCTTCCAGCCGGCCGAGGAGATGATGCCGGGCGGCGCGCTGGACGTGATCGCGGCCGGCGGGATGGAAGGGGTCGGGCGGATCTTCGCGGTGCACTGCGACCCCAAGGTGCAGGTCGGCCGGATCGCCCTGAAGACCGGGGCGATCACCTCGGCCTGCGACAAGGTGGTGATCAGCGTGGACGGCCCCGGCGGGCACACCGCCCGTCCGCACCTGACCACCGACCTGGTCACCGCGGTCGCCAAGCTGGCCGCCGAGACGCCGTCCGCGCTGGCCCGCCGGATGGACCCGCGCTGGGGCGTCTCGCTGGTGTGGGGGCGGATCGCGGCCGGCTCGGCGCCGAACGTGATCCCGCAGCACGCCGAGCTGGAGGGCACCGTCCGCTGCCTGGAGCTGGCGGGCTGGCGGCAGGCTCCGGAGGTGCTGGAGGACCTGGTCGCGCACCTGGCCGAGACGCACCGCGCCAAGTGGACGCTGGACTACCACCGGGGCGTCCCGCCGGTGGTCAACGAGGCCGATTCGATCGACCAGTTGGAGCGCGCGATGAACGCCCGGTTCGCCGAGGGCCGCGGCCCGGTGGTGGAGCCGACCGAACAGAGCCTGGGCGGCGAGGACTTCTCCTGGTACCTGGAGCACGCCCCGGGCGCACTGGCCCGCCTCGGGGTGCGCGGCCCGGACGAGAAGGGCGCCCGCGATCTGCACCAGGGCGACTTCGACGCGGACGAGCGGGCGATCGCCGTCGGCGTCGAACTGTTCGCCTCGCTCGCGCTGGAGTACGCCCGGATCTGACACCGTGTCCAGGGCCGGGCGCCCCTTCCCGAGCCAAGTCGTTCCGTGGTCGAATCGTCCGCGCAACGATCACCTAGGGGAGGGGACCCGATCATGGACAGCACGCGCCGCAGACTCCTGTTCGCCGCCGGAGCCGCCGGAGCCACCGTCACCGCCGGACTGGCCGCCGCACCGTCGGCGGGCGCCGCCGGCCCGACCGTCCCGAAGCCGGACGAGCCGCTGCTCGACTGGTACAACGTCAGGCGGTACGGGGCTCTCGGCGACAACAGCAACGACGACTGGCAGCCCATCACCGACGCCATCGCGGCCTGCCCGCCCGGCGGCGTGGTGTACTTCCCGGCCGGGCAGTACCTGGTCAGGAAGCCCCTGGTGGTGCCCGCCCACGTCACGCTGGCCGGTACGGTCGGCAGCCGCTGGTTCAGCTACTTCCCGAAGAACGCCGACGGCGGCCCGGTGCCGCCGGTGTACATCAAGCCCAAGTGGGGCGAATTCACCGGCGGCGCGCTGATCCAACTGGCCGGTACCGGCGCCCGGTTGCGCGACCTCGTGCTCGCCTCCGGCCGCGCCACCGACAACTCGACCGGCGGCGGCCCCGTGCACGGCCTGACCGCGACGGGCCAGATCAAGGCCGTCCGGCTGAACAACGTCGGGATCTTCAATTTCAGCGGTTACGGCGTGTTCACCGACTCCGGTACGGATGGCTTCCCCGGCGGCTGGGAGGTCTCCCACCTGAGCATGGAGGCCAACAAGCTCGGCGGCTGGCGCTCCGACAACTCCAAGGACGCGGCGTTCGCCTTCGGCGACGGGGTGATCGACTCCTGTGAGGCCGGCGCCAACGGCGGCGACGGCTGGTACTTCGCGGGCACGGGTGCCCTCGGCTTCGTCGGCGTCCGGGCGACCTGGAACAGCGGCAACGGCTTCCACCTGACCGGCAAGTGCGGGACCACCGGCTTCACCGAGTGCCAGACCGACCGCAACGCCTACAACGGCTGGCTGCTGGAGAGCCCGCAGACCACCCCCGCCTCCGCCCCGTCGCCGCACTCCATCACTCTGACGGGCTGCCAGGCCAGCCGCGACGGACGGAACAACAACGTCACGCCGGGCGGCTACGCGGGCTTCCGGATCACCGCCCCCGCCGGTGACCCCGCCGTCCCGGTCACCCTGACCGGCTGCGCCACCCACGTCTCCGGCGACGACAAGCCCGGCGGGCTGCTCGCCCCCGACTACGGCGTGTACGTCGACCACGCGCTGCGGGTGCTGCTCACCGGCTGCATGCTCACCGGCACCAAGGCGAGCGTGCGCGACGACGCGGGCGCCGTGCTGGACAACGGCACCACCATGCACAACGTGACCACCACCGCGGGCGTGTCCTACAACGTGCCGTCGCCCGCGATCACCCCGACCGGCAACGCCCCACAGCCCGCCGACTCGGGCTTCGGGACCTGGTCCTTCGACCCGGCCACGGCGTCCGACCAGAGCGCCCGGCTGGCCTCGGGCAACGTCTACCTGGTGCGGGTGGAGACGCATCAGCCGGTCACCGTCTCGGCGGTCTCCGTGCTGCTGGCGGGGACCGGGGGCGGGTTCACCACCGGCAACGTGGCCGGCGTGTACGACCGCACCGGCAAGCTGCTGGCCGGCACCGCGGAGCAGGCGACGGCCTGGTCGGGCGGGGTGAACACGCTCTGCCGGATGCCGCTGTCCAAGCCGGTCACCCTGGGTCCCGGCTTCCACTGGGTGGCGCTGCTGGCCAACGCCACCACCCCGCCGAGCTTCGCGCGCGGGTCGACGTTCCCGAACCCGGGCGCCTTCCTGAACGCCGGGCTCACCCCGGCCACCTACCGGGTCGCCGCGCTGAAGGACAGCGCCACCGCGCTGCCGTCCACCTTCGATCCGGCGCAGAACAGGAACGCCGACGGCACGGTGCAGATGTTCTGGGTCGGGCTGAGCTGATTCCGGTCCGGCACCGCGAGGCCGCGCCGCCGAGTGCGACGCGGCCTCTTCGCGGGTATGGGCCGGAGGCGTACCGTGGTGGCGCGCTACCAGCCAGTAGCGGAACGGGAGTTGAACAAGTGTGCGGCTATGTCCGGATTTGCCCGGGCGTACGACCACATTTTGATAACAACCGCGAGGCCCGTGCAGGCCGTAACACAACTGTGTTCTACGCGCGTTACGGTGGCGCTCGACCACGCCATTCGGGTGTGTGAGAAGGAGAAACTCCCTTGCGCCGTTCACTCAAGCTCGCCGCGGCAGTGCTCTCGGGTTCCCTGGGCATCGCCTCGCTCGCCGCCTGCGGCGCAAAGAGCACCGACACCACCAACGCCAACGCCGGTGCCGGCGGCTCGGGTCTCAAGGTCGGCATGGCCTACGACATCGGCGGCCGCGGCGACCAGTCCTTCAACGACTCCGCCGCGCGTGGTCTGGACCAGGCCAAGTCCGAGCTGGGCGCCACCATCAACGAGGCCGAGGCCAAGTCCGGTGAGTCCGAGGGCGACAAGGAGCAGCGCCTCAAGTCCCTGGTGACCGGTGGCTTCAACCCGGTCATCGCGGTCGGCTTCGTCTACCAGGACGCGGTCAACAAGGTCGCCAAGGAGAACCCGAACGTCAAGTTCGCGATCGTCGACTCCTTCTCGCCCGAGCAGCCGAGCAACGTCACCTCGCTGACCTTCTCGGAGGAGCAGGGCTCCTACCTGGCGGGCGTGGCCGCGGCCCTCAAGTCGAAGACCAAGCACGTCGGCTTCATCGGCGGTGTGCAGTCCGAGCTGATCAAGAAGTTCGAGGCCGGCTACGTGGCGGGCGCCAAGTCCGTCGACCCGAGCATCGCGATCGAGGTCACCTACCTGAGCACCCCGCCGGACAACACCGGCTTCGCCGACCCGGGCAAGGGCAAGCAGGCCGCGCAGGGCCAGATGGACAAGGGCGCGGACGTCATCTACTCCGCCGCCGGCTCCTCCGGCAGCGGCGCCATCGAGGCCGTCTACAGCGCCTCGGGCAGCAAGTGGGCCATCGGCGTCGACTCGGACCAGGCCAGCCAGCCGGCCCTGTCGAAGTACAAGGACCACATCCTCACCTCGATGGTGAAGAACGTGAACACCGGCGTGTTCACCTTCATCAAGTCGGCCAAGGACGGCAGCGCCCAGTCCGGCAAGAAGAACTTCGACCTGAAGGACGGCGGCGTGTCGCTGGCCACCACCGGTGGCTTCATCGACGACATCAAGGCCAAGCTCGACGCCGCCACCAACCAGATCGTCAGCGGCGCCACCAAGGTTCCGACCGCTCCGCAGGGCTGATCCCCTGCCACCGCGCCGCCCGCCCACCGGGCGGCGCAGTGGTCTGACACATCACAAGGAGGGGCTCGGAAGGGATGCGCCACGCGCATCCCCCGGGCCCCTGCCTGTGCCCCCACCGCCGCTCCGGTGTCCGTCCAGCGGCTGCCCCACCCCGGCCCCCCCTGAGCCTCCAGCGCGACGAAGCGCCCGACGACCAGCAGGAGATCGCCATCACTCCCTCCGACTCCGCCCCTCCCGGCGGCACCCCCAGCGCGGGGACGGCGACACCGGCCGTCGAACTGCGTGGCATCACGAAGCGCTTCCCCGGTGTGGTGGCCAACCACGACATCGACATCACCGTGCAGCGCGGCACCGTGCACGCCCTGATGGGCGAGAACGGCGCCGGCAAGTCCACCCTGATGAAGATCCTCTACGGGATGCAGAAGCCGGACGAGGGCACCATCGCCATCAACGGCGAGCAGGTGGCCTTCGCCACCCCCGGTGACGCGATCGCCCGCGGCATCGGCATGGTGCACCAGCACTTCATGCTGGCCGACAACCTCACCGTCTGGGAGAACATCGTCCTGGGCAGCGAGAAGCTGTACGGCATCGGCGCCAGGGCGAAGGCGAAGATCCGTGAGATCTCCGACCAGTACGGCCTGGGCGTGAAGCCGGACGTGCTGGTCGAGGACCTCGGCGTCGCCGACCGCCAGCGGGTGGAGATCCTCAAGGTGCTGTACCGCGGCGCCCGGATCCTGATCCTGGACGAGCCGACCGCGGTGCTGGTCCCGCAGGAGGTCGACGCGCTGTTCGACAACCTGCGCG
Organism: Kitasatospora sp. NPDC051984; assembly: GCF_044593455.1. Classification (NCBI taxonomy): domain Bacteria; kingdom Bacillati; phylum Actinomycetota; class Actinomycetes; order Kitasatosporales; family Streptomycetaceae; genus Kitasatospora; species Kitasatospora sp. NPDC051984. Next base: position 335,118 of record NZ_JBIUCB010000006.1, read on the forward strand.
ACCTCAAGTCCGAGGGCGTCACCGTCATCTTCATCTCGCACAAGCTGCACGAGGTGCTGTCGGTCGCCGACGCGATCAGCGTGATCCGCCGCGGCACCACGGTCGGCGACGCCGACCCGAAGGCCGTGACGGCCCGCGAGCTCGCCGAGCTGATGGTCGGCGCCGAACTGCCGTCCCCGGAGAGCCGCGAGTCCACCGTCACCGACGTGGAGATGCTCCGGGTCGAGGGCCTGCGGATCGCCAAGCCGGACGCCGAGGGCGTCGAGCGGGTGGTGCTGGACGACATCTCGCTGCGCATCCGCAAGGGCGAGATCCTCGGCATCGCCGGCGTCGAGGGCAACGGCCAGGCCGAACTGGTCGAGGCGATTATGGGCATGCTGCCGCTGGACGCCGGCACCGTCACGCTGGACGGCACCGACCTGAGCAGCTCCCGGACCCGGGCCCGCCGGGAGGCCGGCATCGGCTACATCCCGGAGGACCGGCACCGGCACGGCCTGCTGCTGGAGGCCCCGCTCTGGGAGAACCGGATCCTCGGCCACGTCACCGAGCGGCCCAACTCCAAGGGCGTGCTGCTCGACCCGTCCGGCGCCCGCGCCGACACCCAGCGGATCGTCGAGCAGTACGACGTCCGCACCCCCGGCATCGAGGTCACCGCGGCGTCGCTGTCCGGCGGCAACCAGCAGAAGCTGATCATCGGCCGCGAGATGAGCCACCACCCGAAGCTGCTGATCGCCGCCCACCCGACCCGCGGCGTGGACGTGGGCGCGCAGGCGCAGATCTGGGACCAGATCCGCTCCGCCCAGCGCGAGGGCCTGGCGGTGCTGCTGATCTCCGCCGACCTGGACGAGCTGATCGGCCTGTCCGACACCATCCGGGTGATCTACCGCGGCGCGCTGGTCGCCGACGCCGACCCGGCCACCGTCACCGCCGAGGACCTGGGCACCGCGATGACCGGTGCCGCGACCGGCCACATAGTCTCCGACCGGGTTCCGCCCACCGACACCGCCGAGCACGTGCAGGCGGGGGAGTAGCCACATGACCAGTCCCAACCCCCCGGCTGCGGGAACGGCCGACCGGCCGCGTCCGCAGCGGTTCGACCTGGAACGGATCGGCCTCGGCCTGGCCGCCCCCGTGCTGGCCGTGCTGCTGTCGGTGATCATCGCCGGCTCGCTGCTGGCGGTCTCCGGCCGCGACCCGTTCAGCGCCTTCAAGATCATGTGGGACTACGGCACCGCGTCGGACGGCCAGGTCGCCGTCCTGAACAAGGCGACCGTGTACTACCTGGCCGCGGCCGCCGCCGCGTTCGGGTTCCGGATGAACCTCTTCAACATCGGCATCGAGGGCCAGTACAAGCTGGCCATGATGATGGCCGCGTTCGTCGGCTCCCAGATGAACCTGCCGGCCTTCCTGCAGATCCCGCTGATGCTGATCGTCGCGATGTTCGTCGGTGGCCTGTGGGCGTCGATCGCCGGTCTGCTGAAGGTCTACCGGGGCGTCAGCGAGGTCATCTCGACCATCATGCTGAACGCCATCGCCACCGCCGTGATCGGCGTCATGCTGGTGCCGGGCATCCTGGCCCCGAAGACCAGCGGCGTCACCAACTCGATCCAGACCGCGAAGATCTCCGAGTCCAGCCACTTCTTCGCGATCGAGACCCAGGGCGGCACCCTGTGGGGCTTCATCGTGATCGCGGTGCTGGTCGGCGTGGTCTTCCACTTCACCCTGAACCGCACCCGGTTCGGCTTCGACCTGCGCGCCACCGGCCGCTCGGAGACCGCCGCCAAGGCGTCCGGCGTCAACGTCAAGCGCATGGTGATCACCTCGATCGTGGTCTCCGGCGCGCTGGCCGGCCTGGTCGGCCTGCCCGAACTGATGCAGAACACCTACTACTTCGGCCAGAACGTGCAGGTCGGCCTGGGCTTCATCGGCATCTCGGTGGCCCTGCTCGGCCGCAACACCCCGATCGGCATCGCGTTCTCCGCGCTGCTGTTCGCCTTCCTGGATGCCTCCGGCGCCCAGCTGCCCACCCGGGGCGACTACCCGTCCGAGATCATCCCGGTGATCCAGGGCACCATCGTCATCTGCGTCGTCGTGGCCTACGAACTGGTGCGCCGCTTCGGTCTGAAGCGCCAGCAGCACAAGGTCGGCGCCGAGCTCGCCGCGCAGGCCGTCGCCGCGGCCGCCCAGAAGGAGGTGGCGGCATGAGCACCGCTGTCGCCAAGCCGAAGGCGCCCGTCGCGCCCGTGAAGAAGAAGTCCAAGCTGACCTGGCCGGTGGTGCTGCTGCTGATCGCGGCCGCCCTGCTGCTGTTCGCGGCGGTCGGTGCGATCACCGGCAACCACGGGCTGACCTCCTCGGGCCAGATCGGCGCCGCGCTGTCCTCCGCCGTGCCGATCGCCATGGCCGGCCTCGGCGGCCTGTGGTCCGAGCGCGCGGGCGTGGTCAACATCGGCCTCGAAGGCATGATGGTGGCCGGCACGTTCTGCGGCGCCTGGGGCGGATTCCTGGTCAACCCGTGGGTCGGCCTGCTGGCCGGCATGGCGGGCGGCGCGCTCGGCGGCCTGCTGCACGCGCTGGTCACCGTCACCTTCGGCGTCGACCACATCGTGTCCGGCGTCGGCGTCAACCTGCTGATCCCCGGCATCTGCGCGTACGTCAACCGGATCTACTACCAGGACTACAAGGCCCAGGGCGCCGGTGCGAGCCAGTCGCCGCCCTCGGAGTCGCTGCCCACCATCACCGTCCCCGGCCTGTCGAACTGGCTGGACGGCATCGAGCAGCACCACTGGTTCCTGGTCTCCGACGTGGCCGGCATCCTCCGCGGCCTGACCACCCACCTGTCGGTGGTCACCCTGATCGCCGCCGCGTTCCTGATCGTCAGCTACTTCGTGCTCTGGCGCTCGGTGTTCGGTCTGCGGCTGCGCTCCTGCGGCGAGAACCCGACCGCCGCCGAGTCGTTGGGCGTCAACGTCTACAAGTACAAGTACCTCGCGGTGATCGCCTCCGGCGCCTTCGCGGGCCTCGGCGGCGCGTACCTCTCGCTGGTCGCCGCGCACTTCTACCGGGACGGCCAGACCCAGGGCCGCGGCTTCATCGGCCTGGCCGCGATGATCTTCGGCAACTGGATGCCGGGCGGCCTGGCCGCCGGCGCGGGCCTGTTCGGCTTCACCGACAGCCTCCAGCTGCGCGACGCCGACTCGGTGCACGTGCTGCTGCTGGTGGTCGCCATCGCGATGGCGGCGCTCGCGCTGTGGCACTTCTACCGCCGCAAGTTCCTGGCCGGCGCGATCACCATCGTGGTGGCCGGCGGCGTCGCCCTCTGGTACGTCACCACCGACGCCGTCCAGCGTCCGCTGATCGTCGCCACCCCGTACGTGATTACCCTGGTGGTGCTCGCGTTGGCCTCCCAGCGGCTGCGGATGCCCAAGGCCGACGGCCAGATCTACCGCAAGGGACAGGCCAAGTGACCACGGTCGACTGGGAGGCGCTGCGCGCCGCCGCCCGCGAGGCGATGCGCAACGCGTACGCCCCCTACAGCAAGTACCCGGTCGGAGCGGCGGCACTGGTCGACGACGGCCGCACGGTCACCGGCTGCAACGTGGAGAACGCCTCCTACGGCCTCAGCCTGTGCGCCGAGTGCGGCCTGGTCTCCGCGCTGCACGCCAGTGGCGGCGGCCGGCTGATCGCCTTCACCTGCGTGGACGGCGCCGGCGAGCTGTTGATGCCGTGCGGGCGCTGCCGCCAGCTGCTGTACGAACACGGCGGACCGGACCTGCTGGTCGAACTGCCCTCCGGGGTCCGGCCGATGAGCGAGGTCCTGCCGGACGCGTTCGGGCCGGACAAGCTGTAGTTTCTGCTGGCTGATCACATTGTTACGCGCGTAGAGTGTCGCGGGAGGACATCCCGCGGCACTCTTCGCATTTCACACCTCTCTGGAGCACCTGCATGGACGCCATCTCCGTCATCCGGGCCAAGCGCGACCGGGGCGAACTGACCGACCCCCAGATCGACTGGGTGATCGACGCCTACACCCGCGGCGAGGTCGCCGACGAGCAGATGTCCGCCCTCGCCATGGCGATCCTGCTCAACGGCATGACGGGCCGTGAGATCAGCCGCTGGACCGACGCCATGATCCGCTCCGGCGAACGCATGGACTTCTCCTCGCTCGCCGTCCCCACCGCCGACAAGCACTCCACCGGCGGCGTCGGCGACAAGATCACCCTCCCGCTCGCCCCGCTGGTCGCCGCCTGCGGCGCCGCCGTCCCGCAGCTCTCCGGCCGCGGCCTCGGCCACACCGGCGGCACCCTCGACAAGCTCGAATCCATCCCCGGCTGGCGCGCCCTGCTCTCCAACGAGGAAATGCTCGCCGTCCTGCGCGACTGCGGCGCCGTGATCTGCGCCGCCGGCGACGGCCTCGCCCCCGCCGACAAGAAGCTGTACGCCCTGCGCGACGTCACCGGCACCGTCGAGGCCATCCCGCTGATCGCCTCCTCGATCATGTCCAAGAAGATCGCCGAAGGCACCGGCGCACTCGTCCTGGACGTCAAGGTCGGCTCCGGCGCGTTCATGAAGAACCTCGACGACGCCCGCGAACTCGCCCGCACCATGGTCGGACTCGGCCGCTCGGCCGGCGTCGCCACCGTCGCCCTGCTCACCGACATGTCCACCCCGCTCGGCCTCACCGCCGGCAACGCGCTCGAAGTCCGCGAGTCGCTGGAGGTGCTGGCCGGCGGCGGTCCCGCCGACGTCGTCGAACTCACCCTCGCCCTCGCCCGCGAAATGCTCGCCGCCGCGGGCGTCCAGGGCAAGGACCCCGCCGACGCCCTCCGTGACGGCTCCGCGATGGACCACTGGCGCCGCATGATCACCGCCCAGGGCGGCGACGTCGACGCCCCCCTCCCCGTCGCCCGCGAGACCCACGTCCTCCCCGCCCCCGCCACCGGCGTCCTCACCACCCTCGACGCCTACGCCGTCGGCGTCGCCGCCTGGCGCCTCGGCGCCGGCCGCGCCCGCAAGGAGGACCCGGTCCAGGCCGGCGCCGGCGTCGAACTCCACGCCAAGCCCGGCGACACCGTCACCGCCGGCCAGCCCCTCCTCACCCTGCACACCGACACCCCCGAACGCTTCCCCTACGCGATCGAGGCCCTCGCCGACGCCATCACCGTCGCCCCCACCGGCACCCTCTTCACCCCGGCCCCGATCGTCCTCGACCGGATCGCCTGAGTCCTACGACTCCGTGCGCGCGGCGCGGTCACGCTACGCTGCGCTGCGTGTACGGAGTGCGCTACCTCATTGAGATCGAGCCGGAGATCCGTGACTGGCTCTCCGCTCTGCCGGCCCGGTTGTATGCCAAAGCCGAAGAGGCCGTTGATGTGCTGGCCGAACGGCCGACGACGCTTGGCGAACCCTACTCGCGACACCTCGGCGGCTCGGTGCGGGAACTGCGGTTCGGCCTGGCCGGGGAGGCGACGAGAGTCACCTACTGGCTCGCCCCCGAGCAACGGATCGTCCTGCTGACAGTGTTCTCCAAGACCAGGATGCGAGAGACTGCAGAAGTCACTCGGGCGCTGTGGGCACAGAAGATCTGCCAGGCGGAGCATCTGCCCGCGCACGAGGAATTCGGCCGTGCGGTCACGAAAGGCGAAATTCGATGAACCACTCGCAGTGGAAGACCGCCCGCAGCCGTGCCCTGCTCGGGGAACCGCAGGTGGAGGATCCGGAGGTCGCCGCGCTGCGGCTGGAGATCCGCTATGCGATGGCTCTCGGGCAGGCGGTGTACGACCGCCGGACCGCGCTCGGGCTGTCGCCGGCCGAGCTGGCCCGGCGGGCCGGGCTGACGGAGGCCCAGGTCGAGGTGATCGAGGGCGGGGACACCGTGCCCACTCTGCCGCTGCTGCACCGGCTGGCCACTGCGCTGGAATCCGAGCTCGACATCCACCTGGTGTCGGGCCCGGCCGCCGCCGTCCGCTTCGAGCCTCCGGCGGCCTAGGCCGCGCTGTACGTGCGTAGGACGCCGGTGTCGAGGGTCCACGGGCCGACTGTGATGGTGTCGCCGAAGGCGAAGTGCTCGCGGCTGGCGTACTCGGGCTCGTCATGGACGATGCCGGTGCCCTTGCGGGGGTCTACGAGCAGATAGGTCGGGATACCCATGGCCGAGTAGTCGCGGACCTTGGTCAGGTAGTCGTTCTCCGGGTTGGACGCCGAGACGACCTCCACGACCAGGAGAACCTGATGAGGGAGCAGCGCGGCTTCCTCGTCGTTCAGGGCCTCCTCGGGGAAGACCATGATGTCGGGGTTGCGGAGTCGGCCTCGGACGGGATCCACCAGGTCCGCGCCGCCGTGGGCGAGGTGGCCGGGGTGGGTCTGCGGGAGCTGGTCGTTGAGCTGGCGGGCGATGCGGACGACGTCGAGCTCGTGGCGGCTCACCGGCGACAGCATCATGACGATCTCGCCGTCCGCGATCTCGATCTTTCCGATGCCCGGAACCTGCGGCAGCCGGTCGGCGATCTCGCGGAGCCTGGCGAACGTAGCAGGGTCGATGCTCATGCCCGGAGTGTATCGACGGCCACCGCCCGCCGAGCGGTCGTGGCGCGGTGGGTGGCGTACAGGGTGACGCCGGCCGCGCAGGCCATGGCGGTGAGGGCGACGGTGGCGGTGCCGGACCAGCCGGTGGAGTGGTAGGCGTCGGCGCCGATCGTGCCGCCGAGGCTGTTGCCGAGGTAGTAGGCGATCAGGTACAGCGCGGAGGCCTGGGCGCGGCCGGCGGTGGCGGTGCGGCCGACCGAGGAGGACGCGGTGGCGTGGCCGGCGAAGAAGCCGGCGGTGATCAGGACCAGGCCGAGGATCGCGAGGGGCAGCGAGTTCGCGAGGGAGAGCAGCAGGCCGGCCGTGGTGGTGGAGATCGCCAGGTAGTGGGTGCCGCGGCGGCCCCAGCGGGCGGTGAGACGGCCCGCGGAGGCGGAGGACGCCGTGCCGACCAGGTACACCACGAAGATCGATGCGGCGATCGACTCCGGCAGGTGGAACGGCGCCGAGGTGAGCCGGTACCCGACGGTGTTGTAGACCGCGCCGAAGACCGCCATGAACAGCATTCCGAGCGCGTACAGCCGCAGCAGCAGCGGGTTGCGCAGGTGCCCGGCGACGGTCGTCGCGAGTGCCCGGGCGTCCACCGGCGTCCGCCGGAAGTGCCGGGCGCGGGGGATCAGCAGCCGGAAGGCGAGCACCGCGAGCAGCGCGAGGACGGCCGAGACCGCCAGCCCCCAGCGCCAGCCCCAGGCGGCCGCGACCCAGCCGGAGGCCAGGCGTCCGCCCATCCCGCCGATCGAGTTGCCGGCCACGTACAGGCCCATCGCGGAGGCGAGCGCCGACGGGTGCACCTCCTCGGCGAGGTAGGCCATCGCGGTGGCGGGGAGCCCGGCCAGCGCCGCGCCCTGGACGGCACGCAGCACCACCAGCGTGGTGAGGTCCGGGGCGAACGGCAGCGCGAGGGCGAGCAGCGCGGCGGCGAGGGTGGAGGCCGTCATCACGGCGGTGCGCCCGTACCGGTCGGAGAGGGCGCTGGCGGGCAGCAGGGCGAGTGCGAGTCCGAGGGTGGACGCGGAGGCCGTCCAACTGGCCTGGCCGGGCGTCAGGTCGAGGTCGGCGGAGAGGATCGGCAGCAGGCCCTGCGTGGAGTACAGCAGGACGAAAGTGGCGACACCCGCCGCGAACAGGGCGAGGTTGGCGCGGCGGAAGTCCCGGCTGCCGGGGCGCATGCGCAGGTCGGTGGCGGATTCGGGGGCGGGCGCGAACGCCTCGGTACTGGCAGGCTGCATGGCTTTGACGTTATGGCCGCGCGGCCTGATGCGTCCAATGCATGAATGCGGGAAGATCCATGCTGTGACGCATGAGAGCAGCTCCGCCCCCGTCCGCCTCGCCGAGCTCGGCCCGGACACCGATGTGACGCGCCTCGCACCGCAGTTGGCGGAATTCGCGGCGGTCGCCCGACTGGAACACGTCACCCAGGCCGCCCAACTCCTCGGCATGCCGCAACCCACCCTCTCCCGCGCCGTCGCCCGCCTGGAGGCCGAACTCGGCGTCGACCTGCTCGCCCGGCAGGGCCGCACCGTCCGCCTCACCCGGGCCGGACGACTGCTGCTGGACGCCGTCGAACGGGCACTGGTCGAGGTCCAGCGCGGCGCGGAGGCAGCACGGGCGGAGGCCGACCCGGCGGCCGGACGGGTCGCGTTCGGCTTCCTGCACACCATGGGGACGGACGCGGTGCCCGCCCTGCTGCGAGGGTTCCGGGCCGGGCACCCGCAGGTGCGGTTCCAGCTGGTGCAGGACTACGTCGCCGCGATGCTGGAACGCCTGCGCGCGGGGGAACTGGACCTCTGCCTGGTCTCCCCGCTCCCCGACGCGCCCGACCTGACAGCGCGCCGGCTGGACGAGCAGCGGCTCTACCTGACCGTTCCCGCGGACCACCGGCTGGCCGTCCGCCGCCGGATCCGGCTCGCCGAGGTCGCCGGGGAGTCGTGGGTGACGGTCGAGGAGGGCTACGGGCTGCGCCACATCATGGAGGGCTTCTGCGCCGAGGCCGGCTTCACCCCGCGGATCGCCTTCGAGGGCGAGGAAGTCGAAACCCTCCGCGGCCTGGTCGCCGCCGGCCTCGGCGTCGCCCTCCTTCCACCCGCGCTCGTCCCCCGCCCCGGCGTCGTCGAACTCGAAGTCACCGCCCCCCGCACCCGCCGAGCCATCGGCCTCGCCTGGCACGCGACCCGCCCACTCACGCCGCCGGCGGCGGCGTTCCGGGACTTCGTGCTGTCGCGGCGGGGGAGCATTCTGGCGCACGACTGAGCGAGAGCTCGGCTTCGCGGGGAGGTGGGGGGGAGAGCCCCTGGCCGGGCCCGGCGCGCATGCCTCCGGCGGTGGCGCTCCGGGACTTCGTGATGCCGTGTCGGGGAGCATCCTCGCGGTGGGTCCGCTTCGCGGTGGGTCCGCTTCGCGGTGGGGCCGCTTCGCGGTGGGTCCGCTTCGCGGTGGGTCCGCTTCGCGGGGAAGGGCGGCCGGCGAGGGGGCCGGGCGTCGTCGAGCTCGAAGTCGCCGCCCTGCGCACCCGCCGAGCCATCGGCCTCGCCTGGACGCGGCCCGCCCGCTCACGCCGCCGGCGGCGGCGTTCCGGGACTTCGTGCTGTCGCGGCGGGGGAGCATTCTGGCGCACGACTGAGCGGGAGCTCCGCTTCGCGGGGAGGTGGGGGGAGAGCCCCTGGCCGGGCCCGGCGCGCAGCGCGCCCGTTCACGCCTCCGGCGGTGGCGCTCCGGGACTTCCTGACGCCGTGTCGGGGAGCATCCTCGCGGTGGGTCCGCTTCGCGGGGAAGGGGCAGCGGGGGAAGGGCCGGGCGCCGTCGAAGTCGAAGTCGCCGCCCTGCGCACCCGCCGAGCCATCGGCCTCGCCTGGCACGCGACCCGCCCACTCACGCCGCCGGCGGCGGCGTTCCGGGACTTCGTGCTGTCGCGGCGGGGGAGCATTTTGGCGCACGACTGAGCGAGAGCTCCGCCTCGTGGGGAGGTGGGGGGAGAGTCCCTGGCCGGGCCCGGCGCGCAGCGCGTCCGTTCGCGCCTCCGGCGGTGGCGCTCCGGGACTTCGTGATGCCGTGGCGGGAACCGCCCGTTCACACCGCCGGGTTGTGGCGCTCCGGGGCGCCTCGTGCTGTCGCCGCGCCGCCGGGCCGGGGTGTCCTGCGGCTTGGCGGAGGCCCCGAGTGCGGCGTGGGTCGCGTAGGCGATCTACGCGCGTAGGGGCTATGCTCCGGCAATGGAGAAGCAGATCACTCTCGCGGGCACCACGGTCCCGCGTGTTCCCACGGCGGAGCAGATCGTCCGGGCGCCGAAGGTGCTGTTGCACGACCACCTGGACGGGGGGTTGCGGCCGGAGACGGTTGTCGAGTTGGCGGCCGATTGCGGGTACGAAGGGCTGCCGACCACGGACCCGGAGGCGCTGGGGGTGTGGTTCCGGGAGGCGGCGGATTCGGGGTCGCTGGAGCGGTACCTGGAGACGTTCGCGCACACCTGTGCGGTGATGCAGACCCGGGAGGCGCTGATCCGGGTGGCCGCCGACTGTGCGGAGGACCTGGCGGCGGACGGCGTGGTGTACGCCGAGGTGCGGTACGCGCCGGAGCAGCACCTGGAGGCGGGGCTGACGCTGGACGAGGTGGTGGAGGCCGTCAACGAGGGCTTCCGGTTGGGTGAGGCGAATGCCCGGGCGCGCGGGCACCGGATCCGGGTCGGGACGCTGCTGACCGCGATGCGGCACGCGGCCCGTTCGCTGGAGATCGCCGAGCTGGCGAACCGTCACCGGGACCGTGGTGTGGTCGGGTTCGACATCGCGGGTGCGGAGGCCGGTCACCCGCCGACCCGGCACCAGGCCGCGTTCGACTACCTCAAGGGCGAGAACAACCACTTCACGATCCACGCCGGCGAGGCTTTCGGGCTGCCGTCGATCTGGGAGGCGGTGCAGTGCTGCGGCGCGGACCGGCTCGGTCACGGTGTGCGGATCGTGGACGACATCACGGTCGGCGAGGACGGCCGGGTGGAGCTCGGACGGCTGGCGGCGTACGTGCGTGACCGGCGGGTGCCGCTGGAGATGTGCCCGACGTCGAACCTGCAGACCGGTGCGGCGGAGTCGTACGCCGAGCACCCGATCGGGCTGCTGGCGCGGCTGAAGTTCCGGGTCACCGTCAACACCGACAACCGGCTGATGAGCGGCACCAGCATGAGCCGCGAGTTCGAGCACCTGGTGGACGCGTTCGGTTACACGCTGGGCGACCTGGAGTGGTTCACCGTCAACGCGATGAAGTCGGCGTTCCTGCCGTTCGACGAGCGGCTGGCGATGATCAGTGACGTGATCAAGCCGGGGTACGCGGAGCTGAAGGCCGAGTGGCTGTTCGGTCCGCGGGACTGACGAGCCGGCACGTGGTCAACGTCCATGGAGATGGTCGGACTTATCACTCGGGGGAGTGGTCGGCTTTGAACCGGGCGCGTCGCTCTCACTACGGTGAGCCGGTCACTGCTGACTCGGCGTGACGGTCGCGCCCTGAATCCCCCGGGCCCGCGACCCCGCACCGACCCGACCAGGACTGAGGACGCACACATGAAGCAGGCCACTCTGAAGGCCGCCGGCACCGCCGTGCTCGGCGTTGTCGCCGCCGCCGTCGCCGCGGGCACCGCCTCGGCCGCGCCGGTCGCCCCCGGCGGCCTCGGACTGCCGACCGGCGCGCTCACCAACCCGGCCGTGACCGGCGCCGCCACCGGGGCCGTGAGCAAGCTGCCCGGCGCCGACCAGCTCGGCACCGTCACCGGCGCGCTCAACCCGGCCGCCGGTACCCCGGTCCAGGCCGCCGACCAGGCGACCGAGCAGACCGGGCAGGTCGCCGAGCAGGTCGGCCCGGCCGGCGTCGACGGCCGGCAGGCCGCCGCGCCCGAGGCCGCCCACCGGATCGGCGGCCTGGACTCCGTCCCCGGCGGCCAGGGCCTGGCCAAGACCCCGGTCGGTGGCGTCATCGGCACGCTGACCAGCCTCTCCCCGACCGGTGGCGGCGCCCCCGGCCTGCCGGCCCTGCCCGGCGTGGGTGGCTGACCCACCGCCGGATCCGGACACGGCCGAGGGGCCGCCCCGCGGGGCGGCCCCTTCGTCATGGGCGGTGGCGGGCGGGTCACGGCTCCTGGGGGAGCAGCAGCCACAGCGCCAGGTAGATCAGGAACTGCGGGCCCGGCAGCAGGCAGGACGCCAGGAAGATGACCCGGACCGTCCACGCGGTGAGCCCGAAGCGCTGGGCGATGCCGGCGCAGACGCCGCCGAGGATGCGGTGGTGACGGGGACGGGCGAGGACGCTCATCTTCTCCTCCGAGGGAGTGCTCCCGGGTCGGGCGGTCCGACCGGGCTGACTTCATCGTCCCGCCGCGACCTGCGGTTTTCCGTCCGCCGAGATGCGGATTCGGACCCGGAGACATTCCCCGCCCGGGGTGATCCCGGCCTCGGGGTCGACTCCGGGACGGACCCCGAGACCAAGGCGGGCCGCGCCCCGTCCGAACCTCCGGAAACGGTGGTCTCGGGCCCCGGGCGGCTGGAAGACTCGCGGCACCGGGATCACCGGGGAACGAAGCGAGGGGCGAGAGCGATGCGGGCGAAACAGTGGCCGACCACGGCGGTACTGGTCGGGCTGGTCGTGCTGGGGCTGGCCGGGGTGGTCTCGGTGGCGGCCTGCGAACCGGACCGCGCCGGCGGGGACGACGCGGCGTCCGTGGCGGGGGCGGGCGGCGGCCTGGAGGACCTGACGCCCGAGCAGGTCCTGGAGAAGGCCCGGCAGGCGGGCGCGGAGCTGACCTCGCTGCGCGGGACGATCCGGCAGCGGCGGAAGGCCGGGACGCTCGAGTACTCGCTCTCCGTCACCCGGGACGGCGACTGCACCGGGACGGTGTCCGAGGACGGCGTCGAGGCGGAGGTGCGGCGGCACGGCGGAACGGTGTGGGTGAAACCTTCCGCCTCCATGTTCCAGGCCGCGCTGCCGGACGCCGGACCCACACTGGCCGACAAGTGGCTGACCGGCACCGGCGAGCTCGGCAAGTCCTACGCCGGGTACTGCGACCTGGTGTTCCGGCTGGCGACCGGTGACGGACCGCTGAAGGCCGTCGGGGAGTGGACCAAGACCGGCGTCCGGCAGGTGAGCGGCACCCGGGCGGTGTTCCTCGGCTTCCGCTCCGACGAGGGCGGCCCGCACGGCTCGTCCGGCACGGTGGCGATCGCCGCCGAGGGCCGGCCGTACCTGCTGTCGGCGAACGAGACCGGCGACAGCGCCACCGCGATCCGGTTCGACGCTTTTGGCGAGCCGGTGGAGGTCACCCCGCCGTCCGCCGACGAGACCGCCGACGCGAGCGGCCACCGGATCGTCCTCGACGGAAACCGCTGAGCGGACCGCAGGCGCCGCCGGGCAGTGACACCGGCGCGTCCGGGGGCACGGCGCGCTCAGCGGCGCGGTGCCACCGGGGAGCCGAGGACCGGGAGGGCCGGGGCGGGTCGCGGATGCGGCTGGGTCCGGCCCTTCGGGCTTTCCTGCCGCGGTGCCAGGGTGCGGGGCGCGGTCGGGCGGCGCAGGGCGCGGGCGCGGATCGGGGGTATCAGGAGCAGGTGGGCGGCGGCAGCGCCGAGGGTGCCGAGCAGGATGTTGTCGACGTTGAGGACGTGGCCGGGGGCCCAGCCCGCCAGGATCTCCAGGCCGGTGGCGAGGAGCGCGACGGCGCCGGTGGTGCGGAGGAAGGAGAGCAGCCAGCCGCGCCGGGGGGTGCCGACGGCGAGCGGGAGGAGGACGCCGACGGGGGCCAGCGGGAGGGTGCCGGAGGCGAGGGCGGTGAGGAAGGTGTCGGCGGCGAGCGCCTGGTGCACGGTGGCGAACGGGGTGAGGTTGGACGGGCCGGTCCAGGGTGCGGTGATCGGGCGGACGGCCAGCCAGCCGAGTGCCAGCAGGTGGAGGGTCAGCAGCAGCCGGGCTGCCGTCCGCTGCCGGTACGGCGCCGTCGTGTGATCGGTTCGCGCATTGGTGTGCACATTCCGGGGGACGCGCGCCGTACCGGAGGTGGTTCCGCCGGACGAGTGATCAGGGGCAGTGGCTCGCTGACGGCGCGCCGAACACTCCGGGCGCCGACACCGCCGGTGACGCCGGGGCCGACGCCGTGGCCGACGGCGTCGGCACGGCCTTGGCGGGCGGCTTCCCGGACGCGCCGGGCGCGGTCGGCAGGGCGGCCGGAGGCGTGGCGGTCGGGCTCGCCGCCGGGGCGACCGGCATCAGCACCGGCGTGGGGCAGGCGGTGCGGCTGGCGGGCGCGCCGGCGTCGACCGGCACCGCGGTGGGGCGGATGCCGCAGCCGGTGAGCAGGGCCGTCGAGCCGGCCAGCAGGGCGACGGCGCGGATGCGGCGGCGGGTGGTCATCGGGCCTCTTCCGGGCCGGGGGCGGGCGGTTGGGTGAGCGGCAGGGTGAGGGTGAACACGGCACCGCCCTCCGGGTGGTTGGCGGCGGTGATGGTGCCGCCGTGGATGCGGGCGTTGGCCTCGGCGATGGACAGGCCCAGGCCGCTGCCCTCGGAGCGGGCCCGGCCCTTGTCGGCCTTGTAGAAGCGGTCGAACACGTGCGGCAGCACGTCCTCGGGGATGCCGGGACCGCCGTCGGAGACCGACACCACCACCGTGCGGGTGTCGTCGTCCTGCCGGACCTTCACCTTCACCGGGGAGCCGCCGTGCTTGAGCGCGTTGCCGATCAGGTTGGCGAACACCACGTCCAGACGGCGCGGGTCGACCACCGCCAGGATGCCGCGCGGGGCGTCCAGTTCGACCGCGTCGTACCAGGCCCGGCCGTCGATGCAGGACATGATCAGGTCGGCCATGTCGACCTCGTCGGCGACCAGCTTGGCGGTGCCCGCGTCGAACCGGGTCACCTCCATCAGGTTCTCCACCAGGTCGGACAGCCGCCGGGTCTCGGAGACCACGAGCCGCACCGCGGGCTCGATCATCGGGTCGAGCGAGTCGGCCTCGTCCTCCAGGATGTCGGTGACGGCGGTCATCGCGGTCAGCGGGGTGCGCAGCTCGTGCGACATGTCGGCGACGAACCGCCGGGACTGCGCCTCGCGCGCGCTCAGCTCCGCGACCTGCTCCGACAGCGACTCCGCGGTGCGGTTGAACGTCCGCGCCAGATCGGCGAGTTCGTCGTTGCCCTCGACGTCGAGCCGGGTGTCGAGCTTGCCCTCGCCGAGTTGCCGGGCGGCGTCGCCGAGCCGGCGCACCGGCCGCAGCACCGTCGCCGAGGCGCCCTGCGCGAGCAGCGCGGAGCCGACCAGCGCCAGCAGGGTGGCGAACGCCAGCGACCAGCCCAGGGTGTTCAGGTCGGCGCGCTCGTTCTGCAGCGACTTGAACATGTAGGCGGTCGGCCCGCCCGGCGCCACCTTCGTCCCGCCGACCACGTACGGCCCGGCCAGGTTCACCCGCTGCCAGTACAGGTGGTACTCGTACGGGTTGCCCGGGCCGATCTCGCGCGGCTTGTTGACGGCGGTGACCAGCGCCGCCGGCACCTGCTTGACGGTGAAGGCGATCGGGTCGGACGAGGCGGTGCAGTCCGGCTGCGAGTCGTCGACCACCACCACGTCGTACGCCAGGCCGGAACTCGCCACCTGCACCGCCAGCGAGGCCAGGTCCTGGCAGGTCGGGTGCAGCGGCAGGTCGGAGACGTTGCGGGTCAGCGAGCCCCGGAAGTCGTTCAGCGAGGCGTTCTGGGCACGCCGGAGCACCGCGTCGCGGTTCAGCCAGTAGGCGATGCCGGACGCGGACACCGCGGTGATCAGCGCGACCGCGGCGAACACCGCGATCAGCCGGACCCGCAGCGAACTGAGCCGGAGCGAACCGAACCACCGCCAGGACAGCGGACGGGCACGGCGCGGCGCGGACTGATCGTCGGTCAAGAAGAGCTCACCAGGCAGAAGGAAGAGGTCACGCGGGCGGGTCCAGACGGTAGCCGACCCCGCGGACGGTACGGATCAGCGTCGGCGCGGACGGCACGTCCTCGACCTTCGCCCGCAGCCGCTGCACGCACGCGTCCACCAGACGGGAGTCGCCCAGGTAGTCGTGCTCCCACACCAGCCGCAGCAGCTGCTGCCGGGACAGCGCCTGCCCCGGGCGGCGGCTCAGCTCCAGCAGCAGCCGCAGCTCGGTCGGGGTCAGCTGGAGGTCCTGGCCGTCCTTGGTGACGGTCATCGCCGACCGGTCGATCACCAGGCCGCCGTACGCCGCCGAGTCCGAGCTCTCCCGCTCACCGCGCCGCAGCACGGCGCGGATCCGGGCGTCCAGCACCCGCGGCTGCACCGGCTTCACCACGTAGTCGTCGGCGCCGGACTCCAGCCCGACCACCACGTCGATGTCGTCGGAGCGCGCCGTCAACAGGATGATCGGCAGCTGGTCGGTACGGCGGATCCGCCGGCACACCTCGAAACCGTCGATGCCCGGCAGCATCACGTCGAGCACGATCAGATCCGGACGCTGCTCCTTGAACAGGCGCAGACCGTCCTCGCCGGACGCGGCGGTCGCGACCCGGTGACCCTGGCGGGTGAGGGCGAGTTCGAGGCCGGTGCGAATGGCGTCGTCGTCCTCGATCAGAAGCAGGAAAGACACGGAGGTCATTGTGTCCCACCCTGACCCGGGAAACACCCACCCGGGTGATCCTCGCGCACCCGGGAACCGGACCGGCCCGCTCCGGCGTCAGCCATCTCGGAGCCGGCGAATGCCTTGAACCGGCCGCCCTTGTGACAGCCCTGTGACAGTCGACAGACACCTCCATGACGAGCGACCGGCAGGATTTTCCTTGTCGCCGCAACAAACGCACCAGGCCCGGCCCGGTGCGGCGGCGAGCAAGGAACCGCTCGTACCGACCATGGGGGTGCCCGATGACCGCAACGCTGACGACCCGAAACGCCGGGCCGCGTGCAGCCGTGCTGGGCACCAACCGGCCGCGTCACGAGGAGGAGAAGTCCGGCGCCGTACTCGTACGGGGATGCGCACACAGCGCCGGAACCCGCCGCCCGGTTGTGGGGACCAGGAGCGGGGACACCACCCACGGCCGGGCAGGGAACCCGGCCGCGGGACGGACGCTGCGGCTCGCGCCGCAGACCTTCCGTGGGGAGCAGGCCGACCAGGGAGGCGCGCAGGGGGAGCACCCGGCCGCCGCGAAGGACGAGGCACGCGACATCGCCGAGTTCACCGCGTACGTGCGCGAGCGCCGCGCCTCCCTGTACGCCACCGCCTACCACCTCACCGGCGACCGCTACGAGGCCGAGGACCTGCTGCAGTCCGCGCTGTTCTCGACCTACCGGGCCTGGGGCCGGATCACCGACAAGGCCGCGGTCGGCGGCTACCTCCGCCGCACCATGACCAACCTGCACATCTCCGCCTGGCGCCGCCGCAAGGTCAACGAGTACCCGACCGAGGAACTCCCCGAGCACGCCGGCGACACCGACGCCATGGGCGGCACCGAACTGCGCACCGTGCTCTGGCAGGCGCTCGCCAAGCTGCCCGAGAACCAGCGCACCATGCTGGTGCTGCGCTACTACGAGGGCCGGACCGACCCGGAGATCGCCGACATCCTCAACATCAGCGTCGGCACCGTGAAGAGCTCCATCTGGCGCGCGCTGCGCCGGATGCGCGACGACGAGCAGCTCAACCGCTCGGGCGACACCGTGCACGCCTTCGGCGAGCTGGTCGCCTGACCACAGGAACTCCCGTGGGGGACGGGGTGGTGGGGGAAGGTGCCGGACGACGGCGGACCGCTCGGGGGAGCGGGCCGTCGGGGGCCGTCCGGCACCACAGACGAAGGCGGGCCCCGGTGCGGGGGAGAACGCACCGGGGCCCGCCTCCGTCGTCTCCCGGCCCGGCTGCCGCCACAATGAGCGGATGGACGACCCTGTCGCGGAGACCCCGCAGGCCCGCGCCGACCGGCGGCTGGTCGAGATGCTCCAGGAACTGCGGGTGCTGCAGACCGGTGTGCAGATCGTCTTCGCGTTCCTGCTCGGCGTCGCCTTCACCCCGCGGTTCGCCGAACTCGACGACGTCCGGCAGGACCTGTACGTCGTCGTGCTGCTGCTGTCGGTGGTCGCCGCCGCCGTGCTCGCCACGCCGGTCGCGCTGCACCGCGGCCTGGCCCACCATCCCGACCGGCGGCGGATCGTCAAGGTCTCCGCCCGGATCGCCCAGGTCGGCCTGATCCTGCTGGCGATGGCACTCAGCGGCGCCGTCCTGCTGGTCCTCGCCGTGGTCCTCGGCTTCCCGGCGGCCATCCCGATCACCGCGGTGATCGCGCTGGTCTTCACCGGCCTCTGGTTCTTCCTGCCCTGGCTGGTCCGCCGCGGCGTGCCCGACGAGGTCTGAGGCCCGGTCAGCGCGCGTCGGTGGTGTGCAGTACGTCCTGGGCGCGGTTCAGGCCGCGCAGCACGAACGCCGCCACGGCGTCCGCGCAGCGGTCCAGCAGCTCCGGCATGCGTTCCCGCTCGGCGTCGGAGAACCGCTGCACCACCCACTCGTCGACCCGGGTGCCCTTCGGCGGCCGGCCCACGCCCACCCGTAGCCGCGCGTAGTCGGCGGTGCCCAGCGCCCGGTGCACCGAGCGGGCGCCGTTGTGGCCGCCCGGGCCGCCGCCGCGCTTCAGCCGGGCCGTGCCGAACGGGAAGTCCAGGTCGTCCTGCACCACCAACAGCCGCTCCACCGGTACCTGGTGGCGACGCAGCAGCGCCGCGACCGGACGCCCCGACAGGTTGATCGACCACTGCGGCTCGGCCAACAGCACGGTGCGCCCGTCGAGTTCGAACGAGGCGGTGCGGGTGGTCAGTCCGCGCCAGCGGGCGCCGTGGCGCCCGGCCAGCCGGTCGGCCACCAGGAAGCCCGCGTTGTGCCGCGTCCCCGCGTACCGGCGGGTCGGATTGCCCAGCCCCGCCACCAGCCAGCGCTCGTCCATGCCCGCGCGCCTCAGACCAGCTCGGCGGGCAACTGCCGCGCCACCGCCGCGATCCGGCGGCCCGCCTCGACGCCCGAGCAGGCGTAGGAGCCCAGTTCGACCTGGCGCGCGACGATGCCGCGCTCGGAGCGCATCAGCCGCAGGCCGCGGCGCAGCAGGTAGGGGATCGACTTGCGGCCCTCCCGGACGTCCCGGCGGAAGCGCCGCCAGGCCGTGGTGGCGGGCTTGTTGCGCAGGCACAGGGCGTCGCCGAGCAGGCCTTCCGCCTCGCAGCGGCGCACCAGTTCGGCCGCGAAGATGCCCTCGGCGACGAACGCCGCGGCGCCGTCCAGCTCGAGTACGCGGTGGCCGGAGCGGCCGTTCGCCGGGATCGAGTACGTCGGCACGTCGGCCTGCCCCTCGAACGCCAGCCTGCGGATCGCGTCCAGCGCCTGCTCGCGGTGCCAGGAGTCCGGCGAGTCCCAGTCCGGCCCACCGCCGTCCGGCAGTTGCGGCAGCGTCGGGTCGTCGCCGTCCTTGTAGAAGTCGTCGAGCTGCAGCACCGGCAGCCCGCTGCGCTCGGCCAGGCAGGACTTCCCCGACCCCGAAGGGCCCGACAGCAGGATGACGCGGGATATCGGGCGGCGGTTCAGCGGGGAGTCACTCACGAGATACCAGTCTGGGGCATCCGAGGGGCTGGTCGTAACCCGCCGTTCGGCCCCGATTCGGGTGGGAGGGCATGAGGACGGGCCCGCACCAGGGGGGGAGAAGTGCGGGCCCGTCGCGGCCGCCCGGGCCCCCGGGGGGGTAGGGGCGCAGAGGGCGGCCGGTCTGTGTGGAGTTGGCCGGTCGGGCCGGGCTAGATGCCCATCGGGTGCCAGACCGTCTTCGTCTCCAGGAAGGAGAGCAGTCGCCCGGTGCCGGGGTTGACCGTCCAGTCCACGGCGGACGGGTCGGCGGCCGGTCGGACCACTCGCTTCAATGTATCGGCCGCCGACGCCTCCAGGGCGGCCGCCGCGCCGGGGCCGTCCTGGTCGATCGCGCCGGCCAGGTCGAGGGCGTTGACGTCCTGGTGGGAGGCCAGCGTCGGGGCGATGTCCGCGGTCCGGCCGGAGATCAGGTTGACCACGCCGCCCGGGACGTCGGAGGTGGCGAGCACCTCGCCCAGCGACAGGGCGGGCAGCGGGGCCTGCTCGGCGGCCGCCACCACCACGGTGTTGCCGGTGGCGATCGCCGGGGCGATCACCGACACCAGGCCGAGCAGCGAGAAGCCGTGACCGGTGCGCGGGGCGACCACGCCGACCACGCCGGTCGGCTCCGGGGTGGACAGGTTGAAGAACGGCCCGGCCACCGGGTTGGCGTTGCCCGCGATCTGCGCGACCTTGTCGGTCCAGCCCGCGTACCAGACCCAGCGGTCGATCGCCGCGTCCACCAGCGCCGCCGCCTTCTTGGCGCCCAGCCCCTCGGCGGCGGCCACCTCGGCGGTGAACTGCTCGCGGCGGCCCTGCAGCATCTCGGCGACCCGGTACAGCACCTGGCCGCGGTTGTACGCGGTGGTGCCCGACCAGCCCTTCACGGCCGCGCGGGCGGCCAGCACGGCGTCCCGGGTGTCCTTGCGGGTGCCCAGCGGGGCGTTGGCCAGCCACTGGTCCTTTGCGTCAGTCACTTCGTACACCCGGCCGCTCTCCGAGCGCGGGAACTTCCCGCCGACGTACAGCTTGTAGGTCTTGAAGACGTCAATTCGCGCTGTGGTCTCAGACATCGAGGTAGGCCTCCAGACCGTGCCGGCCACCCTCGCGGCCGTAACCGGACTCCTTGTACCCGCCGAACGGCGAGGTCGGGTCGAACTTGTTGAAGGTGTTCGCCCACACCACGCCCGCCCGGAGCCGGTTCGCCATCCACAGGATGCGCGAGCCCTTCTCCGTCCAGATGCCCGCGGACAGCCCGTACGGGGTGTTGTTGGCCTTCTCCACCGCCTCGGCGGGAGTGCGGAAGGTCAGCACCGACAGCACCGGGCCGAAGATCTCCTCGCGGGCGATCCGGTGGGCCTGCGAGACGCCGGTGAACAGGGTGGGGCGGAACCAGTAGCCCGCGCCCGGGAGTTCGCACTCCGGTGCCCAGCGCTCGGCGCCCTCCTGCTCGCCCGCGGCGGCCAGCTCGGTGATCCGGGCCAGCTGCGCGGCCGAGTTGATCGCGCCGATGTCGGTGTTCTTGTCCAGCGGGTCGCCGACCCGCAGGGTGCCCATCCGGCGCTTCAGCGCGTCCAGCAGCTCGTCCTGGATCGACTCCTGCACCAGCAGGCGGCTGCCCGCGCAGCACACGTGGCCCTGGTTGAAGAAGATGCCGTTGACGATGCCCTCGACGGCCTGGTCCAGCGGAGCGTCGTCGAACACGATGTTCGCGGCCTTGCCGCCGAGCTCCAGCGAGAGCTTCTTGCGGGTGCCGGCGATCTGCTTGGCGATCGCCCGGCCGACCGGGGTGGAGCCGGTGAAGGCGACCTTGTCGACGTCCGGGTGCGCGGTCAGCGCGGCGCCGGTGCGGCCGTCACCGGTGACGATGTTCACCACACCGTCCGGCAGGCCCGCCTGGCGGCAGATCTCGGCGAACCGCAGAGCGGTCAGCGGGGTGGTCTCGGCGGGCTTCAGCACCACGGTGTTGCCGGTGGCCAGCGCCGGGGCGACCTTCCACGCCAGCATCAGCAGCGGGAAGTTCCACGGGATCACCTGGCCGGCGACACCCAGCGGACGCGGGTTCTGGCCGAAGCCGGCGAAGTCCAGCTTGTCGGCCCAGCCCGCGTAGTAGAAGAAGTGCGCGGCGACCAGCGGGAGGTCGACGTCGCGGGTCTCGCGGATCGGCTTGCCGTTGTCGATCGACTCCAGGACGGCCAGCTCACGGCTGCGCTCCTGGATGATCCGGGCGATCCGGAACAGGTACTTGGCGCGCTCGCTGCCCGGCAGCGACGACCAGTCGGCGAACGCCTTGCGGGCGGCGGCCACCGCGCGGTCCACGTCCTCCTCGGTGCCCTGCGCGAACTCCGCCAGCACCTGCTCGGTCGCCGGGTTGACGGTCTTCAGCGCCTCCGAGCCGGAGGAGTCGACGAACCGGCCGCCGATGAAGTGGCCGTAGGACGTCGCGATCTCGCCCGCGGCGGCGGGGGATTCGGGCGCGGGTGCGTATTCGAACAGGCCGGAGGGCTTCACGGGCTGTGCGGTCTTCTCCGCGGTCTTCTTGTCGGTCTTCGCCATGGTCAGTCCACCGTCACGTAGTCGGGACCGGAGTACCGGCCGGTGCGCAGCTTCTGGCGCTGCATCAGCAGGTCGTTCAGCAGGCTGGACGCGCCGAACCGGAACCAGTGCGGGCTCAGCCAGTCGTCGCCCAGCGTCTCGTTCACCATCACCAGGTACTTCATCGCGTCCTTGGTGGTGCGGATGCCGCCGGCCGGCTTCACACCGACCTGGGTGCCGGTGGCCGCGCGGAAGTCCCGCACCGCCTCCAGCATCAGCAGCGTCACCGGGGGAGTCGCGTTGACCGCGACCTTGCCGGTGGACGTCTTGATGAAGTCCGCACCCGCAATCATCGCCAGCCAGGACGCGCGGCGGACGTTGTCGTACGTCTGCAGCTCGCCGGTCTCGAAGATCACCTTCAGGTGGGCGGAGCTGCCGTCGGGACGCTTGCACGCCTCCCTGACGGCGCGGATCTCCTCGAAGACCTCCAGGTAACGGCCGGAGAGGAAGGCACCCCGGTCGATCACCATGTCGATCTCGTCGGCGCCCGCGGCGACCGCCTCCGCGGTGTCCGCCAGCTTCACCGGCATCCCCGCCCGGCCGGACGGGAACGCGGTGGCCACCGACGCCACCTGGATGCCGCTGCCGCGCAGCGCGGACTTCGCGGTTTCGACCATGTCCGGATACACGCAGATCGCCGCGACCTGCGGGGTGCTGCGATCGGTCGGGTCCGGGCTCAGGCCCTTCGCGCACAGCGAGCGGACCTTGCCGACCGTGTCCGCGCCCTCCAGCGTGGTCAGGTCGATCATCGAGATGGCGAGATCGATGGCGAAGGCCTTGGCGGTGGTCTTGATCGACCGGGTGCCGAGAGTCGCTGCGCGCGCCTCCAGGCCCACCTGGTCGACCCCGGGCAGGCCGTGCAGGAAACGGCGCAAGGTGGCCTCGGACGCCGCGACGTCCGCGAGGCCGCCGCCCGTGGCGCCGGGGGCGTTGGCTGCAAGAGTGGACATAGTCACCAGAGCAGCATATCTACGCGCGTAGGGCGTTGGTAGATGGGGCTGGTTTTTAGGGGCTCGTGGGTGCGCATCCAGGGGCCCGGGGAACGGCGGGGCCGGGTCTGCTGGTGATCAACAGGGCGCTGGGCGTTCCGCCGTTTCTGGTTCCTGTCTTTGGTCCGACGCAACACGGCCCTCCGCTGTCTCTGACCATCCGCAGACATGCCCTCGCCGTTCCCCGAGCCCCTGAATTCGCACCCCCACGCGCCCCTGGAATCGCACCCCCCAGCCCCTGGTGGTGCACCATGTTCGCGTGAGTGAGGCGAAAGCAAGGGGCCGGAGGCCCGGGGGTGAGGACACTCGGGGGGTCGTGCTGGTGGCGGCGCGGGCCGAATTCGCGGCGCGGGGGTACCAGAAGGCGAGCATGCGGGCGATCGCGCGGGCGGCGGGGGTGGATGCGGCGTTGCTGCACCACTATTTCGGGAGCAAGGACCGGCTGTTCATGGCCGCGCTGGAGTTCCCGTTCGAACCGCAGGCGGTGGTCGCGGAGGTGTTCGGGGGGGATCCGGCGACGGTGGGGGAACGGGTGGCGGGGTTCGTGCTGGGGTTGTGGGAGCAGCCTGCGGTGCGGGACCGGTTGCTCGCGCTGGTGCGGACGGCGGCGGCCAGTGAGGAGGTGGCGGCGCTGATGCGGTCCTTCATGGTGACCGAGCTGGTCGACCGGGTGGCGGCCCAACTGGACGTCGAGCAGCCGGAGTTGCGGGTGGAGCTGGTGATGTCGCAGATCGTCGGGCTGGCGGTGGCCCGGTACGTGATCGGGGTGGAGCCGCTGGCCTCGGCACCCCCGGAGGTGCTGGCCCCGTTGCTGGGCCGCACCGTCCAGGGGTACCTGACGGGCTGAGGGGAGGTCAGGCCTCGCCGCCGCCGAAGCGCTCGGTCCAGGTGGCCAGGTCCTCGTCGGTGATCTTGGCGAACAGGACCGGCGGGACGGTGAAGCCGGTGCCGGCCGGGACCAGCGAGAGCGAGCGGGCCTCGTCGGCGCTGATCCAGGTGCGGGTGTCGCCGTCCAGCGCGAAGGACTCGCGGATCGCCTTGGCCGCCGTCGGGATGAACGGCTCGGAGACCACCGAGTAGAGGTGGATCAGGTTGATCGCGGTGCGCAGGGTGCGGGCCGCGGCCTCCGGGTCGGTCTTGATCTGCGTCCAGGGGGCCGTCACGTCGAGGTAGGCGTTGCCGGCCGACCAGAGCGCGCGCAGCGCCTGCGCGGCCTTGCGGAAGTTGAGCGCGTCGAGCTGGGTCTCGTACTCGGCGAGCAGGTCGGCGATCTGCGCGCCGAGGGCCGTCTCGGTCTCGCTGTTCTCCGCACCGGCCGGGACCTCGTCGCCGAAGCGCTTGCGGCTGAAGGACAGCACGCGGTTGACGAAGTTGCCGAGGGTGTCGGCGAGGTCCTTGTTGACGGTGGCGGCGAACAGGTCCCAGGTGAAGCTGGAGTCGTCGGACTCCGGGGCGTTCGCCATCAGGTAGTAGCGCCAGTAGTCGGCGGGGAGCAGTTCGAGCGCGACGTCGGTGAAGATGCCGAGCTTCTGGCTGGTGGAGAACTTGCCGCCGTAGTAGGTCAGCCAGTTGAAGGCCTTGACGTAGTCGACCTTCTTCCACGGCTGGCGCGAGCCGAGGATGGTGGCGGGGAACATCACCGTGTGGAACGGGACGTTGTCCTTGGCCATGAACTCGGTGTAGCGGACGGTGTCGTCGGCCTCGTACCACCAGGAGCGCCAGTCGCCGCCGGTCGCGTCGGCCCACTCCTTGGTGGCGCCGATGTACTCGATCGGGGCGTCGAACCAGACGTAGAAGACCTTGCCCTCGGCGGCCAGCTCCGGCCAGACGTCGGCGGGGACGGGGACGCCCCATTCGAGGTCACGGGTGATGGCGCGGTCCTGCAGGCCCTCGGTGAGCCACTTGCGGGCGATCGAGGAGGCGAGCACCGGCCAGCTGTCGCCGTGCTCGGCGATCCAGGCCTCGACCTCGTCGGTCAGCTTGGACTGGAGCAGGAACAGGTGCTTGGTCTCCCGGACCTCCAGCTCGGCGCTGCCGCTGATCGCCGAACGGGGGTTCAGCAGGTCGGTCGGGTCGAGGACGCGGGTGCAGTTCTCGCACTGGTCGCCGCGGGCCTTGTCGTAGCCGCAGTGCGGGCAGGTGCCGACGATGTAGCGGTCGGGCAGGAAGCGGCCGTCGGCGATCGAGTAGACCTGGCGGATCGCCCGCTCCTCGATGAAGCCGTTGGCGTGCAGCTCGCGGGCGATCTCCTGGGTGATCTCCCGGTTCTGCGGCGAGGACGAGCGGCCGAACCAGTCGAAGGACAGCTGGAAGCCGTCGTAGATGGCCTTCTGCTGGTCGTGCGCCCGGGCGCAGAACTCGGCGACCGGCAGCCCGGCCTCCTGGGCGGCCAGTTCGGCCGGGGTGCCGTGCTCGTCGGTGGCGCAGATGTACAGCACCTCGTGGCCGCGCTGGCGCAGGTAGCGGGAGTACACGTCCGCCGGGAGCATCGACCCGACCATGTTGCCCAGGTGCTTGATCCCGTTGATGTAGGGAAGCGCGCTGGTGATCAACTGCCGAGTCATCCTGAGGAACTCCGATGCTCTCCGGCGGGCACGTGGCGGTGCCCGCGAGCGGGTGTCGAGGGCCGGTTCCGCGACGCGTTCTCAGCAGCCGCCCGGCCGCCGCAATCGTACCGAACCGGCCCGCTGCTGCCGTACCGCTTATCGGCGGGCTGTCAAGCCCCGCGGCGGGATCGTCTGACGGGGTGTCAGTGGCGGTCAGATGGCGTACGGCCAGGCGGTGACCATGTAGGCGCCGTACCAGCAGCCGAACAGCGCGGCGCCGCCCAGGACGGCCACCTGGGTGGAGCGGCGGGCCCGGGCGAGGGCGCTCGCGACGGGCAGCAGGAAGATCAGCGCGGGGGCCAGCAGGCGCGGCTTGCAGTGGTAGTAGTTGCTCTGCGCCAGCGTCAGCACCACCACCGTCGCGCCGTAGACCAGCAGCGGCGGCCAGGTGGTGCGGCGGACGGTCAGGGCGGTGGCCAGCAGGTGGGCGATCACCAGGACGGCTATCGAGACCGGGACCCAGCCCTCGCCGGTCTGCAGGGTGCGGACCAGGAACTCCCACAGCGAGGAACCCCAGTCCCACTGGGTGTTCCAGCCGGCCCGCTGGACGGTGAACCACGCGTCGGCGCTGCCCAGCCGGTCGGCGACCCACCACAGGTACAGCGGGGTACTGGTGCAGGCCAGCGCGGTGGCGGCCAGCGGGCGGCCGAGCACCCGGCGCTCGCGGTACATCTCCAGCAGGACGGCGACGCCGAGCGCGGCGATCACGGCGATACCGGCCGGGCGGGTCAGCCCGGCGAGGAAGGCGAACGCGCCGGCGGTGAGCCAGGCCCGGCGGTGCGCGGCGAGCAGCGTGGCGGCGGCGGTGGCCAGCAGCAGCGACTCGCTGTACGACATGAAGAACACCAGGGACATCGGCTGCGCCGCCGCCAGCAGCACCAGCACGACGGTGGCGGTGCGCCGGGTGTACAGCCGGCTGATCAGCTGGTGGATCAGCACCAGGGCGGCGAGCAGCGCCAGCTGGGCGGCGACGATGCCGGAGACGGCCCAGCTCAGGCCGGTCACCGCGTGCACGATGCGGACCAGCATCGGGAACAGCGGGAAGAACGCCAGGTTGTTGCCGGTCAGCTCGCCCTTGGGGGTGTACGTGTAGCTGTCCGGGTAGCCGTCGGTGGCTATCTCCAGGAAGTGCCGCCCGTCCCAGGAGGTCAGCCGGTCGGTCAGCGTGGTGCCGGGCCGGGTGATCATCAGGGCCAGCAGCGTCAGGTGCAGCGCCAGCGCGCCGGCGTACACCGCGACGGCCGGGCCGGCGGTGTGCCACAGCCGGGCCAGCGGGTCCGGGCGGGGCGGGTCGTCCGCCCGGCGCGGGCCCGGCACGGCGGGTATCGGCGGGTGGTCGGTCAGCGGGGTGCTGGGCATCGGGGGTCCTGGTCGGTCGGGGTTCACGGCTGCGCCGGGGTGTTGCTGGGCACGGGCGGCGGCGGCGGGGTGGTCAGGGAGGCGGTCGGCACCTGCGGGCCGGACGGGCCAAGTGTGGCGGAGGCGCTCGGGCCGGGGACGGCGGACGGGGTCGGCGTGGTGAGCGACGGGGCGTCGGCCGGGCCGACCGTGCGGGACGGGCGGCCGGGGGTGAGCGTGACGCCCACGGCGATCGCCAGGCAGGCGGTGACGGTGACGGTCGCGCCGACCCGGACCCGGCGGCGCCGGCGGCCGAGGGCGGCGATCCGCGGTGCGGGCGGGGCGGCGGTGCGGGCGGAGGCGGCGTCGGCGGCCGTCCGCAGCGCGCCGGCCAGGCGCGCGTCGATGGACGTCATCGGAGGTTCTCCTCGGCCTCGGAGGGGGTGTCGAGGTGCTGGGCGAGGGCGGCCCGGGCCCGGGACAGGTGGGCCTTGACGGTGCCCGGGGCCATGCCGGTCTCGGCGGCGATCCGGTCCAGCGGCAGGTCGCAGACGTAGTAGAGGGCGGCGCACAGGCGCTGGCGCTCGGACAGGCGGCGCAGCGCGGCGGTCAGGTCGACGGAGACCGGGTCCGGGCCGTCCACGTCGGCGGGTCGGCCGTGCCGCCGCCAGGCCCGGGCGGCGGTGCGGGTCCGCCGCCAGCGGCTGATCGCCAGGCGGCCCGCGACGGTGCGCACCCAGGCTTCGGGGGCGTGGTCGCGGTCAAGCGTACGGCGGTGGCCCCAGGCGCGAACGAAGGCCTCCTGGACCACGTCCTGCGCCTCGTGCAGGTCGCCGGTGACGACGTACAGCTGGCCGGTGAGCCGGCGGACCGAGTGGCTGTAGAACTCGGTGAACTCCTCCTCGGTCATCGGTCGGCTCCTCGGCAGATTTCGGTTGCTTACCTGTCGCTACGAACGGCGGGACGCTCCGGTTGACGTGGGTGACGCAGCTCACTGCGGCGGGTGTCCGCGGCCTTGACGGGCCTGGCGTGGCCGCGCAGAATTCACCACATGATGAATTCTTCGGCGGGGCCGGCCGACGACCCCGCGATCCGGATCACCGGACTCGTCGTCCGGCGCGGCGGCACCACCGTGCTGCCCGGCCTCGACCTCGACGTCCCCCGCGGCACCGTCACCGGCCTGCTCGGACCCAGCGGCTGCGGCAAGACCACCCTGCTGCGCGCCGTCGTCGGCGTACAGCGCACCGACGCCGGCGCCGTCACCGTGCTCGGCCGCCCCGCCGGCAGCGCCGCCCTGCGCGACCGGGTCGGCTACGTCACCCAGGCCCCGTCCGTCTACGGCGACCTGACCGTCGGCGAGAACCTCGACTACTTCGCCGCCATTCTGGGCGCCCCGCGCACCGACCCCGACCGGGTCATCGAACTGGTCGGGCTGGACGCCCACCGCCGCACCCCCGTCGCCCGGCTCTCCGGCGGCCAGCGCGCCCGCGTCTCGCTCGCCGCCGCACTGCTCGGCCACCCCGAACTGCTCGTGCTGGACGAACCCACCGTCGGCCTCGACCCCGTCCTGCGCCACGACCTCTGGCAACTGTTCGCCACCCTCGCCCGAGGCGGCGCCACCCTGCTGGTCTCCAGCCACGTGATGGACGAAGCCACCCGCTGCGACCGCCTGCTGCTGATGCGCGACGGCCGCCTGCTCGCCCACGACACCCCCGCCGCGCTGCTTGCCGCCACCGGCGCGGCCGACGTGGAGAGCGCCTTCCTCACCCTCGTGCAGCAGCCGCAGGAGACCGTCCGATGAGCGCCGCCACCCGCCGCACCCTGGCCACCGCCCGCCGCGTCCTCGCCCAACTGCGCCACGACCCGCGCACCATCGCCATGCTGCTGGCCGTCCCCTGCCTGCTGCTGGTGCTGCTCAAATACATGTACGACCGGCAGCCCGGCACCTTCGACCGGATCGGGCCCGAACTGCTCGGCGTCTTCCCGCTGATGGTGATGTTCCTGGTCACCTCGGTGGCCATGCTCCGCGAACGCACCACCGGCACCCTGGAACGCCTGCTCACCATGCCGCTCGGCAAGCTCGACCTGCTGCTCGGCTACGCCCTCGCCTTCGGCCTGGTCGCCCTGGTGCAGGCCGCCGTCGCCTCCGCCCTCACCATCGGCCTGCTCGGCCTGCACGTGGCCGGCCCGACCTGGCTGCTGTTCGCCGTCGCCCTCGCCGACGGGCTGCTCGGCATGGCCCTCGGCCTGCTGGTCTCCGCGTTCGCCGCCACCGAGTTCCAGGCCGTCCAGTTCCTGCCCGCCGTCCTGCTGCCCCAACTGCTGCTCTGCGGGCTGTTCGTCCCCCGCGACGACATGGCCCCCGCGCTGCGGGCGATCTCCGACGTCCTGCCGCTCTCCTACGCGGTCGACGCGATGGGCCGGATCACCACCCGCGGTGGCCTCGACGGCCCCGTGCTCGCCGACCTCGCGGTCGTCGCCGGCAGCGCACTGCTCGCACTCGCCCTCGGCGCGGCCACCCTGCGCCGCCGCACCGCCTGAACGCCGCAGGTCTGAACGCCCCAGGTCACGGGACGGATCATTCGTAACCGTCCCGTGCCCCCGCCACCATTGGGGACGGCCGTGCCCCTGGGGCAGAATCGACGCCATGACCGAATCCGACCGGACACCCGACCAGGGGTCCGCCGCCAACGGGCCCAAGTACGCCGACCGCGTCTACCGCTCCGTTCCCGGCGTCATCGCGGGCGTCATGCTGCTCGGAGTCGCCGCCTGGCTGATCGGCGACGCGATCGTCTCCGGCACCGGCGCCACCCCGTGGGTCGCACTCGCCGCCGCGCCCGTCTTCTGCTTCCCGGTGGCCGCCTACACCCTGCGGCCCATCGTGAAGGCGAACGACCAGCGACTGCTGGTCCGCAACCCGCTGCGCACCGTCGTCGCGCCGTGGGCCAGCGTGGAGGGCCTGAAGGCCGGCTACTCGGTCGAACTCTTCGCCGGCGGACGCAAGTTCCAGATCTGGGCGGTCCCCGTCTCGCTGCGCCAGCGCAAGAAGGCCAACCGCCGCGCCGCCAAGGCCGTGGCCGCGGGCGACCCGCACCTGCCCACCAGCGGAGTCAAGAAGAAGGCGCAGCGCCACGACCAGCTCGACCCCACCCGCGCCTGGTCCGACGCCGTCGTCACCTCCCTCCAGGAACAGGCCGACCGCCACGCCAACAACCCCGCCGCCACCGGCGAGGTCCAGGCCACCTGGTGCTGGTGGGTCATCGCCCCCACCCTCGCGGGCCTGGTCGCCCTGATCTCCGTCATCGCGGCGACCTGAGCCGCCCGGCAGACAGCAGCAGGGCCCCGGGGTTCTCCCCGGGGCCCTGCTGCTTTGCGAAGTCGACGGACGGTCAGACGAGGCCGGCCGCGAGCGCCAGGTCCTGCTTGATGGTGGCCAGCAGGGCGTGGGCCTGTTCGCGGGTGGCCGGGAGGACGTCGTGGGTGGCGACCGGGAGGACGACCTCCAGGTAGCACTTGAGCTTGGGCTCGGTGCCGGAGGGGCGGACCACGATGCGGGCCGAGGTGACGGTGGGGCCGCTGAGGTAGTAGCGGAGGCCGTCGGTGGGCGGGAGCTCGGGGGTGCCGGCGGTGAGGTCGTCGGCGTGGGTGACGGTGAGGCCGGCCAGTTCGACGGGGGGCTTGTCGCGGAGGGTGCGCATGGCGTCGGTGATGACGGTGAGGTCGTCGACGCGGACCGAGAGCTGGTCGGTGGCGTGCAGGCCGTGGGCGAGGGCCAGGTCGTCCAGCAGGTCGGTGAGGGTGCGGCCGTCGCGCTTCAGGCCGGCGGCGAGTTCGGTGATCTGGAGGGCGGCGGTGATGCCGTCCTTGTCGCGGACGCCGTCGGGGTCGACGCAGTAGCCGAGGGCCTCCTCGTAGCCGTAGCGGATGCCGTCGGCGCGGGAGATCCACTTGAAGCCGGTGAGGGTCTCCGCGTAGCCGAGGCCGGCCGCGGCGGCGATCTTGCCGAGCAGGGTGGAGGAGACGATGGTGGTGGCGAAGACGCCGCTCGCGCCCTTGGCGGCGAGGGCCGCGCCGAGCAGCGCGCCGACCTCGTCGCCGCGCAGCATCCGCCAGTCGCCGTCGTGGGTGGGGACGGCGACGGCGCAGCGGTCGGCGTCCGGGTCGTTGGCGATGACCAGGTCGGGGCGGGCCGCGCGGGCGGTGGCGAAGGCCAGGTCCATCGCGCCGGGCTCTTCCGGGTTGGGGAAGGCGACGGTGGGGAAGTCCGGGTCGGGCTCGGCCTGTTCGGCGACCACGGTGGGTGCCGGGAAGCCCGCCCGCTCGAACGCGGCGAGCAGCACGTCGCGGCCGACGCCGTGCAGCGGGGTGTAGACGGTGGTGAGCGAGCGGGGTCCGTCGGTGTCCAGGACGGAGACGGCGCGGGTCAGGTAGGCATCCAGAACATCGGAGCCGAGGATCTCCCAGCCCTCGGAGGCACGCGGCACGGAGGCGAGCGCGCCGAGCGCGTCGATCTCGGCGGCGATGTCGGCGTCGGCGGGCGGGACGATCTGCGAGCCGTCGCCCAGGTAGACCTTGTAGCCGTTGTCCTGCGGCGGGTTGTGGCTGGCGGTGACGACCACGCCGGCCGCCGCGCCCAGGTGCCGGATGGCGTACGCGAGGACGGGGGTGGGCAGCGGCCGGGGCAGCACCGCGGCGCGCAGGCCGGCGCCGACGACGACGGCGGCGGTGTCGAGGGCGAAGTCGTGCGACTTGTGGCGGGCGTCGTAGCCGATCACGATCAGGTCGCCGAGCGCGGGGTTGGCGCGGACGTACGCGGCGAGGCCGGCGGCGGCGCGGATGACCACGGCGCGGTTCATCCGCATCGGGCCGGCGCCGAGTTCGCCGCGCAGGCCGGCGGTGCCGAACTGGAGCCGCCCGTCGAAGCGTTCGGCCAGCCGCGACCAGGCGATCCGCTCCCCGGACTCGGCGCCCGGGCCCTCGGCGGCGGCCAGCAGCGCGGCCAGCTCCTCACGGGTCTGCGGGTCGGGGTCCTCGGCCAGCCAGGCCCGGGCCCGGTCGAGGAGGTCGGTGGTGGGTGCCTTCGGCATGCGGCCCGCTCCCTGTACGTGGGTGGAAGGAGTGTCAGTGCTGCGGCGAACTGAGCGACGGCGGCCACCGAACCCGTCGGTGGCCGCCGTCGTCCTGCGCCGATTCTCGGTCAGAGGTGCTGCGCCGCCCGGGAGTCGCCTCCCGGGCGGGGTGTCAGATGCGCTCCAGGACCTTCGCCAGCAGGGCGCCCATCCGCTCGGCGGAGGCCTTGCCGGCCTCCAGCACCTCGGCGTGGTTGAGCGGCTCGCCGGTGATGCCCGCGGCCAGGTTGGTGACCAGCGAGATGCCGAGCACCTCGGCGCCGGCCTCGCGGGCGGCGATGGCCTCCAGGGTGGTGGACATGCCGACCAGTTCGCCGCCGAGCACCCGGGCCATGTTGACCTCGGCCGGGGTCTCGTAGTGCGGGCCGCGGAACTGCACGTACACGGCCTCGTCCAGCGACGGGTCGACCTCGAGGCACAGGGCGCGCAGGCGCTTGGAGTACAGGTCGGTGAGGTCGACGAAGTTGGCGCCGACGATCGGGGAGTCCGCGGTCAGGTTGATGTGGTCGCTGATCAGCACGGGCTGGCCGGGCGTCCAGCCGTGGCGCAGGCCGCCGCAGCCGTTGGTCAGCACGATGGTCTTGCAGCCCGCCGCGGCGGCGGTGCGCACGCCGTGCACCACGGTGGCCACGCCGTGGCCCTCGTAGTAGTGGTTGCGGCCGAGGAAGACCAGCGCGCGGCGGTCGCCCTCGCCGGGCATCCGGACCGAGCGGACGGTGCCCGCGTGGCCGGCCACCGCGGGGGCGGGGAAGCCGGGCAGCTCGGTGACCGGGAACTCGGCGAGCGTCTCACCGAGGGCGTCGGCGGCCGGCACCCAGCCGGAGCCCATCACCAGGGCGACGTCGTGGCGTTCGGCGCCGGTGAGTTCGCGCAGCCGGTCGGCGGCTTCCCGGGCGGCGGCGTAGGGGTCGGCGGAGACGACCGTCTGAGGAGATGCGTTCACAAGGTCGAGGATAGGTCAAATCTGCCTACGCGCGTAGACAACTGGGCCGAGCCATGCCGGATCGTTACCCGGAATGTACGGAACGCCGCCATTCGTCCCCGCCGGCCCGGCCGGACTACGCCCGAACTCCCGTCCGGCGCAAGCGCGGAGACGTCGTCAGCAAGCGCGGAGACCTTGTCAGCAGGGGCGGCGGCGGAGGTCCAGCACGTAGTCGTCGGGAGCGCCGGCGCTCTCCGCGGCGTCCGCGATCAGACCGAGGTAGCGGGCCGCGGGCAGGCCGCCCTCGTAGTCGTTCAGCACGTACGTCCACACCGCGACCTCACCGTCCAGGGTCTGCGCGCGCAGCTTCACCTTGCGGTAGATGCCGAGCTGCACGCCCTCCCAGCGGTCCAGGCCTTCTTCGTCCATCGGGGCGATGTCGTAGAGCGTGACGAAGACCTGCTCCTTCTCGTCCTCCACCACGGTGGCAAGCGAGCCCTCCCAGCCCAGCTGCTCGCCGCCGAAGGTCAGCCGCCAGCCGGGCAGCCAGCCGGAGCCGCGCAGCGGGGAGTGCGGCGCGCGCCGGCTCATCTGCCGGGCGTCGAGGTTGGTGGCGTAGGCGGCATAGAGCGACATGACCGCCAGCCTACGGGAGCGGCCCGCCCGCGCAGGTCCGTCCGCAGCCTCGGCCCCATCTTCGGGAGCAAGGGTCAACAGCAACGGCCCCGGCGTGGAATCCGTTCCGGCGTGCGGGACAATGGAGCACGTGACTCGGATCGTGATCATCGGTGGCGGACCAGGCGGATACGAGGCGGCCCTCGTGGCAGCCCAGCTCGGCGCGGAGGTGACCGTCGTCGATCGCGACGGTCTGGGCGGATCGGCGGTGCTGACGGACTGCGTGCCGTCCAAGACGCTGATCGCCACCGCCGAGGTGATGACTACCTTCGACAGCTCGTACGAGGAACTCGGCATCCTGGTCGCGGACGGCACGCCGGACGCCGCCGACCCGGCCCGGGTGGTCGGGGTGGACCTCGGCAAGGTGAACCGACGGGTGAAGCGGCTGGCGATCGCCCAGTCGCACGACATCACCCAGGCCGTCACCCGGGCCGGCGTCACCGTGCTGCGCGGCCGCGGCCGGCTCGGCAGCGGCGGGCAGGCCATCGACGGCTCCCGCGAGGTGCTGGTCGACCACGCCGACGGCAGCGTCGAGGCGCTGCGGGCCGACGCGGTGCTGATCGCCACCGGCGTGCGCCCGCGCGAACTCCCCGACGCCCAGCCGGACGGCGAGCGGATCCTGGCCTGGACGCAGGTGTACGACCTGGAGGAGCTGCCGCGCGAGCTGATCGTGGTCGGCTCCGGCGTCACCGGCGCCGAGTTCGCCGGTGCCTACCAGGCGCTCGGCTCCAGCGTCACGCTGGTCTCCTCGCGCGACCGGGTGCTGCCCGGCGAGGACCCGGACGCCGCCGAGGTGCTGGAGGACGTCTTCCGCCGCCGCGGCATGAACGTGATGGGCCGTTCGCGTGCCGAGAGCGTCAAGCGGATCGGCGACCGGGTCGAGGTCACGCTGGCCGACGGCAAGGTGATCACCGGAACGCACTGTCTGATGGCGGTCGGCTCCATCCCCAACACCGCCGACCTGGGCCTGGAGGAGGCCGGCGTCGCGGTCAACGACTGGGGCCAGATCAAGGTGGACCGGGTCTCCCGCACCTCCGCCCCCGGCGTGTACGCGGCCGGCGACTGCACCGGCGTCTTCATGCTGGCCTCGGTGGCCGCCATGCAGGGCCGGATCGCCATGTACCACGCGCTCGGTGACGCGGTGCAGCCGCTGAACCTGAAGACCGTGGCGTCCAACGTGTTCACCGACCCGGAGATCGCCACCGTCGGCTACACCCACGCCGACGTGTCCTGCGGAAAGATGGACGCGGTCGAGATCAAGCTCCCGCTGCGCGGCAACCCGCGGGCCAAGATGCAGGGCATCCGGGACGGCTTCGTGAAGCTGTTCGCCCGCCCCGGCACCGGCATCGTGGTGGGCGGTGTGGTGGTCGCGCCGCGCGCCTCCGAGCTGATCCACTCCATCTCGCTGGCCGTGGACAACAACCTGACGGTCGAGCAGGTGGCCAACACTTTCACCGTCTACCCGTCGCTGTCCGGCTCCACCGCCGAGGCGGCGCGTCAGCTGCACATTCGCAAGCGCGAAGGCGCCGCTTCCTGACGTTCCACCGGCTCGTTCGGGCCGAGCCGGGCGCACGCCGCCCGGCTCACCCGCCCGGCGGAGCGCGCATTGTACGGTCGTGCGCCGCTCCCAGGTGAGCAAATCCAGTTACCAGGTGCAAACGCCTGAAAGCAGACGGTCACTCGGGTTACCGTCGGTTCTGTGTTTGCTGCAGAACGTCGCCAGTTGATCCTCGAGATGGTGCGCGCCAACGGAGCCGTGTCGCTCCGAGAGCTGGCCCGCGTCGTCCAGACCTCCGAAGTCACCGTCCGCCGGGACGTCCGGGCGCTGGAGGCCGAAGGGCTGCTCGACCGCCGCCACGGCGGCGCGGTGCTCCCCGGCGGCTTCAGCCGGGAGCCCGGCTATCCGCAGAAGACCCACCTCGCCGCCGCCGAGAAGAGCGCCATCGCCGATCTCGCCGCGGGCCTGGTCGAGGAGGGCGACGCCATCGTGGTCGGCGCCGGCACCACCACCCAGGAGCTGGCCCGCCGGCTCGCCCGGGTGCCGGGGCTGACGGTGGTCACCAACTCGCTGCTGGTCGCCCAGGCGCTGGCGCACGCCAACCGCGTGGAGGTGGTGATGACGGGCGGCACCCTGCGCGGATCCAATTACGCGCTGGTCGGCAGCGGCGCCGAACAGTCGCTGGCCGGGCTGCGGGTCACCAAGGCCTTCATCTCCGGCAGCGGACTGACCGCCGAACGCGGCCTGTCCACCGCCAACATGCTCTCCGCCAGCGTCGACCGGGCCCTGGTGCAGTCCGCCAACGAGGTGATCGTCCTCGCCGACCACACCAAGCTCGGCGCGGACAGCATGTTCCAGACCGTCGCCACGGACGGGATCACCCGGCTGGTCACCGACGAGCACACCGCCGCCGAGGACCCGACGGCCCGCGAACTCGACGCGCTCGCCGACTGTGGCGTGCAGATCTCCGTCGCCGCGCTCGGTCTGTCCGCCGAGACCTCGACGGCGCACCCGCAGCCGTCCTCGGCGGTGCCGCGCCGCCCCGTCCCGCCGGCCGGCCTGGCCCCCGGCACCCCGCTGCCCGGCCAGCGCCGTCCCGCCCCGCACGGCACACTGCCGGTCGCCCCGCGGCTCGCCGAGCGGATCCGCTGACCGCGCCCCGTTCCGCTCCGCCCGCCCCGCTTGTAGCGTCTGGCCTCATGGACGCATCGAGTGAACGGCTCGACCACACAACGGAGTTGACGGTCCGGGCGGCGCGGGGCGGGCGAGGCCCCGCGACCTGGGGCCAGCGGGCCATCCACACCGCGCTGGTCAAGCTGGGCCCCGACGCGCCGCGCTACAACCTGCGGCTGTCGGCGCCCGTCGAGCCCGGCCTGCCGCTGGAGACGGCGCTGCGCGCCTTCACCGAGCTGCTGCACCTGCACGACGCGCTGCGCACCCGGCTGGTCGAGCGGGACGGCGAGCTGGTGCAGGAGGTGGACGCGGACGGGGCGCTGCCGGTCGCCGTGCTGCACCGCTCCAGCGCCGAGCGGGCCGCCGGGGCGGCGGCGGAGCTGCTCGCGGAGTTCGCCGGCCGGCCGTTCGACCTGCCGCGCGAGTGGCCGGTGCGGCTCGGCCTGGTGCTGGTGGACGGCCTGGTCCGGCAGACCGTGCTGGTGCTGTCGCACACCGCCTCGGACGGCTGGGGGATGCGCCGCGCCGTCCGCGACCTGACGCTGCTGGCCGCCGGGCGGAGCGCCGACGAGCTGCGCGCCGAACGGGACTTCACGCAGCCGCTGGAAGAGGCCGCCGAGCAGGACTCGCCGCGCGGCCGCCGCCGGGACGCCGCCGCCCGCCGGTACTGGCGGGACAAGCTGAGCTCCGGCCCGCGCACCCAACTCCCGCGCCCGGACGGCGAACCGGACCCGGAGCGGCGCTTCCCGTTCGCGGTGCTGCGCTCCCCGGAGCTGGCTTCCGCGCTGCCGCGGGCCGCGGCCCGGCTGCGGACCAGCGACGCCACGGTGCTGCTGGCCGCCGCCGCGACCGAACTGGGGCGGCTGGGCGGGCAGCGCGAGGTGCTGTTCCAGGTGGTGGTCGGCAACCGGTTCACCGCGCAGTCCGCCGAGGCCGTCACGACGCTCGCCCAGGAGGGCCTGTTCCATCTCCCGGAGCTGGCCGGGGAGTTCGACGAGACGGTCCGCCGCTGCCAGGGCCCGGCGCTCAGCGCCTACCGCCACTCCGGGTACCACAAGCCGCAGTTGGACGCCGACCTGGACGAACTGCGGGCCGCCGAACAGGACTTGGCCGACCACTCGGTGATCTGGAACGACACCCGGGACCCACTGGCCGCCCTGATGCCCGGCGGGGTCGGCGAAGTCCCTCTGGTGGAACGGGAGTTGAGCTTCCCGGACACGTTCCCGGCCCGCCCCGGGGTGTCCGTCGCGGTGGACGTGGTCGCCGCGCCCGGCGCGATCGAGCTGCTGATGGTCGCCGACAGCGCGCTGCTGGAGCGCGCGCAGATGGCGCAGTTCCTGTGCGGCGTCGAGCAGTTGGTGCTGGAGGCGGCCGGATAGGCCGAAGGGCGGCGGGAGTTCACGAACTCCCGCCGCCCTTCCTGGACGGATCAGACGTCCTTGATCTCGCAGAGCGCGGCGCCACTGGAGACCGACTGGCCGACCTCGGCCTTCAGGCCGACCACGGTGCCGGCCTTGTGGGCGTTCAGCGGCTGCTCCATCTTCATCGCCTCCAGGACCACGATCAGCTCGCCCTCGGCGACGACCTGGCCCTCCTCGACGGCGACCTTGACGATGGTGCCCTGCATCGGCGAGGCCAGGGTGTCGCCGGAGACCGCGGAGGCGGCCTTCTTGGCGCCCACCCGGCGCTTCGCCTTGCCCGCCGCGGCACCCGCGGCCGGGGCCGAGGCGACGCCCAGCGAGGACGGCAGCGACACCTCGATGCGCTTGCCGCCGACCTCGACCACCACGGTCTCCCGGCCCTCGGGCTCCTCGCCGTCGCCGCCGGCGCCCGCGAACGCCGGGATGGTGTTGTCGAACTCGGTCTCGATCCAGCGGGTGAAGACCGTGAACGGGCCCTCGGAGCCGTGCACCTCGGGGGCGAAGGCGGGGTCGGTGACCACGGCCTGGTGGAACGGGATGGCGGTGGCCATGCCCTCCACCTTGAACTCCTCCAGGGCGCGCTTGGCGCGCTGAAGGGCCTGCTTGCGGTCGGTGCCGGTGACGATCAGCTTGGCCAGCAGCGAGTCCCAGGCGGGGCCGATGACCGAGCCGGACTCGACGCCGGCGTCCAGGCGCACGCCCGGGCCGGACGGCGGGGCGAACAGCGTGACGGTGCCGGGCGCGGGCAGGAAGTTGCGACCCGGGTCCTCGCCGTTGATCCGGAACTCGAAGGAGTGACCGCGGACCTCCGGGTCGTCGTAGCCGAGCTCCTCGCCGTCGGCGATCCGGAACATCTCGCGGACCAGGTCCAGGCCGGTGACCTCCTCGGACACCGGGTGCTCGACCTGGAGGCGGGTGTTGACCTCCAGGAAGGAGATCAGACCGTCCTGAGAGACCAGGAACTCGCAGGTGCCGGCGCCGACGTAACCCGCCTCACGCAGGATCGCCTTCGACGCCCGGTACAACTCGGCGTTCTGCTCCGCCGTCAGGAACGGCGCGGGCGCCTCCTCGACCAGCTTCTGGTGGCGACGCTGCAACGAGCAGTCACGAGTGGAGACCACCACCACGTTGCCATGCCGGTCGGCCAGACACTGGGTCTCGACATGCCGCGGCTTGTCCAGGTACTGCTCGACGAAGCACTCACCGCGGCCGAACGCGGCCACCGCCTCACGCACCGCCGACTCGTACAGCTCCGGAATCTCCTCCAGCGTACGGGCCACCTTCAGACCACGACCGCCGCCACCGAACGCCGCCTTGATCGCGACCGGCAGACCATGCTCGGACGCGAACGCGACCACCTCCTCGGCACCCGACACCGGGTCGGCGGTACCGGCCACCAGCGGGGCACCGGCGCGCTGCGCCACGTGCCGGGCGGTGACCTTGTCACCGAGGTCGCGGATCGCCTGCGGCGGCGGGCCGATCCAGGTCAGGCCGGCGTCGAGGACGGCCTGGGCGAAGTCGGCGTTCTCGGACAGGAAGCCGTAGCCGGGGTGGATCGCGTCCGCGCCCGAATCGGCGGCCGCCTTCAGGACCTTCGCGATGTCCAGGTAACTGCTCGCGGGGGTGTCGCCGCCCAGCGCGTACGCCTCGTCGGCCGCCCGCACGTGCAGCGCGTCCCGGTCCGGCTCGGCATACACGGCGACACTCGCGATACCGGCATCCCGGCACGCCCGGGCGACGCGGACAGCGATTTCGCCGCGATTGGCGATGAGCACCTTGCGCACTGTGGCTCCCTTCTCGAACCTCGTCGAGTCTATGGATTGAAGGGCGCTACCGGCGAGTAGTCCCTGGTGGTGAGCGTGCTCACACGCTCGGGTTTCCCGACTTCCTTGCGGACGACGGCGATTGGCGACGCACCGCAGGTCGCGGGGCGCGCGGGTCGCTCGGGAAACACGGTGGACCGGGTGGCCTCAGCCACGCCGGAGCATGGTTCAAGCGGCCGCCGGCTGCGGCGGGGCGGTCGCCTCGGCGGTCACGTCCGCCTCGAACTCGACCACGTCCGGGCCGTACGCCCGGGCGTTGACCACCCGCAGCACCACCGCGAACGCCCCGTCCGGGCCGTGCCGGCGGGCCAGCGAGCGGTGGTGGGCGGCCAGGTAGCGCACCGCCGCGTGGTTGGAGACCGCGGTCTGACCGGCGATCAGGAACACCGGCCGACTGCCCGGCCGCAGGTGTATTCGGGCCAGCAGCACGTACGCCGTCCCGCCCGGCTGCTCGGCGGGCGTCCGGAAGGCGAACTCCCGCTCC
The DNA here is from genome assembly GCF_044593455.1 of Kitasatospora sp. NPDC051984. Classification (NCBI taxonomy): domain Bacteria; kingdom Bacillati; phylum Actinomycetota; class Actinomycetes; order Kitasatosporales; family Streptomycetaceae; genus Kitasatospora; species Kitasatospora sp. NPDC051984. The sequence continues at coordinate 374,959 of NZ_JBIUCB010000006.1, forward strand.
CCGATCAGCAGCGTGCGGACCGGATGCCCGGCACCGTCCGGCGGGGCGACGAACACCGCGCCGGGCAGCCAGGACGCCAGGTGCGCACCGGTCCGCGTGTTGCTCTCCGGCCCGCCCACGCAGAACTCGGTCTTGTCGCCCAGCCCCTGACGCACCTCGTCGTGCGAGGTCAGCACGGACCGGGCCCCGCACTCGCGGACCAGCGCAGCCACTTCCATCAGCGCGTACACGTCGTCACGGGCCACGCTGTGCGGATCGGACGAGGAGGCCTGCCGATTGGCGACCAGCAGCGCCTCGCCGCCGGACTGCAGCCCGAAGAACGCGCGCTCCCGCTCCAGCCGGCGGCGCCGGCGCACCGTCTGCGCCAGCCAGCCCAGGCCGGCGCTGATCGCCGAAGCGACCAGTCCCAGCACGACGTTGAGCACCCCATCGGTCATGTTCCGCTCCTCAACGCCCCTTTCCGGTCCGGCTCGCCAGCCTAACGGCGGCCCACCGGCCCCGGGGGTGGAACTGTGCAACAGATGTACGCCCCCGGTTCTGTCCGATTCCGCACCTTGCGAACCGGAATCCGGTCACTCTCTTCGCGGGCCGACATAACGGAATGGTTCAGACCATTGACCGGGTTCGGGGGCCGTCCCTAGCGTCGCAGCCACCATCACATATCCGAATAATTCACGGGGGAATCGTGAAGCGCTCCATGCTGCCCGTCGCACTCGCCGCGACCGCCCTGGTGCTCACCGCCTGTTCCAGCAGCGGCAGTTCGACCAAAGCAGCGGCCACCCCGGAGCCCACCGCCGCGACCTACGGGTGCCTGACGAAGGCGCAGGCGGCAAAGGGTTCCTTCGCCCTCGACGCGGGCACCGCGGGCGGCACCGAGCTGGACGCCTACTACCAGGACTCGGACGCCGGCGGGGCGAAGACCGCGCTGATCCTCTCCCACCAGCTGAGCGGCTCGCTGTGCGAATGGGCGCCGGTGTTCGGCGAGTTCACCAAGGCCGGGTATGCCGTGATGGCCTTCACCGGCGAGGGCGACGTCACCGAGGGCATCAAGGCCGCCGCCAACCGCCTCAAGGAGAAGGGCGTCACCAGCATCGCCCTGATCGGCGCCTCCAAGGGCGCCGCCGCCTCCCTGGTCGCCGCCAAACTGGACAGCCCGCTGCCGATCAAGGCCGTGGTCTCGCTCAGCTCGCCCGACGTGTACAGCCAGTTCAACGCGGCGCTCGCGGTCAAGTCGGTGAAGATCCCGACCTACTTCGCCGCCGAGGAACTGGACGCCCCCTTCAACGCCAACGCCAAGGCGCTGTACGAGGCCTCGGTGGCCGAGGACAAGCAGCTGAAGCTCTACCCCGGCGGCAACCACGGCGCCCCGCTGCTCAAGGACGGCGCACTGCCCGACGTCCAGGCCTACCTGGCCAAGCACGCGCCCGCGGCGGGCTGAGCGGTTCTGTTCAGACCCAGAGGTCGGTGATCCGGACGTCCAGCTCGGCGAGCAGGCGGCGCAGCAGCGGCAGCGACAGGCCGATCACATTCCCGGGGTCGCCGTCGATCCCCTCCACGAACGGTGCGGAGCGGCCGTCCAGGGTGAACGCCCCGGCCACGTGCAGCGGTTCGCCGGAGGCGACGTAGGCGGCGACCTCGGCGTCGTCCGGGGTGCCGAACCGGACGGTGGTGGACGCCGTCGCCTGCGCCTGCCGGCCGGTGGCGGTGTCGATCACGCAGTGGCCGGTGCGCAGCACGCCCGCGCGACCGCGCATCGAGCGCCAGCGCTCGATCGCCTCGGCGGCGTCGGCGGGCTTGCCGAGCGCCTGGCCGTCCAGCTCCAGCACCGAGTCGCAGCCGATCACGATCGGCGGCTCACCCGGCTCGGCGGCCAGCTCGCCGGCGATCTTCCCGGCCTTCGCCACCGCGAGCACCAGCGCGAGCTCGCCGGGCGTCGGCGCGGACAGCGCGTCCTCGTCCACCCCGCTCACCCGCACCTGCGGATCCAGGCCCGCCTGCCGCAGCAGGCCCAGCCGGGCGGGGGAGGCGGACGCGAGAACGAGCGGGCGGCGAGCGGTCATGCCTTCAGCCTAACCGTGCCGGGCCAGCACCAGCGCCGCCGCGATCATGGCCAGCGCCGCCAGCACCACCGCCGTGCGGCGCAGCCTGCGCTGCACCTCGCGGGCCTCGGGCGACGGCTCGTCGCGGGGGTCTTTCCAGAGCATTCGATCAGCCTGCAACGTGTGTGCGGCGCGGCGCCTGAGTATCCGTACTCAGTCCTGGGACGGGTGATGGTTCGGACGCATGCTTGACGCGGAGCTCCGCGACCCCTGCAATGGAGCAGCTGACTTGTCCGGTTCATGATCGGCGCCGTGCGGGGCGCCGAACTCCCCCCACGAACCGGCAGCAGGTCGGCTCCAGGTCAGGGCACGCACAGCAGACCACCCCACTGGTTCAGGCTGAGGAGTCCCATGTCCGACCTCGTCACCACCGCAAGAGCCGCCACCGACGCGGCCCGCCCGCACTTCGTCGCGCTCTACCGGGTCGTCACCGCCCTGCTGTTCGCCTGCCACGGCGCCGCCTCACTGTTCGGCGTCCTCGGCGGGGCACACGGCGGCGGCACCATCCCCGCCGGCACCTGGCCCGGCTGGTACGCCGCCGTCATCCAGCTCGCCTGCGGCGCGCTCGTCCTGCTCGGCATCGGCACCCGGGCCGCCGCGCTCATTGCCTCCGGGTCGATGGCGTACGCGTACTTCACCGTGCACCAGGAGAACGCGCTGTTCCCGCTGCAGAACGGCGGCGAGCCGGCCGTGCTGTTCTGCTGGGCGTTCCTGCTCATTGCTGCCGTTGGCCCGGGCAGCTTCGCGTTGGGTAACCGGCTCACGCGCTGACAGAGCACCAACAGGGGCGCGGGGAACTGCGCGACAAGCGCTCACCGGTCCGCAAGGTCGCGATCAAAGGCAAGTCATTGCCCGCGTCGCGATCTTGCGGCTGGGGTCTTCCGCTTCGCGCAGTTCCCCGCGCCCCTGTTGGTGCTCTCCCTGGTTTCGCACCCGCTCGCGCCCCCGGTTGTGCTCTCCCTGGTTCCGCACCCGGTCAGGACGGCGGTGGGGAGCACGGCCCCGAGAGGGCCACCGCCACCAGCGCGCGGAGGGCCGGGGCGACCTGGCCGAGTGGGAGCGTGCTCTCGTCGGCGAACAGTTCGAGCAGCCAGCCGCCCGCAGGGTTCGCGCCGCCCGCGGCGACCATCGCGCGGTAGCCGGAGACCACCATCACGGCCTCCTCGGAGGGGTCGTTGCCCGGTGCGCCGACCCGCAGGGCGAACGATCCGCCGGTGACGGCGCGGCCGGTGAGTGGGTAGTGCCGCAGGTCGAACACCGCGTCCGGGGCTTCGATCTGGGCCCGCTGGGTGCGGGCCCGGGCCGATGCGGGGCCGCCCGTCATCCGGTACACGGCGTGCCGGGCGGTGCGCATCAGTGGTGAGCCCGGTGGCACGTACGACACCCACCAGCCGACGGCGTTGAGCAGTCGTGACGCGGTTTCCGCGACCACCGACAGACGCCCCAGCGTGTCGGCCGGATGCGTCACCGCGCCCTGTACGCCGCCCTGGTCCAGCGCCGCCAGTGCTGCCGCCAGGAGCTGTCCCGGGTCGGCGCTGTGTGCCGAGCCGCGGAACCGTCGCCGTTCGCCGTTGGGCCGTCCGGTCGGCGCGCGGCGGCTGTCCGCCAGCTGTACCACCGGGTCCGGGGTGAACCCCGGCCCCTGGGCCCGCCCGGCCACCACGGGGTGCGCCGCCCGGGCGGCCTTCGCCCGGTACTGGGCGGCGTCGGCCAGCCGGAACAGGCGGTCCGCCGTGGTCACCGGGCCGATCGAGTCCCCGGTCGAGGCGATCCCGCAGGCGACGCCCTCGCCGTCCGTCAACTCCAGTGCGCGGGTGCACAGTTCCTCCGCGACCGCGACCACCTCGTCCGCGGACTGGCCCTCCGTGAGCAGGCAGAACTCGTCCCCGCCGAGTCGCGCCGCGAGGCTGCCGGGCAGCTTCGCCGCCGACAGCGACAGCTGGTGCGCGAACCGCTCCAGCAGCCGGTCGCCCATCTCGTGGCCCAACTGGTCGTTGACCCGCTTCAGCCCGTTGACGTCGCACACCACCAGCGACACCACCGCGCCGTCCCGGGCGTGCGCCTTCAACGCCTCCTCCAGCCGGGCATCCACCGCGCGACGGTTCGCCAGGCCGGTCAGCGCGTCCGTGAACGCCAGCCGGCGCAAGTCGGCGACCCGTTCGGTCTGCGCGAGGCCCGCCGCGATCTGCGCGGCCAGCAGGGTCGCGTACTCGGCGTCGGCATCGGTGAACACCGGCATCCCGATCCCGCGCGCCAGGTACAGCTCGCCCCACGCCTGGCCGTGCAGCACGATCGGCGCGACCAGGCAGCTGCCCCGGCCCCGCCGCCGCAGGCCTGCGGCGCGCGAGCGGCAGAACGCGCCGGAGGCCGGGAGCGGGTGCCCGGCGTGCGGACCGAGATCCTCCGCCGTCTGCACCCAGGCGCGGGGGAGTCGGCCGGTGGTCCAGTGCTCCTCCAGGTACGTCACGATCTCCGGGAAGTCCGCGACCGGATACGACTCGTCCTCGGGCAGCTCCTCCTCGCCCGGCGCGAGCTCCCCGTGGTTGACCAGCACCCGCAACCGGCCCGACTCGCGGTCCCACACCGAGACCGCCGCCATCGTCGCCCCCAACGCGGACGTCGCCCGGGCCGCCGCCGCGCTCACCGCTTCCAGCGGCGTCATCGCCCCCGCCATCGCCTGCGCGAGCTCCACCACCGCCTGCAACCGCGAGTCCGGCGCAACCTGATCGCTCATCGCCGCCACATTCCCTCCCACGGGCCGTTTCGTCCAGCCTATGGCGGTATGGGTGGATTTGGGGCGAAGCGAGCGCAGGCAGGTGCGCACCCAGGGGTGCGGGGCGACCCGATCAGAACATCAAGATCCGGAGGCGGGCGTGCGGGTCAGCAGCCAGGGCTCGACCAGGCCGAGGCCGCGGACCGGGCGGCGCCACATGGGCTGGAGGTGGAAGCGGTGGCCGGGGGCAGGGGTGCCGTCCGGGAGTGTCGCGGAGCCGTTGTGTTCCAGCGCCGTGGCGAGTTCGCCGTCGACCAGGACGGCGTCCTTGGGGGCGATGGAGGTGAGGCGGGAGGCCAGGTTGACGGTGGTGCCGAAGACGTCGCCCATGCGGGAGGTGACGGTGCCGAAGGCCATGCCGACGCGGAGGGCGGGCATGTTGTCCTCCTTGGCGAGGGTCTCGACCAGGGAGAGGGCGATCTCGGCGACGGTGGCGGGGTCCTCGGAGACGAAGAGGATCTCGTCGCCGAGGGTCTTGACGACGCGTCCGCCCTGGCCGGCGATCAGGTCGGAGCAGGTGTTCTCGAAGCCTTCGACGAGTTCGCCGAGTTCCTCTTCCTCCAGGCGGCGGGAGAGCCGGGTGAAGCCGACCAGGTCGGCGAAGGCGACGGCGAGGCGGCCGGAGGTGGTCTCGGTGTCCTCGGCGGCCTGGACGACGCGGCCGGTGACGGCGGCGAGTTGGCGGCGCCAGACGTACACCAGGAACTGTTCGAGCTCGGGGAGGAGCAGTTCGACCAGGGGGTAGGCGACGTCGGAGCGGGTGAGGCCGGGTTCGACGGGCTGGGTGAGGTTGTCGAGGAAGGTGTCCATCTGCCAGCCGGCGAGTCGCGCGGTGGTCTGGCCGGTGGAGCGGGCGACCTGGATCGCCATCGGCTCGCTGAGCAGCCCGGACTCGATCAGGCCGGCCAGGCGGCGCAGCGCGATCACGTCGTTGTCGTTGAGGGCGCGGGACTGGCCGATGTCGGGGAAGCCCATGGCGCGCCAGAAGCGGGTGGCGAGGTCCATCGGGACTTCGGCGGCGCGCGCGGCCTGGTACGGGGTGTACTTGCGCGGCGCGTCGAGGATCAGCCGCTCGAGGTCGGTCGCGACGGTGGTCTCGTCCGTCCCGTCGTACGCGTCGGCGGGAGTGCCGCCGTTGCCGGAGCCCGTGGTGGCGCCGCCGTTGTCTGTCACCGGTCCGTCCCCGTGCGTTCGCGCACTTGTGTCTTGCCGTCCTCGGGGTTCGGCTACGCGACCACCGCAGGGGTAGTGGCGAGCCTCACACCGCTGCCAGGTGGAATGTTCGCACGGAATCGCGTAATCCGGGGCATCCGCCCGGCAGCGGACCCGAGGGTCCCGCTGGGTGAGACCGGGCCGGTGGGGGCCGGTCAGTTCTGCGGGCGGACGTGCACCACGTCGCCCGCGGCGACGGCGTGCCGGGTGCCGTCGGCGGTGCGGACCACGAGCCGGCCGTCGCCGTCGACGGCCACCGCGTCGCCCAGCAGCTCGCGCTCGCCGGGGAGTTGGACCTTCACCGGCCGGTTGAGAGTGGTGCAGCGGGCGGTGTACGCGGGCAGCAGTCCGCTGGCGTGCGGGTCGCCGGCGGCGGCCGTCCACTCGCCGTACAGTTCGGCGAACTCGCGCAGCAGGGCGCGCAGCAGGGTCGCCCGGTCGGTGGTCCCGGCGCCCGCGAGGGCGAGCGAGGTGGCGGTGGGGACGGGCAGTTCGGCCTGCCGCAGCGTGACGTTGAGGCCGAGGCCGGCGACGACGGCGCCGCCGGAGAGTTCGGTGAGGATGCCGCCGAGCTTGCGTTCCTGGCCGTCGACCTCGGCCTGCAGGTCGTTGGGCCACTTCAGGCCGGTGCGGACGTCGGCGATCCGGTCGAGGGTGGCGGAGACGGCGGTGCCGATCAGGATCGGCAGCCAGCCGTAGCGTTCCATCGGCACGCCCTGCGGGCGCAGCAGCACCGACAGGAACAGCCCGGAGCGGGGCGGCGCCGTCCAGCGGCGGTCGAGCCGGCCGCGGGCGGCGCTCTGCGATTCGGCGACCAGGATCGCGCCCTCGGGCGCGCCGTCCTTGGCGCGGGCGGCCAGGTCGGAGTTGGTGGAGCCGGTATCGCTCACCACATCGAGTGAGGTCCACAGCGCGCCCGGGCGCAGCAGGTCGAGCCGCAGCGCCGCCTCGTCGAGCGGGGGACGGTCCAGGTCGGTCCACGGGGACGGGCCGCCGTGGCCGAAGCCGCGCAGTCCGGAACGACGGGGCCGGGGGCTCTCGGGAGTGCTCACCCCAGCCACCCTAGAGGTACGGCCAACAGCCGCACGCCGCATCATCGTCCCGCAAACCGGGCAGTGGCACGATGTGTCGATGGCCATAGCCGCGGACGCCCCCGCGCTGGCTACGCTACGCAACGGTAGACCGCAGCGCCGCCCTGCCCGTAACCCTCCACGCCCCGGGCCGGCGGCCGAGGACGCAGGGAGAGCCACCGCAATGGCCGAGGCACCGCACGACCCGCACACCACCGCCGGAAAGCTCGCCGACCTGCGCCGGCGGATCGACGAGGCGGTGCACTCCGGTTCCGCCGCGGCGGTCGAGAAGCAGCACGCGAAGGGCAAGCTGACGGCCCGCGAGCGGATCCTGGAACTGCTGGACGAGGACTCGTTCGTGGAGTTCGACGAGTTCGCCCGGCACCGCTCGACCAACTTCGGCCAGGAGAAGAACCGGCCGTACGGCGACGGCGTGGTCACCGGCTACGGCACCGTGGACGGGCGCCAGATCGCGGTGTTCGCCCAGGACTTCACGGTGTTCGGCGGCTCGCTGGGCGAGGTGTTCGGCGAGAAGATCGTCAAGGTGATGGACTTCGCGCTGAAGACCGGCTGCCCGATGATCGGCATCAACGACTCCGGCGGCGCCCGGATCCAGGAGGGCGTGGTCTCGCTCGGCCTGTACGGCGAGATCTTCCGCCGCAACGTGCACGCCTCGGGCGTGATCCCGCAGATCTCGCTGATCATGGGCCCGTGCGCGGGCGGCGCGGTGTACTCGCCGGCGGTCACCGACTTCGTGGTGATGGCCGACAAGACCTCGCACATGTTCATCACCGGCCCCGACGTGATCAAGACCGTCACCGGCGAGACCGTGGACATGGAGGAGCTGGGCGGCGCCCGCACCCACAACACCAAGTCCGGCAACGCGCACTACCTGGCCGCCGACGAGAAGGAGGCCATCGAGTACGTCAAGAGCCTCCTGTCGTACCTGCCCTCCAACAACCTGAGCGACCCGCCGGCCTACCCCGAGCAGGCCGACCTCACGATCACCGAGCAGGACCTCGAACTCGACACCATCGTCCCGGACTCGGCGAACCAGCCGTACGACATCCGGCACGTGATCGAGCGGGTGCTGGACGACGGGGACTTCCTGGAGGTCCAGCCGCTGTACGCGGGCAACATCGTGGTCGGCTTCGGCCGGGTCGAGGGCCACCCGGTGGGCGTGGTCGGCAACCAGCCGATGGACCTGGCCGGCTGCCTGGACATCGCCGCCAGCGAGAAGGCCGCCCGCTTCGTGCGCACCTGCGACGCGTTCAACATCCCGGTGCTGACCTTCGTCGACGTGCCCGGCTTCCTGCCCGGCACCGGCCAGGAGTGGGACGGCATCATCCGCCGCGGCGCGAAGCTGATCTTCGCCTACGCGGAGGCCACCGTCCCGCTGATCACCGTGATCACCCGCAAGGCGTTCGGCGGCGCGTACGACGTGATGGGCTCCAAGCACCTGGGCGCCGACCTCAACCTGGCCTGGCCGACCGCGCAGATCGCCGTGATGGGCGCGCAGGGCGCGGTCAACATCCTGCACCGGCGGGAGATCGCCGCCGCCGAGGCGGAGGGCCGGGGCGAGGAGCGCCGGGCCGAGCTGCTCGCCTCCTACGAGGACACCCTGCTCAACCCGTACCTGGCCGCCGAGCGCGGCTACGTCGACGCGGTCATCGCGCCCAGCGAGACCCGCAAGCACATCGTCCGCGGGCTGCGGGCGCTGCGCGGCAAGCGGGAGGCGCTGCCGCCGAAGAAGCACGGCAACATCCCGCTGTAGCAGAAGGGTTCACCCCGCGACATGACTCCCATTCAGGTGCTGCACGGGCAGCCGACCCCCGAGGAGCTGGCCACCGTCCTGGCGGTGGTCCAAGCCCGGGCCGCCGCCGGGGCCGCGTCGGCCTCCGCGAGCGGCCCGGCCAGCGCGTGGACCAGCCGCACTCCCCGTCCCGTCCCCGCGCACGGGCCGCACGCCTGGCGCACCAGCTTCTGGCCCCGCTGATCATGGCCGGATCGCCGACGCTCAGTCGGCGATCCGGTCCGCGCGGGTGTAGACGTTCGCGGTGCGGCCGCGCAGGAAGCCGACCAGGGTGAGGCCGAGCTCCTCGGCCAGGTCGACGGCGAGCGAGGACGGCGCGGAGACCGCCGCCAGCAGCGGCAGGCCGGCCAGCGCGGCCTTCTGGGTCAGTTCGAAGGAGGCCCGGCCGGAGACCAGCAGGACGTGCCCGCGCAGCGGGAGCAGGCCTTCGCGCAGCGCCCAGCCGACCACCTTGTCCACCGCGTTGTGCCGGCCGACGTCCTCGCGCGCGCACAGCAGGGTGCCGTCGGCGGCGAACAGCGCGGCGGCGTGCAGGCCGCCGGTGGAGTCGAAGGTGCGCTGGGCGGCGCGCAGCCGTTCCGGCAGGGCGTAGAGCACCTCAGGGTCGAGCCGCAGCGGGTCCACGGAGACGTCCCAGCGGCTGCGGGTGCGCACGGCGTCCACGGTGTCGCGTCCGCACAGGCCGCAGGCGCTGGTGGTCAGCAGGTTGCGGTGCGCGGACAGTGCGGGGCGGGCGCCGCGGACGGCCGCGTCGACCACGTTGTAGGTGTTGGCGCCGTCCTCGTCGGTGCCCGCGCAGTAGCGCAGCGCGGCGAGCTCCTCGGTGGCGCCGACCAGGCCCTCGCCGACCAGGAAGCCCGCCACCAGGTCGAAGTCGTGGCCGGGGGTGCGCATGGTGACGGTCAGCGCCTCGCCGCCGATCCGGATCTCCAGCGGCTCCTCCGCCGCCAGACTGTCGGGTCGCGCCCCGCGCTCCCCGCCGTCCAGCCGCACCACTCGCCGCCGTACCGTTGCCCGCGCCATCCGTGTCGCACCTCCGCGGGCCAGTCAACCATCCGGGGACGCGGCGCCGGTTGCTTGTCATATCCGCATTCACCTGATGAGAATGTGCATATGGATATGCACAGTGTCGTCGTCCAGGTCGGCAAGGCCGACGTCAGCGCCCATGATGTCCTCGCCGTCGCCCGGGGCGGGGCCAGGGTGGAGATCGGGCCGGACGCGCTCGCCGAGATGGCCGCCGCGCGGGCCCGGATCGACGCCCTCGCCGCCGAACCCCGCCCGGTGTACGGGGTCTCCACCGGCTTCGGCGCGCTGGCGGTGCGCCACATCAGCCCCGAACTGCGGGCCCAGCTCCAGCGCTCGCTGGTGCGCTCGCACGCCGCCGGCATGGGCCCGCTGGTGGAGACCGAGGTGGTCCGGGCGCTGATGTTCCTGCGGATGAAGACGCTGGCCTCCGGCCGCACCGGCGTCCGCCCGCTGGTCGCCCAGACCATGGCCGCCCTGCTGAACGCCGGAATCACCCCTGCGGTACGGGAGTTCGGCTCGCTCGGCTGCTCCGGCGACCTCGCCCCGCTCTCGCACTGCGCACTCGTCCTGATGGGCGAGGGCACCGCGTTCGGCCCCGACGGCGTCGAGAAGGACGCCGCCGAACTGCTCGCCGCCGCCGGCATCGAACCCGTCGAACTGCTGGAGAAGGAGGGCCTGGCCCTCATCAACGGCACCGACGGCATGCTCGGCATGCTGGTGATGGCCCTCGCCGACCTCCAGCGCCTGTACACCACCGCCGACATCACCGCCGCGATGACGCTGGAGGCGCTGCTCGGCACCGACAAGGTGCTCGCCCCCGAACTGCACGCCCCGATCCGCCCGCACCCCGGCCAGGCCGCCGCCGCCGCCAACATGCTGGCCGTGCTGCGCGGTTCCGGCCTCACCGGCCACCACCAGGACGACGCGCCGCGGGTCCAGGACGCCTACTCGATCCGCTGCGCCCCGCAGGTGGCCGGCGCCGGCCGCGACACCCTGGCGCACGCCGCGCTGGTCGCCGACCGCGAACTCGCCGCGTCCGTCGACAACCCGGTGGTGCTGCCCGACGGCCGGGTCGAGTCCAACGGCAACTTCCACGGCGCGCCCGTCGCCTACGTGCTGGACTTCCTGGCGATCGCCGCCGCGGACCTCGCCTCGATCTCCGAGCGCCGCACCGACCGGCTGCTCGACAAGGCCCGCTCGCACGGCCTGCCCGCGTTCCTCGCCGACGACCCAGGCGTGGACTCCGGTCTGATGATCGCCCAGTACACCCAGGCCGCGCTGGTCAGCGAGAACAAGCGGCTCGCGGTGCCCGCCTCGGTGGACTCCATCCCGTCCTCGGCGATGCAGGAGGACCACGTCTCGATGGGCTGGTCCGCGGCCCGCAAGCTGCGCCAGGCGGTGGCCAACCTCGGCCGCGTGCTGGCCGTCGAACTCGTCGCCTCCGCACGGGCGTTGGAGATACGGGAACAGGCCGCCGAGGAGACCGGGGTGCTCGCCCCGGCGACCGCCGCCGCGGTCGCCGCCGCCCGCGCGGCCGGCGTCGGCGGGCCCGGCCGGGACCGCTTCCTCTCCCCGGACCTGGAGGCCGCCGCCGAGCTGGTCGCCTCCGGCACACTGATCGGGGCCGTGGAGCAGGTGACCGGCCCGCTCGCCTAAGGGCCTGTCCGGCCCTAAGGGCACGACACAGGACGGGCGCGCCGGACTACTGTCCGAACGCGCCCGTCCCGCTTGGCGAAACGCCATTGCCCACCTGTCGGGACTGCGCCACAGTCGTCCCACCGCCGAAGCCACCGGCGAACGTCCAACCGAATGTGGAGGTACCCGAACATGCCCGCCCTTGACGAGACCGGAACGACCACCGGGCCCTCCGCCCGGCTGCTCCAGCTCTTCGAGGGCCACCGGCTGACCCCCACTCAGCGGCGGATCGCCCACTCACTGGTCCGGCACGCCACCGAGGCGCCGTTCCTGTCCAGCGTCGAGGTCGCCGAACTCGCCGGCGTCAGCCAGCCGTCCGTCACCCGGTTCGCCGTCGCGCTCGGCTACGACGGCTACCCGGCGCTGCGCAAGCAGCTGCGCGAACTCGGCGTCGGCGAGGCCGCCGCCCCCGAGAGCCACCACGACGTGGTCCGCAACGAGCACCAGCAGGCCGTGCTCGCCGAGATCGAACACCTGCGGAACCTGGCCGAGTTGCTCGCCGACCCCGCGCCGATCGTCCGCGCCGCCCGGATCCTGGCCGCCTCCCGCCCACTGCCGGTGCTCGGCCTGCGCGCCGCCTCCGCCCAGGCCGGCGGCTTCTCCTACTTCGCCGCCAAGGTCCACCCAGACATCCGGCTGATCGACGAGGGCGGCTCGATGCTCGCCGACCGCCTCGAACAGGCCGTCGCCGCCGGAGCCACCGCCCTGCTCTGCTTCGCGCTGCCCCGCTACCCGCGCGAACTGATGGACGCCCTCACCGTCGCCCGCGAGTGCGGACTGACCGTCCTGACCGTCGCCGACTCCGCGTTCGCCCCCGTCGCCAAACTCTCCGACGTGATGCTGCCCGCCGCCGTCGGCACCGGCCTGGTCTTCGACACCGCCTGCGCCCCGATGATGCTCGGCCGGGTCCTGCTCCAGGCGATGTGCGACGAGATCCCCGGCGCGGAGGCCCGGCTGGAAGCCATCGAACAGTCGGCGACGGCCCGTCAACTGTTCCTGGAATGACACCGCCTGTTCCCCCAATGACACCCCTGCACCGGGTTGACGACCGGCCGTGAACGGGCATCTTCCCGGTAGGGACTCGACAGGGACGAAGACAGCTTTGGACGGGGGAAGTCCAATGCCACCACCGATCCACCAGATGAGACTCACCGGACGGCTCGGCTCCGGCGCCGACGAATGGTCCTGCCCGCAGTGCGGCCGCCGCATCGCGCTGCGCCGCCCGCCGCACCCCGAACTCACCGTGCTCGACCCGGGCGACGAGGAAGCCATCCACATCGGCGTCCTCGAACCCGGCGACCCGGCCGCCGACGAGGCCGCCGCCCGCTACGGCGTCGGCCCCGTCCAGTACATCCCGCGCCCACCGTCCCGCCCCGGCGAGAACGACGAGACCCGCCCCGACGAGCCGACGCCCCAGCCGGACGCCGAGGACCGCCGCTGGCTCGCCGAGATCGGCATCGACTGGGGCGGCGACGAAGCGGCCTGACGACGCAATGGCTACTTCGGCGCGGAGAAGAGCCGAAGTGCCAGCGCGGTGCGGAGTTCGCTCGCGGTCTCGGCGATTCGCCGGTGCGCTGCGATCTTCTCGGTGACGGCGGACATGATTTCGGCGGCCTCCCGTTGTTCGTCCAACCCGGGGAGCGGAACCGGGAGGTCGGCAAGGTCACGGCTGGTGATGCTCGGAATGCCGCTCCCGCGGTGGACCCGCCGCAGGATCCAGTCCTGAGCTGCCGGACTGCTCAGGTAGTGCGCCAGGTACGTGGGATCGACGCCGGACCCGGGCCGGATCCGGAACAGGGTGTCGCTGTGCAGCCAGTCGACCTGATGCGGCGTCACCGCAGCGCACGCACCCGGGCGCCCGGTCCGGACGCACAGGATGTCGCCGGCCGCCAGCCGGTAGCGGGCGAGCCCGGCCGCGTCGGCGTCGGGGACACGGAGGCCGGGTTCCTCGGAGAGCTCGCCGCCGTTGACGTCGGGCGGGCGCAGCACCGGAATCCCGCCGACCGTCCCGTCCGGGTGCGGCGTCTGCCGTCTTGCGAATCCCGGCTGGAGTTCGGCGAGATCTGCGAGGCGGACCCAAGCCGGACCGGTCATCGCATCCATCCCTTCAGGGCTTCGGTGAGTCTTCGATCGGCCAGCGCGGCTCGGTGCTCAAGGTCGCTGAGTCGTTGCCGGATCTCATCGACTTCGGCCGACGGCTGTCGGGGGCTGGGGTCCAGATACCTGGCCGGCACCAACTGGTAGTCGGCGGAGCGGAGTTCGTCGGTGGTGGGGCATGCGCTGATCTCGCTGAGCGCGCCGTCGGTGTGCCACGCGAGGTAGGCCGCCGCGATGGCGGTCACGGCGGGTGCGGCCAAGCGGCGGCCCCTGGGCGTACGCGTGCCGAGCTCCGTGGCGTCGATCATCAGCACGCCGCGCCGTTCGGCCCGGTGTGGCGGGCGCAGGATCCAGATCATCACCGGAATCGAGGTGGCGGCGAACAGCCCGCCCGGCAGCGAGACGAGACATTCGATCGCGCCGGACTCCACCAGCGCGGCCCTGATGTCCCGCTCTCGACCCGAGCGGAAGGCCGCGCCGTGAGGCATGACGACGGCTCCCCGCCCGCCGTCGGCGAGCGACAGGACCACGTGCTGGATCCATGCCAGATCGAGGTTGTGGGCGGGGGGCGGCCCGAACGGCCAGCGGCGGTCGGTGACGTAGGTGGACGCAGGAGCCTTCATGCTGAACGGTGGATTCGCGAGCACCAGGTCGTACCGGCCAGGCGCGGCCGGTTCGGGGAACCCGGGCCGGAGGTCCACCGTGGCCCGCACCGAATGAACGGCCAGGTTGAGGCTGCTCGACCTGGCGTTATCGGCCCGCATGGTCGTGCCGCGGACGGTCGCGCCGGGCGCGAGCATCGGGGCTGCGTCGACCAGTAGTTCGCCGGATCGGCAGTAGGGGTCGTAGAGGCTGCCAGGCCTAGCCCCTTGGGAGAGGACGGCGAGCATCGCTGCGCGTACCGAAGGGGGAGTGAGGATGTCCGCGGCGCGAGGGCCCTGGCGGGTGGCCGCGGCGTCCAGCAGGGCGTCGTAGGCGGCGGCCACCTCCTGCGGAGGCGAAAGCCGGTCGATGATCCGGATCGCCTCGCCCAGCGCGATCCCGGAACTTTGATCGCGCAGGAGAGGGTGCCGGTGCGGATCACCGCCGGCTTCGGCGATCTTCCGTGCGACGGTGGAGACGGCCGGCGGAAACTCCAGGGCGATGTCCTGCCACTCCGTGGGCCTTGTGCGCAGCAGCAGCAGTTCCTGGAGCAGCGCCTGATGGTCGGGGTTCCATCCGCTGCCGAGGAGCGAGGCCCCGGCCTTGCCCAGCAGCTCGTCCACGACCCGCCGGACCTTGCCGGGGTCGATCGGGGCGCGCCCGAGGACGGTGGCGAACCGGTCGCCGTACGTGGTGCCGTGCGTCTCACCGGGCCGGAGGCCGTTGCGGGGGACGACCCGGCGGGAGAGCCACGTGTGGATCTCCCCGGCGTGGAACAGTTCCTCGTCCCCGACCCGGACCGGCTCGGGGTAGTCGGGGTGTCGGCGCTGCCAGTTCGTGACTGCGGGGCGCTCGACTCCGGCCCGGGTGGCGATCTCCGAGCGGGACAGCAGCTCGCCGTTCCAGGTACCGGCGTTCATGTCGCCTCCTTGGCGTTCAGAGGGTGATCAGAGTCGCCGGTTCAGAACCGGGGCGGGCGCCGGCCCGCGCACGCCTGCGCGCGCATGCGCAGGATCTCGGGAACCCGGTCCATCGCCCGGGACTCGGCCGCCATGGCCGGGCTGAGGTACTCGAGCAGCTCGTAGATCTTCGCGTGATCGGCCTCCAACCGCCGGTGGTGGATCGGTTCGTGGTGCCCGATCCGGTTGCGGAACAGCCGCATCGACTCGAAGTTCCGGTGGAGTTCTCGGCGCGGCCCGGAGTAGTGCGGAAAGGCGCGGTGAAGGATCGGGACCCACAGGCGTCGGTCGTAGCAGTCGCCGGCACTGAGCAGAGAGACCCAGAAGCCGAAGGAGAGCTCGGCCATCACACCATCGGCGGTGAGGACGCGGTCTCGTCGGCGCTCGCGCTTGCGCCGGGCGTCTTCGACCAGCTTCCGGCCGTGGTCGTCGAGCGCTGCGACCGCCCACCAGTCGGCGCGACCGAAAGCGGTCGTCAACCGGTCGTGGAGCGCGTTGCGCAGCGTGAGTTCCAGACAGTGCAGAGGCCCGAGGAAGGCGCCGGAGACCTCGGCGTTCCACCAGTAGAGCAGTCGTGCGGAGACCTTGTCCCGCTCGGCGGCCGCCCGGTAGGGTGCGAGCCGCTGTTCCGAGAGCGCCTCGCACATCCAGCCCGGCAGTGCGTCCGTCACGTCCGTGTCTCCTCCGGTCCGATTCCTGTTGCGGCTCCGTTGCCGGCTGCTACCCTGGCCAGGTAAGCCCCGGGTCCGCCTCTGCTGAGCATGCCGCCCGGGGCACTGTCATGTCCGGGCAGCGCTCGGCCGTGGGCGGCCCGACGCTGTGGTGGCGACCCGCAGCGGCTGACGCTCCATCAGTTCACCGCGACTGTAGGGCAGTACGTCCCTGCGCTGCAAGCGCATTGCCGTGCGCTCAAATCCGTTAACCCCTGTTCGTGGCGGCGGCAATCGTCGACCCGAAGGCGCAGACTGGAAGCGGCGCACCGTTCGGGTGCGGTGGCGGGTGATGGTCATGTATTGGCACCACGGGTACTACCACCACGGCGGTTGGTCGTGGGTGCTGCCCGGGATCACGTTCATGCTGTTCGGGCTGCTGGTGATCGTCGTGCTGGCCGCGCTGTGGCGGGCGTCCTCGACGCGGCGGACGGGCGGGCGGTCGGACGGGCCGCAGTGGGGGAGCCCGCCGCAGAGCCCGCCGCAGAGCCAGGTCCCGGAGGCGGAGCGGCTGTTGGCCGAACGGCTGGCCAGGGGCGAGATCGAGGTGGAGGAGTACCGGCACCGGCTGGCGGCCCTGCGGGGCGAGAACAGCCCGCCGAGTGGGCCGGGGGATCAGCCGGGGGATCAGGGGAAGAGCTGAAACGGGTGCCGACGCGGGCGCTCGAAACTCTGGTCAGCCCGATGTTGTTTGGATATATTCACTCTGCTTGATCGTGAATGAATCCATCCGCAAGGAGGCTGGTCCATGGCAGAGCAGGCGAGCGGCCCGCGCGAGGTTCGCGCGGCGCGGGGCACCGGGCTGAGCACGCAGGGCTGGCAGCAGGAAGCCGCCCTGCGGATGCTGATGAACAACCTCGACCCGGAGGTCGCCGAGCACCCGTCCAAGCTGGTGGTCTACGGCGGCACCGGAAAGGCCGCCCGCGACTGGCGTTCCTTCGACGCCATGGTGAAGACCCTGCAGGGCCTCAAGCAGGACGAGACCATGCTGGTCCAGTCGGGCCGGCCGGTCGGCGTCATGCAGACCCACGAGTGGGCGCCCCGGGTGCTGATCGCCAACTCCAACCTGGTCGGCGACTGGGCGAACTGGGAGGAGTTCCGCCGCCTGGAGTCGCTCGGCCTCACCATGTACGGCCAGATGACCGCCGGTTCGTGGATCTACATCGGCACCCAGGGCATCCTCCAGGGCACCTACGAGACCTTCGCGGCCGTCGCCAACAAGCGCTTCGGCGGGACGCTGGAAGGCACCATCACCCTCACCGCCGGCCTCGGCGGCATGGGCGGCGCCCAGCCGCTCGCCGTCACCATGAACGGCGGCGTGGCGATCTGCATCGACTGCGACCCGTCCCGGATCTCCCGCCGGATCGAGCACCGCTACCTCGACGTCGAGGCATCGAGCCTCGACCACGCGCTGCAGCTCGCCACCGAGGCCCGCGACAAGCGGCAGCCGCTCTCCATCGGCCTGCTCGGCAACGCCGCCGACCTGCTGCCGCAGCTGCTCGCGATGGACGCCCCGATCGACATCGTCACCGACCAGACCAGCGCCCACGACCCGCTGGCCTACCTGCCGACCGGCGTCGACTTCGAGGACATGGCGACCTACGCGGCCGAGAAGCCCGCCGAGTTCACCCAGCGTGCCCGCGAGTCGATGGCCCGGCACGTGGAGGCCATGGTCGGCTTCCAGGACCGCGGCGCGGAGGTCTTCGACTACGGCAACTCGATCCGCGGCGAAGCCCAGCTCGCCGGTTACGACCGGGCGTTCGCGTTCCCCGGCTTCGTCCCCGCGTACATCCGGCCGCTGTTCTGCGAGGGCAAGGGCCCGTTCCGCTGGGCCGCGCTGTCCGGCGACCCGAAGGACATCCACAAGACCGACAAGGCCGTCCTCGACCTGTTCCCGGAGAACGAGTCGCTGCACCGCTGGATCAAGATGGCCCAGGAGAAGGTGCACTTCCAGGGCCTGCCCGCGCGGATCTGCTGGCTCGGCTACGGCGAACGCGACAAGGCCGGCGAACGGTTCAACGACATGGTGGCGTCCGGCGAGCTGTCCGCCCCGATCGTGATCGGCCGCGACCACCTGGACTGCGGCTCCGTCGCCTCCCCCTACCGGGAGACCGAGGCGATGCTCGACGGCTCCGACGCGATCGCCGACTGGCCGCTGCTCAACGCCATGGTCAACGTCGCCTCCGGCGCGTCCTGGGTGTCCATCCACCACGGCGGCGGCGTCGGCATCGGCCGCTCCATCCACGCCGGTCAGGTCACCGTCGCCGACGGCACCGCGCTGGCCGGCGAGAAGATCCGCCGCGTCCTCACCAACGACCCCGGCATGGGCGTCATCCGGCACGTGGACGCCGGCTACGACCGGGCCTCGGAAGTTGCTCAGGAGCGGGGCGTCCGCGTCCCGATGGCCGAGCTGTGACCGAGGGCTTCGACGCGATGTGGGCGGAGCTGCTCCCCGTGGGCCGCTCCGCCTCCTCCGGCGGCTACCGCCGGTACGCCTGGAACTCCGCCGACGCCGAATGCCGGTCCTGGTTCGAGGAGCAGGCCCGCGCCCGCGGCCTGCACTACGAGATGGACCGCAACGGCAACCAGTGGGCCTGGCTCGGCGACCCGACCGCCGGGAACGCCGTCGTCACCGGCTCGCACCTGGACTCCGTCCCCGACGGCGGCGCCTACGACGGCCCGCTCGGCGTGATCTCCTCGTTCGCCGCACTCGACGAACTCCGCTCGCGCGGCACCGAGTTGACCCGCCCGCTGGCGATCACCAACTTCGGCGACGAGGAGGGCGCCCGGTTCGGCGTCGCCTGCGTGGGCAGCCGGCTCGCCACCGGCGTCCTCGACCGGGACGCCGCCTACCGGCTGCGCGACGCCGACGGAGTGTGGCTGCCCGACGCGATGCTCAAGGCCGGCCACGACCCGGCGCAGATCGGCCCCGACCCCGAACTGCTCGGCCGGATCGGCGCGTTCGTCGAACTCCACATCGAACAGGGCCGGTGGCTGACGGACGAACAGCCGGTCGGCGTGGCCAGCGCGATCTGGCCGCACGGCCGTTGGCGGTTCGACTTCCACGGCGAGGCCAACCACGCCGGCACCACCCGGCTCGCCGACCGCCGCGACCCGATGCTCACCTACGCCACCACCGTCCTCGGCGCCCGCAAGAAGGCCCGCCTCGCCGGGGCGCTCGCCACCTTCGGCAAGGTCGCCGTCGAACCCAACGGCACCAACGCCATCGCCTCACTCGTCCGCGGCTGGCTCGACTCGCGGGCAGCCGACGAGGCGACGCTCGGTGAACTCGTCGACGCCATCGAGAAGTTGGCGGTCGAACGCGGCGAACGCGACGGCGTCCGGGTCACCCTCACCCGCGAATCCTTCACCCCCGTCGTCGACTTCGACGGCCCGCTCCGCGACCACCTGGCCGGGCTGCTGCACGCCCCCGTGCTGCCCACCGGAGCGGGACACGACGCCGGAATCCTGGCGTCCACCGTCCCGACCGCCATGCTGTTCGTACGGAACCCCACCGGCGTCTCGCACTCCCCGGCCGAACACGCCGAGCAGGCCGACTGCCACGCGGGCGTCGCCGCCCTCGCCGACGTACTGGAGGACCTCGCATGCCGCCCGTCGTGACGTACTGGGCCGAACACGCCTGGCTGCCGCACGCCGACGGCCACGCGGTCCGACGCGACGTACTGATCGCCGTCGGCCCCGGCGGGCGGATCGCCAAGGTCACCCCCGAGAGCGGGCCCTGCCCCGCCGGGGCGGTCCGGCTGGCCGGACTCGCCCTGCCCGGGCAGGCGAACGCGCACTCGCACGCCTTCCACCGGGCACTGCGGTCCAGCGTGCAGGTCGGATCGGGGACGTTCTGGACCTGGCGCGACACCATGTACCGGGTCGCCTCCGCGCTCGACCCCGACACCTACCTGGCGCTCGCCACCGCCACCTACGCCGAGATGGCGCTGGCCGGCATCACCGCCGTCGGCGAGTTCCACTACCTGCACCACGCGCCCGGCGGCGTCCGGTACGACAACCCGAACGCGATGGGCGAGGCGCTGATCGAGGCCGCGCAACGGGCCGGCATCCGGATCACCCTGCTCGACACCTGCTACCTGTCCTCCGGCTTCGGCGCCGAACCCACCGAGACCCAACTCCGGTTCTCCGACGGCGACGCCGACGCCTGGGCTTCCCGGGTCTCGTCGCTGACCGGCGCGGAACACGCCCGGATCGGCGCCGCGGTGCACTCCGTGCGGGCCGTCCCCGCCGAACAGCTCGGCACCGTCGCGCACTTCTCCGCGATGCGAAAGGCCCCGCTGCACGTCCACCTCTCCGAACAGACCGCCGAGAACGACGCCTGCCTCGCCGCGCACGGCGTCACCCCCACCCGGCTGCTCGCCGACCACGGCGTCCTCGGACCGCGCACCTCGGCCGTCCACGCGACGCACCTGACCGAGGAGGACATCCGCCTCCTCTCCGACAGCACCACCACCATCTGCATGTGCCCCACCACCGAACGGGACCTCGCCGACGGCATCGGCCCCGCCAAGCGGCTGGCCGCCGCGGGCTGCCCGATCAGCCTCGGCTCCGACAGCCACGCCGTCATCGACCCGTTCGAAGAGGCCCGCGCGCTGGAACTCGACGAACGGCTGCGCACCCGGACCCGTGGTCACTGGACGGCGAACGCGCTGCTCCGGGCCGGCACGGCGGACGGGCACGCCTCGCTGGGCTGGTCCGAGGCCGGGCGGCTGGAGGCGGGCGCGCTGGCCGACTTCTGCGTGGTCGCGCTGGACAGTGTGCGGACGGCGGGCGCGCCCCCGGAACTGGGTGCGGAGATCGCGGTGTTCGCGGCGAGTGCGGCGGACGTGCGGCACCTGGTGGTGGGCGGGCGGCACATCGTCAAGGACGGGGTGCACCAGCTTGTGCCGGACGTTGCCGGGGAGCTGGCCGACGCTGTGGACGCACTGCGGTAACGAAACCCCCTGAGGCGCGACCTCACCGACGTTCACCTTCCGCCTCGCGCAGTTCCCCGCGCCCCTGACGGGGCGCGGGGGTTGAGTGGGGCCGGAACACCACTTGAGGACAACGACCTTCATGAGTCTGCTGATCAACAACATCGGTTCACTGGTGACCAACGACCCGGAGCTCGGGGACAGGCCGCTCGGGCTGCTGGCCGACGCCGCCGTGGTCATCGAGGGCGATCGGGTGGTGTGGGTGGGTCGGACCGGCGATGCCCCCGCCGCGGACGAGAGCTTCGACGCCGCCGGGCGGGCGTTGCTGCCCGGGTTCGTGGACAGTCACTCGCACCTGGTGTTCGCCGGGGACCGCACCGCGGAGTTCAACGCGCGGATGTCGGGCCGTCCGTACTCGGCCGGGGGGATCCGGACCACGGTGGCGGCGACCAGGGCCGCGTCCGATGCCGAGCTGAACGCGAACCTGACCCGCTACCTGTCGGAGATGTTGCGGCAGGGCACCACGACGGTGGAGGTGAAGTCGGGGTACGGGCTGAGCACCGTCGACGAGGCGCGGTCGCTCCGGATCGCGGCGGGGCACACGCAGG
This sequence comes from Kitasatospora sp. NPDC051984, assembly GCF_044593455.1. Classification (NCBI taxonomy): domain Bacteria; kingdom Bacillati; phylum Actinomycetota; class Actinomycetes; order Kitasatosporales; family Streptomycetaceae; genus Kitasatospora; species Kitasatospora sp. NPDC051984. The sequence goes on from NZ_JBIUCB010000006.1 coordinate 396,600, forward strand.
AGACGACGTACCTCGGGGCGCACGTGGTGGGCCCCGAGTTCGCGGAGGACCCGGCGGGGTACGTCGAGCTGGTGACGGGGGAGATGCTGGAGGCGTGCGCCCCGTTCGCGCGGTGGGTGGACGTGTTCTGCGAGCGCGGGGCGTTCGACGGCGACCAGGCGCGGGCGGTGCTGACGGCGGGGATGGCGAAGGGGCTGCGGCCGCGGATCCACGCCAACCAGCTGAGCTTCGGCCCGGGCGTGCAGCTCGCGGTGGAGCTGGGCGCGGCGTCCGCCGACCACTGCACGCACCTGACCGACCAGGACGTGGCGGCGCTGGCCGACGGCGACACGGTGGCCACCCTGCTGCCGGGCGCGGAGTTCTCCACCCGGGCGCCCTACCCGGACGCCCGGCGGCTGCTGGACGCCGGGGTGCGGGTCGCGCTGTCCACGGACTGCAACCCGGGCTCCAGCTTCACCAGCTCGATGCCGTTCTGCCTGGCCGTCGCGGTGCGCGAGATGGGCATGACCCCCGACGAGGCGGTGCACGCCGCCACCGCGGGCGGGGCGCTGGCGCTGCGCCGCACCGACGTGGGCCGGGTCTCCCCGGGTGCCCGGGCGGACCTGCTGCTGCTGGACGCGCCGTCGCACGTGCACCTTGCGTACCGTCCGGGCGTCCCGTTGACCGCCGCCGTCTGGCAGGGCGGGGTCCGGAAGGTTTAGCCGGCGGCTCCAAGGGCGGTGGCCGCCGCGAGGCGGGTCGCCGGGTGTCAGCGGCGGGGACGCTTCTTCGCCGCCGGCTCGTCCAGGTCCAGGGTGGTGAGTGCCGTGGACGCGGGGATCCCGGTGCCGGCCGAGGCCGCCAGCCGCGTCCTGACCTCGCGAGGGGTACGGGGCCGCCAGCCGGGGCCGTCGCAGCAGGACGAGTGGAAGGTGACTCCGGCGTTCAGCAGCGCGGTGAGCGCGCGCCAGCCGGCGGTGTCGCGGCGGGCCGGCACGGCGAGGTCGTGGCCTGCGTCGATCAGCTCGCCCCGGCACCGCGGGCAGTGGTGCACTCGCCGAGGCTCCGACCTCTTCTTGCAGGAGGCCCGGCAGGCCAGGCAGACGAAGTGCCGGCTCGAACTGATTCGACGGAAGCACATCTGCGCATCGTAGGGTTCCGCCGCCGCGGGCGGAACACCGAATCGCCCCCCAGCTCCCAAGGGCTGGGGGGCGATCCGACAGCGATCGGCCGGACAGGCCTAGCGAACGTCGCCCATCAGCTTGCCGACCCGGCCGCGGGCGGCGAACAGGCCGACGCCGGCGGCGATGGCCAGCAGGCCCTGGGCGGCGAAGTACCAGGTGGAGCCGACCACGCTGTCGCCCAGCGCCAGCTGGGCCACGGCGGCCACGCAGTCGCCGGCGGTGACCGCGAGGAACCAGATGCCCATCATCTGGCTGGCGTACTTGGCGGGCGCCAGCTTGGTGGTGACGGACAGGCCGACGGGGGAGAGGGTGAGCTCGCCGGTGGTCTGGATCAGGTAGACCATGGCCAGCCACAGCGGGGTGACCTTGGCGCCGCCGCCGGCCGCCGCCATCGCCAGCATCATCACCAGGAACGACACGCCGATCATCAGCAGGCCGAAGGCGAACTTGGAGGTGGTGGAGGGGTTGCGGTTGCGGCGGGCGGCGGCGTTCCACAGCCAGGCGAACACCGGGGCGAGCGCCATGATGTACAGCGGGTTCAGCGACTGGAACCAGCTGGACGGGAACGAGAAGCCGAACAGGCTGCCGGCGGTGTTGCGGTCGGCGAACACGCTGAGCGTCGAACCGGACTGGTCGTAGATCATCCAGAACACCGCGGCGGCGGCGAAGAACCACAGGTAGCCGCTCATCCGCGAGCGCTCCTGGCCGGTCAGGTCGGGGTCGCGGCGGATCCGGCTGAAGACCAGGACGGGGACGGCGATGCCGGCCAGCGAGAGCGGCCAGATCGCCCAGGCGACGCTGAAGTTGCCGGTGCCGACGACCACGCCGTAGAACACCGCGGCGGCGGCCAGCCACAGGCCGGCCTTGCGCAGCACGTTGCGGCGCTCGTCGGGGGTGATCGGGGCGCTGACCACGTTGGAGCGCGGGCTGAGGTGGCGGGTGCCCAGCAGGTACTGGATCAGGCCGAGGGCCATGCCGACGCCGGCCATCGCGAAGCCCAGGTGCCAGTTGATCTTCTGGCCGACGGTGCCGATGGCCAGCGGCGCGAGGAAGGCACCGAGGTTGATGCCCATGTAGAAGATCGTGAAGCCGCCGTCCCGGCGCGGGTCGTTGGGCCCGTCGTAGAGGTGGCCGACCATGGTCGAGATGTTGGCCTTCAGCAGGCCGGAGCCGACCGCGATGAAGACCAGGCCGGCGAAGAACGACGCCGAGGCGGGCACGGCGAGCAGGAAGTGGCCGACCATGATGATCGCGCCGCCGAGGGCGACGGTGCGCCTGGCGCCGAGCAGCCGGTCGGCGATCCAGCCGCCGGGCAGCGCGAGCAGGTAGACCATCGCGTTGTACACGGAGTAGACCGCGGTGGCGGTGGCGACCTGCATCTCCAGGCCGCCGTCGGCCGCCTTGGCGGACATGTAGACCACCAGCAGAGCGCGCATGCCGTAGAAGCTGAAGCGCTCCCACGTCTCCGTCATGAAGAGGGTGGCGAGGCCGCGGGGGTGGCCGAGGAAGGTCCGTCCGTTACCGGGGGAGGTCCCTACCTCTGACTCCAGGGTGCTCGAAGCCATGCTGTTTCCTTGCCTGTCTTGCTCGGGTTCTCCACCACTGTAAGTCGCGAGTTCGGTTGACTGCGGAGCGTGAATGGTATTCAGAAGGTAAAGCGGAGTGTCATTGCACTGCGCCTTTCGATGCTCAGGCAGGAGAATTGCCTGCGATGACAAGGCTCGTGCGAAGAATGTCCATGTAAGCGCAGTTGTTGCGGAAGATGCCCGCAAACGCAAATCGATCACGCCCTGTGACAGTGTTCACAGCGGTCAAGTAGGGCGCGTCACAACCCCCGAAGACCCCCTGATCAGGCGTGCCCGAGCGGTCTACCATCGCCCCTATGACCTGTGTGCTGCTGGCCGAGGACGACCCGGCAATCTCCGAACCGCTGGCCCGCGCCCTGCGCCGCGAGGGCTACGAGGTGCTCGTCCGCGAGGACGGACCGGCCGCCCTGGGCGCCGGCCTCAGCGAGGACGTCGACCTGATCGTGCTGGACCTCGGGCTTCCCGAGATGGACGGCCTGGAGGTGTGCCGGCGGCTGCGTGCCGACGGCAAGAGCTTCCCGGTCCTGGTGCTCACCGCCCGCGCGGACGAGGTGGACACCGTCGTCGGCCTGGACGCCGGCGCCGACGACTACGTCACCAAGCCGTTCCGGCTGGCCGAACTGCTCGCCCGGGTCCGCGCCCTGCTCCGGCGCGGCAACGTCGACCAGCTCACCACCGGCGCGCACGGCGTGAAGATCGACATCGAGTCGCACCGCGCCTGGCTCGGCGAGGAGGAACTCACCCTCTCCGCCAAGGAGTTCGAGCTGCTGCGGGTGCTGGTGCGGGACGCCGGACGAGTGGTCACCCGCGAGGAGATCATGCGCCAGGTCTGGGACACCACCTGGTGGACCTCCACCAAGACCCTGGACATGCACATCTCCTGGCTGCGCAAGAAGCTCGGCGACGACGCCGCCAACCCGCGCTACATCGCCACCGTGCGCGGCGTCGGCTTCCGTTTCGAGAAGAACTGAAGGTCCACCCGGCGTGAAGCGCAGGATGATCAACTCACTGCTGGGCGTCGTCCTGGTGGTGGTCGCGGTGTTCTGCGTGCCGCTGGCCCTGATCGAGAAGCAGTCCATCACCAACGCCGCCAACGACCGGGTGGACGCGGTGTCGGTCCGGGTGCTCGGTCTGGTGGAGAGCCGGCTCGTCGCCAACGAGCCGGTCACCGGTGAGAAGTTCGCCGCCGTGGTGACCGAGAACTTCTACGTCACCGTGGACATCCCCGGACAGCCGCAGATCGTCCTCGGCCGCCCGGTCGAGGGGCCGGCGCTGACCGCCACCGAGTCCGGGGCCAGCGGTGAGACCGTCACCGTCGCGCAGTCCCGCGCCGCGCTCGACCACGAGATCGGCAACATGCTGCTGCTGCTCGGCGTGGTCGCGCTGCTGGCCGTGCAGGCCGCCGTGGCGCTCGCCGTCTGGCAGGCCAAGCGGCTGGCCCGCCCGCTCACCGACCTCGCCGAGACCGCCGAACGGCTCGGCTCCGGCGACCCCCGGCCGCAGGGCCGCCGCTACGGCGTGCCCGAACTCGACCGGATCGCCGAGGTGCTGGACACCAGCGCGGAACGCATCGCGCGGATGCTCACCGCCGAACGCCGGCTCGCCGCCGACGCCTCCCACCAGCTGCGCACCCCGCTCACCGCGCTCTCCATGCGGCTGGAGGAGATCACCGCGCTCGCCGAGGACCCGGACACCGTCCGCGAGGAGGCCACCATCGGCCTCCAGCAGGTCGAACGGCTCACCGACGTGGTGCAGCGGCTGCTCACCAACCAGCGCGACCCCAACAGCCCCACCGCGGTGAGCTTCTGCCTGGACGAGGTCATCAAGCAGCAGGTCGAGGAGTGGGCCCCGACGCTGCGCGACAGCGGACGCCGGCTGGTCGTCGAGGGCCTGCGTGACGTCGAGGTGATCGGCACCCCCGGCACCGTCTCCCAGGTGCTGGCCACCCTGATCGAGAACTCGCTGATGCACGGTGCCGGCACCATCACCCTGCGGGCCCGCCGCTCCGGCAGCTCGGTGGTCGCCGAGGTGCAGGACGAGGGGCCGGGCGTCCCCAGGGAACTCGGCAACCGGGTCTTCGAACGGGCCGTCAGCGGCCGCAACTCCACCGGGATCGGACTGGCCGTCGCCCGCGACCTCGCGGAAGCCGACGGCGGCCGCCTCGAACTGCTGTCGCTGCGGCCGCCGGTGTTCGCACTGTTCCTCGCCTACGCGGGCGAGTGACACGAGGTCAGTTGGCCAGCGAGCGGCTGTCCTCGGCGGCCAGCAGCAGCTCGGCCTCCTGCACCACCTCGGGGTCCTCCAGCTCCGGCATCGCCTTGAACACCCAGGTGCGGTAGGAGACGAAGCGGAACACGGTGCCCGCGGCCAGGCCGAGCACGTTCTTCGCGATCACCTGGCTGAAGTGCGACTGGAAGCCGAGCACGTGCACCGAGAATGCCAGGATGCCGTTCTCGATCAGCAGGCCGATGCCGCTGAACAGCAGGAACAGCGTGATCTCCCGCTTGCGGGAGGCGGCGTCGCGGTCCTTGTAGAGCCAGAAGCGATAGCCCAGATAGTTGGTGCCGATCGCCACCGCGCCGGAGATCACACCGGCCGCCGAGTAGATCAGGCCGCTGGCCTGGAGACAGGCGGTGAAGACCACCAGGTTCACCAGGAAACCGACGCCGCCGATCACGGCGAAGCCGACCGCCTCCAGCGACAGACCGCGCAGTCGCTGGGACAACGAAGGACGCGATTCTGTGGTGCTCGTCATCCGGGCGGCTCCGTATGCTTCACATGATCGGATAAGTAGTGGTGTCGTCGATCCGGCCCACCAGGCTACCCGCCCCTTCCGAGTGCTCCGTACCACGCCCGGTGCGTACGCCCCACCCGCACGCCGGTGTTGGGGCTTTGACCGGCCCAGATATCCTGGAGCGCGTGACTGTAGCGGGCAATGCGAACTTTCCAGTGGTCGGAGTCATCGGCGGCGGGCAGCTCGCCCGCATGATGCACCAGGCGGGTATACCGCTGGGCATCCGCTTCAAACTCCTCGCCGACACCCCCCAGGAGTCGGCCGCGCAGGTGGTCGGTACCACCGTGCTCGGCGACTACCGCGACCTCGACGTGCTGCGGGCCTTCGCCGCCGACTGCGACGTCATCACCTTCGACCACGAGCACGTGCCCACCGAGCACCTGCGTGCCCTGCAGGCCGAGGGCGTCGCCGTCCGCCCCGGGCCGGACGCGCTGGTCAACGCCCAGGACAAGGGCGTCATGCGGGCCAAGCTCGACTCCATCGGCGTCCCCTGCCCCCGGCACCGGATCGTCGCCGACCCGGCCGACGTCACCGCGTTCGCCGCGGAGGGCGTGGGCTACCCCGTCGTCCTGAAGACCGTGCGCGGCGGCTACGACGGCAAGGGCGTCTGGGTCGTCAAGGACGAGGCCGAGGCCGCGGCCCCGTTCCTGGCCGGCGTGCCCGTGCTCGCCGAGGAGAAGGTCGACTTCGTCCGCGAACTCGCCGCCAACGTGGTGCGCTCGCCCAGCGGCCAGGCCGTCGCCTACCCAGTGGTCGAGTCGGTGCAGGAGAACGGCATCTGCGCCGAAGTCACCGCCCCCGCACCCGGCCTGGACCCGGCGCTCTCCGACGAGGCCCAGCAGCTCGCCCTCCGGATCGCCGGCGAACTCGACATCACCGGCCACCTCGCGGTCGAACTCTTCCAGACCCGCGACGGCCGCATCCTGGTCAACGAACTCGCCATGCGCCCGCACAACTCCGGCCACTGGACCCAGGACGGCGCCGTCACCTCCCAGTTCGAGAACCACCTCCGGGCCGTCCTCGACCTCCCCCTCGGAGACCCCCGCCCCCGCGCCAAGTGGACCGTCATGGTCAACGTCCTCGGCGGCGACTACCCCGACATGTACCACGCCTTCCTGCACTGCATGGCCCGCGACCCCGGCCTCAAGATCCACATGTACGGAAAGGACGTGAAGCCCGGCCGCAAGGTCGGCCACGTCAACGTCTTCGGGGACGACCTCGAAGACGTCCGCGAGCGCGCCCGCCACGCGGCCGCCTACCTGCGAGGAACGATCACCGATTGACCTTCCCCTCCTCCTCGGAGGGGGTCCCTCAGCCTCGCGACCGAGCCGCCGCGCGTGAGCGCGGCGGTGGGACGACTTCCTGCTTCATCGACGACTGCCCGCCCGGAGTGCTCCGTTGAGGTCTTACGCCGTCTCCACAGGCTGCTGCCGCCAGCCCGGCGGCCAGGATGTTGCGTGCCGCGTTGATGTCCCGGTCGTGGACCGCGCCGCAGCCGCACTCCCAGTCGCGGACGGTCAGGGGCATGGTGTCGCGGATGGTTCCGCACGCGCCGCACAGCTTGGAGCTGGGGAACCACCGGTCGACGGTGATCAGCTCACGGCCGTACCAGACGCACTTGTACGTCAATATGGCCCGCAACTCGCTCCAGGAACAGTCCGCGACAGCGCGGGACAGCTTCCGGTTCCTGAGCAGACTGCGGACCGTCAGGTCCTCGATCACGACCGCTTGGTTCTCGCGGACGAGCCGAGTGGTGAGCTTGTGCAGGTGGTCCCGGCGCCGGTCGGCGATTCGCGCGTGGACGCGGGCGACCTTGCGCCGGGCCTTCTCCCAGTTCGCCGATCCCTGAGCTTTGCGCGCGAGGGCTCGCTGGGCCCTGGCCAGGCGTTCCCGGTCGGCACGTTCGTGCTTCGGGTTGGGGATCTTCTCGCCGGTGGAGAGCGTCACCAGGGAAGTGACGCCGACATCGAGCCCCACAGCCGAGTCCAGCACGGGCAGTGGCCGGATGCCCGGGTCGTCGCACAGCATCGACACGAACCACCGTCCCGCCGCGTCCCGCGAGACGGTCACCGTGGACGGGGTGGCGCCCCCGGGCAGTGGCCGCGACCAGACGATGTCGAGCGGTTCGGCCATCTTTGCCAGTGTCAGCAGTCCGTCCCGGTAGCGGAATGCGGAGCGGGTGTACTCGGCGCTGTCACGGGATCGCTTCTTCGATTTGAATCGGGGGTGTTTCGCCCGCCTCTGCCAGAAGTTGGTGAACGCTGTCTGCAAGTGCCGCAGGGCCTGCTGCAAGGGCACGGAGGAGACCTCGGCGAGGAACGACAGCTCCTCGGTCCGTTTCCACGCCGTCAGCATCGCCGACGTCGCGCCGTAGCCCACCCGCTCGCCGCGTGCCGTCCAGGCCTCGGAACGGGCCGCCAGCGCCCGGTTGTAGACGAGGCGCACGCATCCGAACGTGCGCAACAGCTCGGCCGCCTGCGCATCGGTCGGGCGGAAGCGGAACCTGAAGGCCCGCTTGACGTGAACGGCACTCACAGCCCACACGCTAGAACCTGCCACTGACACTGCGTCGGATGGCGACTTTGCTCCCGGCCGAAACCGGGGCATCCATGAAAGGATTGTCATGACTCAGTCCCCCCTTGTCGGCATCGTGATGGGCTCCGACTCCGACTGGCCCGTGATGGAGGCCGCCGCGCAGGCGCTCGACGAGTTCGAGGTGCCGTACGAGGTGGACGTGGTGTCCGCGCACCGGATGCCGCGCGAGATGGTCGCGTACGGGGAGCAGGCGCACGGGCGCGGGCTGAAGGCGATCATCGCCGGGGCCGGCGGCGCGGCGCACCTGCCGGGGATGCTGGCGTCGGTGACGCCGCTGCCGGTGATCGGGGTGCCGGTGCCGCTGCGGTACCTGGACGGGATGGACAGCCTGCTGTCGATCGTGCAGATGCCGGCCGGCGTGCCGGTGGCGACGGTCTCGGTGGCGGGGGCGCGCAACGCGGGCCTGCTCGCGGTGCGGATGCTGGCCGCGTTCGACGCCGAACTGGCGGAGAAGATGGTCGAGTTCCAGGCCGAGCTGAACAGCCAGGCGACCGAGAAGGGGCGCAAGCTTCGGGCCAAGGTCGCGGGGAACGAGTCCTTCGGCTTCGGCAAGTAGTAGAACGGGGGGATGACTCCCGAACTGATCGACCGTGCAAGGGCCGTCCTCCGCACCACCCCCGTGGTGGACGGCCACAACGACCTGCCGTGGGCGATGCGCGCCCAGGTCGGCTACGACCTCGACGCCATCGACCTGACGGCCGATCAGAGCCACCGGCTGCACACCGACTTCGGCCGCCTGCGGGCGGGCGGGGTCGGTGCCCAGTTCTGGTCGGTGTTCGTGCCCGCCGAGCTGTCCGGCGACAGCGCGGTCAGCGCGACGCTGGAGCAGATCGACTTCGTCCGGACGATGACCGAGCGGTACCCCGAGCACCTGCGGCTCGCGCTGACCGCCGACGACCTGGAGAGCGCCCGCGAGGCGGGCCTGATCGCCTCGCTGATGGGCGCCGAGGGCGGACACTCCGTCAACTCCTCGCTGGCCACCCTGCGGGCGCTGTACGAGCTCGGTGTGCGGTACCTGACGCTCACCCACAACTCCAACGTGCCGTGGGCGGACTCCGCCACCGACGAGCCGGTGCACGGCGGCCTCACCAAGTTCGGCGAGGAGGTCGTCCGGGAGATGAACCGGCTCGGCATGCTGGTCGACCTCTCGCACGTCTCCGCCGACACCATGCGCGACGCGCTGCGGGTCTCCGAGGCCCCGGTGGTCTTCTCGCACTCCTCCTCCCGCGCGATCTGCGACCACCCGCGCAACATCCCCGACGACGTGCTCGCCGCGCTGCCCGGCAACGGCGGCGTCGCGATGGCCACCTTCGTGCCGATGTTCGTGCTGGCCGACGCCATCGAGTGGACGTACGCCGCCGACGCCAACATGACCGCGAACGGGTTCAGCCCGTTCGACAACTCCCCGGAGGCGATGGCCGTGCAGCAGGCCTTCGCGGCCGAGCGCCCGCGCCCGATCGCCACCGCCGCCGACGTGGCCGACCACCTCGACCACATGCGCGAGGTGGCGGGCATCGACCACATCGGCATCGGCGGCGACTTCGACGGCACCCCGTTCCTGCCGTCCGGCCTGGACGACGTGGCCGGCTACCCGGTGCTGATCGCCGAACTCCTGCGCCGCAGCTGGTCCGAGGCCGACCTCGCCAAGCTCACCTGGCACAACGCCGTCCGGACGCTGCGCGAGGCCGAGACGGTGGCCCGCCGCCTGCGGTCCGAGCGCGGGCCGTCGATCGCCACCCGGGAGCAGCTGGACGGCGCATGAACGACCGGCTTGACCCTGCCCCTGGGGCAGGCCCGACGCTGACCGGCGTGGAGGAAGAACGGCTGCTCAGCACGGGTGAGTTCGCCCGCCGGGGCCTGCTGTCGCCGAAGGCGCTGCGGCTGTACGACCGGCAGGGCCTGCTCCCGCCGGACGTGGTCGACCCGGTCACCGGCTACCGGTACTACCGGGCCGGCCGGCTGCGCACCGCGCGGCTGATCGTCCGGCTGCGCGGCCTGGACATGCCGCTCGCCACGGTCGCCGAGGTGCTCGCCCTGCCGAGCGCCGAGGCGGCCGGGCGGGTCGCCGCGTACTGGGCGGCCGTCGAACGGCGCACCGCTTCGCAGCGGGCGCTGGCCGAACACCTCCGCATCCAACTCAGCGGACTGGAAGGAATCGACGAGATGTACCGGATCGAACAGCGCGAGGTGCCGGACCAGCTGGTGCTCACCGAGCAGCGCCGGGCCCGGCCGGAGGAGCTGGACGAGTTCATCGGCGGCGCCACCAGCAGGCTGACGAAGGCGGCCGAGGGGCTCGGCGGCACGGTCGCCGCTCCGTTCGTGATCTACCACGGGGAGGTCAACGAGGACGCCGACGGCCCGGTCGAGGTCTGCGTGCCGATCGACCCGGCCCGGGCCGGCGAGGTCACCGTCCCGCACCGGGTCGAGCCCGCGCACCGTGAGGCGTACACCCGGATCACCAAGGCACAGGTGGACTTCCCGCAGATCCTCACCGCCTACGACGCGGTGTGCGGGTGGATCGAGTCGGCGGACACCGAGCGGACCGGGCCGGGCCGGGAGGTCTACTTCACCGACTTCACGGCCGCCGCCCCGGACGAGCCGGTCTGCGACATCGCCTTCCCCGTCCGGGCGGTCTGACCCGGCGTCACAGCCGGGGCAGCTCGATCGCCGGGCAGCGGTTCATCACCATGTCCAGCCCGGCGGCCCGGGTACGGCCGTAGGCGGCCTCGTCGACCACCCCGAGCTGGAACCAGACGGCCTTGGCGCCCTTCGCCACCGCCTGGTCGGCGACCTCGCCGGCCAGCTCGGAGTTGACGAACACGTCCACCACGTCGACCGGGAACGGGATCTCGGCGAGCGAGGCGTAGCCCTGCTCGCCGAGCACCGTCTCGGCCTTCGGGTGCACCGGCACGACCCGCTTGCCGGCCCGCCGCAGCACCTGCGCCACCCCGTACGCGGCGCGCGCGGTGTTGGTGGACAGGCCGACCACCGCCCAGGTGTCGCCGCTGGAGGTGAGGATCTTCCGGACGGTGGCGTCGTCTCCGTAGCTCATGCCGGTGAGAACCCGCCGCCCCGCGCGGTCATTCCGCGAACGGCCGGCCCATCGCCCGGTACGTCCAGCCGGCGGCCCGCCAGGCGTCGCCGTCCAGCACGTTGCGGCCGTCCAGCAGGCGGCGCTCGGCGACCAGGGCGCCGACCTCGGCCGGGTCCAGCTCGCGGAACTCCTGCCACTCGGTGAGGTGCAGCACCACGTGCGCACCCTGGACGGCCTCCAGCGCGGACGCCGCGTACGACAGGCTGGGGAACATCTTGCGGGCGTTGTCCATGGCCTTCGGGTCGTAGACCGTCACCTGGGCGCCCTGGAGCTGGATCTGGCCGGCCACGTTCAGGGCCGGCGAGTCCCGGATGTCGTCCGAGTTCGGCTTGAACGCCGCGCCCAGCACCGCCACCCGGCGGCCCAGGAAGCCGCCGCCGCACTGCTCGCGGGCCAGCTCCACCATCCGGGAGCGGCGCCGCATGTTGATCGAGTCGACCTCGCGCAGGAAGGTCAGCGCCTGGTCGGCGCCCAGCTCCCCGGCCCGGGCCATGAACGCCCGGATGTCCTTGGGCAGGCAGCCGCCGCCGAAGCCCAGCCCGGCGTTCAGGAACTTGCCGCCGATCCGCGCGTCGTAGGAGAGCGCCTTGGACAGCTGCACCACGTCGGCGCCGGCGCTCTCGCAGACCTCGGCCATCGCGTTTATGAACGAGATCTTGGTGGCCAGGAAGGAGTTCGCGGCGGCCTTCACCAGCTCCGCGGTCGCGAAGTCGGTCACCACGAACGGCACGCCGTCCGCGATCGGGCCCGCGTACACCTCGCGCAGCAGCTGCTCGGCGCGCTCGCCGCGCACGCCCACCACCAGGCGGTCCGGGTGCAGGGTGTCGCCGACGGCGTAGCCCTCGCGCAGGAACTCCGGGTTCCAGGCCAGCTCGACCTGCTCGCCGGCCGGGGCCAGCGCGGCCAGCCGCTCCGCCAGCCGGTTCGCCGAGCCCACCGGCACGGTGGACTTGCCGACCACCAGGGCCGGCCGGTCCAGGTGCGGGGCGAGCGAGTCGACCGCGGCGTTCACGTAGCTCATGTCGGCCGCGAACTCGCCCTTGCGCTGCGGCGTGTTGACGCAGATGAAGTGCACGTCGCCGAAGGCCGCGACCTCTTCCCAGGAGTCGGTGAACCGCAGCCGCCCGGTCGAGCCCTCGTGGCCCTCCACGTGCTTCAGCAGCAGTTCCGACAGCCCGGGCTCGAACATCGGCACCCGGCCCGCGGCCAGCGACGCCAGCTTCTCCCGGTCGATGTCCAGCCCGAGGACCTCGAAACCGAGCTCGGCCATGCACGCGGCATGCGTGGCGCCCAGGTAGCCGGTACCGATCACCGTGATGCGCGGAGCCACGGGCGTTCCCTTCCGTTCGGGCCGTTCCAGGCAGTGCGACGGCCGCACGCACAGATGGTATCGGTACCGCTACCACCTGCGGGATCCGCCGATTTCACGGTTTCCCCCCGAAAGTCTGTACGGAAGGTTCACAATGCGCGCATGACTGCCGAAGAGCGGCCCGACGGGGCCGACGAGGACCAGGGGTTACTCAGCATCTTCGACCGCGACGACGAGCGGGACCCTTCGAGTGAGGAGAGCGAGGGCGGGAAGGCGCCGCGCCGCCGCCGGGGCCGCCGGCTGCTGCTGTGGACCCTCGTCGTGCTGCTGGTGCTGTTCGGCACCGGCTTCGGCGCCCTGGTGTGGACCGCCGACCACTACGCGTCCTCGGTGGCCCGGATCCCGAACGCCTTCCCGACCGGCACTGCCGCGCAGCCCACCGCCGTCCCGCACACCGGCCAGACCTTCCTGCTGGTCGGCCTGGACGCCCGCTCCGACCAGCCCACCACCGGCAAGGACGCCAAGGCCCCCGCCTGGCAGCTGGGCGCCCAGCGCAGCGACACCATGATGCTGATGCACATCTCCGCCGACCGGAAGTCCGTCTCCGTGGTGTCCATCCCGCGCGACACCTGGGTGCCCGTCCCCGGCCACGGCAAGGCGAAGATCAACGCCGCGTACTCCTGGGGCGGCCCCGCGCTGATGGTGCAGACCGTCCAGGACCTCACCCACATCCGGATCGACCACATCGCGGTGATCGACTGGAACGGCTTCCGGGCCCTCACCGACGCCGTCGGCGGCGTCGACATCACCATCCCGCGCACCATCGAGGCCAAGGGCGACGCCCGCGAATGGCTGGCCGGCACCCACCACATGGACGGCGCCGAGGCCCTGCTCTACGTCCGCGAACGCCACGGCCTGCCGAACGGCGACCTCGACCGCACCAAGCGCCAGCAGAACTTCCTGCGTTCGCTGATGCTCCGCACCATGAACTCCGGCACCCTCTCCAGCCCCGGCAAACTCACCGGCCTGCTCGGCACCGTCGGCGACGTGGTCTCCGTCGACGACCGGCTCAGCAACAGCGACCTCTACGACCTCGCCTGGAGCCTGCGCGCGGTCCGCCCCGACGGCGTCCACTTCATGAACGCCCCCTTCGGCGGCTTCGACTCCATCGACGGCCAGTCCGTCGTCCTGATGGACGACGGCGCCGCCGGCCTGCTCTGGGACGCGATGCGCGGCGACCGGATGGACGAGTACCTCACCGAGCACCGCACCAGCGGCGACACCCTCGGCGACAAGGTCGACTGACGTCGGCGTGCGCGCCTACGATGGGCATTACTCAACGGTAACTATCGCAAGGGGCAGAGCAGATGGCGGGTAACTCCGGAGCGGACTTCGACCTCTACCGGCTGAGCGAGGAGCACGACATGCTCCGCGAGGCGGTGCGCTCGCTGGCGGAGGCGAAGATCGCCCCGTTCGCGGCGGCGGTGGACGAGGAGGGGCGGTTCCCTTCGGAGGCCCTCGAGGCGCTGCAGGCGAACGACCTGCACGCGGTGCACGTGCCGGAGGAGTACGGCGGCGCGGGTGCGGACGCGCTGGCGACGGTGATCGTGATCGAGGAGGTGGCGCGGGTGTGCGCCTCCTCGTCGCTGATTCCGGCGGTGAACAAGCTGGGTTCGCTGCCGGTGCAGCTGTCCGGTTCGGAGGAGCTGAAGGCCAAGTACCTGGGGGCGCTGGCCCGCGGTGAGGGCATGTTCTCGTACTGCCTGTCGGAGCCGGAGGCGGGTTCGGACGCGGCCGGCATGAAGACCCGGGCGGTGCGGGACGGTGACTTCTGGGTGCTCAACGGTGTGAAGCGGTGGATCACCAACGCGGGCGTCTCGGAGTTCTACACGGTGATGGCCGTGACCGACCCCTCGCTGCGGTCGAAGGGCATCTCGGCGTTCGTGGTGGAGAAGGGCGACGAGGGTGTGTCGTTCGGCGCGCCGGAGAAGAAGCTCGGCATCAAGGGTTCGCCGACGCGTGAGGTGTACTTCGACAACGTGCGGATCCCGGCGGACCGGATGATCGGCGCGGAGGGCACGGGTTTCGCGACGGCGATGCGGACGCTGGACCACACCCGGGTGACGATCGCCGCGCAGGCGCTGGGCATCGCGCAGGGCGCGCTGGACTACGCGAAGGGCTACGTGAAGGAGCGCAAGCAGTTCGGGAAGGCGATCGCGGAGTTCCAGGGCGTCCAGTTCATGCTGGCGGACATGGCGATGAAGCTGGAGGCGGCGCGGCAGCTGACGTACGCGGCGGCGGCGAAGTCGCAGCGCGGTGACGGCGATCTGACGTTCTTCGGGGCGTCGGCGAAGTGCTTCGCTTCCGACGTGGCGATGGAGGTCACCACGGACGCGGTGCAGCTGCTGGGCGGGTACGGGTACACGCGGGACTACCCGGTGGAGCGGATGATGCGCGACGCGAAGATCACCCAGATCTACGAGGGCACCAACCAGGTCCAGCGCATCGTCATGGCCCGTAACCTGCCGTAGCAGGCGAGAACCACCAGGGGCGTTGGGAGCTGCGAGGGTGCGAAACCGGGGGCGCTGGGGGTCCCCCCAGCGAAGCGAGGGGGCGGAACTGCGCGAAGCGGAAGGTGCCCGTCGGCAAGATCGCGACGTAGGGCAATGACTTGCACTTGATCGCGACCTAGCTGGCGTGCGCTCCTTGCCCGCGCAGTTCCGCCCCCTCGCTTCGCCGGGGGGACCCCCAGCGCCCCCGGTTGTGCTCTCCCTGGTTTGGCGCCCTCATCCCCAACCGCCGGGCCGGGGCGCCGGCCCAAATTTCGTTGGGCCCAGTGGAACGCGTGAGCACCGCGTTCGCGCCGATGACGGTTCCGGCGCCGACCGTGAGGACGCCCGACTTGCAGACGATCTTCGCGCCGGCGCAGACCACCACCCCGTCCTCAAGGACGACCCGTCGCATCGCGGATTCCTCCTGCGGGACCCACGGGTCGGCGCGGCCGATGGTGACGCCGTTGTAGAGGGTGACGTTCGCGCCGAGGGTGGTGAAGGGGTGCAGGACGGTGCCGAAGCCGCGGTGGTAGACGAGCAGGCCGGGGCCGATCTCGGCGGCGGCGGGGACCTCCACGCCGTAGAGGGCCAGGGCTTCCTGGACCAGGCGGCCGAACAGCCGGCTTCGGCGGCGGTAGATGAGGGAGGTCACCAGGGACATGGCGGACATTGTTCCGGCGAGCTGCCTGACGAAGCGTCAATGACGCGCCGGAGGGCGGGAGTTCGAAAACCCCCGCCCTTCGGTGGTGGTCACTTCGTGTCGGGAACCGCGGTGTCGTTCTTCATCGCGTCGAAGACGGCCTTGGACTTCGTCGGGTCCCACTTGACGGCGGATTCGCCGGTGGGGGTGCGGAAGTCGGGGTTGCCGATCGGGACGGTGATGGTCTGGCCGGCGCCGCCGGTGACGCCCTTCATGGCGAGGAACATCGAGCCGAGGTCGGTGAGGCCGGCGTCGTTGTCGACGATCAGGGTGTCGAGGCCGGCGGAGGCCAGCGGGTAGAACGTGAAGGGGTTGAGCAGGGTGCCGGGGGAGGCGGCCTGCTTGGCGAGGGCGCCGAGGAACTTCTGCTGGTTCCGCATCCGGCCGAGGTCCTGGTCGGCCATCTGGTGCCGCTGGCGGACGAAGGCGAGGGCCTGCTTGCCGGTCAGGGTCTGGGTGCCGGCCTGGAGGTCGAGGCCGGAGTCCTTGTCCTTGATCGGCTGGTCGATGGTCATCTCGACGCCGCCGACGGCGTCGACCAGGCCGACGAATCCGGCGAAGCCGATCTCCGCGTAGTGGTCGATCCGCAGGCCGGTGTTGGTCTCGACGGTCTGCACCAGGAGCCGGCCGCCGCCGTTCGCGAAGGAGGCGTTGATCTTGTGGGTGCTGGCGGCTATGGACTTTCCGCTGCCGGAGGTGTCCTGGTGGGCGGGTATCTGCACCCAGGAGTCGCGCGGGATCGACATCAGGGTGTTTCCGTGGTCGCCGATGTGCAGGATCATCATCGAGTCGCTGCGCTTGCCCTCGGCGGAGCCGGTGTGGAGGTTGTCCTCCTGGGCGTCGGTGAGGCCCTCGCGGCTGTCCGAGCCCACGATGAGCCAGTTCGTTCCCTTGCCGGCCGCCGGGCGGCCCGGGTAGTCGGCGAGCACGTTTTCGTGCCGGAGCTTGCCGTCGGCCCAGAAGTAGGTGCCGATCCCGGTGGTGAGCAGCGCCAGGACCAGTCCGAGCGCCGAGTATCCGATGATCTTCTTGCGCGAGCGGCGCGGCCGGGCCGGCTGCGGGGCGCCGTCGCCCCGCGGATTCGGCTCCGGCTCGTACGGGGGCTGCCCGTACGGCGGTTGGCCACCGTACGGAGGCTGTCCGCCAGGGCCGCCAGGGCCGCCAGGGCCGCCGGGGCCGCCAGGCCCGCCCGGGTTGCTGGGCCCGCCGTACGGGGGCTGGTCGGGGCGGGAGAGCGGGACGCCCGTGCCGCGCGGATTCAACGACGGAGGCAGCGGCGGCTCCGCGCCCGCCCCGCCCCGGCCGCGTGCCGCGTCGCCCTGCCCGTATGCGCCGCCCCCCGGGCGCTCCTGCCACGTGTTCATGAGGGGAAGGATGCCCGAACCTCGGGCCGCGTGGTGATCGTCCGGCTCGGAGGGGGCTCCTTGTGGCCGTTTTGATGCAGGGCCCGGACCGTTCGGTGCGGTGTTCACCGGCCGGACACGGCCTTGACCCGGTAAAACCGCACGTGTTTGCATGGCCGCATGGAGCAGCGGAAGGTCCTCACCCGTCGGCGGCACGTCGACCACGGTCGGGTGTCCTGCTCGCTGTGTCGCGGCTGAGTCCTCGCCGCGCATTCACCCCCGGGCGAGCCCGCGTCCTCGCCCTCGCGTTCCCGTTTCTTCCGTTTCCGGCCGCCGTGCCCGCGGCCGTACGCACCGAGGTGACTCCATGGCCGTGATCCTCTCCGTCTCCGGCTCCCCGTCCGCGACCTCCCGCACCACGAAGCTGCTGCGCCACGTCGACCGCCGGCTGGTCTCGCACGGCCACCGGGTGGAGGCGCTGGACGCCCGCTCGCTGCCCGCCGGGGCGCTGCTGGCCGCCGATACGGCCGATCCGGCGATAGCCCGCGCCGTCGAGCTGTTCGAGCGGGCGGACGCGGTGGTGATCGGCACGCCGGTGTACAAGGCCGCCTACTCGGGGCTGCTGAAGGCGCTGCTCGACCTGCTGCCGCAGTACGCGCTGCGCGGCAAGACCGTTCTGCCGCTGGCCACCGGCGGCTCCACCGCGCACGTGCTGGCGGTGGACTACGCGCTGCGGCCGGTGCTGAATTCGATGGGCGCCGCGCACATCACCCAGGGCTGGTTCGTGCTGGACCGGCACATCGTGGTGCGCGAGGACGGCGGCACCGAGCTGGAGCGGGAGACCGAGGTGCTGCTGACCCCGGTGGTGGACGCGTTCTCCGCCGCGCTCCAGCCGCGGGCCGAACTGGCCGTCACGGTCTGACAGTTCGTCAACCACCGGGCTCGGGACCCTTACCCCGCGGGGCGCGGACCCCTAGGGGAGAGGGCCCCGACCCCGGAGCGTTTCCCGGTGGTGGCGTTCGTCCCGGTGGAGGACGTAAGGGCGCGGTCAAGACGGGAGGCTTGAGGACATCGGGCGGACCCCACCCCACCTCAAGGAGCAAGCAGTGACCACGGCAGCGAGCGCCGCGCACCTCACACCCGTAGCCGAGCAGAACGACGTCGCCGCCCGGGCCCGGCAGGTGACCAAGGCGTACGGGACGGGCGAGACCCGGGTGACGGCGCTGAACGCGGTCGACGTGGACATCGAGCGCGGCCGGTTCACCGCGATCATGGGTCCGTCGGGCTCCGGCAAGTCGACCCTGATGCACTGCCTGGCCGGCCTGGACAGCGTCTCCGAGGGGCGGATCTGGATCGGTGACACCGAGGTCACCGGCCTGAAGGACAAGCAGCTGACCCGGCTGCGCCGCGACAAGATCGGCTTCATCTTCCAGGCGTTCAACCTGCTGCCGACGCTGAACGCGCTGGAGAACATCACGCTGCCGATGGACATCGCCGGCCGCAAGCCCGACCGGGCCTGGCTGGAGCAGGTGATCGAGACCGTCGGCCTGTCCGGCCGGCTCAAGCACCGGCCCGGGCAGCTCTCCGGCGGCCAGCAGCAGCGCGTCGCGGTGGCCCGGGCGCTGGCCGCCCGGCCCGAGATCATCTTCGGCGACGAGCCCACCGGCAACCTGGACTCCCGCTCCGGTGCGGAGGTGCTCGGCTTCCTTCGCCGCTCGGTCGACGAACTCGGCCAGACCATCGTCATGGTGACCCACGACCCGGTGGCCGCCGGCCACGCGGACCGGGTGCTGTTCCTCGCCGACGGCGTGATCGTCGACGAGATGCACAACCCGACCGCCGACTCCGTCCTGACCCGCATGCGCCGTTTCGACGGCAAGCGCACCAGCTGAGACGGGACCGGGAACGATGCTGCTCAAGACTTCGCTGCGGAGCTTCCTCGCGCACAAGTGGCGCCTGGTGCTCTCCCTGCTGGCCGTGGTGCTCTCGGTCGCCTTCGTGGCCGGCACCCTGGTCTTCTACAACACCGCCACCACCACCTTCGACCGGCTGTTCGCCGCCACCGCCTCCGACCTGTCGGTGCGCAAGGCGCAGGACGAACTGACCGCCGACGGCCCCGGCCGGGCCCCGACCGTCCCGGTCGACGTCCAGAAGAAGCTCGCCGCCGAACCGGGCGTCAAGGCCGCCGTCGGCAACGTCTTCGCCTCCACCGCGACCCTGGTCGACCCGGCCACCAACAAGCTGGTCGGCCCGACCTCCGGCGCCCCCACCCTGACCGGCAACTGGACGGACTCGCCGCGCACGTCGGTCGACATCACCTCCGGCCACCAGCCGCAGGGCGCCGACCAGTTGATGCTGGACGCCGACACCGCCAAGAAGTCCGGCCTCGGCCTGGGCGGCAAGCTCCGGGTGATCACCGAGACCGGTAACTACGACTTCACCATCTCCGGCATCGTCACCTTCCGGACCACCAACCCCGGTGCGGCGCTGGCCTTCCTGGACACCCCGACCGCGCAGCGGGTGCTGCTCGGCACCGAGGCGTACACCTCCGTCGAGCTGTTCGGCGACGGCAGCCGCAGCAACGACGAGCTGAAGACCGCCGCGCTGGCCGACCTCGGCAACGGCTTCGAGGCGAAGACCGCCGCCGAGCAGCAGAAGGAGAACTCGGCGGGCGTCGGCTCGTTCCTGAAGTTCATGAAGTGGGCGATGCTCGGCTTCGCCTTCCTGTCGGCCGCCGTCGGCATCTTCCTGATCGTCAACACCTTCTCCATGCTGGTCACCCAGCGCACCCGGGAGATCGGCCTGCTGCGCGCCATCGGCGGCAGCCGGTCGCAGGTCAACCGCTCGGTGCTGGTCGAGGGCCTGATCCTCGGCCTGATCGGCTCCACCATCGGCATCGGCGCCGGCCTCGGCCTGGCCGCCGGCATGATCCAGCTGATGAAGGCGACCGGGATGAACCTGGACGCCTCCTCGCTCCAGATCACCTGGGCCGTCCCGGTGGTCGGCTACGCCGTCGGCCTGCCGGTCACCCTGCTCGCCGCGTTCTTCCCGGCCCGCCGCGCCGCCAGGATCACCCCGATGGCCGCGCTGCTCGACCACTCCGCCCCGGCCGAACCCCGCGCCAACCGGATCCGGGCCGCGGTCGGCCTGCTGATCACCGGTGCCGGCGTCGCCGCGCTGGTGCTCGCCGCGGGCTCGCCCGGCTCCACCGGCGGGATGCTGCTCGGCCTCGGCCTGCTGGCCACCCTGGCCGGTTCGGTGGTGCTCGGCCCGCTGCTGGTCTCCATGCTGGTTCGGCTGTTCGGCGGCCTGCTGCCCGCACTGTTCGGCCCGGCCGGGCGGCTCGCCCAGCGCAACGTGGTCCGCAACCCGCGGCGCACCGGCTCCACCGCCGCCGCGCTGATGATCGGCCTGGCCGTGGTGATCGGCGCCTCGGTGGTCACCTCCTCGATGGTCGGCTCGATGACCTCGCAGATCGACAAGTCCGTCGGCGCCGACTACGTGGTGGACGGCGGCCACGGCGCCCTCACCCCCGCCATGGTCGACGCCGCCCGGCGCACCAACGGCCTCGACCACCTGACCGAGCAGCGGAACGTCCCCGCCGAGATCACGCTGCCCGACGGCGGCACCCTGCGCACCCGTCTCGCCGTCTCCGGCGCCAGCCTGCTGAAGGACTTCCGGCTCCCGATCGCCTCCGGCAACGCCGAGGCGGTGTTCGCCGACGGCGGCATCTCGGTCGGCCAGGACTTCGCCGACGAGCACCACCTCAAGGTCGGCGACCAGCTCAACGTCAACTACGGCGAGGGCCGCGGCCAGACCCTCAAGGTCGCTGCCGTCATCAAGACCGGCAACCAGCTGTTCGACCAGCGCTTCTTCACCGGCACCGACACCGTCGCCAAGGCGATGAACGGTCAACTGCCGCCTGTCGGCCTACTGCTCGGCGCCGCGTCGGCCGGCGCCGACAAGGGCGCGGTGCTCGCGGACCTGCAGAAGTCGCTGGCCGACTACCCGCAGCTGGTGGTCAAGGACCAGGCCGGCTACAAGGAGATGGTCAAGTCCCAGTTCGACCAGCTGCTCGCCATGGTCTACGGCCTGCTCGGCCTGACGATCGTGGTCGCCGTCCTCGGCGTGGTCAACACGCTGGCGCTGTCCGTGGTCGAACGCACCCGGGAGATCGGCCTGCTGCGCGCCATCGGCCTGTCCCGCCGTCAGCTGCGCCGCACCGTCCGCCTGGAGTCCGTGGTGATCGCCCTGTTCGGCGCCGTCCTCGGCACCGTGCTCGGCCTCAGCTGGGGCGTCACCGCCCGCGCCGTCCTCGCCGAACAGGGCCTGACGGTGCTGACCATCCCCACCGGCACAGTCGTCACCGTGCTGATCGGCTCCATCGTGGTCGGCCTGGTCGCCGCCCTCGTCCCGGCCTTCCGCGCCGCGAGGATGAACGTCCTGGCCGCCATCGCCACCGACTGACCGCTTGTCCCGACCAGCAGGCCCGCCCGGAATCCCCGGGCGGGCCTGCCGCCGTCTCAGGCCACGGTGAAGTGACTGCCGTTGCGCACCCCGAGCCGCGCCGAGACCGGCACCTGCGCCCCGTCCGCCACCGTCAGCTCGCACCCACCGGCGCCCAGCCGCGCCGCCCGCTGACCCCGGTACCGGAACCACACCGACACCACGTGCCGCCCCTCCGTCACCGGCACCCGGTTGACGCCCCAGCGGGCCCGCGACTGAACCCCGTCCACGTCCACCACCGGCTCCGTCGCCATCCGGTGGAACCAGGCCGTGAACCAGTGCGGACGCACCTCGACCACCAGCACCGCCATCGCGGACACCCCCGTCGGATCGCTCTCCTCTTCAACGTAGCTCCGCGGCTGAGCGTCAGCAGCGGTTCGGGCAACGGGAATTGAAGCTTCCTTTACCTCCGGTGCGAGCGCCCCGGAAGGCGCCTGCCAGAATCGCGCGCATGTCGGAATACCCCGCGCCCCCGTTGCCCGCCGCGCCCGCGCTGACGCTGGCCGCCGCCGACCAGTGGCGGGCCGCCCGGGTGTGGCAGCGGCTGAACAGCCGCTGGCTGGCGCTGCTGCCGGTGGTGACGGTGGTGCTGGCGATCGCGTTCGACCGGACGCCGGACCGGTGCGACTCGCTGCGGGCCTGCACCGTGCCGTACGCCGAGAGCGCCGCACCCGCCGTGCTGCTGGTGGAATTCCTGGCGCTGCTGCTGCGCCGCCGCACCAGCTTCGTGGTGCCCGCCGCGGCCGGCCTGCTGCTCTGGTTCCTGCCGAACGCGCTGCCCGGCCCTTGGCTGCCCACCGCCGCCTGCGCCGCGCACCTGCTGGCCGCCGCCGCGCTGTACCGGGAGGACGCCGGCCTGCGCCGCGCCGAGGCCCAACTGGCCACGCTGATGGGCCCGCCGGTGCCCTACCCGTGGACGCTGCGGGGCGCAGATTCCCCGATCGACCCGCCGTCCCGGCCCCGGGTGCGGCACATCCTGGCCGCCCTGTTCGGGGCGGCCGCGGTGGTACTGCTGGCGGTCGGCGTGTGGCAGACCGAGGACGCCCTCGCCCGGGCCGCCCGCGCCGACCGGACGTGGGGCACCGTCCGCAGCATCCACGACGGCGGCGACAGCGCCACCGTCGAGTACCGGCTGCCGCACGAGTACCGGACGCTCACCGCCGAGGTGGACGGCGACCGCACGGTCGGCGACCAGGTCCCGCTGCTGGTCGACGGCACCGGCTGGTACCGGGCCGCCGACGAGTGGCAGGACTCCGCCGCGTGGTGGCTCGGCGTCGGCGCGGCCGGCACCTTCGCCGTCCTGCTGCTCCTCTCCGCACGCCGCACCACCGTGGCGCGCCGAACCATCGGCGACAGCGCCCCCGTCCTGCGGGTCCGGGCCCGGCGGACGGCGAGCGGCGTCCTGGAGGTGCTGCCGGTGGACGGCGGCGACCGCGAGGCCGGCCTGTGGCGCGTGATGCCGTTCGGCGACGAAGCCGCCCAGTACGCGCCCGCCGACCTCGACGGCCCGGCCGCGTGGATACCCGACCCCGAGGACGACGAGGACGACGACGAGGGCGACGAGGGCGAGGACGACGAGGACACGCCGGTCGCCCTCGGCAAGGCCGACGCCCCCGTCGAAGCGCTGCTCTACCACTGGGGCGGCGGCCGCAACCGGCTGGTGGTGCTCCGCTCCCCGGAGACGCCGCACAAGTGGACGGCCGCCCGCGCCGTCGTCCTGGCGGCCCCGTCCAAGCGGGACCGCGACGGCGAAGCGCGCGACGAGGAGGCGCAGGTGAAGGCCCAGGTCGCCCGCAGCCTGGCGGACGACCGCGCCGAAGACCCCGGCGGCAGCCCGGAACCGGCCCGGGTGTTCGGCCTGCCCACCGCGCTGCGCTGTGCGGCGGCCCCGGTCGCCGCCGTGCTGATCGGCGCAGTGATGAACTTCCTCGCCGATCAGGACAGCCTGGTGGACAACCTGCTCCGCCCGCTGGTGATGGGAAGCGGGCTGCTGCTCGGCGTGATGGGCGGGTTCGGCTGGCAGCTCGCGGTGGACCGCGACGGCGTCGTCCTCAGCGGCGTGCTGCGGGTGCGCCGGGCGAGCTGGCAGCAGGTGACGGCGGCGGCGCTGCACAGTGGCCGCGTCACTGTGCGGTACCGCAGCCGGCCGCTGTTCGGCTTCAGCGCGGGCCCGGCCCGCCTGCTGCACCGTCACTTCGGCGGCGAGTTCGATCCGCAGCAGGTCGCCCGCATCGTCACCGCGCTCGCCCAGCGCCCGGAGCGCCGCCCGCTGACGGCGCTGCCCGCGGGCACGGTCGGCTCGATGCTGTGGCTGAACCGCCTGGTGCTCGCCGGGTACATGGCGTGGGCGGTGGCCCAGTATCTGCTGCGCTGACCGCCCGTCAGGCCGGGCAGCTGATCTCGCTGCCGCTCTCCGCCCCGGCCACCGGGCCGCTGCCCGCGGCGGCCGGTTCGGGCGCGGTGGCGGCGGCCGGGCCCTTGTATTCGCTGCCCGCCACCACCTGGAGGGTCGCGCCGAGGTTCGGGACCTTGACCAGCTCGGCGTCCGGCAGCGCGGCGGCCAGCGCCTTCACCGACTCGTCCCAGTGCGGGTCGTAGCGGATCACGGTGCGGGTGGCGGCCGGTCCGTTGCCGGGGGCGTTGGACGGGGTACCGGTGGTGGCGAACCCGGCCTTGCGCAGGTCCTCGTCCACCCGGGTGCCCAGGCCCTGTACGCCCGTGCCGTTCAGCACCTGCACCCGGATCTGCTCGGGAGGAACCGTTCCGGCAGCCGGCGCCGTCGTGGGGGCCGCCGCAGTCGGCGCCGGACCGGTCAGCGGCCGCCCGGCGCGGACCGCCTCGAACAGCGCCTTCGCGCCCTTCTCGTCCCACAGCACGGTCGAGCCCCAGCCCTGCACCGGGTGGTCCACCGAGGACAGCGGCACCGTCGCGAAGTCCGCGTTCGACGCCGACACGTCCTTCAACCGGGTCGCGAAATCCAGCAGTTCGGCGTTGCCCAGGCCCTTGTCCACCTTCACCGAACGCAGCACGGTGTCCATCACCCCGGTCAGCTTCGCCGGGTTGAGCAGGGTGCCGCCGGAGGACGCCTGGTGCAGCAGCTGCGCCAGGAACTTCTGCTGGCGGTGCATCCGCCCCAGGTCCGAGGAGCCGTCCACGTGCCGGGCCCGGACGTAGCGCAGCGCGCCCGCGCCGTCCAGCCTGCTGGTGCCGGCCGGCAGGTCGAGGCCCGAGTAGTCGTCCTTCAGCGGCTTGGGCGAGCACACCTGGACGCCGCCGAGGGCGTCCACGGTGGAGACGAAGCCGAGGAAGTTCACCTCGATGTAGTGGTCGATCCGCAGCCCGGTGTTCTGCTCCACGGTGCGCACCGCGAGCGGCGCCCCGCCCATCCCGTACGCGGCGTTGATCTTGCCCTTGGAGGCGGCCACCTGCTTGCCGGAGATCCGGTCCTGGTGCGCGGGGATGTCCACGTACGAGTCGCGCGGCACGGACACCACGGTGGCCCGGCCGCGGTCCGCGGACAGCTGGACGACCATCATGGTGTCGGTGCAGTGGCAGGACTCGCCGCCCGCGTGCAGGACGTTCTTCAGGGTGGCTTCCGGGATGCCGTCCCGCTCGTCGGTGCCGACCACCAGGAACGTCGATGCCCCGTCGTCCGCGGGCCGGTCGGGGCCGCCGCCGATCGCGTCCACCCGGCCCAGCGAGGAGCCGACGCCGTTCAGCACCGCCCAGCCGCCGCAGGAGGCGGCCAGCACCGAGAAGGAGAGCGCCCCCGCCGTCCACAGCCCCCAGCGCCTGCGGCGCGTCCGACTGGATTTGGACAGGCGAACGAGCTGGCGCTGAACAGGCATTCTCCGGATGCTAAGCGCTGCGGCCCGCCCGGCCCCGGCGGCGCGCCGGACCGGAACCGACCCGGGCCGACACCGGCCGGTCCGCGCCGGTACGCTCGGGCACGATGAACACCAAGGCTGCTGAGGAGCTGCCGGCGGTCTCCGTGATCATGCCGGTGCTCGACGAGGAACGTCACCTGCGCACTGCCGTCCACCGGATCCTGGAACAGGAGTACGGCGGCGAACTGGAGGTGGTGATCGCACTCGGCCCGTCCACCGACCGGACCGACGAGATCGCCGCCGCCCTGGTCGCCGAGGACCCGCGGGTGCGCACCGTCCCCAACCCGACCGGCCGCACCCCTGCCGGCCTGAACGCCGCGATCCGGGCCAGCCGGCACCTCGTGGTGGTCAGGGTGGACGGCCACGGGCTGCTGACGCCCGGTTACATCGCCACCGCCGTCCGGCTGCTGGACGAGATGAACGCCGCCAACGTCGGCGGCATCATGCACGCCGAGGGCGAGACCGAGTGGGAGCGGGCCGTCGCCACCGCGATGACCTCGAAGATAGGTGTCGGCAACGCCGCCTTCCACACCGGCGGCCTGGCCGGCAAGGCCGACACCGTGTACCTCGGGGTGTTCCGCCGCGAGGTGCTGGAGCAGCAGGGCGGCTACAACGAGGAGTTCATCCGCGCCCAGGACTGGGAGCTGAACTACCGGATCCGGCAGGCCGGCGGACTGGTCTGGTTCACCCCGCAGCTGAAGGTCACCTACCGGCCCCGGCCGACCCCGCGCGCGCTCGCCAAGCAGTACAAGGACTACGGCCGCTGGCGCCGCGTCGTCACCCGCTACCACCGCGGCTCGGTCAACCTGCGCTACCTGGCCCCGCCGTTCGCCCTGCTCGGCGTGGTCGGCGGCCTGGTGCTGGGTGCCGCGCTGCACCCGGTGTTCCTGGTGCTGCCGGGCGGCTACTTCGCGGCGATCATCGCCGGCGGCCTGGCGGAGGGCCGCGGCCTGTCCGCCAAGGCCCGGGTGCAGGTCCCGCTGGCCCTCGCCACCATGCACCTGAGCTGGGGCTTCGGCTTCCTCACCTCGCCGCGCAAGCTGGCCCGCAAGGTGATCGCCTCCACCCCGCCCGCACCGATCGACCCGGCCACCACCGCCGGAGCCTGACCGACGGTCCAGGACGGTCCCCGGAAGCCCGGACGGGGGCCGTCCACCCGCGCTAGGGTCGCGCCATGACGAGCAGCGCTCCCAGGATCGAGGCCACCGCCGACGTCGACCCGCGCGCCACCCTCGGCCCGGGCAGCACCGTCTGGCACCTCGCCCAGGTCCGCGAGCACGCCGAGATCGGCGCCGAGTGCATCATCGGGCGCGGCGCCTACGTCGGCCCGGGCGTGAAGCTCGGCGACCGGGTCAAGCTGCAGAACCACGCCCTGGTGTACGAGCCCGCGGTGCTGGAGGACGGCGTCTTCGTCGGCCCCGCCGCCGTCCTCACCAACGACCTGTACCCGCGCTCCGTCGACCCGGACGGCCGGCTCAAGCGCGGTGACGACTGGCACGCCCGCGGCGTCACGCTCCGGCAGGGCTGCTCGATCGGCGGCCGGGCCGTGCTGGTGGCCGGTGTCACCGTCGGCCGGTGGGCGCTGATCGCGGCCGGCGCGGTGGTGCACCGGGACGTCCCCGACTTCGCGCTGGTCGCCGGGGTGCCCGCCCGCCGGATCAAGTGGGTCGGCCGGGCCGGCGAACCGCTGGAGCCCGCCGGCGAGGGCCACTGGCGCTGCCCGCGCACCGGCGAGCAGTACACCGAGACCGTCCCCGACACGCTTGTGCCGGACGCCGAACTCCCGTCCTGACCTGCCTACTTGAACTTCGACGCGCAGACGTTGGTGTCGTCCGCCCGGACCCGCTGGAGATCCTTCGGCGCCTCGGTCGGCACCGCCGACGGCGAGCCCGCCCCGACGAAATCGGCGCCCAGCAGCACCGTCACGCCGTCCCGGCCACCCGCCCGCACGGCTGTCGCGGGCAGCCCGAGCGCGGCGGCCACCGCCCGCGCCCGGTCCTCCTGGCCCGCCGGGTAGGACACCGAACTGGCCTGCCGGACCTCCGCGTTGCTGGCGAAGGCGGCCAGCGCGAATCCCTTCGCCCTCAGTACCGAGACCGCCCGCCCGGCCTGTCCGGGCGTCCCGGTGCCGTTGCGGACCGTCACCTTCACGTCGTCGGCGTCGAGCTGGGACGGGGTCGGGGCGGGGGAAGGTGACGCCTGCTGCTGCGCGACCTCGGTCAGCGAACGGTCGGCGGCGATCATCGCGAACAGCTGCTGCGCGTCACCCGGCTTGAGGACCAGCCGGTTGCTGTCCGTCGGGTCGTCCAGCACCGGCACCGTGGTGAAGGTGATGTTCCCGGTGTTCACCCGGGAGATGTCCAGCGCCAGGTCCTTCAGCCGGTTGACGTCGTTGATGGCGCTGTCCACGGTCAGCGCCTTGGTGGCGGCGTCCGCCAGGCTCCACAGCTTGGCCGGGCTGGTCAGGGTGTCGCTGCTCTTCATCTTGCGGATCATCGAGCTGATGAACTGCTGCTGGAGCGGAATGCGCGTCAGATCGCCGCCCAGTCCCACCGCGTGGCGGGTCCGGACGAACGCCAGCGCCTCCTCGCCCTGCACCACGTGCCGCCCGGCGGACATCTTCAGGTGCGAGTACGGGTCGTCGATGGCGGTGGCCGCGCACACCTCGACGCCGCCGACCGCCGTGGAGAGTGACTTCACCGCCTCGAAGTTGACCATCATGAAGTGGTTGATCCGGACGCCGGTCAGCTTCTCCACGGTCTTCCAGGTGCAGCCGGGGTCCCGCCCGTCCTGCCCCAGACTGCTGTTGAACATCGCCCGCGCCTCGCCCGGGATCCGCTTCTCGCCACTGCGGCACTCCGGGACGGCCACCATCAGGTCGCGCGGGATCGACAGCACCGTGGCGTTGCTGCGGTCCTTGGAGATGTGGAACAGCAGCGTGGTGTCCGCGTGTCCGGTGGATCCCTCGTCGCCGTACTCGCGGCCCAGGCCGACCCGGCTGTCGGTGCCGATCACCAGCAGGTTCAGCGCGTCGTTGGTCGCCTGCGGGCGCTCCGACTCGTCGCCGACCTGGACCTTCACCGAGGAGATGTTCCGATTGAAGTGCCGGTACACGTAGAACGCCCCGCCGCAGCCCGCCGCCAGCACCAGGCTCAGCGAGCCCGCCACCCAGGTCAGCACCCGCCGCCCGCGCACCACCCGGCCGCGCCGCCGCGCCGCCCGTCCGCCCGGCGCCGCACTGGCACCCGCGGGCCTGGACGGCCGCGCCCGCCGACTTGAGTGCTGCCGGCCCGAGCTGTCCGAGTCACCCCGGTTCGGGTGTCCGCTGTTCATCCGGGCCACCCTAGAGGAGCCCGCCCGGCGAACTCCCCGGCTCCGGGCCGCCGTCACCCGTCGGAGCGGCGGGAAACGGCAACGGCGCGCCCCGCCCGGATCACCTCACCGGGCAGTGCGCGCCGTTGCCGCAGAACTGTTCGGCCACGCGGGCCGGGCCGGTCAGCCGAGACGCAGCGTCACCCGTTCGGATTCGATCCGCTGCTGCCACTGACCATCCGTCAACTGTTCGGAGTTCCGGCACAGAACGACTGAGGCCCCGGCCGCCAGCGGCGCCAGCAGGCCCGCCTCCAACCCCGTCCAGTCGTCGAACGACAGCGTCGACAGAACCCGGCTGCCGCTGTCCAGACCCAGCCGGGCCGCGCCCTCCCGGGCCAGCGCCACGGCCTGCTCGCCCGTCAGCTTCAGCGCCAGGCCGTCCACCGACGACTCCAGCGCCGCCGCCTGCGGATCCACCGGCGAGTACGGGGCGAACCGGTCGCCCTGCCCGGGCACCTCCGCCGCGTAGTCCAGGAACCCGTCCGGCCGCTGCGGGAACCGGCCGCCCAGCGGACGCAGCGCCAGCGCCACCCGCTCCCCGGGGCACTCCTGCGCCGCCTCCAGACCCTCCGGACCCGACACCACCAGGTCCGCGTCCTTCGGCTCACCGCCCGGCACCGCGACCACGCCCACCGACCAGCACGCCAGCAGCCACACGGCGGTCTGCCAGTGCGCCGGCAGCAGCAGCGCCGCCCGGTCGTCCGGCGAGGCGTTCAGCTCGTCCTGCAACAGGTTGGCCGTCTTCGCCACCCAGTTGTCGAAGGTTTTCGCCGACAACTCCACCCGTTCCCCGGTCGAGTCGTCGTAAAAGGTCACCAGAGGGCGGGACGGATCGGCACCGGCCCCGGCGCGCAGGTAGGCCTGCAGCAGCTCGGCGGGGGTGCGGGCGTCGGCAGCGAAAGGCGCAGTCATGGTGCGCCCCAGCCTACGTCCTGCGCACGCCCGGACGGGAGGGTGCCCGCCCGTCCACCCGCCTCTCCGCGTTACCCTCGCAGACGCCCCCGCGAACCCGCACACCCCGAGGAACCCGATGCCAGAGCTGACCCGACAGTGGCGGCCCGGCTACCCCCTCGACCTCGGCCGCACCCTCTACCCGCTGCAACGCGGCACCGGCGACCCCGCCTTCCACCGCACCCCCGACGGCACCGTCTGGCGCGCCTCCCGCACCCCCGACGGCCCCGGCACCCTGCGCATCCGCCCCGACCACGACGAGATATCCGCCACCGCCTGGGGCCCCGGCGCAGGCTGGCTGCTCGAACAACTCCCCGCCCTGCTCGGCGCCGAGGACGACCCCGCCGGGCTCGTCCTGCCCCCCGGGCCGCTCCGCGAGGCCCAACGCACCTGCCCCGGGCTCCGGTTGACCCGCACCGGCCTGGTGATGGAATCCCTCGTTCCCGCCATCCTGGAACAGAAAGTCACCACCGGCGAGGCCTACCGCGCCTGGCGCACCCTGCTCCGCGACTACGGCACCCCCGCCCCCGGCCCCGCCGCCGACCTCGGCCTGCGCGTCACCCCCACCGCCCGCGACTGGTCCCTGATCCCCAGCTGGGCCTGGCACCGCGCCGGCGTCGACCCCAAACGCTCCGCCACCGTCCAACGCGCCGTCCGCCTCGCCGCGAAGCTCGAAGCCGCCTCCACCATGCCCTCCGCCGACGCCTTCGCCCGCCTCACCGCCGTCCCCGGCATCGGCATCTGGACCGCCGCCGAAACCCTCCAGCGCAGCAACGGCGACCCCGACGCCGTCTCGGTCGGCGACTTCCACCTCCCCAACATCGTCGGCTGGGCCCTCGCCGGCCGCCCCCGCAGCGACGACGCCCAAATGCTCACCCTCCTCGAGCCCTACCGCCCCCACCGCTACCGCCTCTGCCGCATCCTCCCCCTCACAGGCGCGCGCCCACCCAAGTACGGCCCGCGCCTGACCCCGAACGACCACCGAGGCAGGTAGGCAGTACGGGTGCGAAACCAGGGGCCCGGGGAACGGCGGGGCCAAGTCTGCGGAGGATCAACAGGGCACTGTGCGTCCCGCCTTTTCTGGTCCCTGTCTTTGACCCGCCGCAGTCATGACCTACCGGTGTCTCCGACCACCCGCAGCT
Organism: Kitasatospora sp. NPDC051984; assembly: GCF_044593455.1. NCBI lineage: Bacteria > Bacillati > Actinomycetota > Actinomycetes > Kitasatosporales > Streptomycetaceae > Kitasatospora > Kitasatospora sp. NPDC051984. Next base: position 427,594 of record NZ_JBIUCB010000006.1, read on the forward strand.
CGGCCTCGCCGTTCCCCGAGCCCCTGAATATCCTCACCGCACTGTCAAAAAGGCATCCGCCGACCGCGGTTGACGTTCCCGCGGTGCCTCCGCCGGCCGTCCCACGGCAATCGCGCCCATGGGGTCCCAGTCCGCAGGGAGGTCCAGAACGTCCCGCACGGTCTCCCGGCAGAACATCGTCGACGACACCCACGCGGACCCGTACCCCTCGCCGGTGAGGGTGACCAGCAGGTTCTGCACCGCAGCCCCGATCGCGACCGTGAACATCTCCCGCTCGGCCCCGGCCCGCCGCCCGTCGGGGTAATCGTGCGACCCCTCCATCACCAGGCACGGAATCACCAAGTACGGCGCCCCGCGCAGCACTTCGCCACGCGCAGTACGCTGCGCGATCCGCTCCTCGGACCACCCGTCGAGCTCCCGCAGGTCCCGCTGCCAAGCGCCCAGCATCGCGTCCAGCAGCCGCGTCCGGCTCTCCGCGGATTCGAGCAGCACGAACCGCCACGGAGTGGTGTGGTGCGGCGCGGGCGCGGTGACGGCAGCGGCGACCGCCCGTCGCACCGCGCCCCCGTCCACCGGTTCATCCGTGAAGGAACGCACGGTCCGCCGCAGCGTGACGGCCTCCCGGATCGCCTCCGACGTCCCCAGCCGGAACATGTCGTCCTTCGCGGAGCGGATGATCGCCCGGACCCCGTCCCCGTCCTCCGCGGTGACCAGGCCGGCCAGGCCTCGCACGATCGCGACGGGCGTGCCAGTGGCCTTGCCCTTCACCAGGTCGGCGGCGGCGGCCAGTTCGTCGGCGGTGGCGGTGACGGTCAGCCGCAACTCGTTGCCGTGGCTGTCGGTCCGCCCCCGGTGGTCCTCCAGCACACGGAGCCCTGCCGCCCCGATGGCCACGTCCGTGAGCCCGTTGCGCCAGGGCCGCCCGAAGGTGTCGGTGACGATCACGGCGAGCCGTCGGCCCGTCAACTGCTGGAGCCGGGCGCGCAGTCGGCGCGCGGATTCGTCCGGGTCGAGCGGCAGCAGCAGGACGGTGCCGGGGGCGGTGTTGGACGCATCGACGCCCGCGGCGGCCATCACCAGGCCGTTGCGGTTCTCGACGATCCGGACGGGGCCGCGCCGGGCGACCACCCGGACGGTCTCGGCGTCGATCGCGGCTTCGCGGTCGTCCGCGTGCAGCAGCCGGCCCTCGGCCTTGGAGACGATCTTGGACGTTATCGCCAGGATGTCGCCGTCCTCGAACTCGCCGGCCTTGGCGATCAGTTCGGCGATGTCGTCGCCCTCGGCGATCTCCGGCAGTCCGGTGACCGGCAGCAACCGCAGTCCGTCGGTGGTCACTTGGCGACCTCGGCGGCCAACTGCAGTGCGGCGCGGGCCATCTCGGCGGTGGCGTCGACGTCGGTCATCAGCAGCGGCACGGCCCGGCAGGCGATGCCGGCGGCCTCCACCTCGGCGACGGCGGCGGCGTCCGAGCTGTCCACCAGCCAGCCGTCCAGCAGCCCGCCGTTGCCACGAGATCCGTAGTGCCGGGCAACAGCGGCGGCCGAGGTCTCCACGCCGACAGCGGCGAGCACCTTGTCGGCCATGCCGCGCACGGGCGCGCCGCCGATGATGGGGGACAGGCCCACCACGGGGGCCTTCGCGCCGGCCACCGCCTGCCGGATGCCGGGGACGGCGAGGATGGTGCCGATCGACACCACCGGGTTCGACGGCGGGAGCACCACCAGGTCGGCCCCGGCGATGGCCTCCAGCACGCCGGGCGCGGGCTTCGCGGTGTCCGCGCCGACCGGAATGATCGCCTCGGCCTCGACGGCGGCGTGCAGCCGCACCCAGTACTCCTGGAAGTGCACCACCCGCGGCCCGTCCGCGTCGGTGATCCGGACGTGCGTCTCCACCCGGTCGTCGCTCATCGGCAGCAGTCGCACGCCGGGCTGCCAGCGGTCGCACAGCGCCTCGGTGACGGCGGACAGCGGGTAGCCGGCGCCGAGCATCTGGGTCCGGACGATGTGGGTGGCGAAGTCCCGGTCGCCGAGCCCGAACCATTCGGGGCCGACGCCGTAGGCCTTCATCTCCTCCTTGATCGACCAGGTCTCGTCGCGGCGGCCCCAGCCCTGCTCCTCGTGGATGCCCTCGCCGAGGGTGTACATCACGGTGTCCAGGTCGGGGCAGACCTTCAGCCCGTACAGGTGGATGTCGTCGCCGGTGTTCCCGATGACGGTGATCTCGTCGGTGGGCGAGACCGCCGCCCGGAGTCCGCGCAGGAACCTGGCCCCGCCGATGCCGCCCGCCAGTGCAGTGATTCGCATGACTTCATCCTGCCAGCGGGTCAGTGCACCCGGTGACGGAGCTGCTGGGTCGCCGCCGGGTACTGGTTCATCTCGACCAGGCCGGGCGTGTACAGGTGGACGGAGACCGCGGGCTCCAGCGAGGCGTTGACCATCTCGTGCAGGTGGCCGGTGGCGAGCACCCGCAGGCCGCCGGGGGTCAGGGCGCGTGTGCCCTCGCCGCCCGCCGTCAACGAGCGTTCGGTGAGCTCACCCTGAAGGACCGTCATCACGCCGGCCGAGCGGCCGTGGTCGTGGAAGCCGCTGGACTGGCCGGGCAGCCAGCTGAGCAGCCACACCTCGTAGCCGGGGCCGGTCTCCAGCCGGGAGTACCAGCGGGTCAGCGCGTCGTAGCGGACCAGCGGCTCCCAGCGGGCGCGGTCGGCGGCGATCTCCCGGACCAGCCGGGCGTAGCCGGCGACGGTGGTGGGGTGCGCGGGCAGGTCGGTGCGGGCCAGGTGCGGGAAGGCCGTCGGGTCGCCCGCGATGGACACGTCGCTCAGACCGTCCGTCCAGCGAGGGGTGGCCACGGGCAGAGGCAGGGGCTTGCGGTCGCGGTTGCGCTTGCGGAGGCGGGGCATTCGCACGGTGTGACGTCCTCGGGTTCGGCTGCGGGCATGGATCAGCCGGATCCGCGAGAGCGTTCAGGGGGGACTGTCGCGCGGTCGGCCTCTGTTCCGGGGGCGGCGCGCGGTGGGACGCGGGCGCCTAGATACAGCGGAGACAGCGGCAACAACACGAGGAGTTCGCGGCAGCACCGAGGAGCGCCTGGCGGCGCCGGTCGGCGAAAAGGGCCGGGAACTCTGACATGCCGCCAAGCAGACCGCAACCGACCCTCCAGTGTCAAGGAGCCAGGTCGGACATTCGGGTCACATCGTCCTGGAACCGCCGGATGGGGTGATAAACGCCCAATCGGGTTTGGATGGGAAGATCACGGGGAAAGGACGGCGTGAGATCGCCTCGAACCGGCAGGTCGGGCACGATCGGGCGGGCTGACGTCAGGTCAGGAACCAGGTGGGATGTCCAGGTTGTCCGGATATGTACACTATTCGTAGTGGCTTGGTTCCGGGGAGTGAATCCTTGGCCCAATACCAGAGCTCGGCTTGACTGGGCCAGAGTGACGCAACTGTAATTTCTCTCGTGTCGTTCCGCCGCACCGGCAACGGCAACACCACGGGGACGCCAAGAGGGGCAGAGGAGGCGCGCCAGAATGAGCGAGCTCTTTGAGCTGTTGATCGGTGAGGGCATCGAGGAAGACGAAGAGGAACTCGGCTGGCAGGAGCGCGCGTTGTGCGCCCAGACCGACCCCGAGTCGTTCTTCCCCGAGAAGGGCGGATCCACCCGGGAGGCCAAGAAGGTCTGCCTGGCGTGCGAGGTCCGCGCCGAGTGCCTGGAGTACGCCCTCGCCAACGACGAGCGGTTCGGCATCTGGGGCGGTCTCTCCGAGCGCGAACGCCGCCGTCTGAAGAAGAGCGCGGTCTGACCTCCCCGCAGACCTCACCCGTGTCGGCGCCTCACCACCAGGTGGGGCGCTTTCGCATTCCCGCAACATCCGGGCCGGCGGCGCCGATACCCGTTGCACCGTCTCTTCACACCACCCGGGACAACCGGATCGCCCGGAGCCGTTAGTGTGGTGCGTCATCTGCCGTCAAACCCGAACCGGTGGTCCGCGCACCCGATGACTGTCTACAGCCACCAGAGCGGCTTCTCCGCTGCCAGGCCTCCCGCCTACCCGCGCCATCTGGTCACGGCGGTGATCGTCTCGCACGACGGCGCCCGCTGGCTGCCCCAGGCGCTCGCCGGGCTGCTCGGCCAGGACCGGCAGGTCCAGCGCATCCTCGCGGTCGACACCGGTTCCACCGACAACTCCCCACAGCTGCTCGCCGACACCCTCGGCGACTGGCTCCCCGACAGCGGCCCGCAGGTCCTCGGCCGCCGGGTCGGCTTCGGCCGCGCCGTCGGCGAAGCCGTCTTCAACAGCCCGCCGCTGCGCCCCGAAGACCTCACGTACAGCCTCGACCCGTCCGGCTACGACCCGGTCACCGGCGGCTGGGACGACTTCGGCGACCCGCTCGCCCACGAGGACGACCTCGGCCGCGGCGGACCGCGCGAGACCAAGCCGGTCGAATGGCTCTGGCTGCTGCACGACGACTGCGAACCGCAGACCGACGCCCTGCGCCGCCTGCTCCAGGTCGCCGACTCCACCCCGACCGCCGCCGTGGTCGGCCCCAAGCTCCGCTCCTGGTACGACCGCAGGCAGCTGCTCGAAGTCGGCGTCACCATCGCCCGCTCCGGCCGCCGTTGGACCGGACTCGACCGCCGCGAGCAGGACCAGGGCCAGCACGACCAGGTCCGCCCGGTGCTCGCCGTCTCCACCGCCGGCATGCTGGTGCGCCGCGACGTGTTCGAGGAACTCGGCGGATTCGACCAGGCGTTGCCGCTGATGCGCGACGACACCGACTTCTGCTGGCGGGTCAACGCGGCCGGCCACCGGGTGGTGGTCGCCCCCGACGCGGTGCTCCGGCACGCCGAGGCGGCCAGCCGCGAACGCCGCGCCATCGACTGCGGCCCCGCCCACCCGCACCGGGTCGACAAGTCCGGCGCCGTCTACACCCTGCTCGCCAACTCCAAGGGCGCGCTGTTCCCGTACGTCCTGCTCCGGCTGATCATCGGCACCCTGCTGGGGGTGATCGTCAACCTGGTCGGCAAGGACCCGCGGAAGGCGTACGACGAGATCGCCGGTCTCGGCCACGAACTGCTGCGCCTGCCGCGGCTGATGGCCGCCCGCGCGCGCCGCCGCAAGACCCGCTCGGTCGACTCGCTGGACGACCGCACACTCTTCCCCGCGCCCGGCGCCACCGCCCGGCTCGCCGTCGAGAACGTGGTCGGCTCGCTGGGCATCGGCGGCGCCGACGACGCCGGCGCGGGCCGGCACGGCTCCGTCGAGTCCGGGCCCGGCGAGGACGAGACCGACGACCTGGTGGTCGAACAGTTCGCGCTGATCAAGAAGCTGATGCGGCGGCCCGCCCCGGTGCTGTTCGCCGCACTGCTGCTGTTCTCCCTGGTCGCCTGCCGCAACCTGATCGGCTCCGGCTTCCTGCAGGGCGGCGCGCTGCTGCCCGCCAGTGACGGCGCGGCCGGGCTGTGGAACATGTTCGCCGACCCCTGGCACCCCGTCGGCACCGGCTCCACCGCCGCCACTCCGCCCTACCTCGGCGTGCTGTCCATCCTCTCCTGGGCGCTGTTCGACCACGCCGACCTGGCGATCACCCTGATCGTGGTGCTGTCCGTGCCGCTCTCGGCGGTCGGCGCCTACCTGGTCTCCCGGCCGCTGATCGGGTCCAAGCTGGTCCGCGCCTGGGCGAGCGCCACCTACGCGCTGCTGCCCGCCGCCACCGGCGCGCTGGCGCAGGGCCGGATCGGCACCGCGGTGCTCGCCGTGCTGCTGCCCCCGCTGGCCCGCGCCGCCGCGATCACCGCCGGCCTCGGCATCCGCAAGGAGACCGCCGCCAAGGGCGCCCGCCCCGGCTGGCGCTCCGCCTGGATGACCGTGCTGCTGCTCACCGTCAGCACCGCCTTCGTCCCGCTCACCTGGGCCATAGCGGTGCCGCTGTGCGTGGCCGCGCTGGTCCACGCGGTGATCCGCGGCGGGGCGTTCGGCTCCGGCGTGCAGGCGGTGCGGCTGCTCGGCCTGCGCGTCCTGGTGATCCTCGGCGTGCCCGTGCTGGTGCTCGCCCCCTGGTCGGTCCAGGTCCTCATGCACCCGTCCCGGCTGCTGCTGGAGGCCGGCGTCCCCGGCTTCAGCGGCCCGGCCGCCGACCCGCTCGGCCTGGTGCTGGTCAACCCCGGTGGCGCCGGTGTTCCTCCGGTGTGGCTGTCGGCCGGAGTGGTGCTGTCCGCGCTCGCCGCGCTGCTGCGCGCCGACCGCCGCCGCGCGGTGCTCGCCGCCTGGGGTGCGGCCGCCGCCGGACTGATCTTCTCGGTGGTGGTGGCCGGTACCACCGTCACCCCCGCCTCCGGCGGTCCCGACGTCGCCGCCTGGGCCGGCCCCGCCACCCTGCTGGCCGGTGTCGCGCTGCTGGCCGCCGCCGCGATCGGCGCCGACGGCGCCAACGCCCGGGTCTCCGGCATCGCGTTCGGCTGGCGCCAGCCGGTCGCCGCGCTGGTGCTGGCCTTCGCCGTGCTGGCCCCGGTCGGCACCGCCGCCTGGTGGGCGATCGTCGGCGCCGACGGCCCGCTGCGGCGCGACGTCGCCGCGCAGGTCCCGGCGTTCATCGCGGAGGCCGGCGACACCTCCGACCGCTCCCGCACCCTGATGGTCAGCGGCGACGCCGAGGGCTCCGCGATCCGTTACGCGCTGGTCCGCGGCGCCGGCCTGACCACCGGTCAGGCCGAGGGCACCGTGGACGAGGCCGCCGACCAGCAGATCGGCAAGATCACGGCCAAGCTGCTGGCCGGCTCCGGGGGCGACCTGGCCCGCACGCTGGCCGGGTACGGCGTCAGCTACATCCAGGTCAAAGACCCGGTGATCGGCAAGGTCCGGGACGTCCTCGACACCACCCCGGGCGTGATCCGGCTCAGCCTGGACAACGGCGTCGGCCTCTGGCAGGTCACCGCCGTCCCCGGCACCCGGGCCCAGATCGTCAGCCCGGGCACCGTCCCGGTGGTCGTCCCGGCGGGCGCCCACGACATCTGGACCACCATCCCGGCCGGCCCGGCCGGCCGTCAGCTGCGGCTCGCCGAACAGGCCGACCCCGCCTGGCAGGCCACCCTGGACGGCAAGCCGCTCACGGCCGTCACCGTGGACGACTGGGCGCAGGGCTTCGAGCTGCCCACCCAGGGCGGCCGACTGGAGGTCACCCGCAGCGGCAGGCTGCTCCACACCGGCTGGGTCTGGGCGCAGCTCGCGCTCGGCGTGGTCGTGCTGGTGCTGGCACTGCCCGGCCGCCGCAACCACAACGACGACGACCTGCCGGAGGAGGTGGTGGCCGCCCAGACCCTGGCCGCCGCTGCCCAGGCCCAGGCCCCCGCCCCCGGCAGCCGCCGGGCCCGCCGGCTCGCCGAACGAGGCGAGGGCGAGGACCAGCAGGCCGAACCCGGCGTGTACGCCCCCGGCATCCCGCCCCAGCAGGCCGGCGAACCCGAGCCCGCCCCGGCCTACCAGGCCGAGCCCGAGCCGTTCGCCGACCCGTACCAGGCCGACCCCTACCAGGCGGACCCGTACCAGCAGCAGGGCTACCAGTCCGACGGCTACGGCTACGACTACACCCAGCAGCAGCCGGTCGGCGCGCCCTACCAGCCGGAGACGTACGACCAGTTCGGCCAGCAGCAGCCCGGCTACGGCTACGACACCCCGCCCGCCCAGGGCTGGACCGACCCGTACGCCGCCGGGTACCCACAGGAGGACGGGCAGCAGCAGACCTGGCTGCCCGAACAGCAGCAGCCCACCACCTACTACGACCCCAACGACCCCTACGGCGGCGGCCACCACCCGCAGCGGCCCGGGACGGGGAGCTGACCCGCGATGAAGAAGCCCACCCTGAAGGCCCCCAAGCTGAAGGCGCCCGACCTGAGCGCGGTCAAGGGCGGCAGCCGCACCGGCCAGTCACTGCTGGCCGGGGTCGCCGTGCTCGGCCTGGTGTTCGGCATCGCCGAACTGCGCGCCCCCGTCGCCCAGTCCACCGGCGCGGCCGGCCAGCGCACCACCGCGCAGGTCGAACGCACCTCGCTGGTGTGCCCGATGCCGATGCAGGGCGCGGTCGGCTCGACCAGCCTGACCCTGTTCAGCCCCGAGGGCGGCACCGGCAGCGCGGGCACCGGCGTGCTCGGCGATGTCAGGCCCGAGAACGTGCTGGCCGCGCAGAACCCCGTCCGGCCCGCCGCCGGCCCCTCCGGCGACCCGTCCGGCCAGCCCTCGGGCCAGCCGTCCGACGCGCCGTCCGGCGGCCCCGCCAAGCAGGCCGGGGCGGCGTTCGACGCCCGGGTCACGCTCGCCAAGCCCGGCGTCCCGGTCAGCGGTCCGGCCGCCAACAACGACAACGCCCCCGGCGCCTTCGCGATCGCCACCGGCAACCTCGCCCCCGGCTTCACCGTCAGCCAGACCACCACCTCCGAGCAGGGCGCCACCGCGCTGTCCGGCGTCCGCTGCGCGCCCTCCGGCACCAGCTTCTGGTTCTCGGGCGCCAGCACCGTCTCGGACCGGTACGACTACATCACCCTGGTCAACGCCGACAGCCTGCCCGCCGTGGTCGACCTGCGCATGTACGGCGACAAGGGCCTGATCGACAACGAGCTGGCCACCGGCATCGCGGTCGCCCCCGGCAGCTCGCAGTCGATCGCGCTCAACGGGCTCAGCAAGGGCGCGGTCACCGACCTCGCCGTGCACGTGGTCGCCCGCAGCGGCCGGATCGGCGCGGGCCTGCACGCCCGCGACGGCAACAAGGGCGCCGACTGGCTGGAGCCGTCCGCCGACCCCGCGACCAGCGTCACCATCCCCGGCATCCCCGCGGACGTCACCACCGCCCACCTGGTGGTGGCCACCGACTCCTCGGACGACGCCGACCTGAAGGTCCAGCTGTCCGGCAAGAACGGCTGGTACACGCCCGTCAACAAGGAGAGCATCCACGTCAAGGCCGGTATGACCGCCGTCCTGGACTTCCAGTTCACCCAGGAGACCCGGGACGGCGTCAGCGCGCTCCGGCTCACCCCGTCCGACCCCAAGCGCGCCACCGCCCCCGTGGTGGCCGGACTGCGGGTCGACCGGGAGAACAAGGGCAAGACCGAGGCCACCTGGCTGGCCGGCGGCGCCCCCGTCGGCCCCCGGGCCTCGATCGCCGACAACCGCGGCGGGCAGACCACCCTGATGCTGACCGCCGTCGACTCCGACGCGAAGGTCCGGGTCTCCTCCTCGGCCGGCGCCAGCGGCGGCACCCCCGTGACCAAGGAGGTGTCGGTTCCGGCGGGCACCACCGTCGCCGTGGACGGCATCGAACCGGCCGGCCTGAACGGGCCCTTCGCGATCACCGTGGAGACCCTGAGCGGCGGCCCGGTGATGGCGGCCCGTCAGCTGGCCACCAACGTCAAGGACATCCCCACCTTCACCACCCAGCAGCTGCGCGACGACCACGCCACCGTCCAGGTGCCGCAGGTCGCGGGCGACCCCGGCGTGGTGCTCAAGTAGCGCGCCGCGGCGAGGAGCAGCGGGCCCCCGGGCCGGCTACTCCTCGCCGTACCGCGGGTCGATCGCGTCCGGCGACAGGCCCAGCAGCTCCGCGACCTGCTCGATCAGGATCTCGTGGACCAGCGCGGCCCGGTCCTCCTTCGACTTGGCGCGGATCTCCACCGGCCGCCGGTAGACCAGGATCCGGCTGCGCCGCCCCGCCCGCCCGGGAATCACCCGGCCGAGCGGCACCATGTCCGGCTCCGGCTCGCCCTTGACGGGCAGCGGCACCTCCAGGACGGCGAACTCCACGTCCTCCAACTGCGGCCAGCGCCGCAGCAGACGCTCCATCGACTCCCGGACGTAGTCGTCGAAGAGCTCGGAGCGGGTCAGCGAAATGGGCACCTGCGGCGGGGCCAGTGGCCCGCGCAGGCCACGGCCGTGCCGGTCGCGGTGCCTGCGGCGACCGGAACCGGGCGGGGACGGGGGTGTTGAGCTGTCCATAGCAGTGTCGAGGGTAGTCCCTGGATGCCCGGAAGTGGACCACTCGAGCACGGCGCGTGACGGCACCGGGACACGCGAGCCGGGGGCGGGTCTTCGCGGCCCGGTCCCACTTGCGGTACCGTCCACCCTCGTGAGCTCTGTACGTCGTTGTTCGCGGACCGCGTGCGGCCGTCCGGCCGTGGCGACGCTGACGTACGTCTACGCGGACTCCACCGCGGTGCTCGGCCCGCTCGCGACGTACGCCGAACCCCACTGCTACGACCTGTGCGCCGAACACGCCGAGCGCCTGACCGCCCCGCGCGGCTGGGAGGTCGTGAGGCTGGCCGCCGAGACCAACCCGCTGCGGCGCAGCAGCGACGACCTGGAGGCGCTGGCCAACGCGGTGCGCGAGGCCGCCCGCCCGCAGGAGCGGACGTCCCGTCAGAACCCGCCGCCGGACGGCGAGTCCGGCCGCCGCGGCCACCTGCGGGTGCTGCGTTCCCCGGACAACTGACCGGCCCCGCACCGGCCTGACACCTGAGGTTCCCCGGAGCCGGGTACGCTGCCCATCTGCGGCTCGGACGGCGCGTCCGGTATGCGCGCAGCACATCGCAGCACACACACGGGAGCATTCTGGTGCGGGACCTCAAGCAGCTTGTGAAGGCGTACGACGTCCGGGGCGTCGTGCCGGACCAGTGGGACGAGTCGCTGGCGTACGCGTTCGGTGCGGCCTTCGTCGAGGTGATCGGCGGCAACGCCGTCGTGGTCGGCCACGACATGCGCCCGTCCTCGCCGTCGCTGTCCCGCGCGTTCGCCGAGGGCGCTGCCTCGCGCGGCGCCGACGTGGTCGAGATCGGCCTGTGCTCGACCGACCAGCTGTACTACGCCAGCGGCAGCCTGGACCTGCCCGGCGCGATGTTCACCGCCTCGCACAACCCCGCCCAGTACAACGGCATCAAGCTGTGCCGGGCCGGCGCCGCCCCGGTCGGCCAGGACACCGGCCTGGCCGACATCCGCGAGCTGGTCGAGTCCTGGCTCGACGAGGACGGCAAGGTGCACGTCCCGGCCTCCGACGCCGTCACCGGCACGCTGTCGGCCAAGGAGACCCTGGACGGCTACGCCGCGCACCTGCTCAAGCTGGTCGACCTGACCGCGATCCGCCCGCTGAAGGTCGCCGTCGACGCCGGCAACGGCATGGGCGGCCACACCGTGCCCACCGTGTTCGACGGCCTGCCGCTGGACGTCGTCCCGATGTACTTCGAGCTGGACGGCACCTTCCCCAACCACGAGGCCAACCCGCTGGACCCGGCCAACCTGGTCGACCTGCAGGCCAAGGTCCGCGAGGTCGGCGCCGACATCGGCCTGGCCTTCGACGGCGACGCCGACCGCTGCTTCGTGATCGACGAGAACGGCGACCCGGTCTCCCCGTCCGCGATCACCGCCCTGGTCGCCGAGCGCGAGATCGCCCGCGCCCAGGCCGCCGGCGAGGCCAACCCGACGATCATCCACAACCTGATCACCTCCTGGACCGTCCCCGAGGTGGTCCGCGACCTCGGCGGCGTCCCGGTCCGCACCCGGGTCGGCCACTCCTTCATCAAGCAGGAGATGGCCGTCACCGACGCGGTGTTCGGCGGCGAGCACTCCGCGCACTACTACTTCCGCGACTTCTGGCGTGCCGACACCGGCATGCTGGCCGCGCTGCACGTGCTGGCCGCCCTCGGCGGGCAGCAGGCGCCGCTGTCCGCGCTGACCGCGCGGTACAACCGGTACGCGGCCTCCGGCGAGATCAACTCCACCGTCGCCGACCAGGCCGCCGCCACCGAGCAGGTCCGCGCCGCCTACGCCGGCCAGGACGGCGTCACCGTCGACGAGCTGGACGGCCTCACCGTGGCCGGCCCGGACTGGTGGTTCAACCTGCGCGCCTCCAACACCGAGCCGCTGCTGCGCCTGAACGCCGAGGCCAAGGACCCGGCGAAGATGGAAGAGCTGCGGGACGGCGTGCTGGCCATCGTGCGGGCCTGACCGCACGGTCAGCCAGCCGCTGACTTTTCGGGTGCCCCGGCCGGTAGGGTTGCCACCGGCCGGGGTACTGCTGTGTCACCGGCCATCCGTACCGCGACACCCACAGATCCGGAGCCCGACCACCATGAGCCTGCCGTCCTTCCTGCTGGAGATCCTGGTCTGCCCGGAGTGCCGCGCGCCGCTCGCCGAGGAGACCGAGGGCGAGACCCACGAGCTGCGCTGCACCGGTGAGGCCTGCGGCCTGGTGTACCCGGTCCGCGACGGCATCCCGGTCCTGCTGGTGGACGAGGCCCGCCGCCCGTCCTGACCCTGCCCCGCCAGTCGCTGGAGGCCAGCCGCCATGTTCGACGACTCCCTGCTGGACGACCCGGCCGCCCTGCAGCGTGCCGACCGCCGACGTGAACTGCTGTCCCTGGCCGGGGCGGGCGCCCGGATCCGGGTCGCGCTGCGCCGCGCCGACGCGGCCGGCGTGAACGGGCTGAACCCCGAGGGCCGCCCGCGCGCGGTGCTGGTCGCCGGGCACGGCGGGGTGCTGACCGCCGCCGCGGTGCTGGCCGCGCTGGCGGTGCCCAGCTGCCAGGTCTGGCCGCTGCCGCCCGCCGACGCCCGCCCCGCCGGGCCCGCCTTCACCGACGGCGAGTCCTGGCAACTGCCCGGCTGGGCAGGCCCGTTGGACCTGGTGGTGCTGGCCAGCGCCGGCGGCCGCGAAGGCGGCATGATCAACCTCGCCGAGCAGGCGTACACCCGCGGCTGCGCGATCGCGGTGATCGCCCCCGACGGCTCGGAGCTCGCCGAGGCAGCCCTCCAGGTGCGCGGCCTGCCGCTGCCGTTCGAACCGAGCGCGGTGGAACCCGACGGCGCCGACGCCGAACCCGACCTGCCCGCCGAGGACCCGGCCGCGCTGTGGGCGGTGCTCGCCCCGCTGCTCACCCTCGCCGACCGGATCGGCGTCGCCCCGCTCGTCCCCGGCTCGCTGGAGGCCGCCGCCGACCGGCTGGACGAGGTGGCGGTGCGCTGCCGCCCCGACGCCCAGGCGTACGACAACCCGGCCAAGACGCTGGCCGGTCAACTCGCCGAGACCGTCCCGCTGCTGTGGTCCGACGGGGCCCCGGCCGCCGCCGCGGGGGAGCGGTTCGCCGCCGCCCTCGCCGACCGGGCCGGCCTGCCCGCGCTGACCGCCCGCCTCCCGCAGGCGCTGACCGCGCACCGCGGCATGTTCAACGGCCGCCTCGGAGCCGGCGCGGACCCCGACGACTTCTTCCGCGACCGGGTCGACGAGCCGGTGCCGCTCCAGCTCCAGGTGCTGATGCTCCGCCACACCCCGGGCGTCGCCGAGCTCGAGGAGCCGGCCTGGCCGGTGGCCCGCGCCCGCCGACTGGCGGCCGCCCACGAGGTGCGGATCACCGAGCACACCTCCAGCCTGGAGGACCCGCTGCAGGCACTGGCCGAGCTGATCGGCCTGACCGATTTCGCAGCCGTGTACCTGGGCCTGGCCACCCGGAACTGACACGGTATCGTCCCTTCGTCAACCAAGGCCCGGCAAAGTTCGGGCCCTTGCGGAGGGAAGTACCGGGTTGAGTACCGAAGGCGGCACCAAGGCACTGGTCGCGGCACTGTCCGCGAACATCGGAATCGCGGTCAGCAAGTTCGTGGCGTTCGCATTCTCCGGCTCCTCCTCGATGCTCGCCGAGGGCGTGCACTCGCTGGCCGACTCCGGCAACCAGGTGCTGCTGCTGGTCGGCGGCAAGCGCTCCAAGCGGGCCGCCACCGAGGAACACCCCTTCGGGTACGGCCGCGAGCGGTACGTCTACGGGTTCCTGGTCTCCATCGTGCTGTTCAGCCTCGGCGGCATGTTCGCCATCTACGAGGGCTACGAGAAGATCGCCCACCCGCACGAGCTGGAGAACTGGTACTGGCCGGTCGGCGTGCTGGTTTTCGCCATCCTGCTGGAGGGCTGGTCCTTCCTCACCGCGTTCCGCGAGGCGTCCAAGGCCAAGGGCAAGCACGGCTGGGCGTCCTACATCCGCCGCGCCAAGGCCCCCGAGCTGCCCGTGGTGCTGCTGGAGGACAGCGGCGCGCTGGTCGGCCTGCTGCTGGCGCTGCTCGGCGTCGGCCTGACCGTCATCACCGGGGACGCGGTGTGGGACGGCATCGGCACCCTGTGCATCGGCCTGCTGCTGGTGGCCATCGCGCTGGTGCTGGCGCTGGAGACCAAGTCGCTGCTGATCGGCGAGTCCGCCGAGGCCGAGGTGGTGGCGCAGATCCGCGAGGCGCTGGTCGACCACGACACCGTCACCGGCGTGATCCACATGCGCACGCTGCACGTCGGCCCCGAGGAACTGCTGGTCGCCGCGAAGATCGCCGTCAACGCGGAGGACAGCGCCGCCGTGGTCGCCGAGGCCATCGACCGGGCCGAGGTCAGGGTCCGCAAGGCGGTGCCGATCGCCCGCGCCATCTACCTGGAGCCCGACATCTGGTCCGAGGAGAAGGCGCTGGCCGGACCGGACGCCGAGGCGACGCCGGGTGGTCCCGGCCCGAACGCCCACTGAGCCGCGTCCAATCGGTGTAGATTCGTCGGAGTGCCAAACGTCGCTGCTGATGGCGGTCGAGCGGAGCTCCGCTCCGGTCGAAGGAGAGAGGTCCTCCGACGGATTGTGCCGCAGCAGAGGGATGCCACCGCGCCCCTCTGCCGCTCAGCACACCCGTAACCAGGCCCATCCAGCTCATCCAGCGAGGAGTTCGCATGTCCACCCAGCCCACCGGCGACTACAAGGTCGCCGATCTCTCCCTGGCTTCGTTCGGTCGCAAGGAGATCCAGCTCGCCGAGCACGAGATGCCCGGCCTGATGTCGATCCGCGCCGAGTACGCCGAGTCCCAGCCGCTGGCCGGCGCCCGGATCACCGGCTCGCTGCACATGACCGTGCAGACCGCCGTGCTGATCGAGACCCTCACCGCCCTGGGCGCCGAGGTCCGCTGGTGCTCCTGCAACATCTTCTCCACCCAGGACCACGCCGCCGCCGCCATCGCGGTCGGCCCGAACGGCACCCCCGAGGACCCGCAGGGCGTCCCGGTCTTCGCCTGGAAGGGCGAGACCCTGGAGGAGTACTGGTGGTGCACCGAGCAGGCGCTGACCTGGCCGAACGGCCAGACCCCGAACATGATCCTGGACGACGGCGGTGACGCCACCCTGCTGATCCACAAGGGCGTCGAGTTCGAGAAGGCCGGCGCCGCGCCGTCGCCCGACACCGCGGACAACGACGAGTTCCGGATCATCCTGGAGCTGCTCAACCGCACCCTGGTCGAGACCCCGCAGAAGTGGACCGAGGTCGCCGCCACCATCAAGGGCGTCACCGAGGAGACCACCACCGGCGTCCACCGCCTGTACGAGATGCACCGCGACGGCAAGCTGCTGTTCCCGGCCATCAACGTCAACGACTCGGTCACCAAGTCGAAGTTCGACAACAAGTACGGCTGCCGCCACTCGCTCATCGACGGCATCAACCGCGCCACCGACGTGCTGATCGGCGGCAAGGTCGCGGTCGTCTGCGGCTACGGCGACGTCGGCAAGGGCTGCGCCGAGTCGCTCCGCGGCCAGGGCGCGCGCGTCATCGTCACCGAGATCGACCCGATCTGCGCCCTGCAGGCCGCGATGGACGGCTACCAGGTCGCCACGCTCGAGGACGTCGTCGAGATCGCCGACATCTTCGTCACCACGACCGGCAACAAGGACATCATCATGGCCTCGCACATGGCCCGGATGAAGCACCAGGCCATCGTCGGCAACATCGGCCACTTCGACAACGAGATCGACATGGCCGGCCTCGCCAAGCTCCCCGGCGTGGTGAAGACCGAGATCAAGCCGCAGGTCCACGAGTGGCGCAAGGAGGACGGCAAGACCATCATCGTCCTCTCCGAGGGCCGTCTGCTGAACCTCGGCAACGCGACCGGTCACCCGTCCTTCGTGATGTCCAACTCCTTCGCGAACCAGACCATCGCGCAGATCGAGCTGTTCGCCAAGACCGAGCAGTACCCGGTCGGCGTCTACGTCCTGCCGAAGCACCTGGACGAGAAGGTCGCCCGCCTCCACCTCGACGCCCTCGGCGTCAAGCTCACCACCCTCACCCAGGAGCAGGCCGACTACATCGGCGTCCCGGTCGAGGGCCCCTACAAGGCGGAGCAGTACCGCTACTGACGTCCCGCCGTCACGCCGGTGCCCGGCACCCCCACCGCGGGGGTGCCGGGCACCGGCGCGTTCGCGGGACTACGGCAGCACGTCCACCGACCACTCGCGGTCGTCCGCGCCGCGCGGCACCACCCGGGTCAGCCAGACCTGCAGCTTGCTCTGCTCGTCCGACGCCGGATGCAACTCGTCCACGCACCAGCGCATGCCCTTGCCGGACGTGCAGAGCCCGGTGTCCCGCAGCGGCAGCGTGGCCTGCCCGGGGCCCTCCGGCACCGCCGACACCGTGACGGCGTGGCCGCCCCGCTCCTGCAGGCCCACCCGGGCCGTCCACAGGTCCGAACCGCCCACCGTGCGCCGCAGCGACGCCTGGGTCACCACCGCCTCCGCCGGCAGCGAGGAGAACGCGACCGGCATCGGCGGTGTGTACTTCCCCATCACCACCCCCGTCGCGACCCGCAGCGGCAGCTGCTGCCGGTCCGCCTCCGCCAGACCCGTGCTGTCCAGCTGGAACCAGCGCCCGTCCGGGCCGCGGAACCGCAACAGGTTCAGCGTCCTCGCGAACCCCGGGTCGCTCGACGTCATCCAGTACGCCTCCTGCCCGTTCACCGGCGGCGCGTCCACCCGCACCCCGTCGCCCGGGCCCAGCAGCGGGTCCACCAGCGGGGTCACCCCCACCGGGAACGCGGTCAGCGTGAAGTGCGGCCCGGCGCCCGTGGCCACCACCTCCACCCCGGCCGAGCTCGAACGGAACTCCACCTCCGTCACCTCGGCCGGCAGCCAGCCGAACCGGGCCGGCACCGTCAACACCGTGTGGCCGGGTACCGGCGCCGGCCACCCGGCACCCCGATCCGTCGGCCGGGCGGACGGATCCCACCCGTCCCCGTTCCCGCCCAGCAGCGTGAACGACCCCGCCGCCAGCACCGCCGCAGCGGCAGCCGCCGCCACCACCGACCAGGACCGCCGCCGCAGCACCGCCCGGCCCCGCCGCACCGCCAGCGCCGGATCCACCCGCGACGGCGGGGCCGACACCTCCTCCGCGGCCACGAAGCGCGCCATCCGCACGGACAGCTCTTCCCCGTCCCCGGTCATGCCTCCGACCTCCCCGCCGGACGAAGCCGCACCGAACGCCGCAGCGCCCGCAACGCCCGCGAACTCTGGCTCTTCACATTGCCGCTCGAACACCCCAGCTCCTCCGCCGTCTGCTCGACCGTCAGATCGCAGTAGTAGCGGAGCACCACGGTGGCACGCTGGCGCGGCGGCAACGCCGCCAACGCCTCCCGCAGGTCCAGCGACACCGCCAGATCCGCCTCCACCGGCGCCGGCCCCTCCGGCGGCCGCGCCGCCGGCCTGGTCCGCCGCCACCACGCGGTGCGCTGCTCCGCCAGGAACGCGTTCACCAGCACCGCCCGGGCATAGCCGTCCGGATTCTCCGCCCGGCTCACCCGCCCCCAGTGCAGATACAGCTTGGTGATCGACTCCTGCACCAGGTCGTCCGCACGATGCCAGTCCGCGCACAGCAGATACGCGACACTCCGCAACCAGACCGCCCTGGAGGTCACGAACGCGGTGAACTCCTCGTCCCGCGCCAGCTCCGCCATCTCCGGAGCCCCTCCTCCCAGTGGACCGACGGCACAACCGCGCCGCCGACCCCCTGATGCGGCCCGCCCCCGCAAAGGTTGCACGCCGGATTACGTAGGCTTCCCCCCATGCCGAACGGCCGCTACACCCTCCACGACCCGCACGACGGAACCCCGCTCGGCGAGGAACGCTTCCAGTGCGCCCCCGGCCCGGCCGGCTGGCGCTACGTCGCCAAGAGCTACCGTCCCGACGGCACCGTCCTCGGCACCACCGACCTCACCCTGGACGCCCGCCACCGCCCGATCCGCGTCGAACTCCGCAGCGGCGGCTGGCAGGTGCGCGGCGGCGCACTCGACGGCGTGCACTGGGTCCGGGCCGCCGCCGACCCCGCCACCTCCGACGCCGTCGAGGGCGAGGACCGGGCCCACGCCTTCACCGGCGACTCGCCCGCGTTCCTGATCGCCACCGCGCGGCTGCTCGACCTCGACCCCGGCAGCAGCGCCCGGATCCGCCTGGTCTCCTTCACCGGCCAGGCCCTCGCCCCCCGCACCCTCGACCAGAGCTGGCAGCTGCTCACCGTCGAGGACCACCCCACCGACACCGGACCGCTCCCCGTCGAGCACTACCGGGTCACCGACCTCGAAACCGGCGAACTCCGCGACGTCCACCTCACCGGGGACGTGCTGCTCGCCGCCCCCGGCATCGATCTCGAAGAACTCGACAGCCCGCCCAACCCCCGCCGCTGACCGCTCCGTTTACGCCGGCGGCGCGAACCCGCCGCCGCCTTCGCCGGCGGGCGACTGGGAGGGCAGCGGGGGCGCCGCAGGTGCTGCGGCCTTCGCGAGGGGGACGGGCTGCTCGGTGGGGACCGGGGGAGCCGCGGGGGCCGGGGGAGCGGCCTCCGCGGGCTGCGCCTGCTGCGGGACGCCGAGCATCCGCACCGGCTTCCCGTTCGGCTGCTGCGGCGGGCCCACCGGGCCCGGACCGGCCTGCGCCGGCACCGGCATGGCCGTCGGAACCGGCATGGGCACCGGCGCCCCGTACATCGGCGCCCCGTACATCGGTGCGCCGTACGCCGCCGGGGCCGCCTTCTCCCACTCGCGGCGCTGGCGTTCCATCGTCACCGCGCCCAGGTACGCCATCGGCGGCAGGCCCTGCGGCACCGACCAGCCGATCCGTCCGGCCAGATCGGCGGCCAGCCGGTCCGCCAGGCCGGTCGCCACCGGCTGGTCCAACTCGCGCATCCGGCTGAGCAGTTGGCGGATCGAAAGCCACAGGCTGTCCGGCACGCCGGACAGGTCCAGCGCCACCAGATCGGCCCCCAGCATGTGCATCACCTGCGGCGGCACCGGCGGCACCATCCCGTGGCCGCTGGCGCTCTGCGGCAACCGCTCCCGGATCACCAGCGTCCCCGCGAAGATGTCGCCCAGCCGGCGCCCCTGCTCCGAGAACAGCGACACCACCACGGCCGGCATCCCCATCAGACCGAAGTCGATGACCCCCACCAGCCCGCGCACCAGCGCGTGCCGGAAGCGGATCGGACCACCGTCCGTCCGCACCACCCGCAGCCCCAGCGCCGCCTTCCCCACCGACCGTCCGTGTGACAGCGTCTCCACCATCACCGGCAGCAGCACCGTGAAGAACACCATCAGCGCGATCACGAAGGCGTCCCCCGCCGCCCCCTCCATCGCGGACAGCCCGAAGAGCATCGCGATTCCGCAGAGGAAGTACCCCATCATGTAGACCACTGCGTCCAGCAGCCGGGCCAGGGCCCGTGACGGCAACCTCGCCGCCCGCAGCCCCAGGACGACCGCCTCACCGGTCACCAGCTCGCTCACGCCACCCACCTGTTCCGCTCCCGGGCGCGCCGGACGACCCACGTCGCGCGACCCGCCCCCCTCGATCAACAGCGGCAAACATACGGCTGCCCACCCCCGCCCGGTAACCCCGGGAGCCGCATCCGATATCCCCCGACGCGCCACGCGCCGCCTCTGGCATGCTGAGCCCCGCACCGCCCCGGCCGCACACCAACCAGTGCCCGCCGTCCTGCCCCGCCGCGCACCCGGAGAGAGCCGCAATGGACCTGGACGTCTTCGTCGCCGCCCACCAGGCGGAATGGCACCGGCTGGAGATACTCAGCGGCCGCCGCCGACTCACCGGCGAGGAGTCCGACGAGCTGATCACCCTGTACCAGCGCGCCACCAGCCACCTCGCCCAGGTCCAGGCCGCCGCCCCGCACCCCGGCCTGGAGGGCCGTCTCACCACACTCGTCGTCCGCGGCCGCAACGCCGTCGCCGGCGCCCGCAGCTCCTCCTGGCGCGACGCGGCCCGCTACTTCACCGTCAGCTTCCCCGCCGCGCTGTACCGCTCCCGCCGCTGGTGGCTGACCATCGGCCTGGTCTTCTTCCTGCTCAGCGCCCTGCTCGCCTGGTGGATCGGCACCAGCCCCGAAGTCCGCAACTCCCTGATCCCGCCGGACCAGCTGAACGAGCTCACCAAGCCCGGCGGCGAGTACGAGGCCTACTACACCGACCACCCCTCGGCGAACTTCGCCGCCAAGGTGTGGACCAACAACGCCTGGGTCACCGCCTACTGCCTGATCTGCGCGGTCGTGCTCGGCATCCCGGTCATCCTCATCCTGCTCACCAACATGATCAACCTCGCCGCCGGCCTGGGACTGATGGCCTCCGCGGGCCGCCTCCCGCTCTTCCTCGGCCTGCTCATCCCGCACGGCCTGCTCGAACTCACCGCCGTCTTCGTCGCCGCCGGCCTCAGCCTCCGCCTCGGCTGGACCGTCATCGACCCCGGCCCCCGCACCCGCACCGTGGCCCTCGCCGAGGAAGGCCGCGCCGTCATCGGCTCCGTCATCGGCCTCACCGCCGTCCTCCTGGTCACCGGAATCATCGAAGGCTTTGTCAGCGGCTCCGCCCTCCCCACCTGGCTCCGGGTCGGCATGGGCCTCACCGTCGAAGCCCTCTTCCTCGTCTACGCCCTCGTCCTCGGCAAGCGCGCCGCCGCCGGCGGCGAGCTCGGCGACGTCGAGGCCGCCGACCGCACCGACCACCAGCCGATGGCCGCCTGACCCACGGCGTGCCTGGTCAGGGGCGCGGTTTTAAACCTGGTAGCCTGTTGATCACCCCGAGGGATCATTGACTTGATCTTTTCGTGTCAGTAGGTTTGAACGGTTGGGCGCGATTGGACTTACGGTCCGCCCGGGCGTAGGGTCTACGACATCGCAGGAACAAGGTGGGCGCCCGAGAGGGTGCAGAACCGGTTCCGGCGAAAAACCCCGAAGCAGAGCAACGTAGAACCTTTGATAAGGTCTGCAGCGAAGTCGAAGGAATTCCCACTTCAGCGGGAATCGAAAATCGGATCGAATGAAACTCCGGAAAACGGAGCGGAAAACATCTGATAAGCTGAGAACACGAAAGAACGAAGCGCCCGGAGGGCCGGTCGGAAGGCCGCCTGAAGGAAGTGTCCGTTCCTTGAGAACTCAACAGCGTGCCAAAAGTCAACGCCAGATATGTTGACATCCCCGGCCGGTCCTACTGGATCGGTTGGAGATTCCTTTATGAAGTAACACTAGCGAGGACGCAGTGCGCAGGACCGCCCTATTCCGGTGGTTGCTGTGCCGCTCTTTCGTGGAAGCATTCACGGAGAGTTTGATCCTGGCTCAGGACGAACGCTGGCGGCGTGCTTAACACATGCAAGTCGAACGGTGAAGCCCTTCGGGGTGGATC